>NZ_LMUG01000082.1:0-2098 GCF_009766125.1 Acidisoma sp. S159
AAAACCGTTTCGCGCGTCTCTTTTGATGCTGAACCATCGTCAGCTCCTCGGTTCCGAATGCTCGCTTTTTTCCCGGTGTTGGTCGGGGTCCACATGTGAGCTCCAGCAAGGCTTCGAACACCTGCTTGGAATCACATCCGCCTCGACCAGCCAACCCATCCAAACCCGTTTCGCTCTGATTCCGAAATGGGCTCTAACACTAACGAAGACGGGCTCGACCGCCAGGGCTACTGTCAAGTTCCGTCCACGTGAAAGTCTATTTACGAAACTTCTCAATCGCATGAGGATTAACATCTCTGCTTCGCCAGATTTCTAGAAGCAGTCGCCGAGCGCAATCAGGTATTTGAAAGACGAGCACAATGGATCAAGCCTATTACGACCTAACATCATGGTTAGACACGGTGAAGCAAAGTGTTGGGCTGCTTAAAGCAGCGGCTAGCCTGCTACCCAAAGGTTCGAAGCGAGACGATCTTGAATTTCAAATCCGAATGGCAGCAGAGTCTTTGGAAAGGAGTGATCTCAAGCTCGCAAAGGAATTAGGAGCGAGATTCTGCTACTGCACTCCGTTACCTACGATCATGCTTTGGAAGGAAACGAAACGAGCGTTCATCTGCCCTAATCCGGAATGTGGTAGTGAGAAAAAGAAGCGCCCTACATTGACAGCAGCCCCGCCGTTTATGGGTGGTAATCAAGAACCGAACGGGTGGATGGATCGTTAGTCAGGCAGGGGCCTCCCAGCTTGAACCATTCCATCGCGGCGGACCTGACGCGAGTCGATCAGAGTGGGCAGGCTAGCCGCCGCAGTGTCCTGCCCAGTCATCCATCAAGTCCCGACGCTTCTCCAGTAGGTCACCGCGTCGGTAGGCGCGATCTCCCAAGGCTCATACAAAACGTTTTACCGGCGTAGGTGAGTTCAACTAGCACCGAGCGCCCATCTGCCGGATCGGGAATGCGGCGCGCCATCTTGTGCGCTATGAGAACATCAATCGCTCTCGTTATGACGGGCTTCTGAACTCGCAGCACCGCAGATAGCCCCCTGACCGTCTGCAAACCACTTGTATAACAGGTGAGGATCACCGCCAACTGACGTAACGATAGGTCGCGCCTGCTCCCTCGCACCATAGTAAGGACACTCTTGCGAAACTGGAACAGCGCCTCGTCACCGTTTTCCGGATGGGACTCAGCAGGCTCAGCGGGCATTGCCATCACTCAAAATGGCTCCCGCTGTTTGGCGCCTTCACCAGGTTACGGCACAAGGCTCGCCCTGAGCTGGTGAGCCTGAGATGAAATACCCTTCGGTCAGCCTTATCCGAAACGCGTTTGACCAACTTCTCCGCGACCAGGCGATCGATGGCGAAGCTAGATGCCCCCAGAGGGACGTTCAATGCTTGGGCGATACTGGTTGTAGTGGTTGATTGCTCGGAAGTGTGCGTGATGAGGAGAGCCGCGAATGAGCGCATCGACAACTTAGGGAACTTCCCGTGCGACAACACCGCCAAGGCGTTCTGTAGCTGGGGAATGCCGACGGCATTTGGGGCTGGACGGGGCGCTCTCAAGTCACTCGCAGCTCCTAGGGTCACGGTATACGGCTGCACTAACCGGTGCTCTCGCGTACATAGGTGATCGGGCGACCGGTGCAGCCAACCCTGCCCACGTGACGGATTCCATCCCAGACCTCCGCTGTCTCTCGTGGGTTTAGGAGCTTCGCCACAGCCACGAGTGCGGAGGCGTCAGTCGCACAAGCTACTTGGCCGGTGGTCGCGATGCATCCTCCCGCAGCCAGACGATAGAACCGGTAGACCATCATCAATCGTCACCCTGCTTCGAAGCGGGCGTAAAGAGCGTCTGATTGCGGTCACTCTATGACCCTCAGGTGGCAGTCACTGCTATGTGAACGTCTGCATGTCAGACAATACAAGATGTGAGGCTGGAATACGCTAACCCTATCGGTGCGGGAATCAAACACTGCACGGCTATCGCACGGATTGAGGCGGCACAACGCGGTTTTGCGAGGCTTTAACAGGCTGCGGAAAATCGGCCGGATTCCGCGGTGAGTGGGGAGTCCCGGCGGTTTAGGCCGCGTGCCGCACGGGGATTA
>NZ_LMUG01000083.1:0-2387 GCF_009766125.1 Acidisoma sp. S159
CCAATCCCTAAGCGCGATCAATGCTTTACGCGACACCCGCCAGCGAATCCCCGGCATGCGCTGAATAAGACGGGCTAGCTGCCCAGTTGGTCATCGCTCGATCGTGCGCAGGATATTGTGCGTTTCTAAACCGAAGACGAGGGGCTTGACCCAACACTCAATACTAGACAGTTTTAACCTTGCGCGGGCGGCCTGGACCCCTCTTGCCGGCGCGCGACTTGGCCAATTTTGCCCGTTCCCGTGAGGCCTTCAACTCTCCGCGGATCGACGCCAGCGTGGCCTTGATGGCGGCAGGACGCTTATCTTCCTTGATGGCGTCAGCAGCAGCAAAAAAGGCCAGGGACAAGTTCTTCGTTCCACGCGGCGCTCGGGTGGTGGTGGCAGGCATAGTGCATGTTTCTTTCAGATTGCGGGCGAATTCTGACGCAAGGTCCAATATCCAACTAGTCATCAGGATGGTTACGACGCGACATTGGTCGAAAGCCGCAGATGGCGTCGATTCCGCGCAAGCACAATATGTCGATGCATAAAAATTTGATAATCAGATCGGCTAAATATAGACTCGGCCCGCTGACATAAGAAGCCGCTGAAGAAAAGTATCGTTTTCTCTGTCGCGCAATGACCACGAAATCTGCAAGACAAAGCTGTGGCCGATTAACGAAATTCGGCCATGAGCGACGCTAAGTGCCTACTCTTGGGGTGTTCGCCGTTATCCAAACGGAAAATGTGGCGAGCATGTCCGTTAAGACCCCCGCATCCGTGCGGCCAGATCGCGCTGGCACATGAAAGGAGTGATCCGCTCCGCTCACCTCTGCGAGCGTCGCCCTTGCGCCGAGCGATTTGATGGTTTGAGCCAGCAGCGTCATGTCGGCCAACGCATCCCGCGTGCCCTGTAGAAAGAGCATCGGAATTTGAATTTGGCTGAGGTGCTGCGCGCGTGTGACTGAGGGTTTGTTGGCTGGATGCAGCGGAAAGCCAAAAAAGGCCAGACCCTCGACCTTGGGGAGCGGCGCCTCCGCTTGCGCTTGGGAGGTCATGCGACCGCCGAATGATTTGCCGCCGGCGATGAGAGGCAGTGCTGGCAATTGCCGCGCCGCCTCGATGACCGCCGCTCGAACCGTTCGATGTGCCAGAGCCGGGCTATCAGGCCGCCGCGAGCCTCGCTCCATGTAAGGAAATTGGTAGCGAAGCGTCGCGATATTCCGATCAGCGAGGCCGTCGGCAACCGCCGCCATGAAGGAATGGGTCATGCCCGCCCCCGCACCATGCGCCATGACGTAGCAGGCACGCGCTTCGGCGGGCGCCTGTAGGATGCCCGAGACGGTGCAGCTCTCGTCGACTGCGATTGTCAGAGCGGTTGCCCGCGTCATCGCCTTCATCCTCTTGCCGGAGCCATGCACTCGAATTCTTTACCATTCCTTGGGAATGCACCGTATCGCGCCGAGACGGCGGTTGAGGCGATTGAATCTGCGGGATTCGACCATTACAGGCATGAAGCCACGCGTCGCGGGGGACCGCCGGCAAGCATGGGGCTACCATCGCGTCAATCGATTCTTGTTCTTGTTTCGTTCTCCTTCGCCGCCTAGCTTGCCTTCATGCCCGACGACCATCAGCCAGACCCTGACGCTGCCGATCTCACCGCCGCCACCGCGGAGGAGATCGCGGCCGTCCTGTCCTATGCGCTGCGTTACGACGAGCGCGGCAAGCCGCGTCGCAGCGGCTGGGATTTCGCCGCCGGGATGGCGGCAGAGCGCCTGACAGAGCACCTGCGTCGATCCGGCTACATCGTGATGCGCGCCCGCCCCGGCCGCCCCCACTCCGCTGGCTAGGCAGATGGAATGGCAGATCTCGCACTTCGAATAGATCATCAAGCGGCCCTCATAGAGCTTCGGAGCGCCGTCGCGCGCCTGGAGCGTGGGACGGTTGTGACGGAGGGCGAGACCATCTCCCTCTGCCCACCCATCGACCGGCTACTGCCTGCCGGGGGCTTGGCCCGTGGGGCTTTCCACGAGGTATTGGCTGCGGACACCGGCGCCGCCACGGGCTTTTGCGCGTTTGTCCTCGGCAAGACAGCGGGACCGGTCATCTGGATTGGCGCCGAGCCGGACATCTGGCCTGCAGGTGTTGCGGAACTTGGTCTCTCGCAGAGGGATCTCATTTTCATTGCCGCCAAGCGCGCCAAGGACGCCCTTTGGGCCTTCGAAGAAGCGCTGAGATCACCGGGCGTGGCGGGCGCCGCCCTCGTGCTCGAGGGGCCGGCACCCGACCTGATCGCTGCCCGGCGACTTCAGCTCGCGGCCGAAACTGGCGGCGGCATCGGCTTGCTCATCTTGCCCGACACGGATCTCGTGCCGCCTTCCGCCGCCAGGAGCCGTTGGCGGGTCGGA
>NZ_LMUG01000083.1:2397-3232 GCF_009766125.1 Acidisoma sp. S159
GGCCTTCGGCGGGCGACCGGCAGCTTGGACGGTCGTCTGGGATCGGCAAAAGCAGGCACTCGCCTCGGCGTGCGACTTGGACCAAGAGCCAGAGCCGGCTGGGCTTGGCGTCGCATGAAGCACCGGCGCTTTCTCGTTCTGTATCTGCCGCAGGTTGCAACCGACCGCATTCGGCAGAGGGAGCCGGAGCTTGCCGGCGTCCCCATTGCGGCCTGGGACACCCAGGGCAACCGTCGCTTGCTGACGAGCGTCGATGCGCCCGGCACCACGCTGCACGTGGGGCAAGCCCTCGCGGACGCGCAGGCGATGCATCCCGAGTTGGTGCTGCGTCCAGCCGATCCTGACGCGGACAGGGCGTTTCTGGAGCGTCTGGCTCTTTGGGCTGTGAGGTTCACGCCGATCGCTGCGGTCGATCCTCCGGACGGTCTAGTGCTGGACGTAACCGGCTGCACCGAGCTCTTTGGCGGCGAAGCGGCCTTGTTGCGCCAAGTCAGCAACAGCCTCCAGCGTGGCGGCATCGCTGCCCAGGCCGTCATCGCGGGCATTGCGGAGGCCGCTGCTGCCTTGGCGCGCGCCGGGCATCACACCCGGATCGTCGCGGCCGGAGATGACATCGCCGCCGTCGCGCCGCTGCCGCTTGGCGCGCTGCGGCTGTCACAGGACTGCATCACCAGCCTGAACCGCCTCGGCTTGCAGCAGATCGGCGAACTCCTGCGCCAACCCCGCGCCCCACTGTCGCGCCGCTTCGGCCGCCCGGTGATGGATGTGCTCGACGGGCTGACGGGTGATCGCCCCCGCTCACTCTTGCCCGTTCGGCCGCCGCCGGTCTTCGTGC
>NZ_LMUG01000084.1:0-256 GCF_009766125.1 Acidisoma sp. S159
CAGCAGAAAGCCCGGCGGGTTCGGATGGCAGAACCTTTTCTATTCGGCACCTCTCGGCGCTCCGGCCGCTATCTCGTTATCCGGGATGCTCGGCTTTCTGTCCGAGCGGCTTCGCGACAATCCGCCGGGCGCGACACCCACCATCCTCGGCCTCGCCGCCGGCCGCGTCATCGGCGCCATGACAAGTCTCGGCCTGATCGGCACGATTGGAGAAGTGGGGCTGCTGCATTTCCGCGGCGCCTACCATAATCCCGCA
>NZ_LMUG01000015.1:0-425 GCF_009766125.1 Acidisoma sp. S159
TACCGTCATGGACAAACTGTTTCTGCTCAGCAACCGGCAAATGGCGCGGATATCGCCGCATTTTCCGCTGTCGCATGGTGTGCCGCGGGTCGATGACCGGCGGGTTGTCAGCGGAATCGTCTACGTTATCCGCCACGGCCTCCAATGGAAGGATGCGCCGAAAGCCTACGGGCCTCACAAGACACTCTACAATCGGTTCGTGCGCTGGAGCTTGCTCGGCGTGTTCGACAGAATCTTTGCTTCTTTGGCCGCCGAGGACGCCAAGCCTGATCGGATCATGATCGACGCCACTCATTTGAAGGCTCACCGCACGGCAGCCAGCCTGCTTCAAAAAGGGGCTTTCCCCGCTGCATTGGTCGAACGAAGGGCGGTCTGAATTCCAAGTTGCATGCGGTCTGCAACGGAGAAGGCAAGCCCCTGCTTCT
>NZ_LMUG01000085.1:0-323 GCF_009766125.1 Acidisoma sp. S159
TGCTCATAAGGATTCCTTACGAGCGCAGACTCACAAATAGGCCAAATCCCCGCAAGGCGGCCTTGAGCGCAGGCTTACGTCCATGGCGACGCGATCCTGTTGAAGGTACACCTAAATCTCCGGACAAGGCTCTCCCTTAGCTAAGGGTGAACCTTGTCCGGAGATTTAGGTCTACTTTCACATGGCTTTAACAGCATCGCGACCTTGGCTTGGGGCGATGGTGCGTTTGGCTATAGGTCTTGGATTGATTTGGTTGCGGGGACAGGATTTGAACCTGTGACCTTCAGGTTATGAGCCTGACGAGCTACCGGGCTGCTCCACCC
>NZ_LMUG01000086.1:0-216 GCF_009766125.1 Acidisoma sp. S159
GCCCACAACAGCTGTTTTCCTCAAAGAAGGAGGGTTTGACGCTACTGAGGTCGCCACGGGCAATGATGCGGCGGTCCACCCTACAGACGTCGATGACGTCGATTTGGTATCTACAGGTGTCGCCATGTTTGGTGAGAAGGACGGAATTGATCTCGCGTGCGCGTCCGCCAGCTTTATCCCGAAATCGAGGTGATCGTCGTCTCGGGTTATGCCTCG
>NZ_LMUG01000087.1:0-258 GCF_009766125.1 Acidisoma sp. S159
GGCCGACTACGCACTCGGGGAGCCAGGACTCATCAACGAGGTCGCCCCCGCCTTGCCGGCCGAGGCGGCAGGACAAGCGATCGTGCTCGACTACGCCGCTACAGGACTGACGCTGCGGCAGCATCCCCTCGCCTTGCTGCGGCCGAAATTATCGAAACAGGGATATCACGACACCCGACACCTCAACTCGGCACGCGCGGGCAGTTCCATTCGCCTGCCCGGGATCGTGCTCATGCGGCAACGGCCGGGCACGGCGAA
>NZ_LMUG01000087.1:268-356 GCF_009766125.1 Acidisoma sp. S159
CGAGACTGACCACGCCGAAGTGCCCATCACGCACTTGATTTGTCGCAAGCTGATCGACCGCGGCGACCTCCTGCGCCAGTTGAGCGTT
>NZ_LMUG01000088.1:0-232 GCF_009766125.1 Acidisoma sp. S159
AGCCAGCATCACGTAAGGCGGCGCTACTTCAACCGGCTGTCCCGGCCGACCGAACGGCGTCTTGGAGCCAAAAGTTTTCACGGCGTCGCCCTCCATGCCGGATGGAATGAAGGGGGTCCAGATAGGGCCGGGCAGCACGGCGTTGACGCGTAGCCCCTTCTCGGCCAGCAGCTGAGCAAACGCAACCGTCATGTTCCCGATGGCTCCCTTCGTAGCGGAATAGCCGAACAGC
>NZ_LMUG01000089.1:0-1766 GCF_009766125.1 Acidisoma sp. S159
CAACGACCTGACCCAGACCGCTTTCGGGCTTTCGCGCGACGACGCCGGCAAGTTCCTGCCGAAATATGTCGAGAGCGGAATCTTTGAGAAGGACCCCTTCGTGTCGCTCGATCGTGATGGCGTCGGCCTGCTGGTGCAGATCGCGGTCGAGAAAGGACGGGCGACGAAACCGAAGCTCAAGCTCGGCATTTGCGGCGAGCATGGCGGCGATCCCGCCTCGATCGCCTTCTGCCAGGACGTCGGGCTCGACTATGTTTCCGGTCGCTCGGTCAAGGTGTTCCAGCTCCGTGGGCCATAAAAGTGCTAGAAAACGGCGACTCTTTCTGGGAAGGCTCGATGATTATCCGGAACAGTCGGCCCTAGAGAGGGCGTAAAAGTGCCGTAGAGCGAAAGTCTTCCCGGGAAAGCTCGAATGAGCTGAACGAGATATTTAATTCTCTTGTTTGGGAGATGAGACATAGAAATGTCGACCCCCGAGCTAGAATCCGCGAAGGACACGAGGCCACATCTCAAGTCCCTCGCGCTCGTGCACAAGGCTGAATGATTTCAAAGCTCTCATCCTATCAAGATAACCAGCTATATTGTCCCATCGATCCGCGGCCGTTGGCATTTCGCGTGACCAGCGCATAAGCATGGTCGCATGAAAATCGACGGCACTGAGGCTCTTGCCCGCAATGTAGGGCGTTTCCCGCAGCCGTGCATCGACACGCTCCCAAACCCTCTCGATGCGCACACGCGCATGCGCCTTCACCGCCTCGACCGCTTCGGCTCCTCCAACCTCATCGGCGTAGAACCACGCACGGTAGAGCGGCTGCAGCGTATTGGCAAAATAAACCATCCACTGCAGGTAGTCTGACCGCTCCGGCGCTCCTTGCGGAATATCGAGGTCGCCCGCCGGATGGCGCTCCGCCAACATCAGCGCAAGCGCGGCGGACTCGAAGTACCGCGCACCACCCACGACGAGCGTTGGAACCGTTCCGTCGGGGTTGATCCGAAGGTATTCGGGGCTCTTGTGGGCCTTGGTGACGAAATCTATCAAGCGAGCCTCGAAGGAAACGCCAAGATGGATCAGAATCCAGTGGATCGCCAGGCTTGCCCTGCCCGGCGAATAATAGAGAGTGTACATCGTGTTCCTCAAACGGGGCTATTCGCGCAATCCGGCAAGACGCAGGCACTCGGCAAGATGCTCGCGGTCACCTTCGCTAAAGAGGGTTCTGGCGACGAGGTAGCCTATCGTCGCGTCGGGTTGAATTGCCAAACACTGCGCCACCAACTCCCGAGCGCGTTCGACGAAGCCCAACTTCGCGCAGCATCCCGCCATCATGGCAGTCTCGCCCGCGCCCGTTGGTGCGCCCCGATCAAAGTTGGCCAAGGCTTCCCCGTATTGATATAGCGCGAACTGGGCGACCCCGAGCACCCGCCAGTACCAAGAAGGTCCGAAATATGGGTCTATGCAGCGGGCATAATGTAGGTGCTCAAGCCCCTCTTCCGCGCGGCCTATCCGGGTAAGGAGTATACCGAGATCGGCCTTGCTCGCCGGGTTGGCCGGATTAATCTCATTGGCGCGCTCCATATGGCGCAGCGCCGTATCGAAGCAACGTCTTTCCAGGTACAGATGGCCCAGCGCCGCGTGGCTCGTGCCTTCACCATCAGAGAGTTCGACCCCTCGCTTCGCCAGTGCGAACGCACGATCAAGGACTTCCGGCGGCCATGCGAGCGCCCGGCTAAACTCGCGTTGCAGGATCATCGCCAATAGGCTGTGAGGA
>NZ_LMUG01000089.1:1776-2207 GCF_009766125.1 Acidisoma sp. S159
GCCAGCCAGTTGGCCCGCATCGTAAGGTCGTACGCGGCCGGGTTGGACGGTGGCCTACGACGCAAATGCTCTGCCGTGCTCACATACACCCGGCCGACCAGGGTTCCCGCTATTGTTCGAACCAGTTCGTCCTGCAGGGCGAAGAGATCTCGCGTCGGACGATCGTACCGTTCGGCCCAGACGTGATTGCCTGTCTGGGCATCGATCAACTGAGCCGTGATCCTGACGCGCTCTCCCAACCGGCGGACACTGCCCTCTACCAGGAAGCGCACACCCAGCTCGCGCCCCACTGTCTGGACGTCGACGCGCTGACCCTTGAAGCTGAAGGTGGCGTTGCGCGAGGCAACCGCCATCGATTGCCAGCGTGATAGATCAGTTATGACGTCCTCGGTGATCCCATCTGAGAAATACTCTTGCTCTCGATCCGAAGA
>NZ_LMUG01000089.1:2217-3671 GCF_009766125.1 Acidisoma sp. S159
AAATGGGAGGACGGCGATGGAGACCTTGACGTGCTCGACGGAGTGCGTGCCGTCGGCAATGGGCTCTGTCCCAACCCCAGTCTCGCCATCGCCATCCCTAGGCCTTTCAGGCTCGCCCCAGGCTCGCTCCTGGGCGGCGTCGGCGGGTAGCACCAGCCGGTAGCCGCGTTTCGGCGCGGTTTTCAGCACCACACGGTCGGTATCTCGGAATGCGCGGCGGATTTCGTGGACGCACTGCACGAGGTTGTCATCGGTTACGATGCGGCCGGCCCACAACGCATCCATCAGCTCGTCTTTGGTGACGAGCCGGCTGGCATGCTCAGCCAAATAGCGCAGGACAGCGAACGCCTGTGGCCGCAGGGCGACTGAATGCCCCAACGTAGTACTCAACGTCTCGCTGCCGAAATCGGCAATCACACCATTGACGGCAAGCTTTCGACCCCGCATGTCCATCCGGCCCTCCGCCAAATGACGGGCCTCAGCACCCCAACCTAGCATAGCACATTCGGCGCCGGGTCGCGAAATCTCGCAAAATTTCGGCGGTCGATCGGATCGCTTTCGTTACTCAGTGAGCGAGCCGAACTATGATGCTCCAACCACGTTGGGGCTTTAGCCTTGACCGCGTCAGGCTCGTTGCGTGCCCTGGTTGTAGCGCTAGGGACGGCGGTTCCCCGACAAGGACATACCGACGTTCAGAGGGCGTTCCCACCTGATCGACGAGGCGACCGAACTACTACGCCTCCTGTTCGAACCGTGGAAGGAAGGGGCTATGATCAAGTGCACTCTGGTGAGTATCACGTTTTGTCTTTCGTTGGTCGCGGGACGCGCGGTAGCGCAGACTCCGTCTTTCCTGTGCACTCCGGAACAAACAGTGGGTTTTCTTTACCAACTTCATTCCGAACACTGGATTCCGAAGACAATCTTCCAAGACCATCAATATGTGGTGCGTCCATTTGACTTTTCTAGAAAAGACAACGGTCTCAGGGCTCTTGTCAAAGCGGTTCCATTCAGGCCAACATTCGGAGTCTTTGATAAGGCGGAAGATAATTTGGTGTCACTGTGTAAGATGACACGCTCCGCTACTCCAGAATGCATTCCCTACGTTAATGACGTTACTTTCAATCCAAAAATGGATCGATTTCAGATCTATTCTGCAGGAGAGTATTTGACATCGGGTTGGCATTTCTCACCCGACCCGCCGACGCTCGCAATCGGCCGTTGCGAGCCTTACGACGAAACACCGAGAGCCGAGAAACCACCAACGTAATCTTAGGCCAGGGAACTGTCTTAGACTCCTCAAGCTAGCGTTCAATTGGGAGACGGTCCGCAATCACTTGGCGACCTTGTCGAAGCTTCCAAGCTCGCACTGGGTTAGGCTAGACCAAATGTTCGCCTGAGGAGGGGTGACCCGTCTCGCAGTATGCAGGCTTTTCGAGGGTTGCGCCGAGTGGTTT
>NZ_LMUG01000016.1:0-434 GCF_009766125.1 Acidisoma sp. S159
CTGCATTGGTCGAACGAAGGGCGGTCTGAATTCCAAGTTGCATGCGGTCTGCAACGGAGAAGGCAAGCCCCTGCTTCTGCTGCTCACCGAAGGCCAGACGAGCGACCACAAGGGTGCCCGCATCCTCCTCCGGGCCATGCCGCCAGCCAGGAGCCTGATCGCCGATCGCGGCTATGACAGCAACTGGTTCCGGCAAGCCCTGATGGATCGCGGAATGGAACCCTGCATTCCGTCAACCAAAAATCGTAAGACCGCAATCCCCTACGACAAGACCCTCTACCGAGAGCGCCACAAAGTCGAAAACATGTTCGCCAAGCTCAAAGACTGGCGACGTATAGCCACCCGCTACGACCGCTGCGCACACACCTTCTTCTCCGCCATCTGCATCGCAGCCAGTGTCACCTTCTATCTCAAAGAATGAGTCCTGACCCTAG
>NZ_LMUG01000090.1:0-1393 GCF_009766125.1 Acidisoma sp. S159
GGCCAGACATGCCGTCAGAGGTCGCGAAGGCGCTTGGTATTGATCCACGAACCATGCCCAAGGACGCCGATCTCGATCGGCTATTCGAAGCCAAGCGCGCCGATACCGGGGAAGCCTGGACAGAGCAGAAGCGCAAGGTCAGCGCCTATGACCTGACGCTGGCACCGCACAAGTCAGTCACCCTGGCGGCCGAATTCGCAGCGACGGCCGCCGAGAGCGCCATGATCTGGCACGCCATCGATCGTGCGAACGACGCCACCATGCGCTTCGTGGCTCGGGAGGTCGGTTGGGCGCGTAAGGGGAAGGCCGGGGAGGACGGCGCCGACCCGGGGGAAGTCGGGTGGGTGAGCTTTCGTCATCATACCGCCCGGCCCACCCTACCCGTGCAGGATGGCGCGCACGGCGCAACCTACCTGGCGCAATCGCCGATCGGCGGTGACCCGCATGCTCACATCCACAATGCCCTCTTCAACCTGGTCGTCACCGAGGACAGTCGCGTGGGCTCCCTCGATACTCAGCGCCTTCATAGCCGTGTGCACGAGTTCGGCGCCTTCTTCCAGGCACGATTGGCCGATGAACTGCGGCGCCTTGGCGCCCGGATCGGCTACGACAAGAATGAACAAGCGATCGTGCTCGAGGCGATCCCGCAACAGGCCGTTGATCTGTTCAGCAAAGGTCGCCGGCAGGTTCTGGGATCTGCGAAGGCCTATGCTCAGTCTCAAGGGCTTAACTGGGACGCGCTATCCATCGAGGGCAAGTTCAAGATCCTCTCCACCGCCGGCCTCGCCTCGCGCTTGAAGAAGCATGGTGACAAGAACGACCACGAAATCTGGCGAGAGCAGGCCGCCACGATCGGCTGGCACCATCAGACTATCCTCGACGAAACCCAGCACGAGGTGCGGCCGGCTGCCGAACGCTTCGACGCCGCCTACCGCTTCGCCGCCCGCCATCTTGCCCAGGAATTCCACACGGCCGCCGTCATCGACCACGACAAGCTCCGGATGTATGCGGCGCGGGGCCTGATCGGAACCGGCATCGCCGGCGGTGTCGCTGATATCGACCAGGTGGTGTCGCTCATCGAGCAACGAGGCCTGACGCTCAAGGGCGAACAGGTCGCGCTCATCCTTGGCGTGTCCGGCGACAAGGTCCGCGTCACCAACACCGCCCAGGTCCGGATCGAGGAAAGCCTCGCCGCGGAGGCGACCCGCGCGGCGGCCGACAAGGCCGGCGCTCTAACCCACGGCGCCATCGCGGCGGCGATTGCCGCCTCGGGCCTGGATTTCACGTCAGAGCCGGATCACGGGGCTGCCCAGAGGGCGGCGATCTATGCGCTTGGCCAGGGAGGTGCCCTCTCGCTGCTCACAGGCGTGGCGGGCGCCGGGAAGACCACGCT
>NZ_LMUG01000090.1:1403-3507 GCF_009766125.1 Acidisoma sp. S159
GTCAAGCCTTTGGTCGAGGCCTGGAAGGCAGACACGCGCTTCGATGTGGGTGGTCGGGAAGTTGTCGGACTGGCGACGGGCTGGAAGCAGGCAGACGCGCTTAAGGATGCGGGCATTGATCAAACGCTCGCTATGGACCCGCTCCTGAAGGCGATCGAGAGCGGCGAGCTCGCCGCCAGCCGCAACACGGTCCTGGTGATCGACGAAATCAGCCAGGTCGCGCCACGTGCCATGCTTGCTCTGCTCCAGCTGCAGCGCACGACCGGCCTGACCATCAAGGCCTTGGGCGACCGGGAGCAGGCGCAGTCAGTCGAGGCGGGCGATGCCATTGAGATCCTGCGGCGGGCGCTGCCCAAAGAGGCCCAGGCCGAGCTGCTCAGCACCGTCCGCCAGAAGGGGCGCAACGCATCCGAGACGCGTCGCCTGCGGATGATCGCGGGCCTGTTCCGGGGAACCGAGCCTGACCGCGATTCTCTGGACTTGCTTGCCCAAAAACGCCGTGGACGGAAGATCAGTGGGCCGCACCTTGCCAATGCCCAGTCCGATCTGGAAGCCGAGGAGCGACGAAACCATCATCTTGGCGAAGTCGAGAAAGCCCTTGCCATGAAGCGCCAGGACGGCACCGCTCGCTTTATCGGCGGCGACCAGGATCAGGTCATCGGCCGGATCGCCGATTTCTACATGACGCGGCGGGACGCCCTCACAGCGGCTGGGTCAAAGGGCGGCATCACGGTCTCGGCGCCGACCAACACCGACACTGCCGACCTGAGCCGCGCCATCCGCGACCGGATGAAGGTACGCGGCGAGCTTCGCAATGACGAGCAGGTCTATGAGGCGATCGATCAGCGCGGCGAACACTATGCCATCCCTATCGCGACAGGCGACAAGCTCCGGCTGTTCCGGCGGACCTGGGCCAAGATCAACGGCAAAGGCGGCTCGATCGGCAACAATGGCGATATCGTCGAGGTGGTGGGCCGCATGGCGAACGGCTTGGTGTTGCGCGACAAGGCCGGGCGCCTGGGCGAGGTCGAGTGGAAGCGCCTCGAGCACAAGGCGACAGGGCGGCTTCTGGTCGGCTTCGGGCATGCCATGACGATCGACGCCGCGCAGGGGATCACCTCGGACGAGCACATCAACGCCCTGCCCCGCGGCACCGCCGGTATGACCGGGTTCACAGCCTACGTGGCGGAAAGTCGGGCGCGTGGAACTACTTGGACGATGATTTCGGATGTGGCGACCTTCGACGCCGTTCGCAGCCGGCGCGCGTTGGGTGACCTGACGCCGATCAAGGCCGAGGACATGTGGTCCAAGGTGGCCGAGGACATGGCCGCCAAACCCTACAAGGCGCTCGGCATGGACCTGATGCAGGCGGCTCGTGAGGACCGCGAGTTGGCAGTGCGGTCATTCATGGCGGCTGGACATCGCGTAGAGAAGATGGAGCTCCAGGGTCGCAATCTTGGCCGAGAAGCCCGTGACCGAATGCAGGCCGAGGCAGTGCGCAAAAGCATCCCGGCACTCATCGCCTCGCTCGACGGCGCGATCGCGGCGGCCGAGACAACCCTCACCGGACCCTTGTCCAACCGGGAGGCGCATCTCCGTAGCCTCCGGATTGACGCGGAACTGTCCCGGCGCGAGATGGATCACGTGGCAGCCCGACGATCTTCCTCGCCATCGCCTGGTATGTAGGTGCGCCGCATCGAACAACGAGAAACTCGGGGAAGTTCATGGTTGAGGAAGTCGAATTCGACGACATGATCGATATGGTCGACGCTCGTTTCGAGATATTCGCGCGAACGGGCACCACGCTTGGCGACACTGTTCTCTATCGAACGCGCATTGGGGCGGGCAGACTTGTTCCCCTGCAAAGTCATATCGATCCCGAGTGCTTCTATGTTCTTGAGGGTCGTCTCGAGGTATTTCTTATAGACGATGTGCTCAAATGGAATGTGGTCCACGCTGGCCGGAGTTTGCTCGTCACAGACGGGACGATGGGCGCATGGCGAGGACGTGCGGGCCGCGCTTGTGATGGCCTGGGAGGCCTCGGATCGGATTTGCGGTAAGCGGCTTCAGCCCTTGCTGGCGCCCCTGATCGAGGCGACGGAGC
>NZ_LMUG01000090.1:3517-5151 GCF_009766125.1 Acidisoma sp. S159
CGCGAGCAATCGCTCGTCACGAGCCGGCCACGATCGATCGCGTCTTGAGAGAAACAAGGATCAGCGCCACAGGGCCGCGGCGGCGTAAGCCTCGACAGCAATCCGGCGCAGCGTTCCGATCCGCACCTTCTCTGACTGGGATAACCCGGCGCCGGGTTTTGTCGAGGCTGATTTGTATCGCACTCTGGCCCGTTCGCCAAAGGGGCCTTTTACGCAGACGCTGGTGCTGACTGATATTGCCTCGGGTTGAACGGAGTGCGCGCCATGCTGGTGCGCGAGCAAACTGTTTTGATGACAGCGCTGACCGAGCTGCGAAAACTGTTGCCGTTTTCCCTCCTGGGCTTCGACACGGACAACGACAGTGTGTTTATGAACGAGACCGTTAGAGACTATTGCCTTCGCGACGGAATGGAGCTCACGCGCTGCCGACCTTATTGGAAAAATAATCAGGCCTTTGTCGAGCAAAAGAATGGCGCCATCGTTCGGAGAATCGTGGGTTTTCGCCGGTTTGAAGGTCGATCGCTACGCCCGAACTCGCAAAGCTATACGCATTGACGCGCCTGTTCATCAATTTCTTTCAAGCTCGGTGGCGAGCCCCGCCTATCTGGAGCGTCGCGGAACGGCGAAAGCGCCCAGCGACATATCGGCCCAAGATATTATTGCATTCGAAAGCCCGGACGCGACCAACGAGTGGCGCTTCGGATCGGCCGGCAAACTCGTTCGTGTCGAGCCCAGATTGACCGTGAACAGCGGTGATGCAGCGATCGTGGCCGCGGAAGCGGGCCTCGGCATTTCCAGAACTCCCTCCTACCAAGTGATAGCGAGTGTGCTCGCTGGCCGCCTGGTCCCACTCCTGGTCAGTTTCACTACCGAAAAGCTTCCGGTCAGCGCGATTTACCCCGCGCATCGCATCGCCTCGACGAACCTCAGTGCCTCAATCAAACAATGCCGGGAATATTTCATAGCCGAACCGCTGATCCCGATTGAAGAGTGGGTGTTCCCGGCAAGCAGAGACGGCATCTCCAAAAAAGAACGTCTTTGTAGAATTCATCTTGTTGCTCATGTTGGGGCTTACTTACTTTGTGGTCCGCATGGGACCTGTATCGGTCCCAGCAAGCAGCCGATCTCGCAAAGCGTCAATGAATGCCCGCACCCGTGCCGGCATCTGCGTGCGGGTTGGGAAAACGGCCCATATCCCTATCTCGAGCGGTTTGACATCAGCGAGGACAATACGTTGCAGTTCTCCGCCCCCGATCTGCTTGTTCACATCCCAGTAGGTCAACATGGCGATTCCGACGCCCGCGATGCAGGCGGCCCGAACCGCGTCGACGGTGCTGGCTGATAATGGACCGCTAATCCGCACCCGGTGCGTCTCGCCCTCCCGCGTGAATGGCCAAGTGTCCATCGCGTGAAGCTTGATGCACCGATGGGCCGCCAGGTCCTCTATCGTGGTGGGTTCTCCGAAACGAGCGACGTAGCCCGGCGACGCGCAAAGCGTGAATGGATTGTCGGCCAACCTCGTCGCGATCATGTCCGAAGGTTTAATCAATGCCACGCGGACGGCTACGTCCAGTCCTGCCGTCGCAATGTCGATCACACCGTCGCTCAGGGTCAGATCAACGCGAAGCGCGGGA
>NZ_LMUG01000090.1:5161-5523 GCF_009766125.1 Acidisoma sp. S159
TAACCTCGTCGCGATCATGTCCGAAGGTTTCATCAATGCCACACGGACGGCTACGTCCAGTCCTGCCGTCGCAATGTCGATCACACCGTCGCTCAGGGTCAGATCAACGCGAAGCGCGGGATTGTGTGCGATCAGCTCAGCGACGACAGGGACGACTACGGAGTGGCCGATCACGTTGGGCGAGGTCACCTTCAGCAGGCCTGAGAGACCGGACCCACCGTCTGAGATCGAGTCGAGCGCGGAATCGCGAGCTTCGATGAGGGTGACGGCGTGAGGAAGAAAGGCCTCTCCCTCAGGCGTCAGCGACAGGGATCGCGTCGTGCGGTGGAACAGGCGAGCGCCCAGCTCGGCTTCAAGTCCGG
>NZ_LMUG01000090.1:5533-7112 GCF_009766125.1 Acidisoma sp. S159
AGAGTGGCCGATCACGTTGGGCGAGGTCACCTTCAGCAGGCCTGAGAGACCGGACCCACCGTCTGAGATCGATTCGAGCGCGGAATCGCGAGCTTCGATGAGGGTGACGGCGTGAGGAAGAAAGACCTCTCCCTCAGGCGTCAGCGACAGGGATCGCGTCGTGCGGTGGAACAGGCGAGCGCCCAGCTCGGCTTCAAGTCCGGCCAACCTGCGGCTGACCAACATCGGCGTCGAGCCCATCTGACGCGCCGCAGCCGAAAGGCTGCCGACAGACGCAATGGCGCGAAATAGAGCCACATCGGCTAGATCCATACTTTAACGCTAAGCGATATATTCCTTAACGTCAAAGCCATCTACCGCATCCCGCCCGTGAAAGCTAAGTCCAGGTCCACCGAGCGGTATCCTTCTGTTTTAGGCGGACCGGCCCAATCACAGGCTTATGGAGGTCTGGACGATGGACATCGACACCACTGCGCTTTTCGCCCCGATCGTTATAAACGGCTTTACCTTGAAGAACCGCCTGTCTGTTGCGCCAATGACGCGCATCTCGGCGACCCAGGATGGCCAAGCGACTGAGACCATGATCCGCTACTACGAGCGGTTCGCGCGGGGTGGGTTCGCGGCGGTCAGCACCGAAGGCATTTACACGGACCAGGCATTCTCGCAGGGCTACGCTCATCAGCCCGGCATGACTGATGAAGCACAGGCCAAGGCCTGGAAGCCGGTTGTCCGCGGCATCAAGACGCACGGCGCGCTCGCCATTGCCCAACTGATGCATGCCGGCGCTCTTAGCCAGGGCAATCGCTTTCGCGACACCACGGTGGGGCCGTCCGCAGTTCAGCCGAAAGGAGAACAGATGACGTTTTATCGCGGTAAAGACCGCTACGCTCTACCGGCCGCGATCACGGAGGAGCAGATCGCCGACGCCATCGCCGGCTTTGCCGAGTCGGCGCGACGCGCAGTCGAGGTTGCCGGATTCGACGCAATTGAGATCCATGGAGCCAATGGTTATCTTCTCGACCAGTTTTTGACTGACTACGCCAACACCAGGGTGGATCAGTGGGGCGGCGCCACAGAGAGCCGCTTGCGATTAATCCTTGAAACGTTCAAGGCGGTGCGTGCGACGGTTGGCGCCAGCGTCCCGGTAGGTGTTCGCATCTCCCAAGGCAAGGTGAACGACTACCATCACAAGTGGGCCGATGCGGAGCGCGACGCCGAGATCGTCTTCGGCAGCCTTGCGGAGGTCGGAGCGGACTTCATCCACGTGACCGAACGTGAGGCGTGGAAGCCGGCCTTTGCGCCTGCCGGTCCATCCTTGTTGCACCTCGCCAGGCGCTACGCACCCAAGGCAGCGATTTTGGCCAATGGGAGTCTGCACACGATCGAACGGGCGGTCGCTGCGCTGAACGACGGTGCCGATGTCGTCACCATCGGCCGTGTTGCCCTGGCGAACCCAGGCTTACCAAGGCGTTGGTCCGATCGAGGCGTTGTTCGCGACTTTGATCCGACAATCCTTGGACCTATCGCCAACATCAAGGAAACCGAGTTGGTGATGTAACGGCAGATCGACTGCCGAAAG
>NZ_LMUG01000090.1:7122-43976 GCF_009766125.1 Acidisoma sp. S159
CCCGTGTTGCCCTGGCGAACCCAGGCTTACCAAGGCTTTGGTCCGATCGAGACGTTGTTCGCGACTTCGATCCGACAATCCTTGGACCTATCGCCAACATCAAGGAAACCGAGTTGGTGATGTAACGGCAGATCGACTGCCGAAAGTCCGACTGCTGGATGCAACATGACTATGTTCAAAAAGGGATACATCAAATGGCTAAGTTCGCGTTACTTGTTGAGTTGAAGGCCAAAACGGGAAAGGAAACGGAAGTCGAAGCGTTTCTGGAGAAGGAGGCCGCGCTGGTGAGAAGCGAGCCGGGCACGTTGTCTTGGCACGCGGTGAGCATCGAAGGTGAGCCCGGGGCATATAGGGTCTTCGACACGTTTGATGATGAAGCTGCCCGCGACGCCCATCTGAACGGCGAGGCTGGGCAGGAGCTCGTCGCGAAGGCGGATGAGCTGTTCTCCGTGCCCCCCAAGGTTTACCGGCTGCAGGTGGTCGCTCAGAAGTAAGGCGTCTCTCCGCGGCTCTTCATCGCGACAGATGATGAGTTTTAGGCGGCTTGGGTCGATACGGACGCGAGCCGCCGTTTCCTAACGCAACCTCGGGAAGCATGACAATGACTATCGATGCAGCCAAGCCTACGATCGTGCTTGTGCATGGAGCTGTCGAGGACTCCTCGCTCTGGACGCATGGCGTGATCCAGGGACTCCAGCGCGACGGCTACCCGGTCAGGGTCTTCTCCAATCCTCTGCGGGGTCTGGCGAACGACGTTGCCTATCTGCGGAGCCTTTTGGACACGATCGAG
This sequence comes from Acidisoma sp. S159, assembly GCF_009766125.1. Lineage (NCBI taxonomy): Bacteria > Pseudomonadati > Pseudomonadota > Alphaproteobacteria > Acetobacterales > Acidocellaceae > Acidisoma > Acidisoma sp. S159. The sequence goes on from NZ_LMUG01000090.1 coordinate 7,913, forward strand.
GGGCCGGTGATCCTCGTCTCGCACGCCTATGGCGGGGCGGTTATCACTGAGGGTGGGGACGATCCCAAGGTGAAGGCCCTGGTTTACGCGGGCTCCCCAATGCCCGGGGTCGGGGAAACCACAAACGATTGTCTCTACAGGTTTCCCGGCGGCGACTTCGCAAGCTCCGCCGATTTGATCCCATTCACTTTGCCTGACGGAACCACTGGCACGAATATCCTCATCAAGCCGGAGAAATATGCCTACCTGCTCGCCGCCGACGTGCCGGAGGACAAGCTCGCTCTGATGATCGCCACACAGCGCCCCATTGCCGCGTCCGCCCTCAGTGACACGCTGACAACGGCGGCATGGACCAGCAAGCCGAACTGGCAAATCAGGCCCCTGCTGGATCCCGTCATCCCCCAGGAGGAGTTCAAGTTCGAAGCGGAGCGTGCCCACGCCACCGTCATCGAGGTGAAGTCTTCGCACGCCATTCCCGTCACTTTCCCGGACGTCGTCATCGAGGTGATCAAACAGGCGGTCCGCGCAGTCACGCCCTAACGGCGTTGGGTTGTATTGGTTCGTTCCAGAGGTATGCATCCACCGAGCCGCTAGGCGGATCCATCCAGGTCGCGGCACCGAATAGACGAAAAGGCATAGGCATGAAAACCACATTTGAGCTCTACGGCGCGCAGACCGGCAATTGCATCAGAGCCGCAATCGCGCTTGAGGAAGCAGGCCTATCCTACATGCCTAAGCTCGTGGATCTTTCCAGTGGTGAGCACCAGGGCTTTGACCACCTCGCGCTCAACCCGCTGGGAAAGGTGCCCGTTCTCGTCGAGAAACAGGATGGCCGAGAGCCGTTCATCCTTACTCAATCGAACGCGATCATCATGTATGCCGCTGGAAAAGCATCGGGTCGATTGCTGCCTGATAATGATCGTAACCGGGCAATCGTCCTTGAGCGATTTTTCTTCTTTGTAACGGACGTCATAGCCGTCAGCCACGCGGCGTTTTCCCTTCGCGCCTCCGACGCCCAACAGGCGCAGAAAATCCTAACGGATCGAATGCTCGCCACATTCGAGACAGCGGAGACATACGTCGTACATGATGAGTTCATCGCTGGCCAGACGTTCAGCGCAGCCGACATTGCCGGCTTTACGATCACTCGCTCCGTGAAGTCAGATCTTCCGTGGCCGAAACTCCCCAACCTGAGGAGATGGTTCGAGCGGATCGAAGCCCGCCCGGCTGTGAACCGCGGACTTCAGGCGTTCGATCAGCATTAGACTGTCGCGCCAATCAAGGAGATGTTCGATGACTCTGGAAGAACCCTTGCATCAATCGCTAGATCTGGCCTGCCGCTGAAAGGCAAACTCGACGCGCTTAAAATCGAGCTCGATATCAACCTCGCCCCCCCCGGGCGGCCGTCGAAGCGCTCCATCGCTCCGTCCTGACGTCGACGGTCATCCGGTATCCTCTAACGCGTTGCTAGCCGAAGGGCCGCTCTGGGCACTTTCAATCGGGGCGCCTGGTGCGTTACTGCAACCTCCACTTGAGTGCGTTGGAGGAGTTCCGCTCGGAGATCGAGTCACGCGGGGCGAGCTTGGTCGCGATCTCAAAACAAACGGCTGCAAATAGCCGTAAATCGCGACCGGCAAACGGGCTTAAGTTTTCCGATTCTGGGCGATCATGGCGGCGTCATTGCCGCAGTTCGGCGTGCGCTGGACTCTTCCGGACTACCTGCGCGTGGTCCAGAAGACGCTCGGCGCAGACCTGACGCAGTTTAACGGCGAGGACGGTCGGACTCTGCCGATGCGAGCTCGGTATGTCATCGCGAAGTATGGTAGGATCGCTTACGCCGAGGTCAATGCCAATTATACTCCGCGGCCCGAGCCATTTGCCGTATTACCGGTTTTAGAGCAATTGGGGTGCCGGCAGTTGGCGTGATTCACTTCCGTAATTTGTACTCAACGTGCCTCCGGTGTTCTGGAGCGCTAAGGCACGTTGGCAACTTGGGAACTGACACCCGGCATGATTAATGTGCATCAAAAAGACGTTCCAGATTACGGCGTCACAGGTGTTGCTGATGATTGTGTCTGCCTCCGGGAAGTCACCTGGCCCGGCTAAATATCTGAGTTTGGCGCATACCGGCCGCCTTCCAGCGCCGCCGAATGGCAGCTCTCGGGACGCTCTTTTTATGCGTTGTTGACCGAGATGGGTCGGTAGCCGCCGAAGCAACGACCTGTCGTGGCATCCATTCCGGCGCTACGGGCGCAGAGACATGCAGCCTACCCCGGCCCCAAGATCAACAGCTTCAGCCTCAGGTCTGATGCTCATGTATTCAAGGTGCCCGAGGACTATGCGATCATGCCGCCAATTGGTCGATTAGACCATCGATCAATTTGAACAAGTCCGGCGCCGCCATCGCAGACGGTCGAGAGTGTGCTGGACGATCTTGGCGCGCTCGGTCCCGCTCCGCTAGCGCGGCAAGACTGTTCCGGCGTCCCGCCTGAGCACTGCCGGATGCAGAGGTCTCAATACGCATCAGCACCCGCATGTCATCCGCATTGATTGGGCCGATCGGCGTGCCGGGATCGACGGCGCCTGCGAACACCGCGGCGCTTGTCGCTTCCAACATCGGCAGCAGATCAGTCACAGGGGGCTCCGCGCCCTCCCCGCCATCCGGATTGACGTGACCAGCACGAAGCATGGCGAGGTGCTTGGATCCTGCTGCATCTATTGCCGCGTCTGCACAAGCAGCAATTGGTTGGCGCTCCTTGGCGCCCGCGGCGAAGGCGTCCAGCATCGCCACGAGGACTTCGTCCTCCTCGACCTTGTCCGGTGCCGACGTCCTGCCCGAGATTAGGTTCTCGACGATGGTCCGGGTTGTTTCGACGGTTGCGCGAATATCTGTCTTTGGCGGAGCCGCGAGCATAATCGGGCGATTGAGGCGGGTCGGGCCGGAGGTATCCAGCTTGGCATAGAAGACCTTAGCGTAAATGCGGCGGCCACCAAAGAGAACCACCGCTTCACCCTCGAGCAGATTCTGCAGGTCCTGCCAGTCCACACGTGAGACCTGTTTGACATCGGCCTGCTGGGCCTCGCGATACTGGCCGAGGCCCCCTCCGTGGTAGGTGGTGGCCTGCGTCACCGCCGTCTCTCCGGCGGTCTTCTGCAGCCACTCACGCGTCCGGTTTGCCTCCTGCTGACGCATGGCGATCGTCAGGTTGGCATTGCCGAGGAGACTTTGGGTCTTTTCTCCAAGTCGAGCCCAGATGCCGGACAGCTCCTGAAAGGCCAACCAGAAGACGACGTTAAGGCCACGGCCCATCGCCAGCATGCGGTCCATGCCGCTCGTCGCATAGTAAGCGACTTCGTCGAACACGACATAGAAGGGGCTGTCGCCCGCGCTCGGCTTGAGCGCGAATATCTCCTTGGCATCCCCCTCCAGTCGCGCGCCGAGTAACTGCGCCAGCATCCCGCGCAGCCCGGCCACGACGATCTTGCCGAGAGCCGCCAACGTGTCGTCGGAATTCTCTAGGGCCGGCAGGTTTACCACCAGAATGCGCCGATTGAGCACGACATCGCGCATGTCGATGTCGCCACTCTCGACCTTGAAGATGTGTCCGAGACTGATCGACATCTGCGAGAAGGTCGCGGTAAAATACATCAGCGCGTAGCCATGCTGCTCGGACGGCTTGTCGCTGCGCTGTTCGTTATAGGGGACACTGATATCGTAGCCGGGCAGTTCACCTAGATAGGCAAGCAAAGGATAGACGATGTCCAAGGGCATCTCCGGCACCGGCATCTCCGTGATGGTGCCGGTTTTGGGGTCGCGGACAAGGAAGATTCGGTTCTTCGCCAGGGTCCAAATCCATGGCAGCTCGAGCGCGAAGCGAATCTTCTCGATGTTGATCGTGACGCCCCTGTGGTCACGCATCCAGACGAGAACGGGCGCGACCGTGCCAATCAGCCCGACGGCTCTTCCGCGGAAAACACCATTCGCATCATCCAAGCGCTGCTCGCCCAATTGGCTCGCCAGCAGCTCTCGAATCGCATCCGCGTTGCCGGACGCAAAGGGATTGAAGGTGTTCGATTCCTTTATCCCGGAGGCCGTGAGGAAGTTCAGGGCTAAGACGTCGTCCTCTCGTCCGTATCGGCGCGCGAGGGCGAGGACTTGGCCGTAGAGGGTGTTATCAGCCTTGCCGTCAACCAGAACGAAGCCACTGCCCTGGGCCAGCGCGTTGGCCAGCAGACTGAGAATGGAGGTTGTCTTACCGGCACCGGTTGTGCCGGGAATGGTCGCATGCTGTCGCATATCCGCGTTGGTGAGCCATAGCTCCTGGCCCGTCAGAGCGTCGAAGCCGATGAGAAAGCGACCGTCAGCTTGCTGCGGCTTCCGGGTCGCGGGATCAGGGTAATTCCAGTCCTTCCGATTGGCACTTCTTGGCAGCCGCAAGGGCAGCACCACGCGGCGTGTCAGAACCCAGCCAGCATAGAGGGCGGAAATCGGCAGGGTGAGGTTCAGAGCCGCAGGGTAGAACCATGTCGTGCACGCAAAGCCGCATAAGATCAGGCCGGAGCCGGAGCTTCGAAGTGCATCCGATAGTCGTGCCGTGGTTGGCCGAACGTCCCGATAGCCGTCTGAAGCAGAGCGCTCGAACTGGGTTTGGGGTCCGACGATTTCGCGGCGGATCATGGGAGCTCGCTGTGGAAAGAGCGAGACACCAAAATCGGAGCGCAGGATATCGCATCGTAACAGCGCATGTCACACGCCGTATCGCTTCGCTGCTCGCTGGTGAAATCTCTCAGACAGGCATGAAAATGAGCATCGCGCCTATCCGCATTTCCGTCGTCCACCCGGTTGAGCAGAAGCTCATCGATGGCGTCCGCATCGCCAGGCGCGGCGAGATTGATCATGGAAAGCACTCAGATGACGGTTCTGTCAGCGCTGTAGCCCAAACAGATCGGAGCCTCCGGAGGAGGGTGCTGCTCCGGGCGACGGCGTCACGGTCGGCCGTCGACCCAACTCCTGTTGCACGCTCGCTAGGGGATCGACGGGGGCCGCCTGGGCCGGTTGGAGGGGCGGCGGGGCCGCAAGGGATGCGAGGCCTTCCGCACGTGCCCTGCCCGCCGCGAGTGCCTGGGCATGGCCTTCGGCCGATCGGCCGCCGAGATCGAAGGCCACCACAGCGATCAGAACGCCCGCCACGCCCACGAGTAGGGGCCTGATCACCCCTCTTCCCGATCGCCCTCTTGCTTTGCTCTCCGGCGCCAATTCGACGGCCGGCGGCGAAATCGAACCGTGGCGAGATGACATGTGCAGGTGGATGTGCAAGGCCGCCCCAGCGGCCGGCTGAAGCTCGATGGCGGCCGGAGCGGTGTCGTCATACTGATCGACGACAAGACGAAGGGGATGTTGGCTCATAGGGAATGGTCCTGTGACCGTGCGGTGCGCTCATCCTGCCCGAGCGCGGCGCGAACGGCACTGACAGCGCGGCTGACGGACGGGATGATGAGCGGCTTGCCCGCCATTCGCTCCGCGACCCAATGGTCACGTGCACCCGCCGCCTCGATCCGGGGATTGGGATGGGTGTGTTGACCAGGGCCGTCGCCCTCGAAGCCCAGTGAATGCAGGGCGTACCAGAGGCTCCGGTCAATGAGCTTCAGGCAGGCGAATTGTGCGGGCGCCAATACTCCCGCGCGGTGGCGGGCGGCCGTTAGCACGCTCATCAAAGCAGGGGCGGTGTAGGCGTGCCTGCTCGCGATTTCAGCGGCCCGCTCGAAGGCCTCCATTGCGTCCAACGCGTTGTCGGCTCGGGCAACGATGCTCGCCGGCACGGCATATGCCGCCTCCGGGCCGGCCATTTCATTTGGGCCGCCTGCTGGGAGCGCCTCCGACAGGGAGCTGAGGAGGTCCTGAGCTTCGCCGCGGCGTTGATCGAGATGGAAACCAAAGGCGGCATAGAGCACGCGCACATGCCCTGGGGCGTGCTCTATGCCGCGCCACACTGGCCCGAGCTGAGCAATGAATGCCTCCACTGCCGCCCGCTCATCAAGCACGGGAACTGCTGAGCCGCGGTGGTCACGAGCGGTATTGGCAAAACGCAGCACCCAATCGCGCGTATGCAGAGCCGGGTCGGCCGGGCGCAATACATCTGGCCGCAAGGATACGAGACGCAGGTTGCGACGCGTGAACGCCGCGATCGCTCGGAAATACAGCGTGTGCTCCCGGATGAGGCCCTCGAGATCGAGCTTGCGCGTGAACCGGGCCGGCGCGGCGTGCGTGAAGCAGAGGGCGGCGAGCACGAGAATGAGGGCGATCACCGGAACGCGCAGATAGTGCCCGGTCAAATTCGCAGCCGTGAGGATGTCCGATATCCTCACGGTGTCGAAGTTCGCCGACGCGATGGTCTGATAAAGGCCATCCAGAGCGGGGGTAAAACGGTGGATGATTTGGATCTGCCATTTGAGGACATCGGCGGCGACGCCCGAAATCGCCTCGTGGTAGTTCGTCCAGCTCAGCCAGCCAAAGAAGGCGAGGCCGATCGCGATGACGGCAAGGCACAGCATCAAGGTGAAGTCGTCATTCAAGGGGCCTGCGGCCCGATTGCCTGCGCCTGCGGCCATGATGTCAGCCTCCTGCGGGAGTTTGATGCGTCGTCTGCCGGGACGCCAGGGCCTGCAGCCGGAGTGTTTGACGCAACACCTTGCGCAAGTAGTCGGCTTGGTAGCTGGGATCGTGGGAATGGTAGAAGCCGACGCCGCCCCAGAAGTCGCCGTGCGCTTCATCCATGGCCTGGCGGAGAATCCAGGTTCCCGCCTCGACATTAGCGCAGAAGTCGTCCCTGAGCGCCGCATAGGTATCGCGGGGCGAGGCATCCCAATGCTTTGCCACGGCCGGCACCCAGATCGAGTTAACCTGCATCGGTCCGATATCGACAGTCTGGTTCGTGTTCCGGCTGATGCGGCCCAGAGAGCCATCTTCCACCGACAACAGAATCAGAATAACCGCAGGCGGCAGTCGGTAGACCGATGCGGCCGTTTCAATGCAGGTCACGATAGGAGCAGGCGCCGCCGCCCGGCTTACTGCCGGCAGTAAGGAGAGTGCCACGGCAAGTGCGAGCCGGCGCCTCATGCAGACAACTGCGCGAGCGCCGCACGCGCCATGCGGTCCTCGGCGAGACGCCACATCTCACCGAGATCGTTCACCAGGATGGAATCGGCATGCGCTGCCTGCTCGATCGCTTCCATCACAGCGAGGAGGACAATTGCGACGCTACCGGACCGGACGCCATAAACGGTGTAGCCGAGAACCGTATCAGGATCGGTCGCGATCTCCAGTCCAAGGCTCTTGCCCGTTGCCTCTCGCCAAACCGCATCTCCGGCGCTCAGGAATGCTGGAAGCAAACCACTCGGCGAGGCCGCGCTGTCCGGGGCGTAGACGAGGGTGCGGTTGGATGCCCGGCAGTCGTAGAGGATCGCGCGGCCGGACTGTTCCAGAACACGCTGCAGCAGGTGGCTGACGGTTGCGATCTCAATCTCGTTTTCGTCGTTCATGCCAGGCGCCGCCTCTGCCATGCCGGCACCGCTGGGCGTACGGAGCCGACGAGGACACGGCGCATCAGGCGGACGACTGACGGAACAGGCAGGCCGAACCACGAGATCATGGTGAAGAAGAGTATGCCGGCAATTGCGATGTAAGCCGTGGTCCAGCTCCAATAGAGCACGAAGATCAGCACCGGGATGCAAGCGCGGGCATCAAGGATCGCAACCTTCACCGGCAGAGCCGTGTAGCGCCACATCAGGCAAGCTCCTTCATTTCGTAGGCCGCGACTTCGGGTGTAATGCGGCCCTCCTCGACAGCGCGGCGGATCGACACCGCATAGGACTGGCCTTGCTCTTCGACGGCCTTGCGCGTCAGGGCCGGCCATTCGCCGGGAGTGGTTTGCAGGAACCGCATGCGCAGTTTGGCATCAAAGACCAGGAATTCCCGAAGCGCTGTGCGCCTTCCATCGGTTGAAATCACAAGGCGCTGATTGATAACGAGCCGCAGCGATTGGGCGACCTGGCTGATGACATTGTCGCGCTCATTCGGCGGGCAAAGGCTTGCAATTCGCTGCATGGTCAAAGGCACGTCCGAAGCGTGAATGGTCGTGGTCAATACATGCCCGGAAATCGCAGCCTGCACCGCCGAGGTCATCGTCGGTCCATCGCGACACTCGCCGACGATAATATCGGTCGGTTCGCGGCGCATGCAGCCCATGATGAAATCCTCGAAAGCCGGCAGGTCTCTCGGGATCTCGGTTTGCGTGATCGTGCTTGATGGGCTTTTCACGCGGTCCATCATGTATTCGATCGGAGCGGCGCCCTCGTTGATGTTGTGGTTTCCCCTTGGGTCCAGCAGCTTCGCCATCGTGAAGCCGGCGATCAGCGTCGATTTGCCCGATCCCGTGGCACCACTGACGATGACCATGCCGTCACGAGGCCGGTAGGCTTCGAGGATGCCGGGCTCGACGCCTTGCTGCTCCAATGTCGGCGGCAAATCGGGAATAGGACGCAGCACGATATTGGCGGCATGGCTTCGGCTGCTGCGGATGGGCGTCGCATTGAGCCGGAAGCGCAACCGCTCCAATCGCGTCCGCGAAATCGAATAGGCTACATCGAACGCACGGCCGCCCTGTAGCCGCGCCGTGCCGTCGGCGCCGTACAAATGGTTGGCGATGCTGGCGATCTCCATCTCATCGAGAGAATGCTCGGTCACCTGGCGATTGACGCCGTGCACCCGGATCCAGACGGGATGGCCTGTTGTGAAGGCGATGCGGGACGCGCCCGCGTCATAGGCCCAGGACAGCAGGGCATCCAGGCCGGCTGCGTCCTTGCGTGGGTCCATGACCCATCGCAGGCCTTCCTGTGGCCATCTCTCATCTATGCTCGGGCGAACGGGCGGGTGGGTGATGGCGTTCATCGCGGCTCTCCCCGCCATATTTCCAATCGGGGAATCACAAACGCGATCACCGCTTGCTCGCTGACGACGACCTTACCGTTGCACGGCCGGTAGGCTTCGAGGATCCCGGGCGTCATCATTGGCTCGGAGCTCATTGGCACCCGTATCCGACGGCGGCGCTACGGTCCTGCAGCCCAGGCTGATCCGCAATACGGACGACCTGGTCACCAAGATGCAGCGTATCCCGGCCACCCTTGACAGCCAGGGTATGGAAGGCGATGCGCGGCTGCTCGACTAGCCCAGACCGCAGCAGCACGCGATAGCGCGCCATGCCCGTGATATCGCGCTGGAGGCGGCTCAGGTCGGAGAGGAAGATATCGACCGCCTGCTTCTCGCCGAGCCCCCAGCCCTCAGCGACCCATTTGTTCCAATAGGCCACCTCTTTGTCCGAACGCGGCAGCGCCGCGTCTGCCGGCCGCTCCGGAGCCGACCAGACGCGCACGAGATACTCGCGCCAGTCGGGCGGTGCCGACGCGAGCTGCGCCTCCCGCGTGATCTCGTAGATGCAGGCCGTCTCGTGCGCGACCTGGCCGCCCTCGCCCAGCGCAAAAGCCAACTGAGCCTGGCTGATGATGGGCGGCCGCATCAAGGTCTGGCCGCTGCCTACGGGGAGCACGAGCAACCGGAAGTCGAAGGTGGTGTCCAGGACCGGCTCATACCGCCGGAGCATCTGGTTGATGGCGAAGGCACGGGCGGCAAGGCCGCCTTGGGCGCCATAGATCATCGCGGCCTGCTGAAGCTCCTCTGCCCGGCCAGGCTTGAGACCATCGCCATGCTGGTCGCCGGGGCGCGTCGCCTGCAGCGCCTCGAGTGAAGGGGGCGCTTCGCCACCCACGACCGTGGGGATCTCCGCCGCACCGGTCACCGGCTGATTGAGCGGATTGCCGAGCGTCCTCGCCGCTTGATCAACCTGTGCTGCCGAGGGCGCGGGGGGCACAGCATCGGGATCAACCCATCCCCCCGCATGCCCTGACTGGACCATCCCCAGGGACGCCAATAGGGTCGCCCCGCAGAGGAACAAGCGGCTCCTAAACATGATGCACGACCTGGACCTGACGATGGAGGGGATCGAGCTCAACGGTGGCGATCGCGCCGGCCTGCGCGCCAAGCGCTTGAAAGGCGCCGAGCACTTGCCCGTTCACGGTAACCGTAACGACGAGAGGTTGAGAATTCGGTGGCCCCAGGATTGAAACGGAATATCCAATGCTGCTGGCCAGCTTTTTGACGCCGGCATCGAGCGACCCGTTCCACACGAATTGAACCGGCTTCTCCAATTCCGCCGGAACGACCGGCGCCATATTTCCGGCATCAGATCCCGCAGACTGCATGCCGCCGATCTGTGTCATGTCGCTGTTGACCTGATCGAGTGTGCGGCGCAGCGCCAGCTCAGCATTCGGCATCCCCGTGGTCGCGACATCCGTGGGCACGTTCGTGGAGGCGCATCCAGCGACAAGACCGAGGCCGATTAACATAGGAACAATCCGGGCTATCATCGTCTTCATCGCGCCGCTTCCAATCTCACATCGCGAGCGTGACAGCGACCGGTGCGAACCAACAGCACTGCAAGGACATCGTTCAAGCGGAGGTCCGTTGCACAGCGCTGTACTCCAGCGCGTCGCTCGCAAGCACGCGTTGGCCGACAGGTCGCAGCGGCGTGGCGGGGCGTCGCACCGCCTCAGCGACGAGGACCGGTGTGCTTGGGAACCGTCGCCAACGCGGCGCCGTGAATCCAGATTTGCCGGACCAGGTCATGTTGACGGACGAGAAGTCCCCTTTGGAAAATGAGCCGGCAAAGGGCAGGTAGTCGTAGAAAGACAGCGATTCTGGGCGATACGTCCCCGATCCCGGTCGCCCGAGAAATGCCTGCGCGCGCTGCCACGTCCCGCGTGGCGCGAAGCGGTCGTTATCGATGTGGGTAGCGATCCGCTCGATATTGTTGGTCACGCTCCCGCCGTAGAGAGCATGGACCAGACACACATGGATTTCCTGGCTTGTCGCTTCCATGATCAAAATGCAATCAACGGCTGGCCCTTCCGGGGGACGCGGTAGCGAAAGTTGTTCGATTGTCCTTTGGCAGCCTGCCCGCGGCGGCGTGGCGAAGGCCGCAAGATTGGGCGGATCGGCCGGGAGCGGCCGGCACTTGTCCCGTTGGGCAAGATCCGCCTCGGTCCAAAAACGCTCAAGGAGGCCTTTAGCCTCCTCCAGACTTGCACCGCCCGGAAGCTGCGGAAGGGCGACGTCCAACCCACGCGCATGCTCCACGTGGAACGTCATGAAGTGATCGAAATACGCTTTGGTCGACCTGAATTGCGCGTGATAGGCGGCGTGCAGGGCGTTGAGCTCGCGGGAACAGCGTGCCTCCAGTTCGGCGTCGAGTATGTTTCCGGCGGAACGCTGCTCGACGCGCGACGCTGTAAGAGCCGCATGGCAGCGTTCCCAGCGGGCTTCCCAGTCAGGGTCGTATGTTGAGAGTCTTGTCTCTGAATGCATCTCGGTTACTCCGCTGCCTGCAGCACAGGCGGCGTGTCCGCGACGTCATGATCGCGGAGCTTCATGGCCATGCCGGTGCCGTCGATCAATTCGCGCGCCAACTCGTCGAGCACGCCCAATTCAGCCTTTGTGTCCAGTTCGCCGCGTCTCAGCCGGGCCGCCTTCCGGTCTTCGATTTCCTTGAGCGCCGAGCCTCGCGGGAAAATCTTGGCTAAGCGCCGCAGACCCTCGCTAAAGCCAACCCGATCATAGAGGCGATTGCGCAGGCCGGTATCGCCCGGCGTGGTGCTCAGGGCCCACAGCTCGATCGGGCCGAGGCTATTGACGAGCATCTGCTCATATTTGGCACCATCCGCGGAAAAGACCGCGAGGAATGGCGCTCCCCCTGGGCCCGGCCCATGGAGAGAATAGCGGACGATGTCCGCACTGGCATCGCTCAAGTTAAAGCGAGAGACGATCTCCTCGGCTTCCTTTTCATCGCCGGCACGCAGAATGAAACGACCCGTCGCCTGCGACGTAATGCCGTCGCCCATGTCCTTGAGCCGCTGAGATGAGAAGCCAAGTTGAATATTGTGCTTGCGACCTTCACGGACATCCAATTCCGCTTGCGCCCGGACCTGCGGACTGCCTTCGGTTCGGTGCCACTCGTCGTAATCGAGGCGCTTGACCGATTCCATGACCTCGCGGAAGCGGATACGGTGGTAGTCGCGCACCGGCTCAGGCACGAACTGCGCGTAGTCCGGATGGAGGAAGAAGTTGCGGGCCAGCAGATGCCGCGCCAGCATGTACATCATCTCGGTCTGCCGATTGGCCGAGGTCGAACCTGTGGGTGCCACCGCCGCGAGGTCGAGCACGATGATCCGCGCCGGACCAAAGTCTAGCCGGGTTGGACTATTGAGCGTCGGGTATTTGCGGATGACATCGAAGATGTAGCGTTCAAAGAGCGAGCAACAATCTTCATGGGTGGCGTCGATCTTGAGCTTGTTGAACATGTCGCGCACCTGGTCGGTCCGCGATGCGTTGATGAGATCCTGCAGGACCGGGACGGCATGGCGTTGCGCCACGCCGGCGAGCCTGTATTCCTTGACCGCGACGAGCTCATCGACGACATCCCGCCACCACGGCTCGTCATGCTTGAGGGTGATGTGATGGCTTCGCAGGATCGCGTCGACTTCGGGTTCGACGCCCGCGCGGTAGCGCTTTGGCGATCCGCCGGGAACTTCAGTGCAAAGCCGATAGGCCTCGTCCACCACCAGGCTGATCATCTGGCTGATGCCCTCGAAGGGCTTGCTCGTGTCGGGCGGCAAGGTCGCGAGCGCCAGGAAATTCTGCAGGAAGGCGCGCTCCAGCGGCAGCGGATAGTGGCACCCGACCTGCAGGTCGAAGATGTTGCATTCATAGCCGGCGCCAAACTGCATGGTGACAAAGACCGCCTCGTGGCGACGCGCCGGCCCAAGTGCTTCTTGCATCAGCCGCACGAACCCTTCTGCGGATGGTCCGATGTCGGCCTTGCCAATCATTGGCAACTTGGCGCCCTGCGAACCCATGACCGCGGTCGATAGGCAGAGGCCCAGATTGATCGTGTTCGCCAGAACGCTTTTGCCCGAGCCCGGAGGCGCCACGAAGATGTCGAGGACCAGAGGCCGCATGGAACCGCCAACCGGGTCATAGGGCCAGATCGCTCCGTCGGGCCGCCGGAAGAGCACCGAGCCCTGCTTCCAGGGCGACGCCGTGCGGTTCCAGGGCAGCATCGACAGCGCATCACCCAGCAACGCGAGTGACGCGGTGCCGGTCGAGGTGAGCGCCAGGCCGGGCACCGAACTCATCGCGCCTTCGAGGGGATCGCCGCAGACGCTGGTTGCCCGGCAGTTGCCCCAGCCCTCGATCCTCTGGCTCAAGGTCGAAGCGCGACGGCGCAGGTGGCGCTTGTCCTCGACCGGTGCCCAAGTGGCAAAGGACGCGCGCAGCTTGACCGAGATATGGTTGTTTTGCTCGCGCTCCTGACGCAGGGCGGCGAAAGCCCGCCGCAAATCGCCATTGCTTGGAAACATCGCGAGAAAGCTCGCACCGATCTCTTTCATCGCCATGGACGCCTTGCCGCCGCCTTCGACCAGGATCGCGGCGCGCCAAGGGATGCGGTCCCTCCCCAGCCCTGCGGCCAGCTCGACGAAGGGTTTCGGGATCTCGGGACCAACCGCCATATCGACCGGCGCATATTCGTAGTCGCCGATCTGCACGCGCTGGCCACCTTGGGTGATGGCATCGGCGTGGAACAGCTGGCTGCGGATGGACGGCCAAAGCATATGTTCAGGTCGCGGCTGCCCATCATCGTCCGGACAGCGGGACATCACACGGTCGCCAATCAGGTTCGGCCGCCACGGTGACCCAGCTGTCTCGCGGTAGATCGCTTCGCGAATGACTTTGAGCGCATCATGCGCATCGAGTTCGGCGCTCGCGACATCAGCATTGCGAAGCGAGGCAGCCACGCGCCCGACAAAGGCCGCGTGGCGGGCCGCCATAATGTCTGAACGCAGGTAGAAGCGCTGGGTGTCGCCCACCCGCGGGAGCTCGCGCGCCAGGGCGTCCTGCTCCTCTTTCATTTGCTTGCGCTCTTCCTTCGTCAGGACGGTCCTGCGGGTCCAGAGGACATAATAGGCCGCTTCCCACCGCATGATTTTGGGCCAGAGCCGCGCACGCTCATCCAGAATATCAGAGAGATCGATGTTCAGCTCATGCGCGACAGACCGGCAACTGTCGAGGTTGAGCCGGTTGATCTCGACCGCGGCCAGTTCGGGGTCTGACGCAAACCATCCGACGATGGCGTGGCCGCGGCCTTCCAACGCTCCGGAAAGCTCCATCCGCATTGCCATGGCGACGCGGGCCATTTGATCGCCCTTCGCCATGCGCCGCATGCCGTCCACGCGCAGAATCGAAACATAGTCGCTACCCTTGGTCACGAGGGCGTTGTCATGCGTCGTCTCGACATCGCAGTAGCTGTAAAGTGGCTGACGAAGCATCAATGACAAAGCAGCGAGCAGCTTGGCGATTGAACCGGCCATAGCTAAACCTTGCACCGAGATACCATCACGACGCTTCCACCTCGGACTTTGCCCAGTCGCCGAGCATCTTTGGATAGATGTCGCGACCCGCCTGCAAGAAACGCCCGAGTGGGAGTAGCCGAACACCGCCGAGTAGGGTTGCGCGGCGCTCGTAGTCGGGCGGGGCGAGATCGTGCAGTGCCGCTCCGAGTTGACGCGGTGACCGTGTGCCAAGGCGTAACTCTACTGCTACGCTGCGTTCATAAAGGGTCCGATAGGCGCGATAGGCCGAAGACGTGGCCTGAGCGATGCGGGCGACGGCGCTGTAGTCGGGGGGAAGTCCCACGCGCACACAAGCGAGATGGATCTGGCGGGTCATGACATTGACCACGCCCTGGGCCATCCCTGGCAACCAGATCAGCACAGCCTCATCATCGATGCTCGGCCGGTCAAGGTACCGCGGCAGATAGCAGAGCGGACAGCTGACGACGAGGTCGGCCGAATTATTGTCCCCCTGCTGCTGCCAGGCGCCGGATGGCCTACGGCAAAACTGGCAGGTTCCCGTCGGCGGCACTGCCTTCCGCTCGCCCGTCCCGGCATCGACGATCCAGGCCTTGGAATTGGCAGAAAGGACGAGCGGAAGGGTCACCATCTCTAGCCGCCCGTGCCGAAGGTGACCGTGCCAGCGGTGCTGGAGATGGTCGAGTTGGCGCCCGACGCAGTATTGGCCGCCTTGTTGATCCAGGTGCCGCCGGTCGCGAAGAGACCGGCCAGCACCAGGCCTGCACAACCCATCGCCACCCGGCCGCTTTCGCGGTTCTGCGGCTGCCGCGACTGCCACAACGCCCAAGCGCCGCCGAGCATGCAGATCAGCGCCGCGCCATACATCGCCATGGAGCCAACGAAGCCGCCCGTGGTGGAGCCTTCCTGCGCCATGTTCTGAACCTGGGCGCCGATGCCGGCCGTGCTCGCTGTCGCCGTCTGGGCAAAAGCATGCCCGGCGATGGCCATCGAAGCCAAGGCGCCGGCGATCGGTGCGGTCAACCCGAACGTCGCGTTCCGTACGCGGGTGACACGAAGTCGGTTGCGATGCGGAAGCAGCGGCATCGGTACGATTGGGATGTTGTGCTTGAAATCCAAATCGTAGCCGATCGCGGTGTTCCGTGATGTGCTCACTTGTAACTCTCCTCATTGAGGGACCTCCCCTCCGCAAGAAGACTGACGGGGATTGGTGCGAACGAACCCAGAGAATTTCTGGGCTAGGTCGTAAAGATTCCGACGAGCCATTGAGACACTGTGTAGATGTTCATCAACATAGCACCGAAGACGAACTGGACGCCGCAGCCACCCCACTGACGGTTGCTGCGGCCGCTGACCGCTGCGCGCCACGCCATCATTGCAAAAAAGCATGTCATCGCACCGAAAACCTGGAAGAAGCCCTCGAACGCCTGCACGATATTCAAGACGGTATCGCCTGGTGTCGCACCGAGGATGTCAGTCGTATCAGGGGTCGAGTAGCTGGTGAGGCCAGCCACGACCGAAGCCGAGACGGACGATCCACCGCTGATATTGACCTTGGTCAGGATCGCGGGGAATGAGGCGCACGCACCGCTAAGTATCAGTGAGAGCCATGGGATCCAGGGCCGTCCGCGGAACGGGTTGTGGGGCTGCGCCTGCTGCCAAAGGCCCCAGGCCGCGAACAGAAAAAGACCGATTGCACTGCAATATAAGCAGCTTGGCAGTAGGACCGCGAGAACGAGTGCCAGTTGCTGCGCGAAATTGACCAGACCCTCCACGACCGTCTCCTACTGGATCAGGCCGTGGTCAGTCTTCACAACCCAAGTCGCGCCACGCTGGCTGATGCTGACGACCTTGCCCCAACCCGGCACGTTATCTCCCGGCGCCACGGGCAGCTGCTGTTCCTCCCCGCCAAATGCATCCAGCGTCGACAGCATTGCCAGACCAGGAGATGCGGCCTGGACGTGATAACGATGCGGCGTCATGTCGGCTGGCGCCGGGGACGGAAGGCTCGCCTTGATAACCGGGGCCGCGGTCGGAAGCGTCGCCGACGCTACGACCGAAGCGGGCAGAGTCTGGACGGACATCGCCGCGTCGACGGCGCCTCGAGCCTCTGCAAGAGACAAGCGACGGCCAAAATCGGTCAACGACCCGTCGACCCGCTGGCCGAGAATCAGCTGGTCCTGCCGCAGCTGAGCAATCTCCGAACGCTGATCGCGAACCAGGGTGCCCAGCTCGGTGACGACTTGCAGCACCTGTAGCTGCTGTTGGTCTGTCATGGGGGCGGACCGCAACTCTGCAATCTTCGCTACTGCATCCAGCGGTGGCGCCGGTGCTAACGCAGTCGGTTTAGATGCCAAAAGCGCGGGGTGCGTCGATATTGTCGGCTTCACAGTTGCCCCCACTGGCAGGGCAGGATGCTCTGACGGCGTTGGGGCCGGCGCAATCATGGTCACGGGGATCGTCGCCCGCTGCGGGGACACGACATGTGCGTGTGTCTGCGAGTAAGGTTTTGATGGCACAAAAGGTGCTGAATCCCGCGCAGCGACAGACGGGAGCGACGACGCCTGTCCACCAAGTCGCAGGAACTCCGCCATGTCATCGCCGCCGGCAACTGATTGTGGCCCAGATAGCGGCGGCTGATAGGGAAGCCGTGATGCTGCTGGATCTGGCGCGTGGGCTAGTTGGGCGGCCGGCGCCATGAGAGGCACGGGTCTCGGCAGACTATTAAGCGCTACATTCCGCAGGTGCGTCGCGAGGTTCGTGACGCCGTGCAACGTGTAGCGATTGTACGGAGAAATCCAAAATATGCCGGCTGCCGTCGCCAGAACCACGACGCTGCAGCCGCCGACCATGAGGCCGTTTCGCCACCTTTTCCTGCCCGGCGGACTGGCTTTCGGGCCTGCGGCTACCCTCTCACTTGGCCCAAACATGCTAAATGCGCTGCGGTCAGCCTCACCCACATCGTCATGCACATGAGAGAGTGGCTCCGCCCCATCTTCCACTTGAATCTCGTCTCGGTCGGCGACGTTCGTGTCCATGTTGGTGCTGCTCCGCTTTCACGTCCAACAGGATGGATGAAAGTGGCGCGAACCAACCGAGGTTTGTCCTAAGGCTGTGCACCTTCACGAACATCGGCAAGAAACATCACGCCGACACTCACGTTCGCATCGAGATGCACCGTGGGGCCATGCGGCGCTTGTTGGCTCAGCGTCGTCGCGAGCTGCTGCGCAGCCACGCCGGCTGCAACACCGGCCTGCTGTGAGAAGTTCAACTGTGTCGCGTAGCTGGTGCCCCCAAGCGGGCTTAACACGCCAACCGTGTTGGACGTCGTCGCGAGAGCCTGGCCCAGGCCTGCCACGAAGGCCGCCGCCGCGGGAAGGGCGAAGCGCGCGAGATAATGCTGATCGACGCTGCTCGCGACTGTCGTTTCCATGGTTTCGGGCGCCGTGACGATCGCATCGACGCCAATGCTTTGTCCCTGATGCTCGACTGTGTTGATACGGACCACCAGACGATCCGCCGAGCCGGAGCCGTTCGACGTCGCCTTGCCGAACGACCCGATCATCCGATCGCCCGCAAGCGGACCAGAATCGGCCTGCAGAACCACCGGACCGTCGGAATCCGACGAGGCCGCGAGAACCGTGTGGGCAAACACGCCGCGGCCCGCAGGCAAGAGTACTTGCACGGCCGCGGCACCGCCGCTCGAACGGCCCGCAAACCTGGAGCCGGTCGAACCGGTGCGAATGGACCCGCCATCTTCCTCCGACTGCCCCGACGCGGCGGTTGCCAGATCATCACCCGGCTTGGGCTGGATCTGAATGTCAGTCCGCGGCGACCGGCCAACCCAGCCTCGTAGAAGCCGCCTCACAGCGTCCCCATAAGCCTCCTGTTCCTGCGGATCGACCTGAGTGGTTTGCGCGACCTGGTGAATCATAGGATTTGGCATGTAACGCAGGGGTTGCGCCGCCGGCGCTGGGAGCGGCTGTGTGCCGGCAAGTGGTGCCTGTGGTTCGGCGGGAGCCGACACCGCCAGAGCGACCGGGGGCGCCGTCGTGCGTGGCACAAGCGGCTGACTGGCAGCGATGGGCGGCGTATAGGAAAGACCGCGACGCGCCGCCTGTTCCGCCTGCTCCTGATTGGTCGCAAGAGCGAGCTTGTCCTGCATTGGATCGCTCTGCAGTCCGCCTGGCAAAGAGTTGACGGGCGGCAAGCGTGTGAGCTGGGATGTCAATGGAGAGTTCGAGCCCGACACCGAGACACAGATGATCGCGGCGGCGACCAGCAGGATTCCACCGCCGATGATGATGAAGCGCCGCGGACCCGCATTAGCCGATCGGTTAAAGAAGGCGCCCATTTGCAGCTTGCTCGCGAAGCCCGACATTATTGCGCGTCCTTCAACTCAGCGGAGACGGTGCGGGAATCCGCGGAGAGCAGCACGACGGGCGTGCTCGGGATGGCATAGATCGTTGTGCCGCCCTCTCCACTCTCCGACGCGTCCCAGGCCGGCGACATCAGCGTGTAGCGGGTGCGGATGTAGGTTTCTCCACCCAGCCGCCACGCCGAGATTTCGTCCGGCGATACGCCCGAGACATCCAGCGGGACGGCATCGGCCGGAGCAACGCCCGCCAGCATTGAATTGAGGTAGGGTGCTCCGGTCACCGGCGCACCAGGCCGGGTGTCGACCATGACCTTGGCATTGGGACCACGGTCGGAGACATGTACGCTCATATCCGCGTCATAGCGGTCGCGGCCTGCGATCATCAAAAACGACAATGGTTTCGGCCCGCTCTCCAGGTTCACCACCAAACCGCCACGCGGAACCAGCGACATGGGCGTAATTTCGATAGTATTGGAGCCCTTCACCGGCACGCACACATAGAAACCGACTGCATTGACGGACGGGCTGCCATCGCCGCCGGAAGCGGCCTGCGCCGAATTGCAGTTTGTGCCGCCCGCAACATTGGCCGCGTTGCTATTGGTGTTCCACCCGATCGGCCAGGGCTGCCCCGTGGCATCGAAAAAGCTGATCGCCGTCGGATAGCCGCGCACAGTTTGAATGATGCTGGTGGCTTGCCCAGGCGCGAAGGTGACGCTGACCATGCGGCTGACTGGCGAGGCAACCTCCTGGGTCGCCTGTTCCTCAGCCTGCTGCGCTGCCCCGTAGCGTTGCTGCAGTTCCTGAATCATTTCCGGGGTAAACGGTATCGCGTTCTTAACCGCACGCTGCCCGGCCGGATCGAGGGTGCTGAGCCCAGAGTCGGCGGGCATGGTCGTCGGAGAAGGCACGCCGGAGGCGTCCTGCGCGAACGAAGCAACAGGGAAAAGTCCTCCGGCCAGCAGCAACGCAGTTAGGAGACTGGGGCGCACGAACAACCTCTCTTTCAATAGGCTTTGGCTGTGAGTTGTTCGATAGCCAGCCCGTCAGGATGATCCTGATCATTCACGCGAACCACCAGCGCCGTCATCATCAGGTTCGAGCTGGTCTGCTGGTTGACGTTCTCGCAGGTCTGAACCATCGGAAACTGAATCTGGTAAGCGAGGCGGCCACCGATGATCGACGTTTGCCGAATGACTGCACTTCGTTGGGCCTGCGCATAGCAAATCAGGCGCGCGCGCTGCATTTCGTCGAAATTACCGCCCTTGATGTAGCTTGCGCCAAAGCTACCCCAACCGTTCCGCGTATAATGCTGGCCGGCGGCGTTCAGCTGTTGAGGAAAATCGTGATAGTTGACGTTGTAGGGCGCCAGGACCCACTTGACCGACCACTCCAGCAACTCCGTGTCGTCCACGATCGGGCTGTCCAAAGCGACGACCGGCGTAGGCGGATTGCGCCCATCGACGAAGAAATACCGAGGCTTGGCCGGGTGCGTCCAAACGTAGGCGTCATGAGCGACAAAGACTGCCAGTAAAGCCGACAGGACCATCACAACACGAATACAATTGCGGACCACCCACCCCTGAAAATCCGGGTCGGAGAGCCGGCGGTTTACAGCGGCAGCCCGGTTCTGCATGATGCTTCCACACTATATCTGGCGATAAGCTTGCTGAGAGCTGGTGCGAACCGATACGCTTGAACCCGGCGCCATCTCTGCTCCTGGGTTAGCTGAGCCCGGTTAAGAACCGATGCCGCTAATACGCCAGTCCGGCGGCAATGCCATTGCGCGCATCGCGCCGCGATAGCCGCTTCAACTTTGTCTTCCAGTATGAAAAAACGCTGTTGGTCTGGCATCTCGCGAGTACGGCGCCGGCGGTTCTAGCGTTTGCCTCTCCAAGAGCCCGATCGAAATCGTCACGCAGATTCTTGCGCTTCGGCGCGACCGCCTGCAGCCATCCCATTTGAGACGTGATCGTCCGGTAGGAAACGCCATAGTCATCGGCAATTCGGCGGATGCGCTGACCGGACCAAATCCGCCAGCCGATATCGACTAAAGCTGCAGGATGGCGAGCCCAGTCTACTTCGAGACCTTGGCGCTTGGACGTCAGCTCGAAAACCCTGTCTGTTCCCTTCACATACCAACGTTCGGGAAGTCTCTGTTTGACACAAGTTTTTTGAGAGAGGGGTTCACTTGCGGCCTTCACTGGCCAATGCAGCGATCGTCGCTCACGTTTTGGCAGCCCCAACCTTCGGGCCTGGTACCAAACGCTGCCTCGCGTCCGGCTGAGCTGTTGGGCAATGCAAGCTGCGGACCAATTATTAAACCAGCCATCAACCAGAACCGTGAAATCGCTCTGCTTCCATGCACGGGCGCCGCCTGACCCTCGCCGCGGTCGATCATGGGGTGTAGGCAGATCAAATTGAACGGCGAGATCGAGTAACGAGTTCCGCGTGAGGGCTAGAAAGAAGCACAGCGCCTCAATGCCATGGCCCTTTGCAAACATGCTGCTGAGCAAGACGAGATACTGCGCCTCACTGAAACGACCCATGGTGCGGGGAGGATGCCCAACCCGATGCAATGGGAACGTCCTTGCTGTGGCGATGGTCTGCAGCGGACCTTCCAACAATGGCATCTTTGACCCTCGGCGTTGCGTCGTATCGCTTAAAGCAGAGCGAACACCCGTACGTCTATACGGTTAATCCATATATCGATTAAAACCTCGATGCGGTCCCATCTGAACCAAGCCTGGAGGGATTTTGGCTGGTGGGGAATAGACTACCGACACGCTCCCGGCCAAAAAAATTAGGCCGGAGATCGATTGCTATGCTGGATGAAGCCAATAAAGAAGACTATATGGCTCTGTCTGGATGTTGACCTCTCGCCGGGCAGGGGAAGAGGCCAAATTTGGCTCGGAGAGCCATTTCAGGACTTGGCTAGGAGGGGCTCTCGATGATCCTCGGGGCGGTTCACGTAATCGCTGCCTTATCTTGCGCAACACTCGAAGTAGGCGCTCAGGGGAAAGAGATTCATCGAGATATAGAACGGATTCGTGTGAGCAAGATAAACGTCGATGAGTCTGACCGGGACAACCACCCCAGTCATCGGCAAAGGTGGGTCTGGCTTCTAAGACCAGTCTCTGAGGAACCTTTGGTGGCGTCGGCGCCTACTGTGCCGCTTCGTCGCGTAGTTCCGCCGCAATGCGATCCAGCATTTGCAGTTGCGTCGTGAAGCGGGCCTTTACCATGCCAATGGTGTCAGCGACTTCCATCAGCTTCGCCGACGTGTTCATTGCCACGCGGGGGAAGAAGTCCCCGACTTCAAGTTCCAGCGCGGCCGAGAGTGTCATAAGGCTTTTGAGCGTCATGTTTGCCCGGCCAGCCTCAACCATGAAGATGGCCGCCGAGTTGAATCCACACCGCTGGGCAAGCTGCAACTGAGTCAGACCCAGCCCTTTACGAGTCTTTCGAACGACCTCACCCAGGTGCCGCATCGTGGGATGAATTTCCGTCCGAGGGGTCTGGGCCGCGCGTCCACGCGGCGTCCGCTTCGCCTCGTTCTCCTCGCCCTCGTTGAGGGCGTCCTCATCCGGCTCCAGCTCCGGGTCCGGGTCCGATAGACGAACAGCGGGTTTCGGGATCGTCGGAGGCGAGGAGATGACCGGGACAGCTCCAGCCACCTTCGGACGTCTCTTTTTGTCTTCCGCGGGGAGAAGTGGGGCTTTAGTGACGGATTTAGCCATTCCGTCCTGCCTTTACGCTCAAGTTACCGTCCTTTCTCTCTCGTTCGAAGAGGGCCCCGTGACGCAAACGCGCCGGTCGTATGACCCTCAAAAACGAGCCTGACTTCTGTCAAAACCTGCAGAATCAAACAACCCCCGTTCGCGCCGGAGTGGTGCACTCTACCCCAAAACGGGGGACGATATGGGCATCGCGATGGGTTTTGGTGTGGCGGGCCTCGTTTTGATGCTGCAACCCATGCCGGCGGATTTCAAGATCGATGGAGCATCACACAGTCCGGCCGTGGTCCGGGAGAAGGTCCCTTCGGCGCCAACGTGGAACCCGGCAACGGCCAGTCCCAGACCCTCTTGGCCAGCCCGTAGGGAAGCCGCCATAGCCGTCGGCTTCGGCCGGCACGTGCCTCTGGAGTTCGCCGTCCGCCAGGTCGCTCCCCGCTGGGTCCACGTGAGCTATGGCGCAAGCGTAGACTGCGAGGTCCCTATCAGCTGGCGTGGCGGCAGACCATGGAACCAGGTCCTCGGAGGAGTGTTGACGCCCCTTGGCCTGCACATGACGATGTTCGGCCGTACGCTCTGGATCCGCCGCTAAATTCTTCCCAATTGTTCGCGCCGTCCTCGGTCACCCTCTTCTCATGTGATGTTATGAGGAGGCCGCGGTGCCTGATTTGGCGATGTCGTCCGTCCAGGACTGGTTTCGACGTGAAGAACCGGGCCGGCCTTGGGCCCTGGAGCAACCAGTTGCGCCGGCCGAAGCCCAGCCAGATGTTGAGCGGGCCCTTGTGCGGCTCGGCCACGCGCTGGGCGAGGCCGCCGCCAGGGACCGGGCCGCGCTCGCCGCTCAGCTTCAAGCGAGCCCGCTCAGGGACGATCTTCGCGCCCTTATGGGGCAGCTTGGCTTCCCGAGAGCCCTCCGGCTTTTAGGCTGGCTTGTGCAATCCGAGCTGCCGGAAAGCGATGCCATCCTGTCTGCAGTGTTGGAGACCGACCCCTCTGGCATTGGTCAGTGCCTGCAATCTGCCCTCGTAGAGGCAGCAAGACGGGCCCTCCTGGAGCGGATCTATGCGCCGGACCGTCTTGCGGCCCTGATGGCCGCCTGCGAGCCCGCAGACGGTTCGCGGGCGGCAGCATGATGCGCCGCATGGCTCTTGCCGTCGCTCTGGCTCCACTGCTTCCCGTCGCAGTCATGGCCCAGAGCGCAACCAGCACAACAGGCAGCCAAGCCTGCGCGACCATCGTCCAGGCGGCCGCCAATGGCACGGCGGCACGCATCGCCGCCGACGACACCAGCATCAACCCGCCGCAGAGCGTGACCACCCTCTCCTGTTTGCAGAACTTCTTCGGCGGGGCCGGCCTCAACGTCATCACCAACCTGTTGAACCCGGCAAGCCTCTTGCAGGCCGTCGAAGGGCAGATCTGTCAGGCCGCCAACACCGCCTGGCAGAACGCGGTGGGCTCAGCCGAGTGCGGTCTAACCGTCACCGGCTTCAACACGGGGTTCGGTCTCGGACTAGGCGGCGGGACCATGTGTCCGAAGCTCAACTTTGGCGGCGACGGGCCGCCGATCGGTTCTGTCAGCACCGGCTTCAATACCCAGCAGGGCTTCGGCCTGTACATGAACGGCGCGCCGTCGGCTCCGACTGGATATCCAGTCGTTACGCCCGGCGGCCTCTATTAGTGAGGGTCGCCGATGCGCCGCACATTCCTCCTGACGACCACCGCCGGAGTTGTCCTCGGCAGCGTCATGTTCAGCCCCGTTCCTGCCCATGCGCAGCTCGCGACAATCGACGTGGCCTCGATCGCCACGGAGATAAAATCCCTCGCCCAGGAGACCGGCATTCTCGACGTGCTCGACGCGATGAACGCTGTCCAAAATACCGTGTCCGACACAATGAAGGACATCAACACCGCCATCGGCAACACGACTTACGGTGACACGAATACATTGCTGCGAGAGGGCTTTACGCAGGACGCCAATTATTCGAAAGCCCAAGTAGGTGCTCAGGAGCAGATCACCGACGCGTCCAACACAGCGATGGCACGCTTCCAAAGAAACGTCCGTGATGCCGAAATCCGTGACGAACAGACGCCGAACGTCCAGAACTGCACCGCACTGGACAGCGGCCAGGTCGTCACCGCCGCCGCCCTTCAGGGATGGCGCACCGGGCAAACCATCGAAACCGTCATGGACTCTCGCGGCGAAGCTCTGATCGGAACACCCGCCTACTATGGCGCCGGCCAGGCAATGCAGGCCGCGGGGCAGGTTCATCTCAGCCGCTACTGTTCATCGACCGACGCTGCGGCCGGGCTCTGCACGGAAGCTGCCATGGCGATGCAAAACGCCGATCAGCGTGCCTCCAGCCTCTTCGGCGCCGACAACCTCACCGACCAAAACGGCATCAACGCCGCCAACGACTACGGCACCAACCTGATACAGCCGCTCGTTCCGGCCGCCCTGCGGATGGACCAGCTCACCTCGATCAACGGCCAGGATGCGGCAGCCCATCGTCGCGAATACAATGCGCGCATGTCGCTGGCGCGGAGCGTCATCGATCTGGCGATCGGGCAGCAGACGCCAGGTGTGGCCCTCACAGTCCAACAGCAACAACTGCTGACGAATGCAGGCCTACCCATTCCAGCAAGCGGATCATGGTTACAGGCCTTGAGCTTGGAAGCCACCCGCCGGATCAGCGACGTCACCTGGGCGGCAAGTCTGCAGGCCATGCCACCAGCCTCGGTCGAGCGCGAGATAGCGACCGAGCTCGCGCTCAGTAACTACCTGGCGCTGCAGAACTACCGGGTCACCCTGCTCAACGCGACCATCGCCGCGACCCAGCTCTCCACGACCGAAGAGTCAAATTTCCGGCCAACCACGACCATGCCCGTCCCCTCAATGGCCTCGAACTGACAGGACGCTTCCATGCCCGACAGCAGCACAGCTCCCATCGACCCGCGCCCCGCGGACGCCGCCACCCGCCGGGATCCAATCCACGACCTCATCACACGGCTAGATCGTGACGCCTCTACGGTCACCACCAAGGACCCCGATCTCAGCCGCACCATTCACCGCCTGGCTGACGCGGCCGGCGCACGACCGGATCGGGTCGAGAATGCGACCTTCAGAACCCGCGTCGCCTATGCCCTGCAGGACATGGAAAAACTCGGCGGTCCTATCACCGCCGTGCCGCAGGCGCTCCGCGAAGAGATGGGTCGGCTCGCCCTCACGGCCCCCGGCCTGCAAGACGAGCGTCTGCAAGCCCTGATGAGGTCGACACCAACCATGGATGACGCGCGCCTCGTGCGCGATATCCGCACCTTGGCGAATAATGTCGGTGCCGGGCGTACGCCCGAAACCGGGGCGCCCCTGCGGGACCTCGTCGACGCTCTGGAAAACCGGGTACGGCTGTTACCCTCTGCCCCCGGCCCCTCGTCAAGCGACTTTGATCCGCGCTCCACAAGGCTGGATGACAAGGCCGCCCAGATCGGAGGCGCGGGAAGCGAACGCGCACAAGCGGCTCGCTCGCCTGGAGTTGAATCTCTGAAAGCACGCCCAGAATTCAACGGAGAGCCGCCGCAGAACCCGACCGCCGGCATCAACGAACAAGCTCGGCCCCAGGCGACGGTCGCGGCCCGCGGAGTCGGGGTGGTCGGCCTGGCATTGGCGGCGCTCGCGAGGCACGCTCGTCGAGAGAGCCCCAACTGGGACCGACAACCAACGTCAGTGGTTGATCGATCGGCGCGCCACGAGAATGCCTTCCAGCAGCAGCGCGATGACGCCACCATTCGGAGCGCGGAGAAGTCGCAACGCGCCGCCGTGGAGGCGGTTCAAGCTTTCGCGCAGGGACCCGTTTCCAACATCCTGACCAAGATTCAAGACGCTGCCAAAGCAGAACCGGGCGGCATGCAGGCCGTGTTGTCGGAGATGCGCGAAGGCGGCCGTTTCGCCGGCCTCCGCTCGCAATTCAACGCCGATCTGGTAACGGAGCGCGGGGCCGCAGCTGCCATGGGCAGGATGGCGGGAAGCCTTCAGCAATACGGCGCCGACCGCTCGGCCGTGGCCGCGATCGGCGCGCGGCAGAATACAGCGGCGGCGCTGGATGCCCGCTTCGAGAAGATGGACGCGGAAATCGGCAGGGCCACTTCCGTCATCCCGAGCAAGCAGGACGGCATGAGCGTCATGGACGACCTCGGAGGCAAGTTCCGCGAAATCCTCGATCGCGCAATCAATGCCGTAAAGTCGGCCTTCACCCCCTCCGCTGAGCGCAACCCCCGGGCCTCCGCTAGTCCCTCTCCTGCCCCCTGACATTCGGGGCTTTGTTCGCCCCATAAACCTTCATCCTCGCAGCAACATAATCCTGCGAGGACGTGATGCGTCGTTTATGGCCCGCCGTGTTGGTCGTGCTACTCACCGTGGTCGCCATCCCCGCCTTCGCGCAAACGACAGCCACCAATAGCGGCTTCAACCTGAGTTGGAGCGCCCTCAACCCCGGAAACGACTGGGCGGCGACGGTCATCCAAAACGTCTTTCCGATCTCCGGCACCAAAGGCGTCTCGCCGACGCAGACCACCGTCATCGGCCAGATGATCGGCCAACTGACGGGCTTCGTCGCGGCGATCGCAATGGCCTTCCTTTGCTACTCGACCATCATGCAAATCCATCGCGGCGCAGAGACGTCTCGCCTCCTCGGCAATAACATGACGGGCATGTTCATCGTTCGGCTCGGCTTCGCGGCGATCATGATGTTCCCCGTGCCAACGCTCGGCTTCAGCGTCGGGCAGGCCGCTGTGGTCAAGATGTCGCTCTGGGGCGTCGGCATGGCGAAATCTGTCTACACCCAAGCGGTGCAGGCCATCGGTCCAGATGCCATGGTGGTCGCCCAGCCGATGATTCCCGGCACGGAGACGATCGTCCTCGGCCTGATTCAAAACGAGTTGTGCCGGTCGCTGGTCAATGCTGCTTCAAACACCACCAACGCCGCTATGCAACTTGTTCCCGAGCCGAAACCTGTCTTAGTCGGCGATCCAACCGGCGGCCAAGAGACAATCCTCGGTTATAGTCTCTCAGTTGGCAATGTTGGCTCGACGCCAGCCTGCGGCACAGTGACGATCTCCGCTCCCCTACAAGGTGCCACCAATCTCGCCGGGGTCGCTGTCGACCAGAGTGCTATCCAGCAACAAGCACTGGCCACGGTTCTCGGCACCGACATCGCGCCGCAGGTACGTGCAATCGCGACCAGCTTCTTTAACGACAGAAAGGCTTCCGATCTCAACGGGCTTATGTCCGTTTTGACTGGCGCCACCCGCGACTACACGACCGAACTCACCTCTGCCGCGGAGAGAATAACGCTGCAACTTCGCTCCTTGCTGCAAACAGGCGGCGCCGCCGCGCTCGCCAATAGCAGCACCAATCAGACCAAGCTCAGTGCGCTCGGCTGGACCGGAGCTGGCGCCTACTATCTCGAATTCGCTCGCCTCAACGGCCAGACGCTCTCGCTCCTCAGCGCTGTTCCGCAAGTGACCCCGCCAAGCTATGACGGCTTCGGGCCGTCGCTCTCCAGCGACCTGGCGCCGCTCGTGCAGTCCTCCGCCGCCTTCCTGACCACACTGTCGAATTACGTCACGACACAGGACGGCATGAACCAACCCGGCGGCCAGGGAGACCTCTTCTCCGGCGCAACGCCGGGCACGGACGGTTCCGGGCTCATCGAGCAAGTCTTTCGTAGGCTCCATCTCAACGACTACGTGCTGCAGCTCTTACAAACGGCAATCGCACCGACCGGAAACCAGTGGACCGACCCATTCTCCGCGCTCATGGGATTGGGCAACCTCATGGTGACCGTGGCGGTTTCCGCAATGGGGCTCGCGGCTTTGGCCGCCTCCGGCACCGCCTCGACGGCCACAGCAGCATTCCAAATTCTGACGCTTAACTTCACCGGCGCTGGCCTGACGGCCGCGGCGCATTTCCTCATGACATTTCTGAGCACGCCGATATTCGCGTTGCTCCTCGGCTTGCTGATTCCGGGGCTCACGATCGCTTTCGTGTTGCCGTTGATCCCCTGGATCATGTGGATGGCCGGCGTCATGGGCTGGCTTATCCTCGTGTGTGAAGCGGTCATCGCGGTGCCGCTGTGGATGCTGGCTCACATGACGATGCAGGGTGAAGGGCTGCATGGCCGCGCGAGCGAGGGATATGCCCTGCTGTTCAACGTCTTGTTCCGCCCGGTCCTCATGCTGTTCGGCCTCTTCCTCGGCTACTTCATCTTCGCATCCATCTCCTTCCTGATACGTCAGACCTTCGGTATCGCAGCCGGGTTCATTCTCGAGCACGGCTGGATCGTCACGAATGTCCTGGGCGTGGTGGTGCTGCTTTCGATCTTCGTCATGACGCATGTTGTGGCGGCACTCATGTCGTTCCGGATGATCTCGCTTGTACCGCATCACGTCCCCCGTCTTCTTGGGTTTCACGGGGCTGGTCGGGTGGATATGGATCAGTTTAGTAAGGACGCCGCGCTAGTAGGCGTCGGGGGAACCCTAATGAAGATTGACGAGGGCATGACGAATGGAATGCAAGCGGCAAGCCTAGGTCGCATCGAAGGTGGCTCTCGTCCGAGCCTCGCTGGTCCGGGAGCTGTAGCAGGCTCGGCGGACAGCCCTTCCTCCGGACGTACCCCAGGTGGTATGGATACGACGCTGCGCGCTACCACAGACTATGCACCCCCCTCCGACGAGGAGGCTTGAAGATGAGCGATGATATTCAGGATAGCGGACCAGGCGGTTGGGCTTGGTTTCAGCTAGGACGTATGGCCGCGAAGGCTGACCGGTCTCGGTCGGAAGCGATCTTGGCTATTTTTGCCGCGAGACGGCAGAAGCACGTCGTGGCGGATCCTTTACTTGCTCAAAATCAAGCGCTCGCGGCGGAAAACGCTCGGCTTGGGCAGGAGTTGGAGGTCTACAAGCGCAATTATCGTGAACTCGATGTTTGGGCCAGGGACGCGGAGAAGCAAATTGCTCGGCTGCTTAAAGAGCGCGACGAATAGAACCAGCGGTTCGCCCCGCCCACTCGCATGGTGGTCCCGTCCAGCACGGAGACCATCATGCGCCTTGTCCTTCCCATTGGCGGCCTACTGCTTCTGACTTTGGCGGCGTGTTCCGCGCCTCCGAATGTCAAATCGGCCAGCGACTATAACGTCCCAAGCGCACGGGCGGTGAAGCATCCGCTCTACGATCCCTATGCCGCCTATGGACAAGCTAATGCCACGTGGCGCCCGCCCGTCGTTAATCGGGCGGGCACCATCGTGAAACCGTCGGACCCTTCAGTCGACGAGGGGCGGCCTGACTATGAGCACGCGCAGTGGGCGACCGGAGCGGCAGGAGGCAGCACACTGGCTCCCCCCGGCACGTTCTGATCAGCGCGGCAGGAAAGGCTCGGTTGTCGTCAGAAAAGCGGCGGGCGAGCCCAGCCGACGCGTTCTAAGCTGCCAGTTCAAATGGGCGCTCCGGAACGCCAGCAAGAAAAACAGCGTGCAAAAAGGCAGGAACTCGAGTGCCGAGAACAGCCGTGTACTGCTCATCCACATGTGCAACGCACCATATAGCCACAGCACCACCGAGACGGAACCCAGTCCAAACATCGCGTAGGCCGCTCGCGCGGTTTGCTTTTGACGGAGACGGAGCCGCGCCACTAAAGCCTCCACGCTCATGCTGTAGGACGATGCCGTGGCCGTCAGGTCAATGCTACCATCTCCGCCTATTTTTAACCGTGTGTCGGCTGGCGCTCCGCGTTTTACTAGGCACCAAAGCTGGCGAATGAAGCGGCGGCCTTCTGAGATTTCCTCGAAGCCGACATTAGCGAGCGGACTGTCGGCGATGAATTTCGCTCGCCGCCAGTTCCGGCGCACGAAGGACCGCTCAATCCCCTCTTCGCCTTTTGTGTCTTTTTTATCCTTTAGGACGAGGTCCATCGCTCAACGTCCGATCGAAGCGACCAATCCGCCCATGTCCGAAGGAATGCCGTCCAATCGACCGGCGATTCCATCTGCCTTGCGCCAGATCAGCGTCGGTGTGCCTTGAAGGTGGATCGATGCCGCTGCCGCCATGTTCATCTGCAGCATGACGCTCGCGTCGGAGGACGGAGTGCCAGTCGTTTGGCCCGTCTCCCACCGGGCAACCAGTTGATTGCTGGGCATGCTGACCAGGTTGAGCGCGCTTCTCGTGCTCAACCCATTATCCTCTCTATCGAGGATCGAGAGCGGGATGACATGTAATTGGACCTTCCCGGCCGTTATGAACGGCGTGAGCTGCTGCATCGCCCGCACCGAGAACGAACATTGTGGATCCATGAACATCCACAGTTCGGGCGCAGATGCATTACCAATGCTGCCGTGTGTTGTGCTCTGAGCGACGGCGATCAGGTCAGGAGGGCCATTCACTCGGTCCGCAGCACCGCCCAGGGCTCCTTCTGCAGTTACATCGGAGCCAATCCTCACCGTGGGAACCGTACCAGGAATCGCAGCCACCTGATCGCGTGTAAGGTCCTTGCCAGCCGCATCCCACATGACGCCGGGAATGACCCGTTCATTATCGGGGCTCGCGTAGAAGATCTGGAATTCCAGCCCATTATGGAGGAAGAGGGCGCGCAAGCCATGCTGGAGCGGAAGTTCGATCAGGTCCTGCCCGCCGATGGCCCTCAGCTGATCGACCGAAAGATCGGTCATCAAGCCTGCCACTGCTGCCTGACCGTCCGGGGTCACCTCGAACACCATGACCTGCGTGCCATGTCGGGCGGAGACCACGCGCAGCCCGTGCGATATTCCAATGTCGGACAAAGTTGCACCCGCGGCGGCTATGTGCGCCAAGGTAGGAACTGCAGTGAGGGTCGCCGGCGACCGCGACGCATCAGGTTTCGTAAGAGCCTGTTGATTCAGCGGCACAATGGGAGCGACTTCATGAATCAATGGAATTGGCGGACCGATCGCCGTTACGAGCGGTGGAAGCTCAACCGGCGTTTCAGCCTGCGCAGGTACAGGCAATGCGCAGTGTGATTGCGCGAACGCTGCAAACGGGAACACGGCGATCGCCGCCGCAAGAGAATATGCACGCATCGATGCCTCCGCAGGTGAACTACGCGGGACACTAGCGAGCGATGGGGCGAACGAGCGGCCGTTCCGCTACGCGGCCGCTTCATCCCTGTGCGATGACGAGGTTGAGGCGGGTCACCCCGCGATCAGACGGCGTCGGTTTCGCCGCTGTCGAGCAAACACCAGTCGTAACCTCTAGATTGTCCCGCGCGATTGAACGCTGCAGTGCGTACAATGAGTCAGGGTCCCAACCATGGTTTAAGGTGAGGGCGTCCAAGGCCCGCTGCTTCCATTCGATCCCAACCTGATCGACAGCATGCACCTCGGTAACCATCATTAGGAGAGCCTCGATCTCGTCCAGCGTCCGCAGCTCCTCCTCATGTATTGCCGCGACGTCGCCCTCCGACATGCCGTTGGCTTCAGCCCAGTTTAGGCTATTGCTGTCGAATCTGGCTGCCCACCGCGCCAGTCGGCTACACGCGGCGTGGAGATCAGAAAGGGGCCGGTCCAATAGGTGGTTTTGATTTGCGTGCTTCATCGTGATCTCGCTCATCACATACCCCTTTTGCAGTTGGACCATAGACTTCGGTTTCATCATGTTTTTCCGCATGCGGACCGGTCTGATCCCACATCGCCAGTCGGATCGACTCCAGATTGATGAGGCGGGGAGTAGCAGTATTCGCAATGCTATTAAGCGACAGTGTCGTGGCGCCGATACAGGGTCAGACTCGTACGCAAGGTTGTCACAGAGTAGCGAGTGGATCGGAGGACTCATCGCCTAACGCGCCACTTTCGAAGAAGCGGCAGAAGACACATGCCGCTCAACCTAACGCAAAGTTCATCCAAGTACAATGCGCAGATCATCTGATTCCATAGTGTGATTTACATCCTGCTTTATAGGAGCAGATAGAAAACAAGAGCAGAAAGAGCGGCCGAGGGGCAAGGATCGAAAGCCTTAGATCATCGCTGCCACACACCCAATACGCTGTACGAGATAATTCGAACAACCATCGATACACTGCCGACGCAATCGCATATCGTTCGCCCTGTTAGGAAACCATGACGTTATCATTCAGGGTTTTCATAACTGTTTGCAATCTCGATACGAAAGCGATGGGAAGTCCCCTGTTGAAGACGAACACTGTGATTGTTCTTAACGGCGTTACCGCAAAGATCAACTCACAGTCCGCATACATGGACAAGTTGTAATATGAGCCGCCTGATGCGCATCAATGCGCTGCCGACCCTACTGCACACGCGCCTCTTGCGGGTCGCGAGCAGAAATCGGGAAATTGCCGTGCGATGATTACGGTGGCGGGCCATATCCCAAGAATCATGATTGTCGACGACAATCGTACCAATCAAGCGATCCTCAAGCTGACCGTCGAGAACGCCGGCTATGAAGCTGTCGTGTTTTCATCAGGAGACGACGTCCTAGAAGCGTTCTGCGGTCCCGATCATTACGATGCCGCGCTGGTGGATATCTACATGCCAGAAATGTCCGGTACGGAAACGATCAAACACCTGAGAATGCTGCAACTGGCGAGTGGTCAGGCCCGGGATGAACCCTTTCCTATCATCGCTATGACGGTGGATGAGCGTGACGCCGTGCGGGAAGAGGCGATGATGGCTGGCGCAGACGCGTTTTTCACGCGTCCCTGGAACGCTGCGGAACTCCTCGAGACCTTGGCGAATCTCATGATCCGGCGGCAAATGGTTAAGGACACAGACCCGACCGTCGTTGATCTCCGGGAGCATCCCGGATTCCGGGTACAAGGACAGGCCAGCGTCGATGTCACGATCTTGGAAGATCTTTGGAACCTTGGCGGGGAAGCGCTCATCAAAGAGCTGGCAAAAACCTGGGTGTCTGATGCGGATGTAGCCCTTTTTTATATGCAAAGCATGGCGGAGCGCGGAGATATGCTGGGGTTTGAGGCCCGGTTCATGAGCATCCTGAGCTCGGGATCAGGCGTCGGCGCCACAGGCCTGAAGCCAATCCGGTATCTCCTGCGAAGGTTGGAGAACCAGAGCCCACAGGCTATCGCCTCTGTCGTGATTCCTCGACTTCGGCGGGAAGCTGAACTAGTCAACAAGGCTCTAGCCAGCTTTGTTGAGCTAAAACTGGCCTCTTGAAGGGAACTGGACCTGAACGCGCGGCATGAGAAGGCCCTCGACGCGGCGACGCACCGCATCGACCCTGGCCCTTCGGTTGAAGGCATCAGCGCCGCGATCGCTGGAGTCGACGCCGCAGTAGGGGCTCGTATCAATATTCGACGCCGTCAGCTCAGTATGAGCGCGAAGCGTTTGGGTGAGCTGGTCGGGGTGACTTCGAGCCAAATTGCGAACTATGAGTCTGGCGCGAGACGCATTGGGGCCGCTCGCCTCTATGCAATTTCGCTCGCGCTGCGCGTGCCGATCTCCTTTTTCTTTTCTGAGATGACTCCGCAGGAGTCGTCACTAACCGAAACTCCTTCTGAGATGACGGACAAGGCGGTCGAAGAGCCGGCGATGCGCACCATCCTGAGATTGGGTCAGCTTGCCGCATCGATTAAGGATCCAAAAATACGGGACGCCCTGCGCAGTTTACTGCACGCTCTGCCGCCGTTTCATCACAACCGCAAGGACTGAAGGCCTCTCGTTACCTTGCCTGGAAGCGAGCACCACCGAACCGGCAGCGTCAACTTGAATGGCTGCCTTTGAGACGTTGTCTAAGTATTTGTATATATCTTGCGCTGTCAGTTACACTAGGTTACGATTGGGCAATCTATCGTCACTAAAATAAGGCTATTTGGGGGCATTGAAACCGCTACTGACGAATTAACCGTCATCCGTCGAAAGTTTTAGACATGAACGATTTGAGCTCACTTCACTCCTTTTCTCCCCTCGATCTCGACGATGCACCAGATGGCGCCGAGCGCGTCGCGCTGTCGTCAGGCATGAATAATGGAGCCATCGCTACACCGGTCATGCTTAAATTTGCACTTGTTGACACTCACAACCTGACGCGGGAATGCCTTCTGGCGGCGCTGGCAAACGCTTATCCTGGAAGCCCGCTCGTAGGCTTCTCGTCCGTTGACGAGTGCGTTGCCGACGACGATGGTGGGTTTGACCTTGTCATCTACTACGCTCATGATTCTGAGGCGTCCCTCTCGGGAGCCTCGCGGCTTCGCCAGGCTTTCGAAGGTGCAAGACTAGTTGTGCTCTCGGATCTGGAAGAAGCCCGCCAAGTGGCTAAAATACGCGAAACGCTCGCGAGCGGTGCAGATGGATTTGTCTCCACGCAAACCACTTCTCTCGCGATGACCATCGCGGCAATACGGTTCGTGCAGTCGGGCGGAACTTACGTCCCCACAGCTATCCTGTTGAGTGAGCGTACAACTTCTGCAGCCACTCCCCCGATTATTCGGTCACCTCGCCAGCTGACAGTGCGGCAGGGAGACGTCATGGAGCAGTTGCAGCTTGGGAAGGCGAACAAGATTATCGCATTTGATCTCGGGATGAGCGAGAGCACCGTGAAGGTCCACGTTCGCAATATCCTGCGCAAAATGGGTGCAACCAACCGGACACAGGCGGCATTCGCAGGATACCGTCAGACAAGCGGGACAACGGCTAACCAGTGGGCATCGGCTTAATCTCCCTCAGCATCGAGCGGCATTGAAGCGGGCTAATAGAGAGGCGAACAAGCCTCTCTGTTGGCGGCATCGGCAAACGTTCTCCTTGGTATTCTCATCCTGGCGGGAACGCGACAATGCTGAGAAAGTCGATTAGCCCGGGCACATAGACAGCCGCCCGCGATGCGCGTAGTCGAATTGCACGAAGCAAGGCGGCCATCCGGCGAGAGAACTGCAAACGATCCGTTCGATGAGCTTAAGCAATGGGATATAGCATGAGCACGTTGAACCAACCGATTGCCGCAGGGTTCACGCCCGGCGAACGAGATTATATCCGCAGAGAGCTCGATATGTTCTTCTCGACATATCCGACGGTTGCCGAGGGCTTTATGGTCAAAACTTGGCGGGGTGGAGTCGACGCGGGAAAGCCTAAGCTTTCGCCGGTCGCCAAGGGCCTGATTGACCGAGGGCTGATGCGGCTTGATACCGGATCACGTGCCCCTCGATTGTTCTTCACGATAGAAGGGCTAGCCGAGCTGCGGGCGATGATGACGGATCGCCGTTTCGCCGACCCGAAGAAGTTTCAGCATATCCGCCAGGAGCTCGGCATCGACCCGGTTCCAGAATCCTAGGCGTTTACGAACGCCAACAACTTAGCCCGTCCTATTCAGCGGTAAGCGCTGATAAAGGCGGAAACGCGTAGGGCGCGGCTGCTCGACGCGCTTCTTTGTC
>NZ_LMUG01000090.1:43986-46231 GCF_009766125.1 Acidisoma sp. S159
TACATTCTTAGCCAAATCCACGCCGATTGTTGTAACTTCCGTCACGGACGCCTCCCGTTAGTGACTGACACCTTACCACTTTGGCACAATGATGCCGTCTGGGGGGCGTCCACCCCATCATTGGAAAACCACCACTTTCATCGGCGCCTTGCGTCTGAACGGCATGACCGCGCCGATGGTGATCGACGGGCCGATGAACCGCGATGTATTTCACGCCTATGTCCGCCACGTGCTGACACCGGCGCTGAAGCCCGGCGACATCGTGGTGATGGACAACCTGCCTGCCCACAAGGGTGGCGAAACGCGCAGGATGATCGAGGCGGCCGCTGCCAGGCTGCTCTATCTGCCGCCTTACTCGCCCGACTTCAATCCGATTGAGAACGCCTTCTCCAAGCTCAAGGCCATCCTACGCAAAGCCTCAGAGCGCACGATCGACGGACTGTGGGAAACCATCGGACGCGCCATCGACCAATTCACCCCTGCTGAGTGCGCCAACTACTTCACCGCCGCAGGTTACGAG
This sequence comes from Acidisoma sp. S159, assembly GCF_009766125.1. Classification (NCBI taxonomy): domain Bacteria; kingdom Pseudomonadati; phylum Pseudomonadota; class Alphaproteobacteria; order Acetobacterales; family Acidocellaceae; genus Acidisoma; species Acidisoma sp. S159. The sequence continues at coordinate 44,507 of NZ_LMUG01000090.1, forward strand.
CCAGAATGAAAGGATTCTGCTCTAGCCCGTCCTATTCAGCGGTAAGCGCTGATAAAGGCGGAAACGCGTAGGGCGCGGCTGCTCGACGCGCTTCTTTGTCGCTTGTTCAGAACGAAAATGGCAGGCGTTGAGGGTTGGGTGGGACATGACGGTTTCGGGGGCAAAGGCCCCGCGGGTCACGGCCCTGCTGGCAGGAAACCCCGCACCAGTCCGCTGAACAGATCGGCGTTGGGGCAGGCGGTGGCAAAGGCGATGCGCACCCTGGTCGCGGTCTCGGTGACACGGGCGGCAATCTTGATCAGGTGCAGCTGCAAGGTTTTGAACTGGGCGGTTGCGAGTGGCTGCGGTCTGGGAATGGCGTCACGGACGGTCAGCAACACCCAGTAGGCAGCGGTATGCAGCACCAGCCGCACCTGGTTGGCGAGCGGCGAGCGGCGAGCGGCAACTCGTGCGGTCGGAGGCGAGTTCGGTCTTGTGCAACTTGATCAGATTCTCGGCCTGGCCGCGGGCACAGTACATCTTGTCATACAGCCATTCCGCGGTGCCCTTGGGCAGGTTCGTCACGACGTAGCGGATATCCAGTCCCTTGGTGGTGGCCTCGATGCGGGCCACCACGCGGCGCTCGCATTTCCACGATTTGGCGCCGTAGCGGGTCTCGCTGTAGCGGCGGACGGCAGCGGCTTGGGCCTCGGCACGGCACACTCGCACGTCGTCGGCGAAAGGTTCCATCAGCCGGTCGAGCACGGCGTTGCCGGACAGGCCGAAGATGTAGTCCAGGCCATGCGCCTCGCACCAGGCCATCACCTCGGGGCGGCCGTAGTGGCTATCGCCGCGAATTGTCAGACGGGTATCGGGCCAGTGCTGCCGGATGCGGCGAACCAGACGCCGCAGATGGCTGCGAATCTCGTCACCAGTCGGCGTCTTGCCCGGCCGCAGTAGGATCGCCACCGGCCGCGAGGTGGCCGTGTCGTACACGTGGATCGGCAGGAAGCACCGCTCGTTGTAATGTGCGTGGAATAGAGAAAGTTGCTGATTGCCATGCACGACGTCGCAGGTATCGTCGATATCCAGAGTGACGGCGGCGGGTGGACGGGCGTAGCTGGAGCAGTACAGGTCGACCATGGCGTAGGTCATGCGCACCACCTCGCGCAGGGTGGGTGCGTTCTCCCAGCGCGAAACAGTCGGCTGCGAGCAGAGATCATCACCGCTGTCCGGCAGGCGCCCGCAGGCAAGCTTGAACCCTGGGTCAGTGCGCAGATGATCGAGGTCGTCAGCGTCTTCGTAGCCGCAAGCGATGGCAAGGATGCGGGCGCGCAGGATGTCGTCGATGCTGTGCGTCACGAACAACGGATTGCGCGGATCGGGGATCAGTCGCGCGAGCCTATCCGCGATCCCCAACTGCCGCTCCACCGCGCCGAGCAGCATGACGCCGCCATCGGATGTGATGCGTCCACCATCGAAGGCGGCGGTCAGCTTCTTGCGACCGACGGCTGGAAAATGGAACGGCAAGGTCGTATCAACAGGCATGGCGGGTGTGGCTCGGCGCGTTCGCGTGGACAGGATGGCTTCGACACCCAATCCCTAAGCGCGATCAATGCTTTACGCGACACCCGCCAGCGAATCCCCGGCATGCGCTGAATAAGACGGGCTAGGGTCAGGACCCATTAATTGCTTGCTTCGGCTCGGCGCATTGTGATTCTGGAGATGGCGGGAGGATACCGTCAT
>NZ_LMUG01000090.1:46241-63561 GCF_009766125.1 Acidisoma sp. S159
ATCCCACGGGACGGGTGCGGCGGAAGGGCAGGCGGCACGGACAGGGGTTCCAGCCACCCGTCCGTGCCTCGCCCCTGCAAGGTCTCGCACCATGCCAGCGGCTGGCGGGGAGGCTACACCTATCGGCCGCGATGCTTGGCTCATATCCCTGTGTGGTGAGCCCATGCAGATCGAGAACGAGATGGATCGGTTGTCTGAGGCCGCTGGGGACGGCATACCGGGCTCTCCCGAACTGGCCACCAGTGTGCGTTTCGACCAGCAGGTTAGAGATCGGCGCAACGAACTGATTTCATCGATCTACGCGACATCAGTAACGACGCTAGAGAGGCTCGCCGCGAAAGCCGCAGTCGCCCTCAGGCTGGTCAGAACGACCCTAGCAATCAGCCAGCATACGAGTATCAGGCTGGTCACTCGCTCGCGACCTGCTTGGGAGGGCAGGCGTATGAGCGCCCGCATGCGGGAGAAGACCAAGGTCGCCCGCCATCCCTTCAGCGATCTTAGCTTCGTCCGCGACAACCCCGGCCGTTGCAACGGGCGAGATTTCTGGACGTCAGTACCGTCTGATGATTATGATGCCGATTGCCTGCTTGGTCAGGCTCTGGGGCAGGAGTATGTCGCCTGCTCCCGGCAGCACGAGGACTACGGTCAGCCCACGCTACCGCGCCACATCGTCAAGCGAATGATCGAGCGCGGCGACTTCAGTGGACTGCACATCGGCTTCTTCGGTGCCATCGCTAGCGCCGCAATGAGACCATAGCCGCCAGAGCCCGTGCCTTACGAGATGCTTTCTGAGGATGGACGAATCATGCAGGAGCTTGCCGAGAGGTGGCGCAACGGCGCGAGGTTCGCGCCGCCGGTTGATGGGTAGGTATGAGCGGCAGCTTCATCGACGCGATGAGGCCGTTAACTCCAGGCGAACGCCTCGCCTGGAGCGCCTACATCTCGCTGCCGTATGAGCACTGGCGAGCGGCGCGAGAGATGTTCCGGCGAGCCCATGATGGCTGGGACGCGCAGTCGAACCTGCGGAGCTTCGTAGCCCATACCGACGCGACTGATGAGAAGATGACTGCCTCGCTCGGGACAGCGCTTAAGGCGCTGGAGAAGGAGCGGGGCGCTTGAGCGAAGAAGCGCGGGATACGCTGCTAGCCGAGATCGCAGTGCCCGAGTGGGAGATCGCCCTCTACGAGACCGGAAACGTGACCATCCTGGAGAACGGTGAGCCTGTCACCACCGAAATCGTTGAGCGATGGTGGGAGAAGATTGCGGAGCTGCGGCTATTGACCGAAGCTCCCTGACCTTTTGAAAACAGAGCGGCATGGCCAAAACAACTCGGGCGGAACACAGGTTCACGGTCAAGGAAAACGCCTCGGGCCAACCTTGGCTTGTGTCGGAAGTGCTTAAAGGAGAAGAGCCGCGAGGAAGCGGTTTCGTGGGGTTCGACCTAACGCCTGGCACGACGATGCAACAGGCGGGAGACCTTGCTCAGACAATGAACCGATTCATTGTCTGCACTTCTTTCACGCGGTTTTAGGACTAGACCTTCGGGGGGCGAGTTCGGCACACCCTTCGGTGATTTGCCGACCAACGTCAGGCAAAGTTACGTTTCGTTGCGTTTCTACATCCTAAAAGGGAATTCGACCGATCCAAGATCTAGAGTAATGTTTTGCTGCTCACAGGGGCCACCCACTCTTAGGAGCAGAGACCTTCGTATCCCAGCTGGTTGCAGTCGGTGGAAGCCCGGCTTGAGCAGTTAGTGCTCGCGGGACACCGCGCTGGGCACGGTTGCAACTTCAGACTTTTCAGGCCCTTCGTCCTCCAGCTCTAGCCCATCGAGCTGAACGAGGCGCCATTTGACCGTCGCTATCCAAACTGCGGTTGCTTCGTCGAGTTCCAGCCTGCATTCGCCATAGAGCCGCAATATCTCCATGAGCTTGGCGCCCTCTTCAGTACGCAGCCGCAGCATGCCGTCATCGCTGTTGGGAAAGCCACTCATCGGATCACCCCCAAACGAGCCCACCAGGAACGGACAGACCATGCGGACTCGGCTCAGGTTATGGTGACGGATGCCAACCTCGCGAGTGGCGCGCCACTTCACGAAACTTTCCCTGGCCAGCCTATCGTTGGCACCATAGATGGTCCGGCGTAGCCTCAGGGGCTCGAAAAGGTACTCGGCCTATGGACGCGACAAAGGCTGGTTCGCCCACGAGATAACGCTGATCACGCACCCAATTGATGGTCATCGACGGCATCTTACGCTGCCATGCCGCTGGGTTGAGTTCGTGCAGAACTGGAATGCGACAGGGACCGGACGTTCGTTCTTCCAAATCTCGGCTAACGATACGGCCGGCCTGACGGCCGAGAAGTGGCATATACTCACATTCCGGGATGGCAGCGGCGACCAGCATCAATACGTCATCGACGAAGTCGAGGAGACCAAGCCCAACGTCATCCGGCTGACAAAAGTCGGATAAACCAACTATAATTAGTGCCCGCCGCGCGGCGGACACGAGTTGTCGTCGACTAGACTTACCTGGAAAATCCGATGACTGTTGACGTTCCTGTGTCCTGAACGGACCAAACGCTTTTCCCGCGGAAGAGAATGGACATGATCGTTACATCAGCAACACGCTTGCCCGGCAGCCATTCCGTGTAGAGGTGAACGGTATCAGGAGGCACTACATGAGGTCGGGGTGAGCCCGTGATCCTGCTCACGGCTTCCCGATGGCGTCCTTCATCTACTGACACAAGGTCATCCACGCCTTGGTGGAACAGTTCACAGTCATCGCACCCGACCTTTGCGTGCGGCGACACCGACCGGCCGCACGGCCCGATTTGAACAGATCTCAAACGCCTTAGCTTAGATCCATACTGAAATACAGGTGGCCGACGGCAATCGAATGTGCGTTGACGGGCAGCCTTACCGCGCATTGCCTTTCCGCACCTTGTCCAGCCAGACCGCGCCAGCAATGAGTGCGCCAATGACGATCTCCAGCGTGAAGGCGTTGATGCCGAGCAGATTGCCGCCATTGCTGATGGTGGTCATGATCAACGCACCGAAGATCGCGCCCAGGACAGAGCCTTGCGCGCCGTTGAGGCTGGCTCCGCCGATCACGGCGGCCGCGATGGCATAAAGCTCATAGCCCATGCCCGCCGTCGGCTCCGCCATCCGCACGCGCGCCGTCAACACGAGGCCGCCGATACCGGCCAACAGCGCACCGAGGGCATAGACGGCATAAATATTGGTACGGAGGTTGATGCCGCTCAGACGCGCCACCTCGGCGCTGGCGCCGATGGCGTAGAAGTTACGCCCCAACCGCATGCGGGTCAGCAGGACCGCCATAATCACCGCCAGGACCATCCAGACCCAGAATTGCGAGGGGATGCCGAGATACCGCGCCTCGCCGAAATGCAGGAAGCCGTCCGGCAGGCCGGTGATCATCGCCGCATCGGTGATGAGCTTGATGAAGCCGCGCACCATGGTCATGGTCGCGAGCGTCGCGATGAAGGGCGGAATGCGGCCCTCATAGATCATCACCGCGTTGATGACGCCAACGATGACCCCGGCGAGCAGACCACCGAGGCAGGCGACGATGGTCGGTACACCGTTGACCATCAGCATCGCCGAGATGACGCCGGTCAGGCCCGCTACGGCGCCCACCGAAAGATCGATGCCGCCGGTGATGATGATGGCGGTCACACCCAGCGCAATGATGCCGTTGATCGCCGCCTGCTTCACGAGGTTCGAGAGGTTGCCCTCCGTAAAGAAATAGGGCGAGGCGAAGCTCAGGATCACAAAGAAGGCGACCAGGATCGCGCCCAGCGTGAGTTCCGTGCTGTAGCGATGCCAGGCGGAGAAGCTGGATTGCCCGGGCCGATCGGAGCTGCCAGCCTTGGCGCCCTGCGTGACGCCCTTCTGCGTCGTGTCCCTTGAAGCGTCGGCTGGCGTCGTCATGCCGCGAGGCCGGAGGCAAGCCGCAGCAGCAACTCCTCCGTGGCCTCGTCCTTTGCAACAGTGTCCATGATGCGTCCCTTGTGCATGACCGCAATGCGATCCGACATGCCAATCACCTCTGGCAGATAGGAGGAGACCATGATGATGGCTCTGTCCTCGTTCGCGAGGCGGTGGATCAGGCCGTAGATTTCGAGGCGGGCGCCGACATCGACGCCGATGGTCGGCTCGTCGAAGAGGATTAGACGCGGATCGGTCGCCAGCCATTTGCCGACGACAACCTTTTGCTGATTCCCGCCCGAAAGATTTACGACCTTCTGAAAAGGCGAAGGCGTGCGTATGTTCAGCGCGTCGATGAAGCGCTTCGTGACCGCCTGCTCAGCGCCACTGTCCAGGAAGCCGACGCGACCCTTACTCTGGCTGCGCACGAGATTGATGTTGGTGTGGATGTCGAGCTGCAGCGCGAGCGACTGGTGCTTGCGGTCTTCTGTGAGCAGCGCAACGCCCTTCTGGATCATGCCGAGCGGCGCGCGCGGACGGACGGGCTTGCCGTCCAGCACAATCTCGCCCTCGTCGTAATCGTCGGCGCCGAAGAGCACGCGCATTAGCTCCGTGCGGCCGGCGCCGACCAAGCCGTACATGCCAAGGATCTCCCCCCGCCGCACTGTCAGATCGACCCCGTTGAGCCGCCCATGGGCTTTCAACCCGCGCACGTTTAAACAGACCTCGCCAGGCGTGGGATCGCGATGCGGGTAGGCCTTGTCGAGCGACCGCCCAACCATAAGGGCGACGATCCTGTCCTCATCCACCTCCGAGACCCGCACGCGCTGCACGAAGCGGCCGTCCTTGAGGATGGTGGCCGTGTCGCAGATCCGGAAGATCTCCTCCAACCGGTGAGAGATATAGACGATCGCCTTCCCCTCGGCACGCAGCCGGGCGATGATGCCGAACAGCGTATCGGTCTCGGCATTGGTGAGGAGGGCGGTCGGCTCATCGAAGATGATGAGCCGCGCGCCGCCCCAGACCACCTTGGCGATGGCGATAAGCTGTTGCTGCGCGATGGGGAGTTCCGCCACCTTCAGGCGCGCATCCGTCAGGATGCCGAGCTGGCGGAGGAAGGCATCGGTCTCTCGCCAGACGCGTGACCAATCCACCAGCCCGCCGGCTTTGGGTAGGTGGCCCATGAAGAAGTTCTCGCCCACGGTCAGCGGTTGGGCGAGGGTCACGTCCTGATAAACTGCCGCAAGGCCGAGGGCCTGGGCACGAAGAGGCGAGCGGATATCTACCGCCGCACCGTCCCAGATAATCTGCCCCTCGTCGCGTTGGATGGCGCCCATCATGATCTTGATGAGCGTCGACTTGCCCGCGCCGTTCTCGCCCAGCAGGGCGTGCACCTCTCCGGAGGAGACATGCAGCGAGACATCCGAAAGCGCCTTCACCCCCGGGTAGCTCTTGCTGACGCCTTGCAGCTGCAGCAAGGGCGCGGCGGTCGCGACCGGGTTCACCCCCATCAGGACCGACATCGGGCCAGCCTATTCCTTGCGGGTCAGCGGGTTCAGGAGGCCCTTCGAAGCGGGTTGGTCCATCGTGTCTTTGGTGATCACGGCGACGCCGGTATCAGTGTAGGCGGGCAGCGTCTTCTTATCGATCGCCTGCATCACGTAATCGACGCCCTTGTAGCCCATACTGTAGGGGTCCTGCACCACGAGGGCGCTGAGGTTGCCCTGGCGCAGCGCATCCACTTCCTGCGGGTCGGAATCGAAAGCGATGGCGACGATCTTGCCGCTCCGGCCGCTGCCACGAATGGCGAGCGCCGTGCCGTCTGCCGAATGGTTGTTGTCGGCGAAGAAGCCGAGAATGTCGGGATTGGCAGAGATCACGTCGGTCGCTGAGGACATCGCTTTCTGGATGTCGTTGTCGACGTAGCGCACGGGCAGGATCTTGAGGTCGGGCGCGATCTCTGCCAAGCGCTTGGTGAAGCCCGTGTCGCGCTGGGTCAGCACCTCGACGCCGGCATAGGCGCTGATGAGGCCGATTTTGCCCTTCAAGGCCACGCCGTTTGCTTTCAACATGGCGACGAGCTTGTCGGCGGCAAGCGCGCCGGCCTTGAGGTTGTCGGTCGCGAGATGCGCGGTCACATTGGTGCCGCGCACGCGATTATCGGCGGTCACGACGGGAATGCCCTGGGACATGGCGTCCGAAATCGCCGCGACTGGCGCGTCGGAGCTGGAGGGTGCGATCAGGATGCCGTCGGGATGGCGCGTCACGACATTCTCGAGGATGGAGACCTGCTGGTCGACATCGGTCTCGGAGGGCGGGCCGTAGATCGTGACCTTCACGCCCGGATGCTCATGCGCGTAATTCTGCGCGCCGACGACCATGTACTGCCAGAAGTCGGAATCGGTCGCCTTGATGATGACGGCGATATTCTTGTCCTTAGCAAAAGCTGGCATAGCGGCAGCGGCGCTCAGCGCCAGAACGGCGGCGGCCGTTATCAGAAAGGTGCGTCTCACTGTGATTCTCCCAGGACGTTCTTCATTGGGGACAACGTTGCTCCGAGGCGGGCCAAGCGCTGTCACATCGGTTTCTACGATCCGTTTGTAGTGTAAGTCCACGTTCCGCAGGTCGTCAAAGCGCATTTGTGAAGCGTCAGGCGACGGCCTTCTTGCTGCACCGCCGCTAACGTAGCGTCGCTACATTGTCAGCCTAGGTTACAAAGCCTTTTTCCGATGGATTGGCGGCGATCGCCCAAGAGGCTACGAGCGGTTCGGTCTTCCCTCCTGGACCGGACTGTTTCGCCCGATTAACAAAAGAGGCCGCCGCCGCATGTCCAATTTTATCGAATTGCAAGACCGCCGGCCCGGCCCAAATATCCTCGAAGTCGTCCGTCTCTCGGTCGATTCGCTGCGCAAGTCGGAGCGCAAGGTGGCGGAACTCGTCCTCGCCAGTCCCGGGCGCATCTTCGCTGCGACGGTCGCGGAAGTGGCGGAGGCGGCCGGCGTCAGCCAGCCCACCGTCATCCGCTTCTGCACCGCCGTCGGTTGCGCCGGTTTCCATGATTTCAGATTGCGCCTGGCGCAAAGTGTCGCCCTCGGCACGCCGGCCACGCATTCCGTCATCACGGCCGAGGATTCGCCGATGGCTGTGGTCGCGAAGATCTTCGAATATACCATCACCAGCCTCGACTGGGCGCGTCATCACCTCGACCCGGCGGCGCTGGCAGCGGCGATCGATATCCTGTCGAACGCGCGATCGATTAGCTTCCTGGGCTTCGGCGCCTCCGGCCTCGTGGCGCAGGATGCCGAGCAGAAGTTCCCGCTCTTCGGCGTGCCCTGCAGCGCGCCCTTGGACACGCATCAGCAGATCATGACCGTCGCCATGATGGGACCGGGTGATGTGGTTGTCGCGATCTCCAACACCGGCTCCTCTGTCGGCGTGATCGAGGCGGCGCGCATCGCCAAGGAAAAGGGCGCAGCGACCATCGCCCTGACCGGAGCTCATGCCGCCCTCTCCGCCCAATGCGACGTGATGCTGCTGGTGGAGACGCTGGACAATACCGATGTCTTCACCCCCACCACATCGCGCGTTGCAGCGCTGGTCATCATCGACGTGCTCGCGATTGCCGTGGCGCTCCGCCGAAGCGGCCCTGGACTCGACCGGCTGCGGCAGATGAAGGAGACCCTGCGGGACTATCGCCAGGGTCTGATTGGGCCGAAGCCGGCCGAATAGGGAGGCAGGCGCCCCCTGGCCCGCTCGGCTCACCAGCAGGTATAACCCCCATCGGCGAGCACAATCGATCCCGTCATCAGGCTTGCCGCCTCGGACGCGAGGAACAGCACTACGGAGGCAACTTCCTCGACCTTGCCCAACCTGTTCATCGGTGTACCGCCCACCCAATGGCGATACATCTCGGGATCCTTGTAGACATAGGCATTGAGTTCGGTGTCGATGTAGGTCGGTGCCACGGCATTCACCCGCACGCCGCGCGGCGCCCATTCCGCGGCGAGCGAGCGGGTGAGCTGATGCACCCCGGCCTTGGAGGCATTGTACTGCGCCTGCGCCTGCGGGCGATTCACGATCTCCCCCGACATGGAGCCGATATTCACGATCGCGCCGGCGCCCTTCTCCAGCATGCTCCGACCGAAGGTGCGGCAGCACCAGAAGGTGCCGTTGAGGTTGACGTCAATGACCTTGAGCCAGGTCGCGTCGTCCATCGTCTCCGCCGGGCGGTTGCTGATCGCGATGCCGGCATTGTTGACGAGGATGTCGACGCGGCCATGTCGGGCGAACACCACCCCATGCACCCGTTCCACCGCGCGCGGATCAGTCACGTCCAGCATTTCAGCCGAGGCCGCGTAACCCCGGCCGGAAACGGCCGCTGCGGAGGCCGCCGCCGCCGCCGCATCGAGGTCGGTGATCACCACCGCCGCCCCTGACTCGGCCAGCGCCTCGGCGCAGGCGAGGCCGATGCCCCGCGCTGCACCGGTGACTACGGCGACTTTCCCATCCAGACGCAATTTATCAAGATACATGTCGCCAGTTCCGTTCGTTGGTTGCGGGAGCAGGCGGCCGCAAGAGCGGGCTTCTCACGGATCGGAGGCCAGCGTATCCAGGGCGTCGTAAAGCCCCTGACTCTGGCGATAAAGCGTGTCGAAGGTCGGCTGCATGCGGGCGTAACGCTCGACCCAGGCAGGGTCGGGCAGGATCTCGTCCTGGTACCGCACATGGGCATCGACGGCGGCCTGCAGCGTAGAAAAGCGGCCCGTGGCAACGGCCGCCATGGCGGCGCAGCCGATCAGGCCGCTCTCCGCTTCTTGCGGCACCAGCAGCGGCAGGTTGTAAGCGCTGGCCTTGATCTTGAGCCAGAGCGGGCTCTTCGCCCCGCCACTGGCCGCTACCACCCGCTCCACCCGGCGTCCGGCACGCTCCGCCATGATGCGAAGTGCGCGGTTGCCCGCGAAGGCCACGCCCTCTAGCAGCGCGCGATCCAGATGCGGTAGGCCATGCGCAGCGGCGAGGCCGAAATACTGCGCTCGGGCATTGCGGTGTTTGCCGAGCCGCTCGCCTGTGAGAAAGGGCAGGAAGAACAGGCCCTCGCTGCCTGCTGGAGCGGTTGCCGCGAGATCCATGATACCGGCGTAATCCAGACGTCGCTCATGCAACGCTCTACGAGACCAGCGCACGGCATCCCCGCCCGTCTCCAACAGGACGAAGGCACCCCAGCCGCCTTCGATTGTAGCGACATTGCAGATCTCGGCATCGAGGATCGGCTGCTCGGCGATGACGGTGATGATGCAGGAGGTGCCCGTGACATCGGAAGCAAGGCCCGGGCGGCAGACGCCGGATCCGAGCAAGGCCGTGGGATAGTCCGCGCCGCCAACGAGTACCGGGGTACCTTCCCGCAGCCCCGTCTCCGCCGCCGCGCGGGCCGTGACGGTGCCTAGAATCTCCAGCGAGGGCCGGATGGCCGGCAGCTTGCCGGCGTCAAGGTCGAGCATGCCAATCATTGCGGCCGACCAATCGCCGCTGCGGCTATCCATGAGGAAGCTGCAGGAGGCATCGCCTGAATCCATCGCCACCTGGCGGGTCAGCCGATGGTTGATGAAGTCCTTGGGCATCAGCACATGGGCGGCGCGGCGATAGGCGTCGGGGTCATGGTCGCGCAGCCAGGCGAGCTTGAAGCCGGGCCAGGCTGGGGTTGGCGGATTGCCGCTATCGGCGAGGTAGTCGGCAAGATCATGCGCCGCCTCGAAAGCGGTCACCGCCTCGGCGGTGCGCTTGTCGTTCCAAAGCGGCGCGGTCTCGCGCGTGAGATCGCCCTCGGCGTCAACCAGCACCGTGCCATGCATCTGGCCGCAGGCGCAGATCACCTCGATCCGCGCTCGGGCATTGGACTCCGCACCCAGCACTTCGCGGATGGCGGCGACCGTCCCTTCCCACCACTGCGCGGGCTTCTGCTCGGCCCAGCCAAATTGCGGCACGATCTGTTCATGCTCGCGGGCGGCAACGCGCAGCACATGACCGTCCGCGTCCAGCAGCGCCGCGCGCGCACTGCCGGTGCCGACATCGATGGCGAGGGTGAGGTTGCGGATCATCAATGCACTCTGGCGCCTCGACGCTTACTTCCTGAACCAGCGGGAACCGTGTTGTAGCAGCATGGCGATGACGATGATGGCGCCCATGCAGACCTGCTGGTTGTAGCCCGGCACGCCGACGAGGTTCATGATATTGCCGATCACCCCCATCACCAGCGCGCCGAGCAGCGTGTTGATGACGCCGCCGCGGCCGCCCATCAGGCTGGCGCCGCCGATGACGACGGCGGCGATGACGTTGAGCTCCGCGCCGACGCCGATGACGCCCGAGCCGACGCCGGTGCGGCTGGTGCTTATGACGCCGGCCAGTGCCGCCAGTGCGCCGGAGACGACATAGACCGCCATGACATAGCGCGGCACCGGGATGCCGGAAAGTCGCACCGCCTCGCGGTTGGAGCCGATCGCCTTCACCGTGCGGCCAAACTTCGTAAAGTTCAGGACGACCCCGGCGACGACGAAGACGACCGTCATGAGGATCACGGGGTCCGGCACGCCAAGGAAGAAGCCGGAGCCGAAATCTGTCAACCAGGCGCCGACATCCTCGTCCATCATTATCGGCTGGCCGTTGGAGACGATGAGCGCGAAGCCGCGCACCGCCGTCATGGCCGCAAGGGTGATTACGAAGGGCGGCAAGCCGGCATAGGCGACGAGAATGCCAGTGACCAGGCCGCAAGCCGCTCCGGCCGTCACCGCCGCGCCGATGCCGATCGCGGTGCCATGCAGGCCGATGACGATGGCGCTCGCGACGCTGCCGAGGGCCAGGATCGACCCCACGGAAAGATCTATGCCGCCGGTCAGGATCACGAAGAGCATGCCGACCGCCATGATGCCGGTGCCGGCGATCTGGCGCAGCACGTTCATGATGTTGCGATCGGTGAGGAACGCGTCCGACTGCCAGGCGGCGCCCACCATCAGCAGCACGAAGATGCAGAGCGTGCCGTAGCGGCGAAAGAACTCGCCGGCATCGAACGAACGGCGCGGTGCCGAGCCGGGGGCGGCTGTCGTGGTCTGACTCATTTCAATGCACCGCCTGATGGGTATGGGCGGGAAGCGCTTTCGGCGCTGCCTCCGCCGTCGCGACCGGCCGCGTCATTGCCAGCGCTAGCAGCTTCTCTTCGGTATAATCCTTGGGCGTGAGCGTGCCGCGCAGCTCGCCCTCCGCCATGACCAGCACACGGTCACAGAGGCCGAAAAGCTCCTGATGTTCCGAGGAGATGACGAGGATCGCCTTGCCCGAGGTGGCGAGATCCTCGATCAGCCTGTAGATCTCGGCCTTGGCGCTGACATCGACACCGCGCGTCGGCTCATCCAGGATGATGACGTCACCATCGGCATGGAACCACTTCGCCAATACGACCTTCTGCTGGTTGCCGCCGGACAGGCTGGAGACCGGCGCCTCCACCCCCGCCGATTTCAGTTGCAGACGCTCGCTGAGCCTGATCACAGTCGCGCGCTCGGTTTGGCGGCGGATGAAGCCAATGGCGTTCACCACGGGCTGCATCCGTGCCAGCGTCGTATTGATGCGGATCGACAAGTCGAGGATGGCGCCGTGATGTTTGCGATCCTCCGGCACCAGCCCGATGCCCGCCAACACCGCATCTAGCGGGGAGCCGATCTTCACCGGCTTGCCATGCATGTGGATTTCCCCCGTCTCCCGCGCATCGGCGCCGAAGATGAGGCGCGCCGTCTCAGTCCGGCCGGAACCGACGAGTCCGCCGAGGCCGACTATCTCCCCAGCATGGACGGCGAGACTGACGCCGCGCACCCTGGCACCGCGCCGCAGGTTATCCGCACGCAATACCTCGGCGCCGATCTTCCGATGCTCCAATTTGGGGAACATCGTGGAAAGCGGGCGACCCACCATCATGCGGATGACGTCGTCGATGCGCGATTCCTGCGGCGTCGTGACGCCGACAAGCGCGCCGTCCTTCATTACGGTCATCCGGTCGGCGATGCGGAAGACCTCTTCCAGGCGATGCGAGATGTAGACGATGCCGACACTGGAATCGCGCAGCACGGCGATGATCTCGTGCAGCCGCTCGGCATCGCGCGTTGAGAGCACGGCAGTCGGTTCGTCGAAGACGATGATCTTTACGTCGCGCGAGAGCGCCTTGGCGATCTCCACCACCTGTTGCTGCGCGACCGCGAGATCGCCCAGGCGGCGCCGTACATCGAGATCGAAGCCCATGCGGGCCACGACCTTGCGCGCCCGCTCGTTGAGCGTCCGCCAGGAGATGACGCCCGGCAATTCGCGCAGGAAGATGTTCTCAGCGACCGAGAGGTCTGGCGCGAGCGCCAGTTCCTGATGAATCACGGCGATGCCGAGATCGGCGGCGGCCTTAGGATCTGCGAGGGTTAGGGGCCGACCCGCGAAGGTGATTGTGCCGGCATCGGGCGACACCTCGCCGCCCACCACGCGCATGAGAGTGGATTTGCCGGCTCCGTTTTCGCCGAGCAGGGCATGGACCTCGCCGGCCCGGAGAGAGAAGTCGACGCCCTTGAGCGCCCGCACGCCGCCGAAGGATTTGGTAATGCCGCTCAGCGTCAGAAGGTCCCCCATGGCCGTCTCGTTCCCCTGACCCTCGCCTGGGGCCGTCTTAGAAGACGGCCTTTGGGTTGTAGTAGGTGTCGACATTGCCCTGGTTGATCACGGCGGGCTTCGTATAGTCGACACGTGGGAAATCGGCGGGCAGCTTGCCGGCGAGCGCCTTGAGGCCGATATCGACGCCGGTGCGCGCCACGAGATCGGGGTTGTTGAGGCCGGTCGCGCCGTATTCACCCTTCTTGATGAGCTCCAGCGCGTCTTTCTGGCCGTCGGCGGCGGCGACCAGCAGCACGCCGTCCAGTTTATGTGCCTCCTTCAGAGCGTCGCGGGCGCCGAGCACCATGCTGTCATTCTCGCCGAGCACGACGTTCACCTCGGGATGGGCGGTGAGGATGTCCTCCATTGCCTTGAGACCGCCATCGGTGTTCCAGCCGCCCCAGCCCTGGGCAACGACATCGAAGCCGGCATGGCCGCTCTGCACGAGTTGCTGCTCCAGGATGCCCTTCAGCACGCCGAGCCGTCGCGCTTCGCCCACGATATTGCCCTTGTCGCCGGAGAGCAGCGCGATCTTCATGGGCTTGCCGGCCATCTTCTGGGCGATCCACTTGCCGACCAGGAAGCCGTTCTGATCGTTTGAGGACTGCACCAGCGTCACATAGCGGGCCTTGGGGTCCAGGCCACTATCGATCACCACAACCTTGGTGCCGGCGCGGACGGCGGCATTGACCGCCGGCACCAAACCCTCGGGGTCTCGCGGGTTGATGATGAGAAGCTGCACGCCTTTGGAGACCATGTCCTCGACATCGCCGATCTGCTTCGTGAGATCGTTCTGGCCGTCGGCGGTCGTCACGGTGCAGCCGGCTTTCTTCGCCTGGTCCACGGCGGCGGCCATCTGAGCTGCGTAATAGGGCGCGCCGAGCGTGAACATCGAGACGCCGACCGAACAGGCGGCCTGGGCGCCGGATGCCACCAGCGGCGCGAAGCCGAGGGCGAGGGCCGAACCGAGCAGGAATCGACGCAAAGATGTGACGGTCATGAACTGTTCCCCAAAACCTTTTGCTGAAGCTTTTTTGTAGTGCTAGTTCAGGAAATTCACTCCGTCAACGTAAAACCCCTCAGTTTGGGGATTTTGTTTCCGCCAAAGGTCGATTAAAGGTAGCTATACTACAAGAATTGAGGGGCGAATCGTGAAACTAGTCGAACCGGCGATCTGCCAAGTGTCGGTGTGCAAAGGGCGGCTCGAAAAGGCCTCGGGCCGCTACACCAAAAATCTCTCCGATCTCGCCGGGCTCTATGCGGATGACGCGGCTTTCGCCGCGGCGCTCGCAGATGGTGACCGCATGGTCTACGAAGTCACCGAGTTCCGCCCTTCCGCTGCCACCGGCGACCTGATCTTTGGCGTCACCCGTATGTCTCCGGGCCGCATCGGCGACGAGTTCTTCGTCACGCGCGGCCACATCCATGTTCGTGCCGACCGATCCGAAATCTATTACGGCGAGAGCGGCCAGGGGGTCATGCTGCTGGAAAACCCCGAAGGCGAGATTCGTGCGCTGCCGATCGGGCCGCGGGAAATCTGCTACGTGCCGCCATATTGGATCCACCGCTCCGTCAATGTCGGAGATGCGGATCTCGTCATGACATTCGCCTATCCGGCCGATGCCGGCCAGGATTACGCGATCATCGAGAAATCGGGCGGCATGCGCTCCCGTGTCGTCGCAGATGGCGCGGGCTGGAAGCTCACCGACAATACGCAGCACTGTCCGCGCGACAGGGCCGCGATCGACGCCCTCTTCGCCCAAGCCCCGGGGCCGCAGGCATGAGCAGCGACCTCTTCGACCGTATCGCCGCCATCGGCGTCATACCCGTCATCGCCATCGAGAATGCGGCCCAAGCCGTGTCACTGGCCGATGCGCTGCTGGAGGGCGGCCTGCCGCTCGCCGAGATCACCTTCCGCACCACAGCGGCGGCCGAGGTCATGGCGACGCTGCGCGACAAGCGGCCGGAGTTGCTGGTCGGCGCAGGCACCATCCTCGACAGCGCCTCGCTGGATGCCGCCAAGGCGAGCGGCGCGCTCTTCGGCCTCGCGCCGGGCTACGATGCCGAGATTGTCGCCGAAGCCGGAAGAATTGGCCTACCCTTCGCGCCCGGCATCATGACACCGAGCGAATTGGGTGCCGCGCTGAAACAGGGTGCCCGGCTCTGCAAGTTCTTCCCAGCCGGCACCGCGGGCGGCCCCGCGGCGCTCGCCGGCATCTCCACCCCCTTCGCCCATCTGGGCTGCCGCTTCATTCCGACAGGTGGCGTGACCGAGGCGAACCTGCCCGACTGGCTGGCAGTGAAAGACGTGCTCGCCGTTGGCGGCACCTGGATCGCGACGACCAGCGATATCGCCAATGGCCGCTGGGCCGAGATCGCCGCCAAGACCCGCGCCGCCGTCGCCCGTGTCCGCGAAGCACGCGGAGGATAAGGACACACCGATGGCTCTTCCCCCGCCCGCCAACCAGCCGACGCTGTATTTCATCGGCGTCTCCACTGGCCAAAGCTCCATCATGCGCGTCTTCCCAGCCTGGGCGGCGCATCTCGGCCTCGATGCCGAGATCAAGGGCATCGATTTCCCGCTACATGCCGACCCCGCCATCTATCGCGAAGCGATCAAATTCATCCGCGACGACCCGATGTCGATGGGTGCGCTGGTGACCACGCATAAGATCGACCTCTTCAAGGCCTGCCACGAGCTTTTCGATGTCATCGATCCGCACGCGGCGTTCATGGGCGAGACGAGTTGCATCTCGAAGGAGAATGGCCGCCTCGTCTGCCACGCCAAGGATCCGATCAGCTCCGGCCTCTCGATCGACGGATTCCTCCCGCCCGACCATTTCGCCGGGACGGCGGCCGAAGTCTTCTCGATTGGTGCCGGCGGTTCGACCATCGCGCTGACCTGGCACCTTATGCGCACCGCGCGCGGCGCGAACGTGCCGAGCCGTATCATCGTCTCCAACCGCAGCCAGGAGCGGTTGGACGAGATCCGCCGCATCCACCGTGGCCTGTCGACCACGGCGAAGCTCGACTACGTTCTTGCACCTCAGCCTGAGCAGAATGACGCCGTAGTGGCGGCTCTCAAGCCCGGCTCGCTGGTGATTAACGCGACGGGCCTTGGCAAGGACGCACCCGGATCGCCGCTGACGGATGCGGTGCAGTTCCCAGAGCAGGGCATCGTCTGGGATCTGAACTACCGCGGCGATCTCATCTTTCTCGACCAGGCGCGCGTCCATGCCGCGGCGAAGCATCTGCAAATAGAAGATGGCTGGACCTACTTCATCCATGGCTGGACCCAGGTCATCGCCGAGGTCTTCCATATCGCGATTCCAACCAGTGGCCTGGATTTCGACGCGCTCGCGAAGATCGCGGACGATGTTGGGGCCGTGAAGCGGGCGAGACCATGACCGGCAAGATTCTCGTTACGCCGCGCTCCCTCACGGCTCACGCTGCACTGCCCGCCGCTGCCGGGCAGCCACCCACTAATCGATGCCGAAGCGCTTGCCCTCATGCCGCGCGGCGGGGTGCTGGTAAATACAGCCCGCGCCACCTTGGTGGATGAGGGGGCGATCCTGGCGGCGCTGCAAGGCGGCCAGCTCGACATCTATGCCGCCGATGTCTTCGCCGAGGAGCCTCCGCGTTCGCTCGCGCTTGCCGGCCATTCGCATGTGATTGCGACCAGCCATATCGGCGCCTTCACTGAGGAGAGCGTCGATCGCGCCACCGTCGCCGCGATTGAGAATCTGTTGACGGCCCTGAGTGAGAGCAATGGCCGCACGGCTTGAGGCTCTCCCCTTCGTGGGCGGCCTGCGCGGTCGTCTGAAGCAGCCCGAACAGCCTGGCCTCTCACTTTACTGGTTGGGCCAGGCAGGCTTCCTGCTGCGGGGGGCTGGCCTCATCGTGCTGATCGACCCCTACCTCTCGGACTCCTTGGCCGAGAAGTATCGTGGCACGCCGCTGCCGCATCGCCGGATGATGCCGTCGCCGATTGCGCTGGAGGAGCTTGGCGCGCCCGACCTCATCCTCTGCACACATCACCACACCGACCATATGGACCCAGGCACGCTGGCGCCGTTGCTGGCGCGCTGGCCCGGGCTGCGGCTCGTGGCGCCGCGCGCGAAGCTTACGGAGGCTGCGGCGCGTAGCGGCGTCGGGGCCGAGCGTATCATCACCATGGATGCAGGCGAGTCGATCGAGCCCCTCCCAGGCCTCGTCATCCGCGCCATTCGCGCGGCGCATGAGACGCTTGAGCGCGACCCAGCGGGCGCCCATGTCTTCCTCGGCTACTGCTTGACGCTAGGGGGTGCGACAGTCGTGCATATCCGGGGATACGGTGCCTTTTCCGGGCCAGGCAGAGGAGATGCACGACCTCGGCGCGGACCTCGCTTTGTTTCCCGTCAACGGCCGCTCGGCAGCGCTTGCGGCACAACGGGTCCCGGGCAATTTCTTCCTGGCCGAGGCTATCGCCACGGCGACCGCCGCGGGAATTCCGGCGATGCTCGCCCATCACTATGGCATGTTCGATTTCAATACCGTGCCGCGCAGCCTTATCGAAGCTCAGGCGTCCGAGCCCCGCCTCCCCATCTTTCTCCTACCTGCGGCAGTTGGTGTGGAATATCACCTGTCCGCGATATGCTCTCCCACGATATCGTAAAGCCTTTGCGGCACCTCAGTTGCGTGTATCCGGTGGCCACCCGT
>NZ_LMUG01000090.1:63571-66657 GCF_009766125.1 Acidisoma sp. S159
ATCCCGGGCAATTTCTTCCTGGGCGAGGCTATCGCCACGGCGACCGCCGCGGGAATTCCGGCGATGCTCGCCCATCACTATGGCATGTTCGATTTCAATACCGTGCCGCGCAGCCTTATCGAAGCTCAGGCGTCCGAGCCCCACCTTCCCATCTTTCTCCTACCTGCGGCAGTTGGTATGGAATATCGCCTGTCCGCGATATGCTCTCCCACGATATCGTAAAGCCTTTGCGGCACCTCAGTTGCGTGTATCCGGTGGCCACCCGTATCTGTTTTTAGTTGGTTCACCATATTCGCCTGACTGTAGTGCAATGTGCTGCTCAAATCGGTCGTCAAGACTTTCTCCTCGGCGGCCAGCCGGTGGCGGATAACTGTGCCCGCTGATCTCGTGAGGTCACGCGTGGTATTGGTGCATGAGAGAGAAACTCGCAGTGGGGTTGGCCGACGCACACTGGCAACATTAGCCAGTGACGCAATGTCCATTCGTTGAAACCGCTTTCCAGCTGAGATCGCAGGTCGCGCTGCCTGATTTCTACTATGTATATAGCCTGAGCCTTCGGAACGTCGAGCTGCTGCTGCCGGGAGAGGTGATCGCGTGCTTCGTCGGGATTTGGTGTGTCGAGCAGGAAGGGCGGCCAGCCCAAAAGGCTTAGCTGCAGCGCAGGCCTGTCACGAGTCAGCGGCCCCCAACAGATACGAATCTGCTCAACGGAATCCACGGCGCAGTAGGTTATCGGGCTTCAGGCAAAAGATGACCGAAAAGCTCGCCATCGCTACCCCTTTCTTTCTGCTCCTGCCACCGAGGTTGATCGATGTGGCGCAAGCAGGAGGTCATTAGGACAAGCTAAACTCCTTTCCATTGCAGGATGTAGAGCCCCGCATTGTAATCGGTAATGTACATAAGCCCGTCCCTCTGGACGTTGACGTCGCAGGTGTGGATGACGCGGTGGCGGTCAGGACGGGTATCCAACCACTGCTCGGGTGTGCTTGGCACGAAGAAGCCGATTTCCTGAGGCTGGAACTGGTTGCGGATGTCGAATACTCGAACCCCAGCATTCTGGTAGGTTGCAAAGATGATTTCAGAGCTCTGAAAACAGCCTGGCCTATTTTCGTGCAGATTGTGAGGGCCGAAATGGCCGCCCTTAGCGACGTAGTCCTGGTCACAGGGTGTCGGGAAGGTCGCGATAGTCACCGGGTTCTGTGGCGTGCGGATATCGACCACCCAGGTATACTTCATGGGCTCCTGGTCGACGTCGAGAACCGCCTCATCCGCTACGATGCATAGCCCGCGATCGACCAGCGGCAGAGCACTGTGCGTGCCCCCAGCGAACGGCGGCGACCAATTAGTGTGCGAGATAAGTTTTGGCGCGGCTTTGTCCGAAATATCGAGCAGAGTAAGGCCACCATCGCGCCAAGACCCATAAGCTATGCTGCCCTGTATAACCGCGTGATGCAGCGCCACGCGGCCGGGCATGGTCATCGTCTCGCCGCCCGCGGCCCACATTCCGGGTAGCGCCCAGCGGCCAACTTCGCGCGGCTTCGCGGGATCCTCCATATCGATAACGATGAAGATGTGGTCCGTGTAGCCGTCGAGCAGAGCGGACGCATAGGCATAGCGGTCTCCAACCCACCAAATTCGATGCAGGCCCAGGCCTTCCACCTCCATAAAGCCAATTGCACGTGGATGCGCCGGGTTAGAGATGTCGTAAACGCGCATGCCAGCGGTATAGTCTTCACCTCTCTTGCCGAACTTGCTCGAATGCACACCTTCAATCGAGTGGCCGTAATATTCGGTCTCTTTTACGTAAACAGAATAGAAGTTGAATTCTTCCACCACAAGAAGAAGATCGTTCGCGGTTTGTATGTGCACCGACCATGACCGGTTGTGTGTTGGCAGAAAGTTTACCGGGGCGGGGTTGCGCGGATCATGCACGTCGATGACGCTGACGCCGCCGCTGAAAACGTGGCTGACGAAGGCGTGGCCCTTGTGAATCATACATTGAATGCCATCAGCGCGCCCAGCCTGGTTGCTGCGCCCAACGAACTCTATATTCTTTGCGGAGTCGAAGAATTTGCTCATCATATGTTCTCCATCAAGAGTTTTTATCGCTCCTCAAGCGCGCTTGGCAAAAAACGAGATCTTGGACCACGCCAGCATTGTACGTCTTTAGATAGCGATCTTTCGCCAGGGGTAGATGTTCCTTCACAAGAGCAACTAGTCGAGGGCGGTCGCATTGCTGGCAGGCTTCGATCATCGCCCAGTGATCGCGGCAAACCTTGGTGAGGAAATTCGGGTCCATGTAGGGGTGAAACCGCACCGTAAGCGCCCGTATGGCACAAAGATCGATCATTTCGGTAAGCACGGGGTTTCCCAGCTGGGCATAGAGGTGCCGGTGGAAGCGGTTGTTGTGGTCAAAGATGCGCCTAAGATCCTGATGCGCAACGGCCTTCTCATGGTCGTGCTGGATCGCGACGAGCTCGGTCATGGCCTCAGGTTTCAGTGGCAGGGGCATCGCCTCGACAGCAGCCGTCTCCAACAGCATCCGCACCGCGTAGATCTGCTCGACACGCTCTGGTTTGAGGTCGCGCACCGAGGCACCTTTATTGCGCTGCCGATCAACGAGCCCGGCCTGCTCGAGCGCTAACAAAGCCTCGCGTACGGCCGCCCGATGAGAGCGGAAACGTAGCACAAGATCGGCTTCGACCAAGCGTTCACGGGGGTTGAGGCGTCCGAAGACGATGTCATCGCGGAGGGCCTCAACGATTTCTTGGCCTGAGGCGGATAAGGATGAGTCGGGCTCCTTCGTCATGCAACGAATTCGGCCAGGAGGCGCTTCGATGCTGCCGTCATGAGACGCAGATCCGAACCGGTGACAAACAGGCGATAACCCTCCGCCTGCATCCGTTTGGCGTAGGCTGTGATTTCGCAGGCAAGGCCGGCCATGATGTTGGCTCTCACAGCGCTTTGCGCGATGCGGTGAAGCGCGTCGAGCACCGTCTTGTCGTCACTATCCATACGTGGCGGCCGGCCTAGGCTGGCCGCAATGTCGCTCGGTCCTGCGAAGACGCCGTCGAGACCTGGAACTT
>NZ_LMUG01000090.1:66667-66773 GCF_009766125.1 Acidisoma sp. S159
TGCCCGATGGGAGCGGAAACGTAGTACTAGATCGGCTTCGACCAAGCGTTCACGGGGGTTGAGGCGTCCGAAGACGATGTCATCGCGGAGGGCCTCAACGATTTCT
>NZ_LMUG01000090.1:66783-67510 GCF_009766125.1 Acidisoma sp. S159
ACCTGATGTCTCGATCATTGCAATTGCCAGCACCTGGCCGTTGGCCTTGCTGACGTAATCGTCGCCGAACAGCAATCGAGCACGCACAGGGCCGAAGCTGCGCGAACCGCTCGGCGGATAGCGGCAGGCGGAGACCAGCATCTGGGCCTCGGCGACGGAACTTACCATCGGGCAAATGATGCCGCTCGCTCCAGCGTCTAGAAGCCGTCCAATCAGCGCGACGTCCAGCGCCGGCGGACGCACCAGCACGACGGCGCCGAGATTGGTCGTGACCTGCAACAGCGTCACCATCTCGTCAAAGCCAGTCATGCTGTGTTGCATATCAGCCACCAGACAGTCCCAACCCAGCCGCGCGATCATTTCGGCTGACAGCGGTGAGGCGCTGTGTAGCCAGGTCGTCCGTATTCCACGTCCGGCAGGACCCGCTAGATCTCTAAGATTCTTGGGCGGCATTACGGACCCTCCACGTGGAAGTGAGATAGGATCGTTTACCAAGATTGTCAAATTGGATTGTTTGACAATTCTGGTAAACACCGGTAGTCTGATAGAAGCCCTGCGGAGACGGGGAGCAGACTTTAAGGGGAGGACATGCAGGACATCGGCGAACCCATCGCGTGCGCTGCGGCGGCTGCTGACTTCAAGCCGGCAGTAGCCGCTTGTCGTCTGATTGGAGCGGGGAAGCGCTTTTTCGGGACCTGGGCCGTTCGTCACGTCGATCTCGAGTTCC
>NZ_LMUG01000090.1:67520-68079 GCF_009766125.1 Acidisoma sp. S159
AGTCCACCTCCCCGACGAGGGCCAGGTAGAGGTCTTCGGACGAGTCGTGACGCTGACATCACCCCGCATCGCGGAAGCCGAAGGCATTGCAATGGTGCCGCAAGAGCTCGATCTGTTCCCCGATCTGTCGATTGTCGAGAATCTCTTCGTCGGACGGAAGAGGCCGCGAACCCGCTTCGGCACCTTTGACTGGGCGGCGATGCGGGGCGCCGCACTCTCCGCCTTCGCGCGGCTCGATATTGCAATCGACGTTGATGCGCCAATACGCTCGCTCTCGGGCGCGAATGCTCAAATGGTAGAGATTGCACGCGCGCTGATGCACGACGCGCGTATCGTCATCATGGACGAGCCCACGGCAGCGCTCACAGAGCGCGAGGCGCAGCGGCTGTTCGGCATCTTGGGCGAGCTCAAGCGGCGGGGTGTCGCAATTGTCTATATTTCGCACCGTCTGGACGAGGTCTTCCAGATTGCTGACTACATTACTGTGATGCGTGACGGCGAACGCATCCATACCGGCCCCACCAGTGGCCTTGAAATGACAACCCTGATCCAGATGATG
>NZ_LMUG01000024.1:0-631 GCF_009766125.1 Acidisoma sp. S159
CGCCTCCTACCTGCCAAGCAAACGGGTGTCGCGCGTTGCGGTGCCTAGCCGCGTGATGGCGCCGAAGCCCAGCGCCACAAGGTTGTCTCCAAGGGCGAAGCTGCGACGCCGCTCCATGACCCCCCTTCCGTCAGGCGCCCCCAAAAGCGGGGGCTGCCGGTTGCACGAAGCAGTTTTGGGACATCAACGCCAAATTATGCGGGGCAGTATGCTCGTCCAGTTTTCGCCACGCACAGCCGCCAAAGAGGCGTTTCTCCGCACGCGCTTGATCCCGTCATGCCAGACGAGCCTAATGAATAGTTTGGCTTCGCGGTAATCGACAGGTCGATCTCTCCGACATCCACGATGAAGGCCGCCGCTTGCCATGTCACGATACCCGAAGGATTGCTCGCGATGAGTTCAAACGGAATATGGGCTCATAACCGGGGGCTGATCACTCTCGCGGGAACGCCTAGCGCTGACAGTGAGCGCGCAACGGCGCTCTCGCCCTTGCGGCAGTGATCGCCGCTTTGAATTCGCCAAACTTCGTCCGCGTATCCTCATCCACAAACGGAGTACGCCTGGGGCCACCTCGTGGCGCAGTGCCACTCTCATCGA
This sequence comes from Acidisoma sp. S159, assembly GCF_009766125.1. Lineage (NCBI taxonomy): Bacteria > Pseudomonadati > Pseudomonadota > Alphaproteobacteria > Acetobacterales > Acidocellaceae > Acidisoma > Acidisoma sp. S159. The sequence goes on from NZ_LMUG01000024.1 coordinate 598, forward strand.
CCATACCGTCCCCACGTCATCTTATGTGGTGCAC
>NZ_LMUG01000024.1:641-1655 GCF_009766125.1 Acidisoma sp. S159
TCTCTCGCGGGAACGCCTAGCGCTGACAGTGAGCGCGCGACGGAGCTCTGGCCCTTGCGGCAGTGATCGCCGCTTTGAATTCGCCAAACTTCGTCCGCGTATCCTCATCCACAAACGTAGTACGCCTGGGGCCACCTCGTGGCGCAGTGCCACTCTCATCGACCATACCGTCCCCACGTCATCTTATGTGGTGCACGGTGGGATAATGCGGTGCGAACAACGAGACGGGTGTCGTCGTTCGCACCGAAATCTTCGATGCTCGGTCAATGGATCAGATCGTCAGTGTGGACCTGCGCGCAGAGACAGAACATAGTCATTCGCCAGCGCCCTCGATTCCGAGAGGGTCGTGTGGCCAAAATGGACACATCCCAGCGGGAGCGTCTTGTGGCCAAATTGGACACGTTCCGGCGCTGCCGATGTCTCCCTATCGTCTGTCGCTCTGCCTCATCATCCTGGGCTGGTCCGAGCGAGAACTCGCCCGGCGCACCGGCGAGCACCGCACGACGATCAGGCGATGGCTGGGCTGCGAAAGCGAAATCGATTCCTCCGTCGCGAAATGGCTCGAGGTGCTGGTCGCTGTCCATGTTGCCAATCCCGGCCCACGGCGAAAGCATCTTTCGATTCTTGATGGCACTCTGATCACTCGCGTCTCGGCGAACAGCTGATCGCGTGCTGGCCGCTAACCTCCAACACGTCTAGCGGTCAGGACGGCCTCGCGGGAGCAAACAAGAGGCCGCCAACATCTTCTGGTTCGGCTAGTTAGAGGTCTTGTACCCGTATCTGCCATTTGACATCAGAGCAGGCTCACAGATGGCCCGCGGATTGCTCAGCGAATGCCAGCGCGTCAACTGCGACACATCGATCCAAACCTTCTTGCCGTTCGGCCAAATCATTACCGTTCTGCCGTTCTGTACCGTCAGTGGTGCAGGAACGATAATCACTCCCGCGCCAGTTCCTACCTTCCGCGCCGCGCTCCCTGGACCGGCAAACACCGGCGCTGGAGGTGCGCTATAT
>NZ_LMUG01000024.1:1665-2715 GCF_009766125.1 Acidisoma sp. S159
CCTGCCGTTCTGTACCGTCAGTGGTGCAGGAACGATGATCACTCCCGCGCCAGTTCCTACCTTCCGCGCCGCGCTCCCTGGACCGGCAAACACCGGCGCTGGAGGTGCGCTATATCCACCCGCTCCATATGATGACGCCAGCGCCATGCACTGCCAGCCCTTTAGAATCCTCTCCGCCGTCACCGGCTTGTATGACTGTGCCAACGCCGTGCCTGAAGACAAAATCGCGAAGGCGATGACCAGGGTAACCTTACTCATGTCGCTCTCCCTTACGTCAAAACCGGAGCGCTGGCCGCGCTCCCCATTTTGGAAGCAACACTTGATCGCCACTGACCAACCGTCTCTCCCGCTGTAATGCCATTCGCCGCCAACTGCGCCGCCGTATACATGCTCAGCGCACTCTCGATCGACTGTGAGTCCTGGGCCGTTGCGATGGCGGCCCCTCCTTGGGGACCAAAGTTATAGTAGCCTCTAACGTCCAGAGCAGTCGGGTTTGCGATGCCATCGCTCTCAAGATATTCCGCTCCCTCCTTGAGGTATTCCGCCGCCGCGATGGCTTCTGTCGCGGGATCGCTCTGTCCTGCCAGGCCTGGGACAATATTTGCTGCCAAGCTAGGGTCTTGGGCCAGCGCAGCGGCAATGCTGGACTCGTAGGTTGCGGCCGACATTTGAAACGCCCCCGTGATGCTTCCCGTTCCGGACAAGTTCTGACACCCGCTCTCGACTTCGCACGTGGCGGCTACGGCCGATGGATTAACTCCAAGCTCCTCCGCGCTTTGCTCGGCGGAAGTCCCCCACGAAGTCCCCAGCATTGTGTCAAGAGCACCGCTGCCCGTCGACGTCCCTGTTTCGGCTGTACCGCTGGCCCCGGCCGTGCTGCTCCCGACAGCCGAAGGCGTTCCCGTTGGCATCGTGAACGGAGGCAACCCAAGCTCGGTAGCCTCCGGAATGATCTGCTGTGGCACGCCCACCAACGTCTGTGGTTCTGGGTCAGCCAATGCGGCCGATCTCCACAATACAAACCCGACCGCGGAACCGGCCAAGAGTCGC
>NZ_LMUG01000024.1:2725-6578 GCF_009766125.1 Acidisoma sp. S159
TTCCGCGCTTTGCTCGGCGGAAGTCCCCCACGAAGTCCCCAGCATTGTGTCAAGAGCACCGCTGGCCGTCGACGTCCCTGTTTCGGCTGTACCGCTGGCCCCGGCCGTGCTGCTCCCGACACCCGAAGGCGTTCCGGTTGGCATCGTGAACGGAGGCAACCCAAGCTCGGTAGCCTGCGGAATGATCTGCTGTGGCACGCCCACTAACGTCTGTGGTTCTGGGTCAGCCAATGCGGCCGATCTCCACAATACAAACCCGACCGCGGAACCGGCCAAGAGTCGCTTTAGTCGCCAACCGGTCGTCTTTCCATCTCTTAGTTGGATCCTCTGGCCTCGCACCGGCACCTCCTCGATCAGGTTTAATCCTGACCGTCAGGCAGCCCGGTGCGAACCGACAGCCTAAATCCCAGAGAAGTCTCTTATCTCACAGAGTCGATTCCCCTTGTCGTCCTCCCAATGTGACGTCAGCTGGCAACGTTCGATCGCAGCGCCGATGTTTTCAACGCGGCCAGCCATCCCCCAGTCGGACCACGTGCCCCAGACGTAGCCTGTCACCACCAGGCCCACCATCAGCACCCCGAGACAAAGGGCGCGTACGAACTCAAGATTGTGATTGTATCGACGCTGCTTGATGACGAGTGCTTCGCGAACCCCCCGCGTCATGTCCGGCAGGATGTCTTTGACCAGCTGGGTCAAGACCACGGTCTTATCGACCTCGATCTTGTCGATCGCCTGCCGCGCGCCCTTGTCCAGGTTCTCGATCACGCCACTCGCCTTAACCAGCGTTTGGCGCGTTCGCTCCGTCATGACCCTTTGCCGGGCCAACTCATCCTCTCCCGCCGCCTTCGCCCGTTCTACGATGGCCAGCAGCGCGTCCCCGACGCCCAACGCGACTTCCGCAAACCCGGCCTGCGTGCTGATCATTGTCGAGATGAAAACCCCTTCGGGGTATTCAGGCCGCACCCCCCAATCACGCGCGGCCGTCTCGACAGCCGCTAAACGATCTGCGAAGCGGCTGCGCATTTCCGCGAGGTCCAAAGGCGGCTGAATAGGGCCGGGTGGGCGTCCGTCGTTTCCCATCAGCTTCGCCTCGCGGTGCGCGGATGTTCCGCCCGGCCGGCCTCGATGGCTAAATCTCCCGGGAAGCGTTGCCAGAACTCAGCCGCGGTCGTCATGTCCTTGTCGAACTGCACACCATACCGCTCCCTAAAGCCGGCGGACTTGAGGTCCGGCCGGCTCGCCAAGACGGAAGGCGGCATTGCGTAGACGGAGACCGCGCCAACGTCTGGCCACGGTGTCTGAACCACCATCGCCCTTCCCTCCTCAATGCCGTCTGCCAAACGCGCGGGGAGATAGGAAAAGGGCGGTCTGTTGCGGAAGTTGGGCGGTGTTTGAAAGAACGCCGCGCCAATCTCACTGTAAAACCTCTCGCACTGCTCATATTCTTCAAACGTTTCGAACACCGCGGCCCCGGCGCGGTGCTGATAAGTCGCCACGGGAAGCATCGGCGAGAACGGCACAGGCGGTGTGCGAATGATATATAATCCGGGAAGGCCCGGTTGCAGCTTCTGCACGACATACTCGAAAGCCGGGTGATCAGATAGCGCGCGCTGTTGATTGGTCCGCACCCATAGTTGCATCGCAGCAGTGGTAGCCTTTTGCCACGTCAAGGCGATTCCTGCCCTAGGCAAGAAATCGGAGGTCCGGTCACGTTTTCCCAATACAATGCGAACGACGAGATCAAGCGGATTGGACGGTCGCGACAGGACATAGATGGTCGCGGTCGGCGCCCCCTGCGCACGCGTGAAGACCTTCCAGGGATCGGAGGTCCCAACGAACTGAACCGCACCGTCTTGATGGTAGAAGTTCAGGACCGTGAGGAGTTGCTCGCGAGTCATGTTCGACAATTCGGGACTGACGTTCAGTTCCGAGATCTCGGCCTCGAGTGGACCACCGGCCTCGTAGCGGTCCCAGGCCCTGACCTCCAATCCCTCCCAGATGAAACACTCGGTCGGGTCCACAGCCATGGCAATGAGGGTTTTGCGAACGTCTTCATCGATCATATCGGCAACGACCTTGGCCACCTTGCCAAAGGCGTCGCGTATCAAAGGCTCCATCAACGACACGCGGTGGCCACGTTCCTTCTCAAACACGGGCGTGCTCCCCGGCTTCCGCTTCCGCTTCCGTTTCCGCTTTGGGGTGGATCGCCACCTCTTCCACCGCGGCCCTTCTTGAGGGCGCCGGCAGCCAGAGCGGAGGGATTGAGGCCATGAACGCCGGTATCGCCTTTGTCCACCAGATCGCAACACGTTCCTGGTCGAAGAAGGAAAGCCTCGGGTGGTCTCCTTTGGCGACGCCCTCCGCCGCGTCCGAAAACGTCAGACCGCGATCCGTGACCTGCGACATGCACGTCAGCGGCGGCATCATCACGAGCTTCGCACCTTGCATGAGGGCGTCTGTCACGATCGGGTGGCTTTTGATCGAGGTGAACGCATTGCTCGCCGACCGCCCCGCCATGATCAGCCCAGCGTTGAGCACGATCAATGTCGCCTCAGGTGCGAAGAGTTCCTGCGCCGTGAAATGGCGTAGATAGTCGACATCTGCCTGTTCCGGCCCAATGACATGGGCAAGCACAACCCTGATGCCATGGCGTTCCAGTGTCCGAACAATCGGGATTTCCCGTACAAGCCGGCTCAGCGGCGTGTCACCGCCGCCGACGTCGAGGAACGCATTGTACTGGCCGTCGATCTGGTCCTGAATGCGCTCCTCCAGCCAGGACTTCACGTCGTCGACATCGGCTGAGGGCGGTTCAAGAACATCCTCATGAAAGAGGGGTAGGTTATACGTGACGTTGAGAAGATCAGCATTCCAGATGACCAACTCCGCCCCCTGCTCACGCAAGGCTTGAATGACGGTGTTAAGGAGAGTTGTCTTACCGACCCTCTGCCGACCCACCCCAATAAAGAGAATGGGGCGATGGTCACTATGGGCCTTCGCTGCTTTAGGCATGATTCTACGTCCTCTGTTTTGGCCGGATGATGTGCCGGTCCAGGTAGGCGAACTGTTCGTCCACTGCGGTCAGCTGCGCTCTCACCTCCTCGGGCAGGTGGTCATAACCACCTTGAGCCGGGGGTTGAGTTGGGGATGGAGGCGGAGGCACGCGTCTGGGGACAGGCTGTTCCGCTCGCGTTACGGGGGGCTGCCAATCCCCTTTTTGTCGGCTTCTATCGCGCCGTGGTTTGGCAGACTTAGTGGCCGCCTGGGACGCCACTTCGGCCGCGATGTCTGCGCACACGCGCAGCCAAACCCTACGCACCGACTTTCTGTTGGGACGAGTTGTTCCGTGCCGGCCCATGACGCCGGCATCTAAAACGACGGCAAGGAGGCCTTCCCAGCCGGCGCCCGTCGTCTTGAACGCGTCTTTCACAAAGCGGCGATTTTCACGAAGCCAGCGGTACAGGTGACCATTACGCGGATGCGCTCGCGCCTTCATCATCGCTCTTATTTGCTCGCGGGTTTCCTTGCTCATAGGAACAGGCTGACGTGATCTGGGGCGAACGAAGAGGCGGGATGGATTACAATCTGTTCATGATGTTCCGCCGGATTGCCGTGGAGGTCCCGTCAAAGTGCCGTCGAGTTACCGTCGGGGTTCCGTAAAGTTCCCGTCGAGTTACCGTCAAAAATGGTTCTCCATACACCATTGCACCCGTCGTGCACGGCGACACGCATTGACGCGGGTCGCGAGAAACATCTGACGTCGTTCGCACCGATTTCCGGATGCTCTTCGCGAACACAGGGAGAGCACCATGGCGACCAATGTGACCGAAATTCTCGACCGCATTTCCGACGGTCA
>NZ_LMUG01000024.1:6588-11647 GCF_009766125.1 Acidisoma sp. S159
ACCATTGCACCCGTCGTGCACGGCGACACGCATTGACGTCGGTCGCGAGAAACATCTGACGTCGTTCGCACCGATTTCCGGGATGCTCTTCGCGAACACAGGGAGAGCACCATGGCGACCAATGTGACCGAAATTCTCGACCGCATTTCCGACGGTCAGAACGAATTGACGGCCGAGCAGGCGCAAATCGCGAGCACCCTTGCAGCTCAGAGCCAGGTCCTGCGCCTGATCTCCGAACAGCTGGGCATCGTCATCGAGAAGCTCACGCCGGAGCTTGGCGACGGGCCGACGATGCAGGAACTGCTGGCCGAACTGGTGGCGAGAGTCGGCGATAACGGTGCACTCCTTCGACGCATCGATCGCCGCACCGACAGCATAGCCACGAGCCTGTCAGACGACGTGGTCCGCGCTATGAAAGGAGCGGCCGCGGCGAATGGACATGGCGCCGCGGCCGGTCAAAGCGCGGACGGGAGCGCCGCTTCGTGATGACCTTTCGCAAGCTGGCGGCCGAGTCCGCCGGCAAGCTGATCCGCGCCTACTTCACCGAGAACACCCCGCAGCCGGCTCATGACTTCAGGACCGACCCTGGCAGGGTGCTGGACGGCGGCGGTCGGCTCACCTCGTATTACACAAGCCGCGACAGCCGGGCGACGTGGCGGCCAGACATGCCGTCAGAGGTCGCGAAGGCGCTTGGTATTGATCCACGAACCATGCCCAAGGACGCCGATCTCGATCAGCTATTTGAAGCCAAGCGTGCCGATACTGCCGAAGCCTGGACAGACCAGAAGCGCAAGGTCAGCGCCTATGACCTGACGCTGGCACCGCACAAGTCAGTCACTCTGGCGGCAGAGTTCGCGGCGACGGCCGCCGAGAGCGCCATGATCTGGCACGCCATCGATCGTGCGAATGACGCCACCATGCGCTTTGTGGCCCGGGAGGTCGGTTGGGCGCGTAAGGGGAAGGCCGGAGAGGACGGCGCCGACCCGGGGGAAGTCGGGTGGGTAAGCTTTCGTCATCATACCGCCCGCCCCACCCTACCCGTGCAGGATGGTGCGCACGGCGCGACGTACCTGGCGCAATCGCCGATCGGCGGCGACCCGCATGCCCACATCCATAATGCCCTCTTCAACCTGGTCGTCACCGAGGACAGTCGCGTGGGCTCCCTCGATACCCAGCGCCTTCATAGCCGTGTGCACGAGTTCGGCGCCTTCTTCCAGGCACGATTGGCCGATGAACTGCGGCGCCTTGGCGCCCGGATCGGCTACGACAAAAACCAGCAAGCCGTCGTGCTTGAGGCGATCCCGCAGCAGGCCGTCGATCTGTTCAGCAAAGGCCGCCGACAGGTTCTGGGATCGGCAAAGGCGTATGCTCAGTCTCAGGGGCTCGACTGGGACGCGCTATCCATTGAGGGCAAGTTCAAGATCCTCTCCACCGCCGGCCTCGCCTCGCGCTTGAAAAAACACGGCGACAAGAACGACCACGAAATCTGGCGAGAGCAGGCCGCCACGATCGGCTGGCGCCATCAGACTATCCTCAACGAAATTCAGCACAAGGCGCGGCCGGCCGCCGAACGCTTCGATGCCGCCTATCGGTTCGCCGCCCGCCATCTTGCTCAGGAATTCCACACAGCTGCCGTCATCGACCACGACAAGCTTCGGATTTATGCGGCGCGCGGCTTGATCGGCACCGGCATCGCCGGCGGTGTCGCTGACATCGACCAAGTGGTGTCGCTCATCGAGCAGCGAGGCCTGACGCTCAAGGGCGAACACGTCGCGCTCATCCTTGGCATGTCCGGCGACAAGGTCCGCGTCACCAACACCGCCCAGGTCCGGATCGAGGAAAGCCTCGCCGCAGAGGCGGCCCGCGCTGCGGCCGGGAAGATCGGCGCACTATCCCACGCCGCCATCGCGACTGCGATCGCCACCTCGGGTCTGGATTTCACCTCCCAACCGGACCACGGGGCCGCCCAGAAGGCGGCGATCTATGCGCTTGGCCAGGGAGGTGCCCTCTCGCTGCTCACAGGCGTGGCGGGCGCCGGGAAGACCACGCTGCTCAAGCCCTTGGTCGAAGCCTGGAAGGCAGACACGCGCTGCGATGTGGGTGGTCGGGAAGTTGTCGGACTGGCGACGGGCTGGAAGCAGGCAGACGCGCTCAAGGATGCGGGCATTGATCGAAGGCTCGCCATGGACCCGCTCCTGAAGGCGATCGAGAGCGGCGAATTCGCTGCCAGCCGCAACACGGTCCTGGTCATCGACGAAATCAGCCAAGTCGCGCCCCGCGCAATGCTTGCTCTGCTCCAACTGCAGCGCACGACCGGCCTGACCATCAAAGCCTTGGGCGACCGGGAGCAGGCGCAGTCGGTCGAGGCGGGCGATGCCATTGAGATCTTGCGGCGGGTGTTGCCGAAGGAGGCACAGGCCGAGCTGCTCAGCACTGTCCGCCAGAAAGGACGCAACGCATCCGAGACGCGTCGCCTGCGGATGATCGCGGGCCTGTTCCGGGGCACCGAGCCTGACCTCGATTCTCTAGACTTGCTTGCCCGGAAACGACGTGGACGGAGGATCAGCGGGCCGCGCCATGCAAATGCCCAGGCCAGTTTGGAAGCCGAGGAGCGACGAAACCATCATCTTGGCGAAGTGGAGAAAGCCCTTGCCATGAAGCGCCAGAACGGCACTGCGCGCTTCATCGGCGGCGACCAGGATCAGGTCATCAGCCGGATCGCGGATTTCTACATGCAGCGTCGGGACGCCCTCACTGCGGCTGGGGCAAAGGGCGGCATCACGGTCTCGGCGCCGACCAACGCCGATACTGCCGACCTCAGCCGGGCCATCCGTGACCGGATGAAGCTGCGTGGCGAGCTTCGCAGTGACGAGCAGGTCTACGACGCGATCGACCAGCGTGGCGAACACTACGCCATCCCGATCGCCACGGGCGACAAGCTCCGGCTGTTCCGGCGGACCTGGGCCAAAATCGAGGGCAAGGGCGGCTCGATCGGCAATAACGGGGATATCGTCGAGGTGGTCGGCCGCATGGCGAATGGCCTCATGCTGCGCGACAAGGACGGGCGCGTCGGCGAGGTCGAGTGGAAGCGCCTCGAGCACAAGGCGACGGGACGGCTCCTGGTCGGCTTCGGGCATGCCATGACGATCGACGCCGCGCAGGGGATCACCTCCGACGAGCACATCAACGCCCTGCCCCGCGGCACCGCCGGCATGACCGGCTTCACCGCCTACGTGGCGGAGAGTCGGGCGCGCGGAACCACCTGGACGATGATTTCGGACGAGGCGACCTTTGACGCCGTTCGCAATCGCCGTGCCTTGGGCGACCTGACGCCGATCAAGGCAGAGGACATGTGGTCCAAGGTGGCCGAGGACATGGCCGCCAAACCCTACAAGGCGCTCGGCATGGACCTGATGCAGGCGGCTCGTGAGGACCGCGAGTTGGCGGTGCGGTCATTCATGGCGGCTGGACATCGCGTAGAGACGATGGAGCTCCAGGGTCGCAATCTTGGCCGAGAAGCCCGCGACCGAATGCAGGCCGAGGCAGTGCGCAAAAGCATCCCGGCACTCATCGCCTCGCTCGACGGCGCGATCGCGGCGGCCGAGACAACCCTCACCGGACCCTTGCCCGACCGGGAGGCGCATCTCCGTAGCCTCCGGATTGACGCGGAACTGTCCCGGCGCGGAATGGATCACGTGGCAGCCCGACGATCTTCCTCGCCATCGCCGGGTATGTAGGTGCGCCGCATCGAACAACGAGAATCTCGGAGGATGTTCATGGTTGAGGAAGTCGAACTCGACGACATGATCGATATGGTCGACGCTCGTTTTGAGATGTTCGCGCGAATGGGCACCACGCTTGGCGACACTGTTCTCTATCGAACGCGCATTGGCGCCGGGCAGGACTTGTTCCCCTGCAAAGTCATATCGAGTCCCGAGTGCTTCTATGTTCTTTCGGGTCGTCTCGAGGTATTTCTTATAGACGATTCCCCGAAATGAAATTTGGTCCACGCTGGCCGGAGTTTGCTCGTCACCGACGGGACGATGGGCGTATGGCGAGGACGTGCGGGCCGCGCTTGTGGTGGCCTGGGAGGCCTCGGATCGGATTTGCGGTAAGCGGCTTCAGCCCTTGCTGGCGCCCCTGATCGAGGCGACGGAGCGTCACGGCCATGCCGGCATAAGCAGTGGCGCCGGCGAGCAATTGCTCGTCACGAGCCCGGCCACGATCGATCGCGCCTTGAGAGAAACCAGGATCAGCGCCACAGGGCCGCGGCGGCGTAAAGCCTCGACGGCAATCCGGCGCAGCGTTCCGATCCGCACCTTCTCTGACTGGGATAACCCGGCGCCGGGTTTTGTCGAGGCTGATTTGGTATTGCACTCTGGCCCGTTCGCAAAGGGGCCTTTTACGCAGACGCTGGTGCTGACCGATATTGCCTCGGTTGAACGGAGTGCGCCGTTGCTGCTGCGCGAGCAGACGGTTCTGACGACAACGCTGACCGAGCTGAGAAAACTGTTGCCGTTTCCTCTCCTGGGCTTCGACACGGACAACGACAGTGTGTTTATGAACGAGACCGTTAGAGACTATTGCCTTCGCGACGGATTGGAGCTCACGCGCTGCCGACCTTATTGGAGAATGATCAGGCCTTTGTCGAGCAAAAGAATGGCGCCATCGTTCGGAGGATCGTGGGTTTTCGCCGGTTTGAAGGGTTGATCACTACGCCCGCCAAAGCTATACGCATTGACGCGCCTGTTCATCAATTTCTTTCAACCGTCTTTCAAGCTCGGTGGCGAGCCCCGCCTATCTGGAGCGTCGCGGAACGGCGCAAGGGCCCAGCGACATATCGGCCCACGATATTATTGCATTCGAAAGCCCGGACGCGACCAACGAGTGGCGCTTCGGATCGGCCAGCAAACTCGTTCGTGTCGAGCCCAGATTGACCGCGAACAGCGCTGATGCAGCGATCGTGGCCGCGGAAGCGGGTCTCGGCATTTCCAGAACTCCCTCCTACCAAGTGATAGCGAGTGTGCTCGCTGGCCGCCTGGTCCCACTCCTGGTCAGT
>NZ_LMUG01000092.1:0-201 GCF_009766125.1 Acidisoma sp. S159
GCGATTCAACCGGAAGCGACGATAGGGGAACTCGTCAGGAGGGCCCTCTTCGCGGGAGCGAGTGACCGCGAGCATTTTGCCGAATGCCTACGTCTCGCCGGAATGCCCGAATAGCAAACTAAGCCACGTGTGCTGCATAGCGGCCAACGGGCAGCCTCGGTATCGAGGGCATCAAAATCACAGGCTAAGGGCGGTGGCTCC
>NZ_LMUG01000092.1:211-2197 GCF_009766125.1 Acidisoma sp. S159
TTGTTGACCGGTAGCGACCGAACCGTCGGAGGTTTTGGAAAGGGTTCGGGACAGCTGATCTCCGGGCATCACCTGCGTGCTCTGTAGCTGAATGGATGGCCTTGCTGGAATGGACGTCCCCGCCAACACGGGGTAAACCTCTTAAGTCAAGAGTCTCATGAACGTACTCGGGTCGCAGGAGCTGTGCACACTAGCGTAGCCGGTAAAGTATAAAGGGGATCCGCTATGACAGCGTCTAGCATCGATTCATTGTTTCCGGATCTTGGCGATTCAATCTATATGAATACAGCATCCATCGGGGTCGCTTGCCGAGCTTCGCGAAAAGCGTTAGTCGACGCGGCAGGAGCCTGGGCGGAAGGCCGTTTCGACTTTGTTGCTGCCGAACGTGCCGGAGAAGAGGCTCGGTGCCTTTTTGCCGAGTTGATCAGTGCGCGGGTCGATTGCGTGTCCCTCATCCCTTCAGCAAGCGCAGTGGCGGGCCAGGTAGCGGCTCACCTGAGCGATTCCCCTAGACGTGGCAACATCGTCATAGGGGCTCAAGAATATACGTCTGCACTTTTCCCGTTTCTGCAATTGAGGTCAAAGGGCTTCGAGATCCGGTTGCTTCCATTCCAAAATGGAGCTGTCAAGGCGGATCAGTTTGCGGTAGCGGCGGATGAGCACACCCGCCTGATCGCGGTCTCTGCGGTTCAGTCCGCCTCCGGCTATAGGGTGGACATAGCCGCTTTGCGTGAAGTCGCTAGTCATTCCGGCGCCTTGCTTTACGTAGACGGTGCGCAGATGTGCGGCGCGTTAGCTCTTGACGTCCAGGAGTTGCAGATCGACGCGCTCGCCGCACCAGCGCATAAGTTTCTACTCGGTGCCAGAGGAATGGGGTTCGGCTACTTTGCACCTTATCTTCGCGACGTGATGACTCCGGTTGGACCAGGTTGGAAGGCAGCTGCCGATCCGATGAACGCCTTCTATGGCCCCAGCATGGACCTTTCCGTAACAGCCTCACGCTTTGATCAGTCGCTTGCATGGATGATCGCGCCGGCGACGCTCGAAGGCTTGCTTGCCCTCCGCGGGATTGGCTTCAGAAGCGTGGCCGCCAACAATTTGGAGTTGGCACGTCAGATGAGGAACGGTCTGCGCAGTGCTAGTGTAGAGGCTCTCGATCACGGTGCGCAGCGGGATTCAACGATTTTCTCCATCGCTACTAGTGACTTGACTTTAGAGGACCGCCTGAGACGTAAAGGAGTGGTCGCCGCGACCCGTAATGGGCGACTCCGCGTCGCACTTCACCTCTACAATACGGCTTCACAAATCGACCTTGTCCTATCTCTTCTATAGTATGAAGCAGATGCATCGTTGGTGACGGAAGCGCTTGAGCCTGAATCGGAACATCGCTTTGATCACTGACGCTAATAGCGGTCGGATTCGAGGTGCTCGGCGGTTCGGAGATTCCCGACATCATGGTATCGTCGGTGCATACGCTTCTGAGCGCCACGAGTCCGCGGCGTCGAAAGTAGGAGATCGGTGCGCGTTAGTTGGACTGATGATGCAGCAGCGATCGCTAACCGTGCATCGCTGCTGCGGAAACCTGCCAGCGAGACCTGGGCACGCCGTCGGAGACCGACCGCCAGAGGCGCATGCACCTTGTTCGTCATTACGCGAGAAGCTTTGTCATCGCGTGTTGTTATGCGATGGACGGTGGGCCTATTGTACCGGGAGGGTTGCCATGTCGGGCTCACTATACCGACCGGACCGGTGATATTTCTAATCAGGCGCGCAGCCCCGCAACGGCTGACTGCCGAGCGCGCGACGCACTCTCGGATCTATTGGGCGACGCGGGTTCCGAGTGGAGCCGGTGGCCTGGCCTAGACCCTCAGCCGCTGGCCCCCTGCGGCAACGCCGATCAACAGCACAGCCAGGATCAAGAACGCCGCCGGCAGATTGATTGCATGGGCCACGAAGCCAATAGCTGCGGGGCCGATGAGAACGCCC
>NZ_LMUG01000092.1:2207-2631 GCF_009766125.1 Acidisoma sp. S159
TTGCCAGGACGGCAGCAGCGTCGCCAGTCTGAAGCCGCCCGCGGCGAGTAGACCTCCAACGCCGATGACGACGGAGCCGCCAAGGCGCTGCACGATCCTGTCACCGGTCAACCGCCCAATTGTCATCGTAGACGCAAAGGCGGCGTACCCGAGGCCAGCGAGAGAAGGCTTCATGGCATGCACTGAAGTGAGAAAGACCGCACTCCAATCTAACATGGCGCCTTCCGCGAGGAACGCTACGAAACAGAGCAGCCCAATGAAAAGCACCGCGCCGTGGGGAAAGGCGAAAGCCGGACCCGCACGCTTCGTCCCATAGGCCAGCATGTTCGGCGCGGAATAAGCCAACGCGACTAAAAGACAGACAACCACACAAAGCGTCGCGACTAGCGGCGAGGCACCCGCACCAAGGAACGCCGTTACACCG
>NZ_LMUG01000093.1:0-16885 GCF_009766125.1 Acidisoma sp. S159
GTTTTTGAGCCGCGGCGGCATTCTGATCCCGCTGGTACTTCTCCGCCACATTGCCGATATGAAGGCGCTGCAGGAGACAGTCGTAAGTTTGACTCTAGCCTTTGACGAGATCCCGCGCGTACCCGAGGAGAAGCGAGCCGAGGTCGAGCAGATAACCGACGGCCTGTGGCGCGTGACCGTAAGGTTTGGCTTCGTAGAAGTGCCGAGCTTGACGGTCGCCCTGGCCCTCGCCCAAAAGCAAGGCTCCCGCTGAACCTCGATTCCGCCATCTTCTTTGCGGCTCGCGACGAGATAGTGCGCAGCAAGGATCGACCTCGCCTTGACGGATGGCGGCGCATGATCTTCGCTTTCATGTATCGGAATGCCGTGCGGGTGCCGGATAGGTTCGACCTGCCCGCCGACAGATTTCTGGAAGTCGGCCGGCAAGTCGCCCTGTAGCGTTCGGCGTGAGGGATGCCCGGCTCTCACGCCCTTCGGGTTACTACGCGTAGTGGCCGAGCTGGCCAACGTCCATAAAGACGGTGAAAGTCACGGAGTTCGACAGTCTAAACGCGCGGGCTTCCAGTCGTGGAGCTGGTCAGCCGCGGAAGTGTCCCGTTTCACTCTCAACCCGGCCTGGATCGACGAGACGGGGAGGGACGGCCCTCGCCTTCTTCCATGGCGTCTGCCCCTTACTTATCAGTCAATATTAGCGCTTCTCCTTCTGACGCTGGCGTCCATGCGCGATGCGTGTTTTGGCCCGTGCAACGCGCAAGTGAAGCATTGAAAGCTATTCGGCGCAGTCAAACCGTCCTCGGTGACATGAGAAATAAAGGCGTAATGCAAGGTCAAATACTCTTTGGGGAAACCAGCTGAGGCCTTACAGTTTATCTGGCACTGACATTAAGCCTCCATAGAGGGGGCGCCGAGGAGATAGAGATTGTCGGATAATGCACCAACGCGTGCTTCTATTAGTCGCCTCGCTGACAACCAGCGTTGGGCGCGTCTCATCCCTATTGCGATGATCGTCTACATCATCTCTTTCATGGACCGAACCAACATCTCCTATGCCTTCGCCGGCATCGGGCATGACTTCCATGTCGGAAAGGCCCAACAGGGCTTTGCCGGCGGCATCTTCTTCGTCGGCTATATGCTGTTCCAGATCCCGGGTGGATGGCTTGCCGAACATTGGTCGGCCCGTAAATTCGTGGCCATCATGATCGTCTGCTGGGGTGTGATGGCCTTTCTTTGCGGCTTCGTTCACACCTTTGACCAGCTGGTCATCGTCCGCTTCTTCCTGGGCGTCGCCGAAGGCGGCATCTGGCCTGCTGTACTGGTGCTGATCAGCCATTGGTTCCCGGTTCAAGAACGCGCCCGCGCCTATGGTTTCTGGATGGCCAATCTCGCCATCTCCTCCATCATCACGCAGCCGCTTTCGGGTTGGATCGTCTCGGCCTCCGACTGGCGGACGCTCTTCATGGTTGAGGGCGCGCTGCCGTTCATTATCGCGCTGCCGCTCTGGCTGATCTTCATACGGGACCGGCCGCGTGAAGCGCCTTGGTGTTCGCCCGCCGAGCGCAACTATATCGAAAGCTCCATCGCGCAGGATCGCGCGCAGGAACCGCTGCCCGGCCCTTTCTGGGATATTTTCACAAACGCTACGATCTGGAAATTCGTCGGCGTCTATTTCCTCATCCAGGTCGGGTTCTACGGCCTCAACATGTGGCTGCCGACTCTGTTGAAAACATTGACGAAGCAAGGCTTCGGGACGGTCGGGTTGATCGCGGCGCTGCCTTATCTCACCGCCGTCGTCCTCCTGTTCCTCAACGGCTGGGCCGCGGATCGTAACCGCCTCTACAGCCGGCATGTGTTTTACGCGACGGCGACCGCCGCCATCGCTCTCATCATCTCGGTTCTTGTAGCCAAGACTAGCGTCGTGCTCTCGATCGTCTTCATCTGCCTCGCCGTCGGTGGCGCGCTGGCTTACGACGGGCCCTTTTGGGCCGCAGCCTCCCGCGTGCTGCCGGTCGCGCTTGCCGGCGGAGCGATGGGCTTCATCAACGCGCTCGGCAATCTCGGCGGCTATTTTGGGCCGTTCCTAGGTGGCTATCTGCAGGACCGCACGGGCAGTTTCACAGCGACCGCCGTGCTGTTCGCGGGCGCGCTGCTGATCTCCGGTCTTCTGGTGCTGACGATTCGGCTGCGGGACAAGCCCGCAGCGGCAGTACAACAGGGCTAGCGCCCGGTCTGCATGTATGACTTCGAGTCCTTTGTGATCTTCGACTAGCCTGACTGCCACATCGAGGCGCAGTGCCCAGCATGCAGGCGCTCCTCGACGGTGCCCACTAAGGTATTCGAGCGCGATCAGGCGCCGGCCGCTGATCAACTCGAAGTCAGGTGGGGCCCGAGTGTCGTTGACCCGAAGAGGCTCCGGCATAGGTTTCTACTCTGAGAACGATGATAGGACGCGCCCGTGTCGCCTTCGCCGACTGAGATGGCTGGATTACTGAGGCTGGAGGCCGAACTAGCGGCTGCGGAGGCTAAGCTCGTGCAATTGCATGAAACAGGCGATCGCTACGACGGCGAAGGCATGAAGCGCGCCGCTGATAAGGTCGAGAGGCTAAAGGCTGAACTGGGTTCACGCTACAGCGACGCAGCCACGGCCCCGGGGGCTAGGGCGCAGGAAGGTCGAGGACCATTAACTCGCCCCTAACGCGCGCGCTAGGAATCGTATTTTTGACTGCAGCCTCAGCCGTCTCGAACATTCCAGCACGACACGCGCAAACCCTGGGGAGCGGACCACAAGCGTCCACGTCTTCGCCGAGCGATGGGGGAGCCTGGCCAAGCCGATTCGGGAATCCCCCACGAGTCACCCTTAACGAGACTCGGTATTACACTCTGTGAGCCTCCTCGGAGCGACTATGTCTGCTTCACCATGTCGCTGCGCTGCCATTGATCGCAGCGGGAATCGTCGCGCTGGTCACTAGCGTCATAGGTTGGCTCGTCTTCGCTCGCTGGATGATCTCTCTTGTGCGTGAACCTCGAGCCGATTTCATTTCGGGGCATCTGACAGGAACTCCCACGCCCGCGAATTCAGAGTTTTATCTGTCACTCTAATTTCCAGCCCTGTGAACTCGAACTTGATCTCGACCTTTGGAAT
Source organism: Acidisoma sp. S159 (assembly GCF_009766125.1). Taxonomy (NCBI): domain Bacteria; kingdom Pseudomonadati; phylum Pseudomonadota; class Alphaproteobacteria; order Acetobacterales; family Acidocellaceae; genus Acidisoma; species Acidisoma sp. S159. The sequence continues at coordinate 3,140 of NZ_LMUG01000093.1, forward strand.
GAGCGAATTCAATACGACCGCCGCTTCGTTGCGCCCGGTTTTAGGATTGGGACCACGCCATCTCTGTTCTGGCCTGATGAGCGACGGTTTCGACTTCTTGTCCATGGACGGCTCTTCCTCTGGAGTAACCAGCATAGCGCAGAAACGTTCCAACGCCGATGCGCACCGTCGTCGTTGGGTCTGCTGTGCCCATTGACGGCACGATCATCCTGCTAACGTCGAATGCGGGTGGTCCTGAGATGAACCTCGCCTTCCCATCTGCCAAGGCCGACGCGGTGATGCCCCGCTCGAATCAATGGTTACTCGTAGGCGGCGTCAGGTCGAAATCAGCAACCGCCGCTCAATGGAGACCCTCGTCGCCGCGCACGAGCGGTTGCGGCACATCAAGCATCCGGGAGATCTCATTCAACGCGAGCTCGCGGATCAGCCATCAAACGAGCGAAAAGAAGCTCACGTCAATTGATTGGCTATTCAGGCGCGTCCATGACCTTGTGATGAAGCAGCCGCGTGACGTGCTGGAACACTCGATCCTAACGCCATAGCCGCTGCGTTGAGCTAGGGGGCTATCTGGCAAACTGATCTCGGAGGTTCGCGCCCAGCAAGCTGAAATTGCTGTTCTGAAGAAGCGTGTCGCCGAGCTAGAGGCCGAGAATAGCCTACTATGGGGAGCGATGCGCGCAAGGGGCGAGATGTTGCGGAAGTTGTTGCCTGAGGGTGAATGAGCTTAGGTCTCAGTACTATTTTTAGGGTCGGCGGCGCCGAGTTTCAAACTTCTGACAAGGGTGACTACAAGCTAAGTCACCGTTTGATGGGGACTGCATGAACCAAAATCTCTCTCGCAGGCCGGCGTCGATCGCGCGGCGGCCCCCATTCGTAACTTTCTCCGATCGGCACGTTGCTCGCCGGCTTATCAGTCGGGGGGAACGGCTTGGGCGAGGTCGCGCTTCGAAAAGGTGCGAGGTCGCTCGGAATGCGGTTCGCGCCGTTGCCGACCACATTCTCGAGCGACTCATCTGCGGGGTGCCAGATGGGAAGGCCGGCAACCGCCGCCTTAGCCAATAAGTCCATTGTTCCGGGCCCACCCGGGAAGGCAATCACCAAATGCGGCCTACCGTCAGCAATCATTAGGCCATTGCGAATGAAAATCGCTTGGTCGCCATGCCTGTCGTGATCCGGTGGATAGGATTTCGAGGGCACGCCAAATTTAACGGCCCACGTGCCCGCCAGCGCATCGGCTCCCGAGACGCCGCCGTGGACTAGTAGCAAAATTCCAAGAGAAAGGTGAACCTCTAACAAGGCTCTGCTAACGGAAGTAAAATCTGCGTATGAGCGCCCTCCGCACACTAAAACTCTCGACATTTAATAATACTCGATAGGATATTTATGAGCCGACTATCAGTGATTTCGCAAAAGAAAACAACAAGCATCTTTGACAGGAACGTTCCAATCTAGGAACTTCCTGGGCTGTCCTCGCGCGGCAACCCCGAAGTCCCGATTCTGCCCCGACAATTTGATGCGCAACCGAAAACTTGGTTGTGTCTGACATATGGTAGGAACGTTTACCTATGAGGCGCCCCTGCTCAGCACAAAGGCCTTAAGCCCTCTTGGTAGATCGCTGAGTTACTTAAAGCGCGTTCTGCCACGCGCCTCGAGCAAGGCGCCCGGATGGGCACTTTCTCTTCTCTATTGAATTGCCAGGCATTTGTTTGCAGCGCTGGTGGCGCTTGTTATGGAGCGACTCCTAGCCTTGGTCGATCTGACCTCCCGCTGGGGTTAGGCCGGGCGAGGGACTGCCTGTCGCCCGGCCTAACCCTAGGGAGGGCAGAGCCCTTAGGCGGCCAAACGCCGAATGCTGTTGACGATGTCTCTCACCCTGTAGGGTTTGGCGAAGAACACTGCGGCGGGGTCGAAGTCTTTCAAGCGGCTGGCAAGCTGTGGCGCGAAGCCAGATACGATTATCAGGATGATCGGAGGGTGATGGGTCCTGGCGTGCGTCGCAATATGAACACCGTCCATTTTGCCGGGCATTCTAACATCGGTGAATAGCACGTCGAAGAAATTGGGACCGACGAGCCGTAAAGCTGCCTCGTCACCATTCGAGGCCTCCTCAACGTCGAAGCCCTCGTCCCGCAAAGCCTCCGCGGCAGTCAGTCGTATCAGGTGCTCGTCTTCAACAAGCAATATGCGCAGCGTCAACCCCACAGGTTCCCTCCCCCCACAATCCGGCGCCAACTTCGGAGGCGCTATTTCTATCAATGGCTTAGGCCGCCGATTTCCATACACGACTGCGGCATTGAATGACGCCGAGGTATTCCCGAAAAATTCTCATGAGTCCGTGAGCTTTATTCTATACTGACCCTTCTCAAGGGAAGGTGTGGGTGCGCCGAACCACAGCGGCCGTTGAGCGTCAATCTGGCGGACGGCGAGATAGCGCCCGCCGCCCTGGGAATCCGGGCCGAGGCAGCGATGCGCAGGCGAATGGCGAAATCGTCTTTCTCCGAAGCGGCGGCAGATGCGGGACACCTCAAACGTCGAAGTTCAACTTTTTAAATCGCGTCGCGTACCTGTCCGTAACTGGAGGGTTTCATTACACCATTGCCAAACCATCTCGGCGGTAACGGGCCTGCCGTCGTCCAAAATAGTGAGTTTTACCCTCGCCGTAGAGCCTGAGCTCAGACGCCTGCGACGCGAGTTGGACAAGCATTGTAATAAATAGAATCCATCCCCAGGGGACGCTTCTTCGCGTGCGGGTCCATCACTCGCTTGCTCGCGTGACCGAGCCGGGAGATGAGCCCTATTTGACTACGAAGCAGTAGTATCGCGTGTTGATGCGGCTTGACCTGCGGAGGTAAAAGCAGCCGCGGCTGTCATAATCGAGCGCAGTCGATCCGGTGTCACAGGGCGCTCGGATCGTTGCCCGTCTGCTACGTTTGCCGACGTGAACAACGCTGTCGCAAATGAGTGTGATACTCGAAGTCCGTTAGATCGGCTTACCATGGTGAAGCGCGCGCTCGATTGCCGAAACGCCCCTATCCGCTCGATCGACATGGCATCGGTGGAGGCAAGCGGGAATAACTTATGGCGATCGGATTCAAGCAGATTTAGGATAGCTTAGGCTCAACAGGACCAGCCTTGCTTCCAGCGTGTTTTCTACGCATGAAATCTGACGAGTTCCCGCTTGCCCATTGTAGTCAGATCAGCGGATGTGCGCATCAGACGGCGCCAATAGGCGCGATTGTTGCGCTCGGCATCTTACAAAGCCCTGGCATGTCGAGATAGCATAGAGAACGTCAAGGGCGGCGAGCACAAATAGCACTCGGGAATCGGGTAAGGGCTCACTCATGGGCCCCTGCTCCCGGATGAGGGTGACATGCGTCAGGATCCTGAGAAAGAGGCCGCAGCGAAAGAAGTGCTGAATCTGCAAGAATGCACGGACGTCATTGTACAATGCAGTTCTCCCCCGTGCATGCTCGGCGAGCTAGACAACCTTTTCCGGGACTCTGGCAAGGACGAGGTCCCGGACCAGCCGGCAACTAAAGGCGCTCGAATGGTCGAATAGCTGGCGGCTGTAGTGCGGTTAGAGGAATGACGATAGCTTGGCACGCTCATCAAACACTGACAGATCGCCCACGCTCGCCTGATCCGACTACAGGCACTTTATTTGCAATCGATCACTAGAGTAGATTCTGAGTTTGCGAGCTGTGGCTTGCGGAGATCGCGACAGTGTCTTGTGCAGCGAGTGCTGAATCGGAGGTGTATTGGCAAGAAGAGGCCATTATAGATCGCGACCTGCATAGGCGAGCGAAGCTGCTCGGCCAAATGCGTTGTGGCGAACGGGATAAATGACATAGTGAAGAGCATCATGATGTTCGCCCATAGCGTACTGATGTCTACCTTCCGAGCCGATTTCACAAGATCGTGGTGGTTGACCCGGATGATTGCAATGAAAATTAAGCTCGTGGCATCAGACGCAGATTCGACATGATCTTGATGAGAGCAGCCGGGTCCGCTGTTGCCGGCGGCCTGGGTCTAAACACCGCAATCGTTTCGATGACCGAAGGGGCGCCTCCTCGGCGCCGCTCAGAGCTTCCCGAGGCGTGGCCGAATGACGCCCGAGGTTCGGTTTCACGAAGGGCCGCAGTTTCCATCTGATGAAGTAGCAGAGTTGGCAAGGCAAAGAACCCGCTCAATTGTCACGCCGCGATGGAGTCTATGCTACATTCAGTCGTCCTCGTAACCGTAGACCTCAGGCAGGATAAAGATTGCAGCGAGTAAACCCATGAGTGGAAAGACGGCGGTGAACAGCGTCGCATTTGCCTTTCCAATGGCACCGAATAAAACCGGGAACAGGAAGATGGCGAGGAAGCTCGGCGCCTTGACAAAGATATAGGCGAAGCCTGCTGCCGTGCCGCGGTATGCCTGCAGCCCATTCATGCGCTACGCCAACGCATGAATCGGCTCGGCCAGTTACGCGAGGTCACCCTTGGCGGGGTCAGAGCGTCGAAGTAGTTCGTGCGACATCAACGGAACGAAAGCCTGCTCCGCTAGAGTTCAGACGGAAAACTCGCCCAATCTGTTCTCGCCATCGGCAACGGTGCGCGTCACGTACGTCTGGCCTTGGATGTGCGCAGGGAGTAGCCCGCGACCGCGACCAGGGTCAGTCCGCCGGTCCAGACATACTGGTAGTAGGCAGACACGTGCATCAGGTTCAGCGCATTCTGCATGACGCCGACCGCGATGGCTCCGGCCAGCACACCGATCGCGGTTCCGCGTCCGCCGAGGACGCTAACGCCGCCGACCACGACAGCGGTGACGGAGGAGAGGGTGAAGGACGCCCCAGCCTGGGGATCGCCGCTGCCGATACGAGCCGCGATCAGCAGCCCCGCGGCGGCGGCACAGAGCGAACAGAAGACATAGGCACCCGCACGCACCAGCGCGGTGTTGATGCCGACAACGACGCTCGCTTCGGTGCTCGAACCCGCGCCGTAGAGACGTTGGCCCAGGCGACCGCGCAACAGCAGGAATTCGGCCACAACAAACAGCAACCCAACGACGAGCGCCGCCACCGGCACCGGCCCGATATTGCTGCTGAATGTATCCAGGAAGGTGTCGCTGACGAGGCCGCCGGGGCTTGGCCGGATGATCAGCGCCGCGCCAAAAACCACCGAATAAGTCGCAAGCGTCGCGATCAGGTCCGGGATCTTGAGGCGCACGATCAGGACGGCATTGACCAATCCGGTGACGAGGCCGGTGCCAAGCGCCGCCGCAATAGCGGCCCACATGGCGGTGGCGCCCTCAGTTACGGCGACGAAGGAGGTGAGGGCGGTCACCAAGCTGATGAGCGGCCCCACCGAGAGATCGATGCCCCCGAGTACAATGACGCAGAACTGACCAAGGGCCACGAGCGCAAGCGGTGCCACCTGCCCGGCTATATTCGAGAGGTTTCTGACCGAGAAGAAGAAGCTCGACACGTGCGAGGTGCCGATGCCGAGAGCAATGATCAGCACCGCTAGCAAAATTGCGCCGGCGTAGCGCGCGAACAGCGGACGCCGGTGTCGGCGAGCGGCGTGCACCACGGGCTCAGCGGCTGTAACGGCTTCGGCGGCGGTGGTGCCGGCTTCTGTCGCACTGCCGACGATCGCGTCCTCGGTCGCGTCGGTGCCGGCGATCTCCTGCACGACGCGCCCGCGTGAGAAGACCAGGATGCGGTCGCTGAGGCCGATCAACTCAAGGAGGTCGGAGGAGACGAGGATCACGGCGGCGCCAGCCTCAGCGAGAGACCGGATGCGCCGATAAATCTCGAGCTTCGTCGCGACATCGACGCCGCGCGTGGGATCCTCGAAGAGGAAGAGGCGCGGATTGCCGGCGGTCCAGCGCCCGAGCACGACCTTCTGCTGATTGCCCCCCGAAAGGTTGCGAACGATTTGCTCGGCGGACGGCGTCTTGATCGCATAGCTCGCAATCGCACCCGCCGTCACGTCACGCTCGCGCGCGGCGGGAACGATACCGAGGCCAGCCCAGCCGAAAAGATGTGGAAGAGAGATATTTTCGCGGATCGAGTGCGGCAGAAACAGCCCCTCGCGGTGCCTTTCGCCTGGGACATAGACGATGCCAGCCTTGATGGCCCGCGCCGGCGATCCGTGGGGCAGGCTGGTGCCGTCCAGCGTCGCTGTGCCGGTCCAGGGTAGCAATCCGAACAACGCACGCACAGCCTCTGCCTGGCCGTTGCCCTGGATGCCGCCGAATCCCACGATCTCGCCAGCGCGGACGTGGAAGGACAGGCTTTCGAACCGTCCGGGGCTGGACAGGTTCTCGACCACCAGCCGGTCGGCGCCAGCGGCATGCGAGGCGCGCGGCGGATAGGCCAGAGCCATCTCCCGCCCAACCATCATGGCGACCAATTGTTCGTGATCGACCTCATCCCGATCAACGGTGCCAACCACCTCGCCATCCTTCAGCACCGTGATGCGGTCGGCGATTGCAAAGACTTCCGGCAGGCGGTGGGAGATAAAGATCACCGCCGTCCCGTTCTTCTTGAGCTGGCAGATGATGGTGAAGAGATGCTGTATCTCGGCAGCATCCAGCGCGGAGGTTGGCTCGTCCAGAATGAGCACGGCGGGGTCGGTCGTCAGTGCCCGCGCAATCTCGACGAGCTGGCGTTCGGCAACGGTGAGGTCGCGAACCGGCGTGTCGAGCGCGATCGACACGCCGAGGCGATCGAAAATTGACTGAGCGCCCTGATCCATCGCGCCGCGATCGACTAGAACGGCACCGCCAGGCTCGCGCCCGAACCAGATGTTCTGAGAAACATCGAGATCTGGAACCAAGCGCGTGTCCTGGTAGACCATCGCGATGCCGAGATCCTGGGATTGTTTCGGCCCCGTGATTTGCACGTCTCGGCCACGGATCAGGATGCGGCCAGCCTCAGGCTTCCAGACGCCGGCAATGATGCGCATAAGCGTTGATTTGCCGGCGCCGTTCTCGCCCATGAGGGCATGCACCTCGCCCGGCCGGCACGCGAAGGACGCGCCCTTGAGGACGCGGACACCCGGGAAGCTTTTGTCCACGTCGATGAGTTCAAGCGCGTTGGTCTCGTTCGCTATCTCGGGCCTATCCACGTCCAACATCCGGTCGGGCTCTCTGTTCGTGCGATCAGCCAAAGAGCTTCTTGAGTTGATCGTCCGTCAGAAGCGTGTCGACAAAGACGCCATCGGGAAGGCCAGGCTTCATGAACTGGGTGTAGTTACTGTCGTCGATCAGCAGGGGATAGATGATCTGACGCTTCGGCATATCCTGCCCGGAAAGCAGCTTGACAGTAGTGCGGAGCGCGACGACGCCTTCCCAAGAAGGCTCGGAAACGCAGGCGATCTTGAACTTGGGATTACTCGCCTTCTGTGCGTCGTACAGCTTGAACAGGCCATTGTAGTCGTCGCCGGTGGCGGGCACGAGAGGCCGGTTGGCGGCTATCATCGCCTTGAGTGCGCCGGCGGCGTCTTGCCCACCGTCGCACCAGATACCGTCGATCTGGGGATACGCGGCCAATAGATCGGCCATCACCACCTTGGCGCGGTCTTCCTGCCATGAGGCATCCTTGAAGGCCAGAATCTGGATACCTGGTTCGAACTGAGATTTTGCGCCGGCCCAGCATCCGGCTGTATAGGAATTGCCGGGCAGTCCACCGAGGGCGACGATCTTGCCCTTGCCGCCAAGCATATCGTTCAGGGCCTTACCGGTGGTGGCCCCCTTCTTCTCGGGGTCGGTGCCAATGTAGGCCGTCCAATGCTCACCTTCGACGGGAAGATTGAACGGAACGACGATGATGCCAGCGCGGGTCGCCTTGCGGAAGGCTGGGACCACGGCTGTGCCGGAATTCGCGATGCATAGGATGGCATCGACGTTCTGCACGATGAGATCGTCGAGATCATTGACCTGCTTGCTGATGTCACCCTGGCCGTCAACTACGATCAGCTCGTAGCGATCGGTATTGAGCTTGGCCTCGTTCAACATCGAGGTCAGGCATTCTGTGCGCCATGTATTGCCTGAAAAACCGTTGGAAAATCCGATACGCAGCTTGCCAGGTTTGCTGATGCCCTTCGCCATCTCCCCTGAGCCGACGATCTTCGCGCTGCTGATGGCATCAGCCAAAGCAGTGGCGCCGCTCGCCGCAATGGCGACGAGTCCCGCCGCGCCAAGCCCCACTTTCAGTGCCTCGCGACGCCGCATCATGATCTTCTTCATGGTTGTCATCCGTGTTTGATTGTTGTTGATTATGCGGCCGTGCGCGCGCCGAGCATGCGATACGCGACGACGCTGATCGCAATGAGCACCCCTTGGATGACGTACTGCGTCCCCGTGGACGCCTGGGCGATATTGGTGAAGCTGGTGAGCTCAGTCACAAAGAGAGCACCGGCGATGGTGCCCGCGACACTGCCGATGCCGCCCGTCAGTGCCGTGCCGCCGACAACGACGGCCACCACCGAGGTCAGCAGGAACTGATTTCCAATGCCAAGGCTGGGATTGCCGACATAGGCGGTGACGAGAAGACCACCGAGAACGGCGAGGACCGAGCTGAGGGCGTAGGCCGTCACCACCACTATGCGTGTGGGAACCCCCATTAAGCGGGCGGCAGCTTCATTCGCACCCACCGCGTAGATCCAGCGGCCCAGCGTCGTGCGCCGCATCATGTAGGCGACGCCGATTGCCACCACGAGCCAGCAGATCGCGCTTGCGGGAAGGCCGAACCAACGTCCTTGCCCGATGACATTGAAGGCATTCGCCGACGATCCGTGCGGCGCGCCGCCTGTATAGACCAGGGCCAAACCGAACAGAATGGAGTTCATGGCAAGCGTCGCGATTATCGGGGCGACGCGCAAAACCGCGATCAGAAGTCCGTTTATTATACCCACGGCGGTGCCGAGAAGGACGCAGCAGATGATGGCGACGGCGATATTCTGGTTCTGGCCGAGCATGAGGCTGGTCGCCACGATATTCGTCATCGTGACGACGCCCGCGACGGAGAGGTCGATGCCGCCGGTCAGAAGAGCCATCGTCTGTCCGGTCGCGACCAGACCAAGAAACGCGGTCACCTGAAGGATGTTGAGCATCTGCGCGGGCTTTAGCATCGCCGGCGAAACGATCGCCGCCACGATATAGAGCAGAACGACGGCGGCCCAAACGGGGGACCGGCGAAACAGGGTCGATGCTCGAGCCCCTATCATCCAAACCTTCCTCCCCTGGCCGCTTAAAGGCTCCGCCCCTTTTTCGGGGACGGTCATTGTCTTGGGCGAGTCCCTTATTGCAAGGCATCTAACATGGCCAATATCCCATGACAAATAGGTTGCGACATCTTTCATAAGATCATAGCTTGAGCTATCAGATAGGTTCGCCCGATGGGACTGGAACAAGAGGCAAGTGCGCCTGGGGAAGCGGTCCCGGACGCGCAGCCCGCAAGCCTCGTCGATCGCGTGATGTGCGAAATTCGCCGCCACATTCGCGACAATGGCCTAGCAGTCGGCGCGACCTTGCCAAGCGAGGCCGAATTTGCAACGCGGCTTGGTGTGTCCAGGGCGGTTGCACGGGAGGGGTTCCGTGGCCTGGCGGCGCTGAAACTGATCGATGTCGGCAATGGCCGGCGGGCGCGCGTGGCGGCGGCGGACGAGTCCGTCACCAGCCTGCTAATCGAACACGCGGTGCATACGAAGCAGGTTAATATCCAGCAGATTCTGGACGTGCGCCGGTCGATTGAATTGCGCACCGTTGTTTTGGCGGCTCTCCGGCGCACGGAACGGGAAGCCGCCGACATCACGGCGGTCGCGGCGGATATGCTGCGTCACTTCGACAAGCCTGCCCGAGTGATGGAATTGGACATGCAGTTCCATGAGTTCATCGCCCGCGCATCTCGCAACCCGCTGTTTGCACTCCTTGTAGGATCCTTCCGGGTGGTTACGCACGAGACCTGGGCTATCGGCTGGGCCAGCCGCCCGAACGACGCCGCAAGGCGCGAAAGCGTCGGCGGTCATTCGGTCATCGCTGCGACTATTCAGGACCGCAATCCGCAAGGGGCGGAGAAAGCCATGGCAGATCATTTCGACCTCACCATCAAAGCACTTCTTAACGCCGGTGTGACCTGAAGCCGGGCGCCGCCGCACAGTTGGCCGCCGACAGGGACGATTGGAAACGACCATGAAGATAACCGCGATCGAAACGCTCTCCACGCGGGAGTTCGAGAATGTGCTGTGGGTACGCATCCATACTGATGCAGGCGTCATTGGCCTTGGGGAGACGTTCTACGGCGCGGGCGCGGTGGCATCTCACATCCATGATACCCTTGGCGCAAGACTGCTTGGCCGTGACCCGCTGCGCATCGAGGCGATCCACAAGGAACTCGTCGATCTGCCAATGGCGCAGTCCAGCACAGGCACCGAGTATCGCGCGGCCTCCGCCATCGACATTGGCTTATGGGATCTTTGGGGCAAGGCCACGAACCAGCCCGCGTACCAGCTGCTCGGCGGCCTCTGCCGCGACAAGCTGCGCGTCTACAATACCTGTGCTGGCTACCAGTATGTGCGCAACCTGGACATCCGCCCGGTCAATACCTGGAATATCGGGACGGCGGGTCCGTATGAAGATCTGCAGAGCTTCACGACGGATGCCGGGATTCTAGCCGAGAATCTGCTTGAAAGCGGCATCAATGCTATGAAGATCTGGCCCTTCGACCCGGCGGCGCGCGAGACCGGCGGGCTCGACATCTCGACTGGACAGCTCAAGGCGGCGCTGAAGCCTTTCGAACTCATTCGAAAGCGGGTCGGTGACCGCATGGAGATCATGGTCGAGTTCCACTCGCTCTGGAACCTCACGACCGCCAAACGCATCGCTCGCGCCCTGGAGCCTTTTGAGCCGACCTGGTTCGAGGATCCGATTCGCATGAACTCCAGTCAGGCGCTTGCGGAATATGCGCGGTCCACACATGTGCCGGTCTGCGCCAGCGAAACGCTGGGGTCGCGCTGGGCCTATAAGGAGATGCTTGACCGCGATGCGATCGGTATCGTAATGGTCGATCTTTGCTGGACGGGCGGACTGACCGAAGGGCGCAAGATCGCCGCCATGGCGGAAACCTATCACAAGCCATTCGCGCCGCACGACTGCATCGGCCCGGTGGGTTTCGCGGCGGCTGTTCACATGTCCTTCAGCCAGCCGAACACCCTCATTCAGGAATCGGTACGTGCCTTCTACACTGGCTGGTACAAGGAACTCGTGACTGAAGTGCCGGTGATCCGCGATGGCTACGTCTATCCAATGGAAGGTCCTGGCCTAGGCACGGAGCTGCAGGCCTCGGTATTCGAGCGATCCGATCTCGTGGTGCGGCGGACGGATGCTTAGAAATGTCCAAACTTTTTGACCTCTCGGGCAGAACAGCCCTTGTCACCGGATCATCTGGCGGCCTGGGGCTTGTGATGGCGCGTGGCTTGGCCGAAGCGGGCGCGGCCGTCGTACTCAATGGAAGGGACGCAGCGAAGCTCGCAGCGGCCAAAGAGGGATTCATTGAGGCGGGATATACGGTCTCGGTCAGCGCCTTCGATGTTGCGGATGAAGCGGCCGTGCTGGCGGGTTTCGCGGCCTTCGATGAAGCAGGCATCGACATTGATATCCTCGTCAACAACGCTGGCATCCAATTCCGCAAGCCTATGATCGACCTTGCCGTCGCGGATTGGCGGCGCGTGCTGGAAACCAATTTGACGAGCGCCTTCGTGATGGGACGCGAAGCCGCGCGCCGTATGATCGCGCGCGGCAAAGGCGGCAAGATCATCAATATCGGATCTCTGACAAGCGAGGTCGCGCGCGCCACGGTCGCTCCCTACACGGCTGCCAAAGGCGGCATCAAACTGCTCACCCGGTCGATGGCGGCGGAATGGGCAAAGTACGATATTCAGTCCAATGCCATAGGGCCGGGCTACATCATCACAGAGATGAACAAGGCGCTGATCGAGGATAAAGCCTTTGATGCTTGGGTCCGCGGCCGTACGCCGTCCGCACGCTGGGGAACACCCGAAGATCTGATCGGAGCAGCCGTGTTCCTAGCATCGCCAGCGTCGGATTTCGTAAACGGGCAAATTCTGTATGTGGACGGGGGCATGCTTGCCGTTCTGTGACTGAGCAACGTCAAGCCTCGGAAGACCTTCGCGCAAGCGTCGGCGACATTTGCGAGGTTTAAGCGAAGGCACGATGTGTACTAACCCGCTGCGCGGGAGTCGCGTGGTCGCGCGCGATAGGTTGAGCAATCCGGCGTAGTCTTCCGCGAGGCCGGTAATCGTTCGTTGTTCATCTGACTGCCCCGTTTGCAGGACCGTGGCGCGCCACACCTGCATAGGAGCAATCGATGACCCCGCTTCGCCAACGCATGACCGAGGACATGGAGCTTCGCGGCCTCTCGCGACATACGCAACGTGCCTACGTCCAATACGGCGCCATATGCGCCCAATGCTTCCACAAATCGCCAGAACTCCTCGGGCCTGCCGAGATCCAAGCCTTTCAACTCTATCTGACCCAGGAGCGGCACCTATCGCCCAGTTCGATCGCCGTCGCCGTCGCCGTCGCGGCGCTGCGGTTCCTCTACAAAACCACCCTCATGCGCGACTGGAACCTCGACGAGGTCCTGCCGTTCGGCCGTCGCAGGCCACAACATCTTCCGGTCGTGATGAGCCCAGCCGAAGTCGCCCACACTGCTCGACCTTCTGCGCGACTATTGGCGCACTGCCCGTCCCAAGGAGTGGCTGTTCCCCGGCGACGTCCCAGGACAGCCGATCACCCCATCGGCCGTCGAGGACACCTGTCGCATCATGCGGCGCCAGCACGGCATCGGCAAACCGGTCACGCCGCACGCGTTGCGCCACGCCTTCGCGGTGCATCTACTCGAGAGCGGTGCTGACCTGCGCACCATCCAGCTACTGCTCGGCCATCGTAGCCTGAACACCACGGCCCGATAGCTGCGGCTGGCGACCCACAAGGTCTGCGCCACCGCCAGCCCGCTGGACGGCCTGCGGGCAGCCCCGCCTGCAGCGGGAGAGGCGGCGCCGGCACCCGCCTGAACCCGGCCGCAATGGCCGGCAACACGCCAGAGGTCGCGGAGGTATTCCGCCGCTATGGTGAGGCCTATCGGGCGCTGCATGGCGCGTCGCTTTCCACCGTGCAGCGCCAAGCGATGCGAGCGATCGAGCTGTGCCGCACCGCAGCCCTCGGCGGGCATGTCGAGCGCTGCGACGGCTGCGGTCATCAACGCATCGCCTACAACTCTTGTCGCAATCGCAACTGTCCTAAGTGCCAGTCACTGGCTCGCGCCCGATGGCTGGCGCACCGGCAAACAGAATTGCTCGACGTACCCTACTTCCACGTCGTGTTCACCGTGCCGGACGAGATCGCCGTGATCGCCTTCCAGAACAAGCCGGTCGTCTACGACATTCTGTTCCAAGCCGCTGCCCGGACCCTGCGCCGGATCGCCGCCGACCCGGCGCACCTCGGTGCCGAGATTGGCTTCCTCACCGTGCTACACACCTGGGGGCAGAACCTGATGCACCATCCGCATCTGCACTGCCTCGTCCCCGGCGGCGGGATCTCGCCGGACGGCAATCGCTGGGTTGCTTGCCGGTCGGGCTTCTTTCTACCGGTCCGCGTGCTGTCGCGACTGTTCCGAGGTCTGTTTCTGCACGCGTTGGAGAAGGCGTTCACAGCTGGCAGGTTACGCTTCTTCTC
>NZ_LMUG01000093.1:16895-39199 GCF_009766125.1 Acidisoma sp. S159
TTCTCACCTACGTCGGCCGCTACACTCGCCGCATCGCCATCGCCAATAGCCGACTACTCTCCATCGACGATGGCAGGGTCCGCTTCCGCTGGAAAGACTGCCGCCGCGGCAATCCGCACAGCGCGATGACTTTGACCGCCGACGAGTTCATCCGCCGCTTCCTGATCCACGTCCTGCCGGACAGCTTTCACCGCATCCGCTACTTCGGGTTCCTCTGCAATCATCAACGCGAACGCAAACTCGCCCGCTGTCGTGAACTACTCGGCATGACGCCACCCGACCCATGTGAGCCGAGATCCGCCACGTCGGCTGACTACCGTGCGCTCCACCCTGGCCAGCACATCACTGACAAGCTGCCCGGCCTGCGGCCGCGGGCACATGCTAGTCATCGACGTTCTGGCACGGCCAGCCAAATCTCGCTGGATCTGCGACACCTCATAACGATCGCGGCACCCCAATCCCGATCTGTCGGCCGGCTCCGCCCCACGGACCGGACGGGCCCCGCTCGTGCCCCGCTCACCCACACCGGCTCGACACCGCCCGCAGCAATGAATCCGCCTCGTGCGTGGCCGTTGCCAGTGGTATGGCCGGTCCGAAACGCCCCCTCCTTGCCCGCCGCTACCTGCTTCCCAGCCCACGTCACGGCGCGTCCTAACGCGAGCCGGCGGCAATCAAAACCCATAGCTCGCTTCTACGGCCCGCGGCTTAGCCCAATTCGTTTTTGCCTTACCGGCGCGGTAATCGCCAGCAGCACGGCTCGCTGTCGCCATCGCGCCGCCAAGGCAAAAACGCTCTCAATTACCGCGTATTAGCGGCTCCGAAATATATCGACGGTTTGGAATCGTACGATAGTCGCGGAGGGAGAGAGTGCCGCCTCGTGCGCCGATCAAATCAGGCCGAATGTCGGACTGCGAGCGGTGACCCAGTGCGCAGTATGTCTTCGACGAATTCGGCGAAGGCGCGTGCCTTCGCGCTCGCGAGTCTACCGGTCGGGAAGACAGCCCATAAGTCGATGGTAGGGAGCGTCCAGTCCGCCAATACGCGCTGAACAGCGCCGCTCGCAAGTTCGGGTGCGAACATCCAGTCCGATGTTACAGCCAATCCCATGTCTGCGAGCACCCCTGCTCGGATACCTTCCGCTGCGCTGAGGCGAACGCGTCCACGTACGGTCGCTGTTGCCTCGATGTCGCCTTTTCGGAACGACCAGGTGTCGTCGAGCTGGCTGTAGACCAGAGCATGATGATGGACGAGATCGGCCGGGGCCTTGGGTAGGCCAGCTCGAGCTAGGTAAGCGGGTGTGGCAACCACGGACCTGCCGCCTGTGGCCAGCTTGCGAGCTACAGCAGTCGAGTCGCTCAGTGTGCCCATGCGGAGCGCGATGTCGATACCTTCCGCCACGACGTCAATGACGCGATCGTCGAGAAGCACGTCAATGTCGAGTGACGGATGCATCGCCAGGAATTCCGGCAGTCGTGGGATGATCATAAGTCGGGCGAATGTCGTTGCCGCAGAGACCCTGAGCCGCCCCGACAGTCCGGCGCCGGCGCCACGCGCTTCCAGCTCTGCTTCGTCAGCCTCCTTGATGGCAAGACTCGCGCGCTCGTAGAAGCGCAGGCCCGCGTCAGTCGGGGCGAGGGCGTGCGATGAGCGCACCAGCAGGCGCACCTGCAAGCGATCCTCAAGCTGTGCGATCGTTTTCGACACCGCAGGCTGCCCAACGCGTAGCTGCCGCGCCGCCCCCGAAAAGGAGCCCGTGTCGACCACACGCACGAAGGTGGCCATGGCCTGAAGACGGTCCATTATTCCTCGCGAGAATACACACTATCGCTTCGAGCAGTCTGCTCACGGCCATCGGGAATGGCAATACTCCTCCCATCGGCGGCCATCGGGACATTCATCAGTCCGATTGTTCCGCTTAGCCCGGAACGGCCGCCTGAGCAGCGGCCATAGGAAAGAGCCCATCATGTCCAATCTCGAAGGAAAAGTCGCGGTGATCACCGGCGGATCTAGCGGCATCGGCCTCGCGACAGCGAAGCGGTTCGTACGCGAAGGCGCTTACGTGTTCATAACAGGTCGCCGTGAGGCCGAACTGCAAAAAGCCAAGGCTGACATCGGCAAAAATGTCACGGCCGTGCAAGGAGACGTGGCGAGTCTTGCCGACCTCGACCGGCTCTATGCGACGGTGAGGGCAGAAAGGGGGAAGGTCGATATCGTGGTAGCAAATGCCGGGTTCATCGAGCACGCCAAAATCTTCGATCTATCGGAAGCCCATTACGACAAGACCATGGACATCAATGTGAAAGGCGTCGTCTTCACGGTGCAGAAGGCTCTGCCACTAATGTCACGTGGCGGCTCGATCGTCGTTGTCTCCTCCATCATCAACGTGAAGGGCGTGGCCGCTCATGGCACCTACGCCGCTGCGAAGGCTGGTGTGCGGGCCCTGGTGCGCGTGTGGGCGCAGGAACTCAAAGACAATGGTATTCGCGTCAACTCGCTCAGTCCCGGCGCGACGGAAACCCCTATCATCCGCGGTCAATTCGACAGTGACGAAGCCTCGGATGCGGCCAAAGGCGCGTTCGCCTCGATGACGCCGCTCGGCCGCCTCGGGCTTCCGGAGGAACTTGCGGCAGGCGCTTATTTCCTGGCTTCAGACGAGTCAAGCTATGTCACCGGCATCGATCTTCCAGTCGACGGCGGCCTGGCTCAGATCTGACGTCGACGCCGGTGATCAAGGCTTGCCGGTCAATCCAATTCGCAAGCCTCCGCTTTGGATCTTCATCTTACTCGAAAGAATGACTGCCATGAGCGCCTACTTTGTCATGATCCGTGAACAGACTCTCGATTCCGCGGCCCTCGCGGATTATGGACCACGCGCTTCCCTTGCGGCGCAGGGCCATCCTTTGAAGCCGCTGGCTACCTATGGCACCCTCGATCAGCTCGAAGGGGAGCCGATCGAGGGTGCCGTAATACTCGAATTCCCCGACATGGCCGCAGCTAGAGCCTGGTACGACAGCCCATCCTATCAGGCTGCCGTCAAATTCCGCCATGCTGGCTCGAAATCGAAGGCCTTTTTCCTCGAAGGATTGTGGAATGCTTGACGCGTAGGCGTTCGAGCCGAAGTTGGTAAGCCGTCGAGAATTCGGCCCATCGATGGCCCGGTAATGCCGACCGACCTCGCGACAGCAGCGCGAGGATCCTGGCTGTGGATCCATCAATCTTTACTTAGGCGGCCATTTTGGGTCAATCGCGGAGAGCTCGTCATAGATTGCGGCAGTGACGCCAGAAACAACACAATACAAACGCACAACAGGACTATATCTTTGAACAAGAACTCACCGGTGAGATTCCAGGCGATGGGATCTGTCGAGAAACTCCACTTAACGACGTCCGGCGTCGTGAAGAAGAACGACCATGTGATGGCAAAGCAACCCGCCGCCATCAACGAGCCAATGGCTGACAGAACGGGAATAGCCGACCCCGCCGCGAGAAGGACTGCGATACTCAGCTCAACGATGCCAAGGAAATCTGCTTCTCCGCGCACGCCGAGAATTGAGAGCCACGAAACAAATGGACTATTGCTTATGTAAAGCACGATCCCATGCGCCGACTGCGGCGTGAACTTCTGGATGCCAAACGCCACAAATATCAAAACCATCACCCAGCGGAGTATGGCCAACGATCGATAGGAGCCGTTGCCTTTCTCGGGGATGCAAAAAAACGCATTCATAGGAGTCTCTTCGCTCCTGTGTCGCGATTGGTTACATGCCTCAGTAAAACGGATCGCTGCGGTTCGCCGCCCTGTTGCTCACTTGCCGCCAATGACATCGAGGAAAGTGCCAGTGGTGAAGGAAGCCTCGGCGCTTGCTAACCAGAGGATCGCTCGCGCGACCTCTTCAGGTTGCCCCCTCTTCCCGGGTGGATCGCGTCTTTGACGCGATCCACCCGTCCCGGCTCTCCGCCGCTCGCATGCATGTCAGTGTAAATGTGCCCGAGGCGAATGTAGTTGACGCGTATGCCGTCGCGCGCGACCTCCTTGGCGAAGCCGGTCGTGAATGTCTCAACGGAACCCTTCGACGCTGCGTAGTCGACATATTCGTTTGGGCTGCCGCGCCGGGCCGATGCCGATGAGACGCTAATGACCGCGCCGCCATGCCCGTTGTAACGGAATAACATGCGCTTCACGGCCTGCTGTGCACACAGGATAGGGCCGATCGCGTTGACCGCGAAGATATGCCGCATGCGCTCGAATTCGAGATCCTCTAGCCGGGAGTGCGGCGCAATTATCACGGCGTTGTTCACCAATACGTCGATCCGGCCGAAGTTCCGGTCGATCGCCGCGAATAGCTGAGCGACCTGCTCAGGATCCGCGCTATCTGCGCGCACGGCCAAAGCCCGGCGTCCAGCAGCTTCCACATCATCCGCTACCGCGAGGGCGGCAGGCTCATTGGAGACGAAGCTGATCACTACATCGTAACCTTGAGCAGCAGCAAGTCGCGCAGTCGCGGCACCTACGCCACGACCTCTACCCTTTATCAGAATGAGTGGTGCCTGAAGTACGCTATCCATTGAGCGAACCTCCATGGTGTGGCGGGTAATGAGGGGGCCGGGGCCGGCCCGATGCCGTCGTCTGATTGTCGGCTTTCCGGCAGCATCGGCTCGAGATTGTCGCAGCCGATCTGGCAGGATGGGCGTCAGTTCTACGCGGCGCAGCGCGAAGCATTAAGAAGGGGAGTTCGATGGCAGCACTGGCCGATCCACCTCAAGGTCCGAGGCTGGATCAAATGGACCTCTTTACCCTAGAGTGGGGCTGCGCAGATGGGGCTTTAGCGCCAGGACAAGCGGCACAATCAAGACGGCGGTTGCAGCGGAGGCCAGCACGCCGATAGTCTGGTTGCTGTGATCGGCAACCACGCCGTAGAGGATCGGCGCGATTCCTCCGGAGCCGATTACGCTCGTATAGAAGATTGCGAAGGCCCGGCCTGTATCGCCATCAGAAAGTTCCGGCACGGTGCCGTAGAGCACCGAAGAGGTGCCGTTGAGCACGATACCGAGCAGCGGCAGCAGGACGAGCGTTGGCGTCAGCGACGTGAACAGCGTCGCTACGATGAGCAGGGCCGTTGCGGCTTCGGTCACCATGACGCTCCCGATGACACCCAGCCGCTCGCCGAGCCAGCCGCCCGTCGCCTTGCCGAAGGCTCCACCGATGAACAGCAGCGCAAGCGCTAATCCCACCGTCGGCGAGCCTCCGCCACGTCCATGGATGAAGAAGGGCAGAAACAGGAGATAACCCATGCGCGTCGCGGTATCGAGCGCGCCGATCGTGGTTAAAATGCCGAAGCCGCCGCGGCCGCGGCCGCGGCCAACCGCCGCCGCCTCCTTGCCACTCCTAGTAATGGGAGCCGTCGGCACCAGTGACACCAGGGCGAGCCCCAGGGCGATTCCTAGCACCGCCATCAGGCCCAGCACGGGTCGCCAGGCGAGAACCGGCAACAACACCGCGACGAGCGCCGGCAACACGGCTTTCCCCAGATCACCTGAAAAGTTGTAGATGCCGAGTGGACGTCGCGACGCCTTGCCGTAAATATCGGTGACGAGCATCGAGCCACGTGGATGCTGGATGCTCGATCCGATGCCGGCCACGACGAGGCCGGCGCAAAGACCCACAAAGCCGCAGGGCAGCGCCATGATCAGCAAGCCCGTCGCCGCGATGACGGTCGAAAGGATCAGCGCCGCTCGCGGCGATAAGCCGCGAAGGGCTCTGTCTGCTGGGATTTGGAGGCCTCCCATCGTCGCGAAATAGAGGGCGCGAACGACGGCAAGCGCCGCGTAGGAAAGGCCGAACTGCGCCTGCCATACTGGCAGGAAGGCATAGAGACTGTCGGTGTAGCCGTCATGAAGCGCATGGGTGAGGCACGCGGCGAGCAGGCTGCGTGATTCAGTTGTTTCTGATGGGCTTGAGGTCCTAACTGTCGCGGAGAAGAGAGCCAATGGGGGCAATCCTAGCAGGTGTTGATGTTAATATATCTCTTGCAAGTCCGCCTCTCAAATCAGTAATCTAGCTAACATTTGGTAGAAAAACTCACACGAGTGCAGCGCTCTCTTCCGCCGCTCAACGCTTTGCGGGCCTTTGAAGCGGCGGCCCGCCTCGGCAGTTTCAAGGCTGCGGCAGACGCGCTCGGGGTCACGCACGGCGCAATCAGCCAACATGTCCGCCTGCTCGAAGACCGGCTGCGTGCGCCACTTTTCGAACGGCACAATCGTGGCGTCGTGCTGACATCCGCGGCCCGCGCCTATCTGGCCGAATTGAGTCCCGCGTTTGATCGGCTTGCTTCGGCAACCGAACACTATGGGCGGGATGTGAGTTCAGCGCTCAGGGTCAATGCGCCGTCAACGTTTGCGTTGCGCTGGCTGGTTCCAAGATTGGCAAAGTTTCAGGAGCGGTTCCCCGGCTTGAAAGTAAGGCTTGAGACGTCCAACGAAGGGCTGGAGGCTCTTCAGGAATCCTATGATGTTATAATCCGGGGAGGGCCGGATACGTTTTATGGCTATTCGGCGACCGCATTCTTGTCCGAGGATCGGCTGCCTGTTTGTAGTCCAGCCTTGTTAGACCGGCTGGCCCTGAGATCTGTGCAAGATCTGAAACAGCACACGCTACTCCACACCTTGAGCCTTCCCCGGGTTTGGGATGATTGGCTAGCGAAAGCCGGCGCCGCTGATCTCAAACCGAACGCGACGCTGGTCCTCGACCACTTCTATCTCACGCTTCAGGCGGCGCTGGACGGGGTTGGAATCGCGATGGGGCCGACCGCATTGGTGTCCAATGACTTGGCCGAGGGCCGCCTATTAGCCCCCTTTGATGGCCCGCTGCTGCCCGCCCGCAGTTATTGCGCCTATCTATCGGAAGCGGCGGAGAAGGAACCGCTTCCTGTGGCCTTTCGGTCTTGGCTCGGACTCGAGGGCAACATGGCTAGGGAAACACACATAAAGCCGAAATCACGTAAGCGTAAATAACCTTCGAGGACTCGCGTATTGCAGAGTAAATGGGCGTCGATCGCCATGGAGATACGAACGATCTCGAGCACCCGGACATCGGCGCAAAAAGGCTTAGCTCCGGCCACTGGGGTAGCTTTTAAACGAACCGGTGCGTACAATCTCTCAGACCATCGCGAGCGCGGTGAGTGTGGGCCGGAGTTTGCCCGCTACCGGAGAGGGAGGTCGAGGATACGTCATGACCGCAGTGTTGGAGGCGAGGGCGCCTCGTCGTAACGACCCCGACCGGACTAAGGAGGACATCCTCGCCGTCGCCGCCGAGGAGTTCGCGGACCTCGGTTTGGCAGGGGCTCGGGTCGATGCAATTGCCGAGCGGACCAAGACGTCCAAGCGAATGATCTACTACTATTTCGGCAGCAAAGAAGACCTTTACCTGGCTGTCCTCGAACGGGCCTACAAGTCCATTCGCCACGTAGAGGATGCTCTTGCTCTTGGACAGTTAGGGCCCGAAGAAGCGCTAACGAAGATGATCGAATCGACGTTCGACTACGACCACGAGCATCCCGGATTCGTACGCCTCGTCGCGATCGAGAATATTCATAAAGCTGAGCATGTTGCGCGATCCAAATCGATCGGTGGGTTGAACGTCTCGGTTATCGAGACCTTGGAGACAATACTGGAGCAAGGTTACCGGGTTGGCGTCTTCCGGCGGCGAGTGACGGCCGTCGACGTGCATATGCTGATCAGCTCCTTTTGTTTCTTCAGGGTTTCCAACCAGTACACTTTCGGCACGATATTTGGAGTTGACCTGGCTCACAGCGCAGTTAGGCAACGCCATCGGCGGATGATCGTCGATACCGTTCTCAGCTACCTAAAGACAGTGGAGTGAGGGCGCACTGGCTCCTTGGAACTTCTTATTGACATGTACGAACTAGATAGTAATCTTACCCGGTGAGGCACAGGCGGCAAGACCTGACTTCGAAGCTGTTCGCGGCCAAAAACGAAAAAGGGAGAATGTCATGAAATCCGGATTTGCGACGGTCGTGACCCTCGCACTCGCCGCTGCCCTCCAATGGGTATGCGGCTCTGCGATGGCGGCGGATAAGGGCGAGGTCGTCGTCTTTGTACCTTCAAGCACCAATCCCTATATCGGGCAGTTCGAGAAGGGCGCGAGGGAGAAGGCGGCCGAACTTGGCTATAGCGTGAAGGTCATAGAGAACAACTTCAATCAATCGGAGCAGGACAGCCAGGTCCAGCAGCAGCTAGCCTCGGGCCAAAAGGCAGCCGGATATATCTGGTGGCCGTTCGAGAACGCCGCTGGCATCGGTGCTCTTCGCGCTCTGTCGAGGTCCGGATCTCCGGTAATCGTCTCCAATCAGTTCCCGTTGAAGGGGACGGACAAATTCTACACTGCCTATGCCGGCGCGAATGATATCCTCAGCGGCAGGACCGCAGCCGAAATGCTGCTGAAGGCCTGCGCCGAGCCCGGCATGAAGTGTGACAAGGGGGCCATCATTCGCTTTCCGGCTGGCGTTTCGGCCGGAGATGACCGTGTGACCGGTTTCGAACAGGCAATCAAAGGCAAGCTCGATGTCATCTCGGTCACTCCGACTGCGGGCTTCCTAGAGGACGAAGGCTACAAGGTCGCTTCGCAGATTATACCGGCGCATAAGGGCGAGCTCACCTGGCTTTATACCGAGAATGATTCCATGGCTGGAGCGGCAGCTCAGGCGGCGCGCGAAAATGGGCTGGCCCCTGGCAAGCGCATCCTCATTGTCGGGGGCACCTGCCACGGCGATTCGAGCCACGTCGTCAACGGCGACTTGATCGGAACGGCGATTCAGTCGGGTTACTTTGAGGGCTGGCTCGCTGTGCAGACGCTCGTCAAATACATCAAGACCGGCAAGGTCCTGCCCGGCGAAGTCTATCTCGCCGCTAATCCCGATAAACCACCGTCCGACGACGGTGCACCACACAAATTCAACTTCCTGCCAAATCCTGCCATTGGGAATTCAGAAGCAGCTTATGACCAAGCCAAGCTTTGGGGACTCAACGCCAAGCAACTCTGTAACTTTTAAGGCGTAAGAAGGGGAGGCTTCGGCCTCCTCTTCTGGTCGGTTCTTGGAGGTTCCGATGCTGCAGATGCGGAACGTTGCAAAGCGCTACGGGGCGACGGTCGCGCTTGAGAATGTCAACCTTGATGTCAAGGCCGGAGAGGTCATGGCGTTGCTGGGAGAGAATGGCGCCGGCAAAAGCACCTTGGTAAAAATTCTTGCCGGTCTTGAGCAACCAGATTCCGGTGCGATTGCGATCGGCGGCAAGCCGCACAACATCGGCTCACCAGCCCAAGCGCGAGCGGCCGGAATTTCCTACGTTGCTCAGGAACTAAGTATCGTAGGCACGCTCAGTGTCGCCGAGAACGTCTTCCTTGGTGACCAGACAGTCGGTTTGCTGCGCAGTCCCTCTAGCTTGGCCCGGCGTGCGAAGCCCTTCCTCGCCAGGATCGGTTTGGGCGATATCGATCCTTCACTTCCCGCCGAGGCTTTTTCGGTCGCCGAACGTCAGTTGATGGAAATTGCTCGCCTTCTGTCGCGCGAAGCGCGGATCGCTATCTTAGATGAGCCGACAGCCGCCCTGTCGGAGGTCGAGATTGACCGTGTTAAGACGGCGGTCCGCACCCTGGCAGAGGAAGGCTGCGCGATCATTTATGTCACTCACCGTCTCGGCGAGGTATTCGAACTCAGCCATCGGGTCACAATCATCCGCAACGGCCACAGTTTCGCGCCGGTAGCCACCAGCTCCCTTCAGGTCGATGGGTTGATCGAGATGATGCTCGGCCGCCGGCTTGAACAGATGTTTCCACCCCGCGCGCCATCGGTCGGTGATAAGCTCCTCGTTGTCGAGGATTGCCTCTGCCAGGGGCTTTCAAGCCCGGTCAGCTTTATCCTGAGGAAAGGCGAGATGCTCGGGCTCGCCGGACAGGTTGGCAGTGGCGCGACCGCGATCCTGAAAGTTCTAGCGGGGCTTACACCTCTCTACCGCGGATCCATCACGCTCGACGGGCGGCCCTTCACACCGCGCGTAATTCGCGACAGCATCAAAATGGGCGTTGCTTATTGCTCCGACGATCGGAAGCGCGACGGCGTTTTCGCCGTTCGCAATCTTGTCGAGAACCTCTCGGCGCCCGTAATTGATCAAGTGTCCCGTTTTGGGCTCATGAATCGTCGCGCAGAGACGACGCATACACAGGCCGTCGCGCAGCAATTTAATATCGATATCAACGGTCTCGGCCGGCTCGCCGGCAATCTGAGCGGAGGCAATCAGCAGAAGGTGGCGCTCGGCAAGTGGATCGGGATCTCGCCGTCGCTTCTCATCGTAGAAGAGCCCACGAGGGGCGTTGATGTCGGGGCGCGCGCTGAGATCTATCGGCACCTACGCGCCCAAACCGCACGAGGTCTCGCGATACTTTTTGCCTCGTCCGATACCCACGAAGTGCTAGGATTAGCCGACACAATCGGCACCTTCTTCCAAGGTGAGATGGTGCAAATCGGCTCGGCAGACGCAATGACGGCCGAGATCATTACGCGCGATGTCACCCACCCCGCCGTCGCGGCCTGAGCGGCTATAACTCATGACTTCGATCGCGATCGCGAGGAAAAGTATCGGACGCCGGACTTGGCGCTTCGCTAGTCTGGCGGCGGTCGCGACAATTGTCATCATCGCTGTGGTCGCAGGCCTCACCACACCAGCCTTCCTCACGGTCGGTAATGGCCTCGTAATCATTCGCGCGGCATCGATGACAGGCATCGTTGCAATTGGGATGAGCTACGTGACGCTCTCCGGCAATCTTTTCGCTCTGTCCGCGAGCGCTCTAGGCGCCCTTCTGGCCGTGATTTTTGCGCTGGTAACCGCGCAAACGGATCTACCAGCCGGTATCGCTGTTGTGCTGGTCGGGGCAGTTCTCGCCGGCGTCCTCCAAGGCGTCGCAGTTAATCTGACTGGTAACCCAATCATCGCAACACTCGCCTTCGGTGCGGTCTTTCGCGGTCTTGCCTCGGTCCTTAGCGGTAACGGGGTTCTGCGAATTCACAACACAGCAGCCGCCTGGATCGGGACCGCTCGTCCACTTGGCGTTCCCACCCAAAGCTGGACTTTCGTCTTTCTTGCGGCGGTCTCGTGGCTGGTCATTCGCAAGGCGCGCCTTGGTCGCCAAATCATTCTCAGTGGTGCGAACCGGGAAGCCGCTGTTGCAAGCGGTCTGCGGGTCAATATCGTCACCTGCCTTGCGCTTGTGATGCTCTCGGTTGGCGTGGCTATCGTCGCGATCTTCACGGTCGCGCAGTTCTCGGAAGCGCGCTCTAATCTCTTCAGCGGGTATGATTTCGATTATATCGCCGCGGTTCTCGTCGGCGGAATCGCTCTAAGGGGTGGACAGGGGACGCCGCTTCAGGCGGCGCTCGGGGCAGTTCTTATCGCGCTCCTGGAGAACTTCATGCTGCTGAATAACGTCTCCGGCGGTCTCCTGATGACCGTCGTCGGTACAGTCGTCGTCGGTGCGATAAGCGTCTTCCATCTGCTTCAGGGGAAGAACCGATGAACTGCTTCAATCCGAGGCGAGACCTTGCCGCTCGTTTGGCTATGATGATCGCAATTTATGCGATCTTTGCTGCGCGGCTTCCCAGCTACTACACCATCCCCGGGGTGGCTTCGTTGCTCGACGGCGCCTTCCTGACCGGCGTTATCGCGCTTGGTGTCGGTCTGACCATGATTGCCGGCGAGATGGATCTCTCTGTTGGCTCGATGGCGGCGCTCGCCGGTATCATCAGCATAAAGTTGGCGCCGCTCGGCATCCTCCCCGCGATCGTCGTTACCACGGCCTTGGCTGCCGTTGTCGGTGCGGCACAGGGTTGGTGCATTGCCTGGCTGCGCATCAATTCCTTGATTTTCACGGTGGGGACACTGATCGCTTTCCGTGGTCTGGCCCTTCTGATCTCGAATGAGCAGACAGCTAATATTTCCCTGGACCAACTCGACGCGACGGACTTCCTCAGCGTGCATTGGTTCTTCGTATCACCGCTCAGTCTTATTCTCCTGATCGCTGCGCTCGTGATAAGCGTCTTTTGCTCGAGAACGCTGTGGGGGCGCGAAATTTTTTCGATCGGCGGCGGCCGCGCGGAGGCCCGCGCCGCCGGCGTTCCGATGGGCCGCCCGCTTATCATCGCCTTTGCACTATCCGCGGCACTAGCCGCTTTGGCGGGGGCAGTTCTTTCACTCCAGGCGGGCAGCGCCACGCCGCTCGGCTTCGACGCTGTTCTTCTCGATGCAGTCACAGCATGCCTCATCGGAGGCGTCGCGCTTCGCGGAGGGCGTGGGAGCGTCCTCGGTATAATCATTGGTCTCTTCACGCTGCGCTTCCTCGTAAGCGGGATCGCCAGCCTCGGCGCACCGTTCTGGGCTCAGAGCCTTGCCAGCGGCGCGTTGCTGATCGCTCTGATCTTGGTCGAGGGCGGCTACTACGCCTTCGCCCGCCGGCGCGCCTTCGCTAAGAGCCGACTGGCCGCTGGCTGATGGGCAATCGTAGCCCGGCTCGCTGTCGGCCTCATCCAGCACGCCCGACATTCAGCCCTCGATCCAGGCCAAAACGGCGTGTCATTGCGATCCGGCTGACCATTCGGGGCGCGCTGGCTGCGCCCCGGGGGAGCTTTGCAGTTGTACTTGACATGAACTAACTAGATAGCCCAAAATGAGTCCAAAGCCGAAGGGCGACAAGCGGGACGGAGAACCGCGTCGCCGAAAAGAACGATGGGGCATGGTCTACGAGATGCCTTCATCCCGGTCGGTCGGAGTGCAACAGCGAAGACGAGACGACCTTCCTGGCGGTTACAGGTTGGCTGGAAAGTGAAGTTGGTCGTTATCCGCATCGAGCCTTCGGGACACTCCCAGAAGGGTTCGAAAGACTGCACATTGAGGGAGCGCCTTATCGCTAATGGGGAACATGTTCGCATGAGCCGGTCGAGCGTTCTTCTGGGCCTTATTGGCTCTGGTATCCAACTCTCCCGCACGCCTGCCTTACACGAGCAGGAAGGAGATTCGCAGGGTATTCGCCTCCTTTATCAAAAGATCGACTTGATATCGCTCGGGCTTGGGGTCAATGCACTCCCCGATCTGCTTCTGGCCGCTGAGCGAATGGGCTTCGCTGGCCTAAATGTCACCCATCCTTGTAAGCAGGCGGTCATACCGCTGCTCGACGAGATGTCGCGGGACGCAAAAGCCCTGGGCGCGGTGAACACCGTCATCCTTCGGGACGGCAAGCGCCGCGGCGAGAATACGGACTGGTGGGGCTTTGCCGAAGCCTTCCGGCGCACGATGGAGGGCGTCCCCACGCGCCGCGTTGTGCAGCTTGGTGCTGGCGGAGCTGGGTCCGCGGTAGGGCACGCTCTATTGACGCTGGGCGTCGCGCAACTGGTGATCCAAGATATGGATGCCGCCAGGGCGGCCGCGCTCGCAGATAATTTGTCATCTCGCTTTGGCGCCGGTCGCGCCATCGCATGTCACAATCTTGCGTCGGCGGTAGCGGAGGCTGACGGGCTCGTGCATTGCACCCCAACCGGTACGGCCGAGCATCCAGGACTGCCTCTACCCGAGGTGCTACTGCGGCGGGACCTCTGGGTTGCGGAAATCGTCTATTTTCCGCTCGAGACGGAACTACTGCGCGCAGCTCGCACGCTCGGGGCCCGTACTATGCATGGGGGTGTCATGGCGGTGTTTCAGGCAGTCGAAGCTTTTCGTCTATTGACCGGCCTTGTGCCTGATGCAACGCGCATGTTCGACCACTTCCAGAGGATGACGGCGGACTAATATTAAGGCGGCCGAAAACAAAAATGTGGCCAAAGCCACGGGAGGGGACGATGTCGACGATCACTGGCCCTAAAAGCGTACCCCACTATGCTGGTACGAAGACACCGCGTAAGGCCGCATTAGCAAGTTGGATTGGTAGCGCTGTCGAATACTATGATTTCTTCATCTATGGTACCGCAGCGGCGCTCATATTCCCCAAGGTCTTCTTTTCCAAGAGCGACCCAACTGCTGCCGCGATCGCCGCCTTCGCAACTTTCGGCGTTGCCTATCTAGCACGTCCCTTTGGCGCGGTAGCTTTAGGGCATATCGGCGACAAGTTCGGGCGCAAAAAGGTGCTGACGTTCACTCTCCTGCTCATGGGGTTTTCAACCTTTCTTATCGGCATTCTCCCGACCTATGAACAGGTGGGCCTCCTTGCGCCGGTTTTACTGGTGGTGGCGCGACTGCTGCAAGGCGTTTCGGCAGCTGGCGAGCAGGCGGGCGCTAGTTCGATGACGCTGGAACATGCCCCGACCCGAAGGCGCGCCTTTTACACCAGCTTCACCTTGAGCGGAACGCAGGGTGGCTTGATCCTTGCGACCTTCGTGTTCCTTCCTCTCTCGCGTCTTCCGCCTGACCAGCTTTTGTCCTGGGGCTGGCGCATCCCCTTCTTTCTCAGTGCCATCGTGGTTGCCGTCGGGTTTTGGGTACGGCGCACTTTGCCGGAAACTCCTGCCTTTGAGGAAGAAAATCGCGAGCACGGCCAAGCAAAACTGCCTGTCGCAACCTTGTTCAGAGAGCACGCCGCGGACGTGATGCGCGTCATCTTCGCCGCCCTGGTCTCTGTCGTTAGCACGATCTTCGCGGTGTTTACCTTGTCCTACGCGGTCAACACCATGCACATCTCGCGTTCGACGATGCTGATGGTGTTGGTTCTTGCGAATGTCGTCGCACTGGGCGCCATTCCTGCTTGGGCGACACTCGCGGACCGTATCGGCCGCAAACCGGTGTTCATCCTAGGCGCGCTGGGCTGCGCCGTATTCATCTGGCCTTATGTCTGGGCGATCAGCCGAGCGGACATTACACTTATTTTCGTGTTCGGCATCCTTCTTTCGGGCATAATCTACAGCGCCGCGAATGGCGTCTGGCCGGCACTCTATGGCGAGATGTTTGATACCCGTGTCAGGCTGTCTGGTGTCGCGATCGGAACGCAGATAGGTTTTGCTTTGGGGGGCTTTGCGCCCGCAATAAGCGCTGCGGTTCTGCGTCCGGGACCGGACGGCTGGGTGCCTGTGGCGCTCTTCACCGCCGTCACAGCTGCTATCGCCGCGGTCTCCGTAGCGACGGCGCGGGAGACCTACCTCGCTCCCATGAACGAACTTGGCCGCAAGCGGACTGCGCTAGCGGGGTAACTGAGCGTCCTGTAACTCCCGAGAAGGAGCCGGCATCAATGCAGACGAAGTCGTTGCCTAAGTCTATCGCTACAGTCTCGTTGAGTGGTTCCCTTCCGGAGAAATTAGAGGCGGCAGCAGCAATTGGCTTTGATTGCGTTGAAATCTTCGAAAGTGACCTTCTCACTTTCGGCGGTTCCCCGGGGGAAGTGAGGGATATTGCGGCTTCCCTGGGTATTAGAATCGCT
This sequence comes from Acidisoma sp. S159, assembly GCF_009766125.1. Taxonomy (NCBI): domain Bacteria; kingdom Pseudomonadati; phylum Pseudomonadota; class Alphaproteobacteria; order Acetobacterales; family Acidocellaceae; genus Acidisoma; species Acidisoma sp. S159. The sequence goes on from NZ_LMUG01000093.1 coordinate 32,362, forward strand.
ATCTTCCAGCCCTTTCGCGATTTTGAGTCCGCGCCGGCCGCGCTTCGCGGCCGCAACCTCGATCGCGCAGAGCGCAAGTTTGATGTGATGGAGGCGCTCGGTACCGACCTGGTCCTTGTCTGCAGCAATGTGCAGCCATCGACATTGCACGATCCAAACCGAGCCGCGGCTGATCTCGCAGAAATGGCGGAACGCGCGCAACGACGAGGCCTGCGGGTTGGATACGAAGCGCTGGCCTGGGGGCGGCACGTCAATCGCTGGGGACAAGCTTGGGACATCGTCCAGCGTGCAGCACACCCGGCGCTGGGTCTTATCGTGGATTCTTTCCATACGCTGGCTGTAAATGACGATCCCTCTGGCCTCGCGACTGTACCTGCCGAGAAGATCTTTTTCATTCAGTTGGCTGATGCTCCTCGACTATCGATGGACGTCCTGTCGTGGAGTCGGCACTTCCGCAACTTTCCGGGGCAGGGTGATCTGCCTGTCGCCGAGTTCCTTCGCGCCGCACTTGCCTCCGGATACCAAGGTCCTCTCTCGCTGGAGGTCTTCAATGACGAATTTCGCTCTGCTCCGGCGAGCCTGACAGCGAGGGACGGGCTCCGATCGCTGATCTTAGTGGAGGACGAGGCACGTCGGAACCCGCTGCTCCCGCGCCCGCCGCAACTCGATGGCGTGGACTTTCTCGAATTTGCGGTTGATGAGGAGACACGGGATCAGCTCGTTCGATGGACCAGGGAACTGGGATTCCAACATGTCGGACGCCACCGGAGCAAGGATGTAGACCTCTATAGGCAGGGCCGGATAAATCTGGTTTTCAATGCGGAGCCCGACAGCGTTGCATCCGAGCATTTTCAAATGCACGGACCTTCAGTCTGCGCGATGGGTCTGCGCGTCGACAGCACCGATACAGCCATCAAACGCGCGGCCGCGCTGCTAAGCCCGGAATGGCCCAATGCGATTGGCGAGGGTGTGCATCGAATTCCCGCGCTACGCTCCCCTGATGGGACCCTACTGCATCTCGTGCCCCCCCGTACTCCTGGGCCCTCGGTCTACGACGAGGAATTCGAGATCAGATCGCCCTTGGAAGAGAGCATCGGTTTGATGAGCATCGATCACGTCGCCGAGGTGTTACCGCACGGACGGCTAGACAGCTTCGTACTCTTCTGGCGGGCGCTGTTCGGAATGATGCCCGAGCAGGCAATCGATTTGGCTGATCCGCATGGCCTCATTCGCAGCCGTGCCATGGTGAGCAACGACCGAAGTGTTCGATTGCCGCTCAATATCTCCGGAAGCAGCAATACAGCCGCGGCCCGCGCGATTAATCTCTTTGCGGGCGCGGGTGTGCATCACATTGCTTTCGCCACGGATAGCATTGTTCGAGCAGTCGAGAAGTTGACGGAACGGGGAGCACTTATGCTTCAGGTCCCAGCCAACTATTATGATGACCTGGCCGCCAGGCACAACTTGGAGGATGACCAACTTAGCCAATTCCAGCGCCTCAATCTTCTGTATGATCGCGATGAAGGCGGTGAGTTTATCCATGCTTACAGTAGGACATTTGCGGGACGTTTTTTCTTTGAGATTGTAGAGCGTCGTGGCTACCAAGGCTTCGGCGCGGTGAATGCGCCGGTGCGCATGGCCGCCCAGGCGCCCGGGCCGACGGCGATCGAATTGAGCAATTTGTGACTGTGTTCGTCAGAAGAGCGGCGGTCAGCGTTGAGAGCGGAACGCGACCGTCCGAGCGTGACATTTCGTACCAGTTAAGCAACCCTGCGCGCTACGTCGAAGTTTGAACGGCTCCTCGCCCGGGAGGCCACGAAAGGCAAGCGATGTTTATTGAGATCAACGATTTGACGGTTCACGTCGATATTCAAGGTCCCACCGGCGCACCAGTGCTCCTTCTGCTGCACTCGCTCGGAACCAGTCTGCATGTTTGGGACCCTCAGGTTGCCGCACTGGGAACCGAATTTCGTATTATTCGACCCGACCTTCGTGGGCATGGGCTTACGAGTGTGACTACGGGACCTTACACGATCGAGATGCTCGCCGGAGATGCCCTTGCGCTGCTGGACGCTCTTGGCGTGAAACGAGCCCACGTGGTCGGACTGTCGATAGGCGGGCTTATTGCTCAGGCAATCTGCGCGGCCGCGCCGGATCGAGCACTTTCGCTTGTGCTGTGCGACACGGCAATGGCGATTCCGCCACCAGAGAATTGGCACGCGCGGGCGGCCATGGTTCGGGCGAATGGAGTGGCTGCAATCGCTGATGCAGTATTGGAGCGCTGGGTCACGCCCGGCGCCCAGGCGCGCGCCCAGGCGCGCGGACTACGTGCCATGTTGCTGCGCACGGATCCGGAGGGCTATGCCAGCGCGGCCGAGGCCATCGCATCCGCCGACCTGACCGTCAGTACGAGCGCAATCTCGGTACCTGCCTTAGTTCTTGTCGGCGACACCGATGTTGCCACCCCGCTCGCCAGCGCAGAAGCGCTACGATATGCATTGCCGAATGCGCGTCTCCTCGTCGTCGCGAATGCCGCACACATCCCAACGCTAGAGCAGCCAGCGCAGATTTCTGATGCAATACGGGCATTCCTGCAGCCGAGCGTGACTGATTGGTACGAAGCCGGCCTCGCAGTGCGCCGCCAAGTCTTGGGTGACGCCCATGTAGCACGAGCAAGTTCGGTCATCACCAACCTCGACCGAGACTTCCAGGCTTTCATCACCCGCACTGCCTGGGGTGGCGTATGGACACGCCCGCACTTTGACCGCCGCACGCGATCGATCTTGACCTTAGGACTGATGGCAGCGCTCGGACATCACGAGGAGTTCAAGCTGCATGTTCGCGCTAGCCGCCGGACCGGCGCGACGCCTCAAGACATCGGAGAGTTGCTGATACAGGTTGCCGCATACGCTGGTATCCCAGCCGCGAATAGCGCCATGCGGCTTGCCAAAGAAGTGCTGAACGAAAAGGAGGAAGGAGTATGAGCGGCCAAGTCGAAAGCAAGACTCAAGGCTATCGTCGTCCCGTTGAGGGAACGCAGCCGCCCCACGATGCGCCGCTCTACGGGAGCACGAGGCTTCGCCATCCTCAGCAGCAGCCGTTGCGGTTGCCGCACACGCTGACCGAGACTTCGGCGCCTCGCTTCGGCAGCACCCGCTACCCGGCGCGTGCGGACCTGACGATCTGCGAAGGGGGCCGCCAGGCGATCGGCGAGCGCATCATTGTGGCAGGTCGAGTTCTCGACGAGGATGGGCGACCGATCCGGCACGCCATGGTGGAGGTCTGGCAAGCGAATGCGGCAGGCCGCTACGACCATGAAGGTGACACCCATAACGCGCCGCTGGAACCCGGCTTTGAAGGCCGTGGGCGGGTCTTTACCGATGAAAACGGCAACTATCGCTTCGTGACGATCAAGCCCGGCGCCTATCCTTGGCGGAACCACCACAATGCTTGGCGACCAAACCACATCCACTTCAGCCTGTTTGGTGCTGGTCTTGCCCAACGCCTCATCACGCAGATGTATTTCCCGGGCGACCCGTTGCTTCCGCTCGACCCTATATTCAACGCGACACCGGACCGAGCGGGCCGGGAGAGACTGGTGAGCAGTTTCGACCTCGATCTCACTGAGCCGGAACAGGCACTCGGTTATCGGTTTGACATCGTCCTACGCGGTCGCCTGGAGACTCCCTTCGAAGATGAGCACAACCCATGACCAACGCTGAAACAGTCAGGCCGACACCACGCGTCGCGTCGCAACAGGCGCCGGAGCCCCAGCCAGCCGCGACCAGCAGCCAGACAGCCGGCCCATACTGGCACCTGATCGACTTCCCAGAATGGTCCGATACAACGCGTCACTTCGCCGGTGCGCTGCCTGCGGGGGAACGCATCATACTGATTGGAACGGTGAGGGACGGCAGTGACGCCCTTGTGACGGATGCAATGGTCGAGATCTGGCATGCCGATCCCGGCGGTCGTTATCCCGATCCTGAAGGGCCAGAGGCGGAATTCCAGGGCTACGGTCGTTGCCGCACGGGCAAAGATGGGCAGTTCAGGTTTACCACGATCAAGCCGGGTCCCGTGCCGGCGGCGGGTGGCCGAAACACGCCTCAGGCGCCGCACGTGGCGATCATGTTGTTCGCAAGAGGATTATTGAAGTCCCTCTCAACACGTTTGTATTTCGCAGGAGAAGCTCTCAACGAGACCGATCTCATCCTATGCGCCGTACCCGACCCTGAACGTCGCACAACGCTGATTGCCAAACCTGATGGGGTGGCGGAAGGGCTGCCGGTCTGGCGCCTTGACATCCGCCTTCAGGGAGCAGGCGAGACGGTGTTTCTTGACATCTAGGCTGCGGGATTTTGCTCGGTCCGCCGGATCGGCCATTGCGTTAAGGCATCTCTTGCTGCCTGGATGAGGAGCTTGGTGGCTCCAGGATCCGTGCCGACACCGGCTTTGGTGAGATTCCGCGCCATCGCCGCGGTGTCGACCTCCAGGCCCTCGGTCACATCCGCCATTGCTGCAACGGCGCCGTGCGTGAGGAGGAAGAGGTCGGCGAGAACGGGACCTTCCGCCTGCCAGCCACCGAGGCCGCGCTCATGCTCCTGTGGCAGTCCTGCGAGCAGGGTGGATGCGAGGCCCGGCGTGCGTAGCGCCGCCGACAGCGCGACTTGGCAGCCTGTTGGATTCCGCTTATGCGCCATCGCAGAGGAGCCACCGCGGCCAACCACCCTCGGCTCGAACGCTTCAGCGACTTCGCTCTGGGCAAGCAGCGCGATGTCCTTGGCGATCTTTCCAACGGCACCCGTCAGGATCGCGAGCGCTGCGGCTAGGCCCGCGACGCCATCCCGCCGTGCGTGCCATGGCAATACGGGTACTCCGAGATGCAGCCTCCTAGCAACGCGGCAAATGACCGCCATGGCCGTCTCACTCGTTCCCATCCCTACAAGGGTGCCGGCCGCGCCGCCGAGCTGAAGCATCAGGGCGCCATCCGCCTCCCGCTGCAGCCGCTCGCGCGCATTGCGAATGCCGACAGCCCAGCTGGCAACCTTAAGGCCAAAGGTCATGGGGAGGGCGCTTTGAAGCAGCGTTCGTCCTAACATTAGGGTTTCCGCGTGTTGGTCGATCAGTGCTGCTAGCGCTTTCTCCAGACGGTCGAGGTCGCTCCGTAGGAGATCGAGCGCGCCCTTGGCTTGGAGCATCAGTGCGGTATCCGCCAGATCCTGGCTGGTCGCGCCTCGATGCACCGCAGCGGCCGCCGAGGGGTGTGTGACCGCGACCGCCGTCCTCAGCCGCTCAACGAGTGGAATAGCGAGAGTTCCCGCATGGGCCGCCGCTTCGGCGAGACCACCCGGGTCGAGGCTTAGGGCGGTGCAGGCGGCATCAATGGCGGCCGCCTGGTCCACCGGGATCAGACCTTCTTCTGCCTGACCGGATGCCAGTGCCGCCTCGAACGCCAGTGCACCTCGCAGTAACGAGTCATCATCGAAGGCGGCCACCATCGCCGCTGTCGAGGCCGGGCGAGCCCGGAGGGAGAAAGACATTCGCAGCCCTCGCGTCACTGGAATCGATGAACCTGGCCATCGCACGGCGATCCGTCTTAAGTCCAGTTTATAGCTCTTCACAAGCCGGCAGGCTTCTGGCGGCGGCCGTCGCGACTCAAGCCGACGTGCTCGCCTCAGGATGGATTTCTGGCGACTGCATTGGCGCGGTGTTCTGCTTACTGCTGGTGGCCATCATGACTCGGGGCAGACCCTTACTGTTCTGATGGACAATTCGATTCTGTCGGCGCGCATACCTAGAACTGGGAGTCTTCGCACAAGCCGCAACAGAACTTAGCGACTTGACCGAATGTGAGTTGGCGATGCTGAGTCGGCTAGCTGTTATGAAGTCTATGTGGTCGCAGACGCGGATAGGCCGCCCTGACGATCCTCAACTGCGCCACGTGTCGGTCGTGGGCGACACCTACATGATCCTCGTGCCCGGAGCGCAAACTGCGGGGCGTTTCTGCCTGATCGACATGCTGGTGCCCGACGGCAGCGGGCCGCCGCCGCACCGCCATCGGTCGTCTACCAGGACCCTCTCTCATCTTTCGATCCGTGTTGGCGGCCATTACGTGTAGCGGCGCGCAATCGAACTGTCACGGACGCGCAATCACGTTTCCGACGCACATTCGCTGAGATTGGAGCTGCGCACCGACGCACGTTCCGCGAGATTGGGAGCACGATCGGTGAGACGGACGCGAGATCATCCGGATCGACGCGCGCTATGTGAGACGGATCAGGTCGGCAGAGCGTCACCAAGCGCGGGAAGCGGCGCCTCGCGGCTCACGCCGATCTGGCGCGCGATTTGTCCCATGCGCATGGGGTGAGCCCTCAGGGATCATGATCAATCGGTAGGAGGTATATGCTCACGCTTCGAGGCCCGTCGAAGGCGTCCTTTATGAAACTGACCACACGTGGGAACAGCGACACTCAAGAGCAAGTTCGACGCAAGCCCCGGGTCATGATCTATGGCGTCGGCTTCTATGGCATGGAGGCAGTGCGCATCGTGGCTAAAAACGGCTGGCCGATCGTCGCGGTAATGGTGCGGGTCGATAGCTTGGCTCGCGGCAAACAGCTGACCAGGCTCTATACCGAGCATACGAGCCTAAATTTGGCCTTCGTCAGTGGCGCCCATAGCCTGGCAAAGATCACCCACGTCATTAATCGGCCAAGACCCTCTACCGAGAGCGCCACAAAGTCGAAAACATGTTCGCCAAGCTAGAAGCAGGGGCTTGCCTTCTCCGTTGCAGACCGCATGCAACTTGGAATTCAGACCGCCCTTCGTTCGACCAATGCAG
>NZ_LMUG01000094.1:0-206 GCF_009766125.1 Acidisoma sp. S159
CGGTTCTCTCGGGTCCACATCCCGAGCTTGAATCATCCCTCCCCGAGCCGCCACAAGCATTTTCAAACGGTCTCTAAGCGCTCCTGACGCCCATAGGGGCGCCCCCAAAAATTGCATCCAATGAAATTAGTGTTCTCGCCACTATGGGGTAAACCGCGCCCCACAGCGGGGGCGCGGATCGTCGTTGTTTACACTAGAAATGATGG
>NZ_LMUG01000095.1:0-2897 GCF_009766125.1 Acidisoma sp. S159
ACCGCCTGCCCCGCGACGCGGCCGCTGCCCTGCTCAGTCTCAGTCCATCCGGCGACTGTGGCAACTGGTTCTTCACGCGCGGATAGGCACGGTAATATTCGATTACCGTGCCTAATTGTCGATTAATTGCTGTTTTTAAGCTGTCCCAAGGCCGCCGAGATGCGACCCGTTCCCTCCAAGCTCACGCATGTAGATTGCCCCGGCCCCCACACAAATTGCCAGCGATGTCTAGGCTGAGGCCATCACGGCCAAGAACGCCTCCTGGTGGCCGGCAGTGATGAAAAAACGCTGCAGATCAGGGTGCTGGCGCGCGTAGGCCCTGGTCAATCCTTAAGAGTCGGACTCAGAAAGGAGGCCTTGATATCATAGCCTTGCCAGATTGCGGGTAAGGCGCCGGACATGGGCGATAAGGGTCCACGCTGTCGAACTTGCCACGTTCGTTTCGAAGTCTTTTGCGAGCCTGCGGCATCTGCCGAGCCATGCGAACGTCCGTTCGACGACCCAGCGCCTCGGTAGGACTTCGAAGCCCTGAGCTGTATCAGATCGTTTGATAATCTGCACCGTCCAACGGCCGAAGGCGAGCAGCGCGTGACGCAGCTTGTTGCCGGCGTAGCCGCCGTCAGCAAAGATGTGCCGCAACCAGGGATAAAGTCGGCGAATAGAAGCCAGCGCAGCCACGGCGCCATCCCGATCCTGGATGCTGGCCATATGCACGACCAATCCGACGAGGTGGCCGGCTGTATCGGTGACGATGTGCCGCTTGCGGCCCATGATCTTCTTGCCGGCGTCAAAGCCACGAGGACCGCCACTCTCCGTGGTTTTGACCGATTGACTATCGATGACGCCAGCGGTCGGACTGGCTTGTCGCCCGGCTTTCTCGCGCGACGCCATCACCAGGGCATGGTTGATCAATTCCCAACGTCCATCCAGAACCCAGGCATAGAAGTAGCTTGCACGGTCGAGTATGGCGGAAAGTCCTTTGGCAATTGGCGCCACTGGCATCCCGTTGAAGCGATATAGAACATCGCTTCAACGACCGCCCGCAATTTGGTAGAGCGACGCCGCCCGAAGCGGCGCCGTTCGAGCATGAAGGGCACGATCATCGCCCATTCCGCATCCGTCAGGTCACTTGCATAGCGTAGCCCGGTGCGCTGATACTGCGGCCGAGTGATTTCAGTCCAGGCCATTGAAATTTCCGTCGTGACTCGCAACCCGCTGAAATCACTCAACCCTTTCTCAGTCAGACACTAAGAGGCGGTTTGAAGCGCCGCAGCTGTCCGGATTCCAGCTATCCAGCATATGTAGTCGCGAGAGCGTAGTTGAACTTGGCTAACTGGGCCAGATGGGCCATATTGGCGATCAGGAGCACTCTATGACCGTGAAACTTTCCCCCCGCCCCGGCCCCTCTTCGCGCGACCAGAAACGCAAATCGGTTGAAATGACGGCATTCCTGACTTTGCGTCCTTTTTCGGAGGATGAGTTGGAGCGGGCATCAAGAGCGCTTGCTTCTGAAGGGCTCTACGACCTGTGGCCAACCCGTGTCGTTCTAGCGCCGGATGATGCCGAAGCCGTTGCCGCAGGTCGGGAGCGCATTGTTCCGGCGTCACTTGCGCCATCCCATGGGACTCTCAATCCAGCACGGTCAGGCAGCCTTGATGTTCCCCTCGAGAGGGCTTTAGCTGCCGCCAGAACGCGTGGACGGATTGAGAAAGAGCGAATGCTCACAGATCCGAGCATGCTCAATACCGCTGCTATCGCGAATTTGCTTGGCATGTCTGAGGAAGGCGTACGGCAAAAGCGAAAAAGACATGAGGTTCTCGGCCTAGAGCTTGCTAAACGCGGCATTCGCTACCCTGCGTGGCAAGTTCTCGAGGGACGGCAGCTACTCCCTGCCCTCCCCCAGCTGTTCAACATACTCGGTGATGATCCGTGGCGCCTATTCCGGTTCCTGCAGCAGCATCACGGCGAACTCGGCGGTGATCGCGCACTCGACGCTCTGCGAAGTGGCCATGTCGAAGGCGTAATTGCGGCTGCCGAGAATACCGCGGTCGGCGCATATTCTTGATTGGTGTCCCGCTCTCATCATCCGCTGAAGCGCGGGCCTCTGACAGTAACCCACGCGGCTCCCGGCAGCGTCTGGCATCACATTTTTCTAAACAAATTCCCAGACGCAAAAGGGTTCGGCTTTGCGTCTAGCCGCTTCTCTGATCCCCGGAAAAGGACGGCTTTGCCCTTCGGCGTATATTATGTCGGCCAGACGTTCGAGGTCGCCTTCCTTGAAACCATTGTCCGCGACCTGAAGAATGGAGTTCCGGGACCACTTTTCTTGAGCGCTAGGGATCTGGATGATTATGTCCACGTCCACATTACCGTCAGTGAGCGCCTCGACTTGTTAGACTTGCGCGCAGGAAACCCGATCGTGCTCGGAGTATCGACTGACGCTGTACGTGCGAGATCTCATGAGCTGGGACAGCAAACAAGTTTGGCAGCCTTTGAGCGCAAAGAGCGTTTAGATGGCATCTGCTACCCATCTCGACTAAATGGTGACGAAAACCTCGCTCTCTACGATCGAGCGCTTTCGAAGGTTACGGCGGGAGGACGCCGAAAACTTGGTTCATGTGATGAGCTCACGCCGATCCTTGAGGCGTACAGGGTAGCGTTGGTTTAATACCGAATCTCGTTATGGATGACTCGTGGGGGGATTCCCGAATCGGCTTTAGTGTGATTCAAGATGGCGAACCTCGGAGTTTGCCATGCCGGTCCCGCTTCGAATGGACTTTACCGCGCCGCAGGTGCGTGCTGCCGCGAAGAAAACCAAAGACGGCCCGCAGGCGCGCCGTTTGCTGGCATTAGCGGCGATCTACGATGGCGGCACGCGGAGTGACGCCGCCAAGATC
>NZ_LMUG01000095.1:2907-3104 GCF_009766125.1 Acidisoma sp. S159
TACCGAGTCTCGTTAAGGGTGACTCGTGGGGGGATTCCCGAATCGGCTTGGATCTGATTCAAGATGGCGAACCTTGGAGTTTGCCATGCCGATCCCGCTTCGAACGGATTTTAGCGCGACGCAGGTGCGCGCTGCTGCCAAGAAGACCAAGGACGGCCCGCAGGCGCGCCGTTTGCTGGCATTGGCGGCGATCTACG
>NZ_LMUG01000095.1:3114-3301 GCF_009766125.1 Acidisoma sp. S159
AGATTGGGTGCTGAGGTTCAACGCGGAGGGCGCCATGGGCCTGCTCGACCGCAAGGCGTCTGGTCAACCGGCTAGGCTTTTAGCGGCACAGCGCGCCGCCCTTGCCGCACAGGTCGAGAGTGGCCCTATTCCAGCGATCCATGGCGTTGTGCGCTGGCGTATCATCGACCTATGTCAGTGGCTGTTC
>NZ_LMUG01000095.1:3311-5508 GCF_009766125.1 Acidisoma sp. S159
GGTGGCACGCGGAGTGACGCCGCCAAGATCGGCGGCGTCACCTTGCAGATCGTGCGGGATTGGGTGCTGAGGTTCAACGCGGAGGGCGCCATGGGCCTGCTCGATCGCAAGGCGCCTGGCCAGCCTGCCAGGCTCTTAGCGGCGCAGCGCGCCGCCCTTGCTGCTCAGGTCGAGAGTGGCCCTATTCCAGCGATCCATGGCGTTGTGCGCTGGCGTATCATCGACCTATGTCAGTGGCTGTTCGAGGAACATAAAGTGAGCATCTCCAAGCAGACGCTCAGCCGTGAATTGCGCAAGATGGGATACCGCAAGCTGTCTGCGCGACCACGCCACCATGCCCAGGCTGAGGGCGCGATCGAGACTTTTAAAAAAACCTCCCAACCCGTCTGGATCGTGTCCCACAGCGTGGTGTAGGAACGGTGTTCGTGGGCAGCGTTGGCTGCCGCATCAGGATGCCAGCGAAGGCATGCTGACAAGCGGATCATCGCTCAGAGGCGCGATGGTTTCCAGTGTCATGTAGCGGGCACGCTGCACAGCCCATTCGTCATTTTGTTCCAGGAGCAGGGCTCCGATGAGCCGCGTGACCGCGGCTTCGTTGGGGAATATCCCGACGACCTCGCTGCGGCGCTTGATTTCGCCGTTCAGTCTCTCGAGGGGATTGGTGCTGTGAAGTTTGGCGCGGTGCTGTGGCGGGAACCCCATATAGGCCAGCACATCGGTCTCGGCATCGTCCATTAGCGCCGCCAGTTTTGGCACACGGGGTCGTGCTTGATCCGCCACTTCGCGCCATTGCTTGCGGGCGGAGGCGGCATCGTCCTGGGCAAAGGCGGTGCCGACCCAGGCGGAGACGATGCGGCGCTGGGTCTTGCCTGCATAGGCCAGGGCGTTGCGCATGAAGTGGACGCGGCAGCGCTGCCAGGTGGCGCTCAGCACCTTAGTGATGGCGGCCTTCAATCCTTCATGGGCGTCCGAGATGACGAGCTTGGCGCCGCGCAGGCCGCGGCGGGCCAGGCTGCGGAGGAACTCGACCCAGAACGGTTCGGCCTCGCTGTGCCCGACCGTCATGCCGAGCACCTCGCGCCTGCCATCGGTGTTGACGCCGACCGCGATGATGACCGCGACGGAGACGATCTGGTGATCGCGCCGCACCTTCACGTAGGTGGCGTCCAGCCAGACATAGGGCCACTCGCCCTCGATCGGCCGTGAGAGGAAGGCATTCACCCGTTCGTCGATCTCGCCGCAGAGGCGCGACACCTGGCTCTTGCTGATGCCATCCAAGCCAAGAGCCTTGACCAGATCGTCGACCGAGCGGGTCGAGATGCCCTGAATATAGGCCTCCTGGATCACGGCGGTCAGCGCCTTCTCTGCCATGCGGCGGGGCTCCAGGAAGGTCGGGAAATAGCTGCCGCGGCTAGCTTGGGGATGCGCAGCTCAACAGTGCCCGCGCGGGTTTGCCATTCCCGGTCCCGGTAGCCGTTGCGCTGGTTACTGCGTTCGGGACTGCGCTCGCCCGGCGCGGCGTTGCACAGCGCCTCCGTCTCCAACTGCATCAGACGCTCGGCGGCAAAGCCGATCATCTCGCGCAGGAATGTCGCATCTGACCCCTTCTCCAGAAGGGCGCGAAGCGCGATCTTGTCCTCGGTCATCGTAGTGATCCTCAGGTTCAGGTTGTGTCTCGACAACCCAACCCTTACCCAAGATCACCGCGGTGGCCACCGACCGGTCTGCCCGCGCCAGACTTTCGGCGGTCGCGCAAGCAGGCCAGTCAGCGGCCTCCTACACCAACACGTGGGACACGACCCCCGTCTGGACGAAATCGCGCGCGAAAAGGGAATTGAACGTAGCGACGTAGAGGTTTGGTTCGCTGATGAAGCTAGAATCGGACAGAAGAACAAGATCACTCGGCGATGGGCAAGACGAGGCACTCGACCCTCTGCCCCGCATGACCAGCGCACGGCCTGGACCTACATTTTCGGCGCTATCTGCCCGAAGAAAGGAACCGCGGCAGCGCTTGTTCTACCTTGGTGCGACACTGAAGCCATGGACCTGCATCTGAAGGTCATTTCGGAAAGCGTCACACCAGGCCGGCACGCCGCCCTCCTACTTGATCAGGCCGGCTGGCATATGTCGCCCAGGCTGAATGTCCCGGAGAACATCACGATCGTGCCGCTGCCACCGAAATGCCCCGAGCTGAACC
>NZ_LMUG01000096.1:0-632 GCF_009766125.1 Acidisoma sp. S159
ATGGCCCACGATCTCGCCGACCCTGGCGATGGGGAGACGAGGCATCAGGTGCTTGAACTCCGTCTGGGCAAGCTCGCGGACCATCCTGTTGGCCTCCGCAGCCTGTTCTCGGGTCTCGAAGATGCCGATGGAAATGACCGATCCGTGGCCGACGTTGACCAAGGTGTAGGAAACCATGCCGTCGTGCTTCTGCAATAGCGGGGCTATCCTGGTCTCTGCTGCGCTGCTCACAGCCTCAATGTCAGTGACGCCGTCGTATATCCGGACCGAGGCGAACATGGCTTTCTCCCTTTGCCCAAGCGGTAGATATGACCTTTGGGCGGGGAAGGGACGTGTTCAAGAGCGGGATCGAGTTTAGAGCCCCGCCTGATCGAGGGCATGCTCCGAGATAACTGCCAGCTGCGTCTCGCATTGGCCATCAGGGATACCGACGTTGTTGCAGGCTATCCGGTATCGGTTCGCCCGCTCAAGTTCCGCGTTGCGCGGTCGAACTGACCAAACGCGGCACCAAGCGCTTCGACTTCGGCGACCCCTATCATCTCGCTATCGCCATAAGTTAGTGGGCGTTCTTCGCCAGCTGCCTCGCAGTTGATCTCGCCCTTATTCGACGAGGCAGGAGGAAGCGAGATGCA
>NZ_LMUG01000096.1:898-15442 GCF_009766125.1 Acidisoma sp. S159
TAGTTTCGCCAACGATCGTTATGATCACTCTGGGTCTACAACTTGAGGGCTAACGTCAACACGCGGGAAGCATTATTATCGCGTGTTGACCGGGAATAGGAATTGCAGGCGATGTTTGACGGATTCCAAACTTGCACTTCGCGAAGCAACCATGCTCCTATCCCGACTCGGGTGCCCCGTGGCGTCGCTTGATGTTCCAGCCCACTGCTCTTACCGGAGATCCGGTGGCATCGCCAAGCCTGAGCGGCAGAGCCATGACGTAGCTGATCACGTCCAACCGCTCCAAGTTGCACGCATTTTCCATAATAAGGATGCCTTGCGGCAGCAGCGTATAATGCGCGGCTAAGGCACCCCCGCCGCCATCACCCGGGTCTAAGCTGATGCAGTCGGTTCCCACGAGCTTGACCCTTCGCTCCGCGAGATATTCCGCCGCATCGCGTGAAACGCCGGGCCAGCTGTCCAGGAAGGACTGGCCAGCTTCCCCGATCCCCCAGCGATGGCCCCAACGAAAGTCGATTAGGACGATATCGCCGGCTTCGATCGCGACATTGGCCTGCTCCCAGTCCCGGATTTCTTTGGCGCCTACACGGACATTGCTGGCCGCAAAGGGTCCAAAGGTCATCTTAATCGCGGGACCCATGAAGCGATCGAGAGGCAGGGCATCGATGCTATCCGCGCCCGGCGACCCCGCGGGCATAAAGTGAGATGGGGCGTCAATGTGTGTGCCGGTATGTTCGCTCAGTACGAACTGGTTCATACGCGCGGGATCGCCCATCGCGCACCAACACATCTTGAAGAATTTAGGATGTGTTGGGTAGGTCGGTATCCCGTTCTCCAGTTTTCGGGAAAGGTCAATTGCCTCGGCGGCGCGAAAACCTGCTGACATGCTCCGCGCCATCAGGTTCGCCGCCCGATGGTCGTGCGAGCGCTGGCCGACAGGCAGCAACTCTCCAATCGGTCCGTCGCCGCTACGCAATTGCCGCGCGCGCCCATCCGGCCGCCGTCATCGCGCCGTCCTGATTGCTGGCCCAGACCTCGAGAGAAATGACGGGTCGTTGCCGGTTCAACTCGACTGCGGTCACAACGCCGCGGCAGGTAATGACGTCTCCGCGAAAAACGGGCTTGAGATAGGTATTCTTGATCCACCCAGTCTCTAGCCAGCTTCTGCCGAAGAAATTTGCCAACATTTCGGAAAGCCAACAGGTCTCCATCGCACCCTGTGCCAAGGTGTCGCGGAATCCAGCCGTTTCGGCGATCGTATAGTCAGTGTGAATATTGGCATATTGCTTGTTGATGCCGGAAAAGACCGCCATCTGGTCCTGATGCGCCGTCTTCGTTAGCGAAGCGATCGGCGTCCCCGGCTGAAGCGATTCATGTGCCCTCTGGGCGGAGGCAATGTGTTCCGGCCAAAGCCCTTTCACCTGCCCATCCGCTGGGGGCGCGGCTGATCCGGTACCAAGCTGCACTTGGGGGGGGATGCGCATGATCTCGGTGCTAATTTGGCGAACCAGAAGGCTGCCTGTCTCTGCCTCGCGTGCCTCGCTTTCGAAGACCGTATAGCCCTTGCCGCGACGTTCGTATTTATCAGTGTACCTGCCGGTATAAACCATGCGGGTTCCGAGCAGAACGGGCCGCTCGAACCAGACCTCTTCCTTTTGGTGAAGGCCGACCACGCGGCTTGGATCGTAAATTGTGCAAAAATGCGCGACGAGATCACGGAGCACCGCGGTACTCGGCACCAGGCATTCGCCTTCGTTCTGTACGTGCCATAGGTTGTAATCATCAACGGCGAAGCTGCCCTGACGCCGGTAGTGCTCATCCGCGAGCACTTCGACCGGCCCGATCTCTTCTCCGAGGATCACGGCGTCGTAGGTCGGCTCTCTCAAACTGAGGTCAATGCGCCCCAAAGGTCCCTCCTGCCCCGCCCAGAAACGTTTTCGGAAAACGTTTCTGGACGACCGAGACGTCGCATGTTAGGTCGGGCCTGTCAACTGAATGGCGCCTTCACGGAAGACGCGGAAGCGATGAGGTGTGGAGGATGGGTCGAAAGCCCAATCAGTCGCCGCTGAGGCGGCGCATCACCATTCACGACGTGGCGAAGGAAACCGGGTTCGCTGTGTCCACCATTTCCAATGCGCTCGCTGGCAAGAGTCACGTAAGCGAGGAGACGCGCGCGCGGATTCAGGAAATCGCAGAACGGATCGGCTATCGCGCCTCCTCCGCTGCTCGGAGCTTGCGTTTGCGGCAAAGTTTAATGATTGGCGTGCTTGTCGCCGACGTCGCCAATCCTGCCTCGCCCGACTTTCTTCGTGGTATCGAGGATGTCGCGACGCAGAACGGCTATGATGTGCTGCTCTGCAACACCGACGGCAGCGAAAAGCGCCAGATCGCCCAGATGCGCGCCCTGCTGGATCGCAACGTGGATGGTATCATCCTGATCTCGCAGCATTGCTCAAGCCCGGAGATACGAGCGTTGCTGGCGGATGGAACGCCCTATGTTCTGCTCCAGCGCCGTACCAGCCTGCACGCAGATGATTATGTCGGTGCCGACAACGTAAACGGAATCGGTGAGGCAGTGGCCGAACTCGCGCGTCTTGGACATCGGCGTGTAGGCTTCATTCGCGGGCCGGCAGACTCCTCGACCGCCGCCGAACGATACGAGGGCTTTTGCAACGCGGTCGCTCAACACGGGCTTGATCCCGATCCAGCGCTCGTTCATGACGGGGATTATAGCGTGGAGCGCGGCTACCGTGTGACGCTTGACTTCCTTTCGTCGTCACGGCCGCCCAGTGCCATCATTGCTAGCAATGACATGAACGCGCTCGGCGTGCTCGATGCCGCCGCTGCCAAGAACGTGCAGGTGCCCGAGCAACTCTCGGTCATCGGCTACGACAACGTCATCTTCGCCGGCTTCGCGCGCATTTCCCTGACGACGATTGATCTGCCGAAGCGGGAGATGGGCGCGGCCGCAGCCACACTGCTTATGAAGCGAATCAACAGCAGGCGACGATCCGCCCCGAAAACGGTGATATTTCCGACACGCCTCGTGCTCCGCGGCTCTACCGGTCCGGCGGCCGAGCCACAATCGGCGGCCGCTTCCCATAATCGTATTAGATCAAAACAAGAAAAGGATCGGCCGTGACCGGCTCTCTGCAGGATTTGAAGGTTCTCGATCTCTCTCGCTTCATCGCGGGCCCGCTCTGCGGCATGTTGCTTGGCGATATGGGGGCTGATGTCGTCAAGGTTGAGCGGCGTGGCAAGGGTGAAGATGCGCGCGGCATCGCCCCTTTTGTGGGAGACGAGAGTCTCTACGCGATGATGTACAATAGAAATAAGAGGGGCCTCACTCTCGATTTTCGGCATCCGGGCGCTGCGATTCTGCTGCGCGCGTTGATAGCTGAGGCGGATGTTCTCATCGAGAACTTCCGGGCTGGCACTATGGAGGAAATGGGTCTCGGCTGGGAAACGTTGAGAACGATCAATCCGCGCTTGATCATGGTGCGCATCTCGGGATTCGGGCAGGACGGACCTTACGCGACACATTCCTGCCTGGACGTCGTGGCGCAAGCTATGAGCGGCATCATGGAAATGACGGGGACGCCAGACGGCCCACCGCTCCCGGCTGGCACCTTCATCGTCGATCAGGTCACTGGTCTTTACGCGACAATCGGCGCGCTCGGCGCGCTGAACGCGCGGCACGCCACCGGCCGTGGGCAGATGGTCGATGCGGCATTGATGGATTCAGCGGTAACGCTGCTGCTGACGGCCATTCCGCAATCCCTGCTGTTCGGAGAGAATGTAAGCCGTCAGGGCGCCCGCGACCGTTACTCGGCTCCGGCGAATAACTACGCGACGGCCGAGGGCCGCTGGGTTCATTTGAATGCCGGCAATAACATTATGTTCCCGCGCCTTTGCGCCGCAATGGAACGCCTCGACCTTCTCAACGATCCCCGCTTCGCCACACACGCCGCGCGCATGGCGAATGTCGCGGAGATCGAGGCGATCGTAGCTGACTGGGTTCATGGCTTCGGGGCCGAAGAGGTGGTGGCTCTACTAACCCGGGCCCAGGTGCCCTGCGGTAAAGTCGCCACCATCGACGAGGTGGTGCGCAATCCGCAACTGCTGCATCGGGAGCAGATAGTCGAGATCGATCATCCGACAATCGGCAAACTTCCCATGCATGGTGTGACTGTTCGGTTTTCTGAAACCAAGAATGCGATCCGGCGGCCCGCGCCATCCATCGGTGAGCATCGCCGGTCGGTACTGGCGGATTGGCTGAACTATACCGAAGATCAGGTCACCGCTCTGGAAACACGAGGCGTGATCTGAGGCAAGAGTCCTCACGTGCGGGCCGAAGACTGTCCCAATGATGTGTTATCAAGGTGGAAGCGAACATGAAGACATGGCCCGACGTAAGTGGGGGAGCGCAGCCGCGCGGCAATATCACCTCGGCGCAGATCTTCGCCGCGGCGCTCAAACGTCACGGGGTGGAGGCCATCTTCGGCCAGAGCATCCCGGCCGCGCTGTTCCTGGCGACGCCGCAATTCGGCATCCGCCAGATCGGCTATCGTACGGAGAACGCCGGCAGCTACATGGCCGATGCCTATGCCAGGGTGAGCCATAAGGTCGCCGTTGTCACGGCGCAGAACGGGCCGGCTGCGACACTGCTGGTAGCGGGACTGGCGGAAGCCCTGAAGGCCTCTGTTCCAATCGTTGCGATCGTCCAGGACGTGCCTCGCAGCTTCACCGATCGCAATGCCTTTCAAGAATTTGATCACCTGGAACTTTTCCGCGGGTGCGCTAAGTGGGTCCGGCGCATCACCGATAGCCAGCGGATCGACGACTATGTGGACATGGCCTTCGCGGCCGCTGCGACGGGCCGGTGCGGGCCGGCTGTCCTCATTGTGCCGATCGATCTGTTCAATGAGACGCCAAAACCCACGGCGGGAGAGCGCATCGCGTCGCTTGGATACTATCCGCTTGATCGCAGTAGTGCTGACCCGGTTCGGGTCGCAGAGGCCGCCCGGCTGCTGGCGGAGGCCGAGCGCCCGGTGGTTATCGCGGGCGGCGGCGTGCATCTGTCGGACGCAGCGGACATCCTGGCCGCCCTGCAGGAGTCGGCGCATCTGCCTGTCGCGACCACCGCCATGGGCAAAGGCGCCACGGACGAGGGTCATCCGTTGTCCTTGGGGGTGGTGGGCTATTTCATGGGCCACCGCAGCCTAGGCAGGCATCTGCGGTCCCTCGTGACCGAGGCAGATGTCGTTCTGCTGGTCGGCAACCGCACCAACCAGAACGGCACTGACAGCTGGTCCCTCTATCCGCGCGGCGCCCGCTACATCCATATAGACGTCGATGGACAGGAGGTCGGACGGAACTACGAAGCGCTGCGACTGGTGGGCGATGCGAGACTGACGCTAAGCGCATTGCAGGAGGCGCTGGCCCTGCTCAATCTGTCGAAGCGGCGCGCCGCGCGACCTGCGGTGGAGGGTGCCGTCGCCGCCGGTCATGCGGCCTGGAAGAACGAAATTCGTTCCGTCACGATGGATGCGCGCCCGATCCGGCCGGAACGCGTTATGCAGGAACTTGACCGGCAATTGACTTCCGAGACCGTGGTCGTGGCGGATGCAAGCTACTCGTCCATCTGGGTCTCGGCCTTTCTGCGGTCGCGGCACCCCGGTATGCGCTTCGTGACACCGCGAGGTCTGGCTGGGCTTGGCTGGGGCCTGCCCTATGCCCTCGGTGCGAAGGTTGCGCGACCAGCTTCACCGGTCTTCTGTCTGGTAGGGGACGGCGGCTTCGGCCATGTTTGGTCCGAGTTGGAGACAGCGCGGCGCATGAAGCTCAATGTCGTCCTGGCCGTGCTGAACAATGGTATCCTTGGATACGAGAAGCATGCCGAGAAGGTGCTGTTCAACGACTACAGCGATGCTTGCGACTTCACAGCGGTCGATCATGCCGCCATCGCGCGTGCCTGCGGCTGGGAAGGGATCCGGATTGAGGATCCGGCCGAAATCGCGGACGCGCTCCGCCGGGGCTTCGCGGCCGACCATCCCGTTCTGCTCGACATCATCACTGACGAGCGTGCCTATCCGCCAGTCACCATGTTCGCCGATCAGAAGATGCTGAACTACTAGACTGGCCAGACGGTAGCCTACCGGCCAGATGCCCGACTTCCGGCTACTTCTTGATGTGGCGCGCTTCCGCCCGAGCGGTGATGACGGCGATGAGCAGTACTGTTCCGTTGAAGATCGGCTGCACCCAAAAGGGCGCACCGAGCAGGTTGAGCCCGTTGAAACCCACGGCGAGCAGCAGGATGGCGATGACCGTGCCGGGAACGTTGTAGTAGCCCGGCCGGTAGCTGGTCACGCCCAAGAAAGCCGCGGCATAGGCCGGCAGCAGCAGGTCCGGCCCAAAACCGGGATTGGCTGCACCGCTTTGCCCAAGGGCAAAAATGCCCCCGATCCCCACCAGCAGCCCCGAAATCGCGAATGCCAGGACCTTCAGCTTGCCCGTGCGGATCCCCGCCAGGAAGGCGACGCGCTCCGACCCGCCAATCGCATAGAGCTTGCGACCCATTGGCGTATGCTCGGTGACGTAGATCATGATCAAGGCGATGATGACGGTAAGCCACACCGTGATGCCGACGCCGAGGAAGTGCTTCTGCCCGATGAACAGTATTACATCCGGCACGCCGGAGTAGATCACCTGACCGTCGCTCAGCGCGAAGGTGAAGCCGCTCAGCAGGATGCCGGTGCCCAGGGTCGCGATGAAGGAGCTAATCTGAAACCGCACCGTCAGGAAGCCATTTGCGAAGCCTGTGACCACACCTACCAGCACCATGGCGGGCACCACGACTGCGGCACCGAACCCGGCCTGCCCAAGGACCGCGCCGACCATTGCGACGAAGCCCATCATATTGCCAAGCGAAAGGTCGAATTCTCCCGCTATCAGGGGAATGATTGAGGCGAAGGCGACACAGGAAATCACGGCCTGGACGACGAGGAGGTTCTTGATGTTGGCTGCCGTCATGAAGCGATCAGTCAAACACGAGAAGACGATCGCCAGAATCACTAGCAGAAGCAGCGTCGCATAGCGTTCCAGCACGATGCCCGCGAAGGCGCGCGGCCAGGATGTGCGAAGCGTCTTGCCGCTTACGGGGATATTTCCAGCCTCGGACTTGCTCATGCGTAGCACCATTGGCTGATCGATTCGCGGGAGAGCATGGCACCGGTCAGCTCCTGCGCGATTGCGCCGCTCCGCAGTACAAGTACTCGGTCACAGAGGGAGGCCAGCTGCTCTGGCTCCGTGGAGAAAAACAGGATCCCGACACCCTCGCTCGTCGCGTCACGCAGGATTTCGAAAATCTTCTCGCGCGCACCGGGATCGACGCCGGAAGTGGGATCGTCCAACACCAGCACCCGAGGCCGTGTCAGCAGCCATTTGGCGAGGATGCATTTCTGCTGATTGCCGCCGCTAAGCTTGCCGAAGAGGATGCGGCTCGACGGGGGGCGCACATCGAATTCCCGAATCACGCAGGCCAGCACATCACGCTCATAGGTTCCGCGGTGCCACAGCCGGTCCATCGCCGGTAACAGGATATTCTCGGCGACCGACAGGGTGGTAACGCCGCCGTTGCGCAGCCTGTCGGCGGGCAGCACGGCCATGCCGGCATCTATCATCTCACGTGGGCCGACGCTGCGCGGCATCTCGCGGCCGTCGATGGCAATGCGACCTGCGCGACGTTCAGTGACGCCGCCCAGGATATCGGGCAGATCCACCACTCCGCTATCCACCAGTCCCGCCACGCCAAGGATTTCGCCAGGGCGCAGCGTGAACGTGATGTCGTGTAGCGCCTGGCTCACCAGCCCTGTGACCGCCAGTGCCGGCGCGGCTTCGGCGGAAGCGGGTAGAGGGCGAGGCCGCTGCGCTCCGCCAGCGCCGACGCTCCACAGGCGCGCGACGGCGCCGGAGGTGGCGGCAGGCTTTCCCTCGGCGAGGATGGCGACTGTGCCCACCATGTGGGTGACCATGCCTTCGTCAGTGAGGCTGGCGGCCGGGCCGGAATAGACGACCTGGCCGCCCCGCAAGATGGTGCTGGAGGCTGCCAGGCGCCGCACCTCAGCCAAGCGATGTGTCACCATCAGCACGCTGGCTCCGGCCGCCGCGATCTGCTCCACGCGGTTGAGATAGACTTCTGCCTGGTCCTCAGGCAGCGACGCCGTGACCTCATCCAGGATCAGAAGCTCGAGACCGGATTGCACGCGGTCCAGCGCGATGACGAGCGCCACCAGCGCGCGATCCGCTGGTGCTAGCGATCCCGCCAAGCGACGGGGAGATATATGGACGTCGAACTTGCCAAGGAGGTTTTCCGCGTCGCCATACACCTTACGCCAGTCGACGCGCCCGAAGCCCGACAGGGGGTAGCCGCGGAAGACCGCAATACATTCCGCGACCGACAGCGTATCGATCAGCGGTGCCTCCTGATGTACGACCGCAATGCCGAGGGCATTGGCCTCAAAGGGCGTCGGAATGGCGACGAGCCGGCGCTGGCCGATCGTTATGTCGCCGCCATCCGGCTGGTAGACCCCGGAGAGGATCTTAACTAGCGTCGACTTGCCGCTGCCATTCGCGCCGAGCAGGGCATGAACCTCACCGTTCTTCACGGCCAGGTCCACGTCCCGCAACACCGGCACGCCAGCGAATACCTTGACGAGCTTGTCGCCCCGAACGGACATCGTGGCGTTGTCTCCCTCGCGGCGCTGCCTCTACTTGCCCTGCCAGAGGGACAGGAATTTCGACTTATAGTCGAAGTCGGCGAGCCAGTCGGTGCCGGCTGCCGGCAGGTTTGTCTTGTCGAGAACGGTGAAGGGTTGGTTCTCGCCATGGGGATCAAACATCGGCTGCTTGTTCTTGATGCGGATAACCTGGTCGGCGATAGCCCAGCCCATATATTCATTCTCATACGCGCCATCTGCTACCTGCACGACGCCGCGGCGGATGAAGTCGAGGTTCTGCTGGTCGCCCAAGATGCTGACGAGCTTCACCTGGCTTCCCAACCCAGCCTGCATGATAGCTGGCACTTGCACTCCGGCGGCCGGATCAAAGGGACTGAAGAGATAGGTGGTCTCGGGATGGGCGCGGAGATAGCCGACCGTCTGTTGCGGTAGGGTCGTGCCAACTTGATTGCCGGTGAAGTAGATCGGCGCGGAAACGGTGCAACCAGTGCAGGTCTTCATCTCCGCAACCAGACCGACCTGCAGCGCCGTGACGGAAGGGAATTCCTTATCCGAAAAAAGCGCCAGATTGGCCTTGCCGTTCGAATCCTTGATGATCCAATCAGCCGTTAGCTTGCCGAGTTGCGCGTAGTTAGGACCGACGTCGAAGGCAACGCCGAGTTTGCCGGGCGCTGGAGGGATTACAGGATTCGGCGTATCTATACCCGAGGAGCCGGAGACTACGAGAATGCCGGCATCCTTCGCGGCCTTGAGGCCCAGCTGCACGGCGGCAGGATCGATGGCAATCAGCGCGATGACATCCGCTCCGCTCGAAACTGCGTCCAGGATCGCCGCATTTTGCCGGCCCGGATTGCCGCCGCCATCCGAAACCGTCACCTTCCAGCCGAGCTTTTTACCGACATGCTGTAACGCTTCCGCAGGGGAGACACAGCCGTGGAGGATTGAAAGGCAGGTGATGGCCGTGACCTTCAGTCCGGGCGGCGCCTTGCTAGGCTCGGTCGGACCCGCGTATCGCGCCGGCTCCTGTTGGGCATGCGCTGCACTTGAGGCTGCGATCCCTAGAGATATTGCAGCGATCGTTCCGAGTAACATATGTCGCAACATTCTCGTGTTCCCGTTCGTTTCTGTTGGAAGTTTTTTAGGCTTCGAGCGATCGCTATGCGATGGCTAGATCACTGCCAGCGGCCGCACCATGGATCCTGTTGCGCCAGAGACAGTGAGCGGCAGGCAGAGGAATAAAAACTCGAAGATCTCGTCTCGGGCGAGTTCTTCCGGGTTTACCCATTCCAGAATCAGCAGACCGCATTCCTGAATGACGTAGCGATGGACCGGCTGGAAGTCACCTTCGACGCCAGACGGCTCGACCTCAAGCGCTGCATTGTCTCCGCCGATTGCGGTGACGCCGCGCGTGACGAGCCAGCGCGCCCCATCGATCGAAAGGCCACAGCCCTGGCTGCACGACATGCCCACGGGGTCCGGCCACTCGCGCATTGTGCCGGTGCGGACGAGAACGAAGTCACCCTCTCGCGGCTCTACTCCCTGCCTGACACATGCCTGTTCGAGTTCTTTGCCATCCACAGGTTGATGAGGCGCCAGCTGATCAAGCCCAAGCGCTGCCGGAATGTCCAGCATTAGCCCGCGCCGGATCAGCGGCGGCAAGGCCGCGGCATCATTGTTGAGCGGTCCGAAGTCGCCAAGATGATCGTCTGAGCTGAATCCTCCGTGCCAGGCTGCGGATGGGCCGCTAGTGATATGCGACAACGCGTCGATATGTGTGCCCGTATGCGTGGTGCAACACATCATTTCCGAGATGAAACCGAAGTTGAATTTGTTCTTGTCGAGGAAACGTAGGTCCTTCTGATTGCGCTGCCCGCGTGGCGACCTGTAGGTCAACAGTTGGAACGGCGGATGCCCCGCCGCCAGAGGCATTCCGGGCCACCATCCCGATGAAAGGTCGTAAGCCTTGCCAAGGCTCGGTTTACGGAGAAGATCCAGTGGAACATCAAAAACCGTCGCACGGCGGGTGCTTTTATTTTCGTTCTCATCTGGCACTGAAGCCATTCGGCCTTCCTTCCCTTACGCACGATATCCGGGTCGGCACTGCTGCGGGCGAAACCAAGTTGTCCTGCCTCTGACCCAGTGAACGAATCATACGCTCCATTTTCAGCTAAGCAAGTCCTGTTTTCATATTGCAACGCACCAAATGTCGGCATCGAGCGGTTCTGGACGCGCCCTCGTCCATCATCCGTTTCGGTGGTCGCTTCGTCTAGAACGGGAGTTCGCTGTTTGCGACTAATGGGATTGAGCTGAGTCCTTAAGTCGCTCGCGCGAGCAGTGACTGGCAGCATCCTGCTTGCCAATCCCGAAGCGACGAACTAATGTTCATTATTGAACTTTACCTTAAATGTTCCGACGCGGATGAGATGATTGAATGAGACCGGTAATGACAGCCGGCACCCACCGGCTGGAGGCAATCGAAGATGGTGAGCGTGATCTGCGTTGGCACGGTGGTCTATGACCAGGTCTTCTGGGTGCCAGCCATCCCGTCGACACCCGTCAAGGTCATCGCCAGCGCGCACGGCGTCTTTGGCGGTGGGCTGGCGGCGACGGCGGCGATCGCGGTTGCCTCGCTCGGTGCCCGTAGCGCCTTTTTTGGGCGGGTCGGACGCGATGTGGCTGGCGATGCTTTGTGCGGCCTTCTTGCGGAGGCGGGTGTCGACGTGGGCAGTTTGCAACGGATCGAGGACGGTCAGACGGCGACCTCCGCGCTACTAGTGGATCCCACCGGCGAGAGGCTACTCGCCGCGTTCCCAGGGCGGTTAAACGCTTGCGCGGAATGGCTGCCGCTGGAACGCATAGCCGAGTCCAAGGCTGTGCTCTGCGACATACGCTGGCCAGAAGGTGCGATCGCAGCCGCCCAAACCGCGCGGCGGCTTGGTATCCCGACCGTCCTGGATGCCGATCTTGCGCCGGCCGAAGCCATTTCGAAGCTAGTCCGCTTGGGCGACCACGTGATTTTTTCGGAGCGCGGCCTAACCGCCTACACCGGCCTGCAGAATCTCTCCAAGGCGCTGAGACAAGTTCGGCAGGAGACGGGCGCCTTACTCGGAGTAACACGCGGTCGTGACGGCGTGCTTCTCCTGCAGGACGACCGGTTCGAGACGATCCCTGGCCATCGTGTTTCGGTGCAAGACACCAATGGTGCAGGCGACGTCTTCCACGGTGCATACGCACTTGCAGTGGCAGAGGGCGCTTCGGTGCTCGAAGCTGCGCGCTTCGCCAATGCCGCAGCGGCCGTTAAATGTTCTTTGGCGCGGGGTTGGCACGGCATGCCGCGCCGTGCCGCCGTCACCCACCTCATCAAGGACGCATGCGATGCAGATTTCGCCCGGTAAGTATCGTGGCCTCCAGCGTCTTTCGGACGATGCGGGACTGTTCAAGATGGTCGCTGTCGACCAGCGAAACCCGATCTTCGGACCGATCAAGCGGATCCGCGGCACAGCGGAGGCCCCGTATGCCGACGTCGCAGCCGTCAAGGACCTGCTGACCCGCGCCCTAGCGCCCAAGTCGTCAGCGATTCTTTTGGATCCGATCTACTCCTTTCCGCGAGCACTACCCTTCGTAGGGCAGCGGCCGGGCCTTATTCTTACCTATGAGCATTCGGTCCTAGAGGAGACGCCGGGTGGCGTGAAGTCGCGCCCTATCCCGGGATGGAGTGTCGAGAAAATTCGCCTCGGTGGCGCGGACGCGCTGAAGGTACTAGTGCACTACCGGGCTGATGCGGCACCGGAGGTACGGAAGCATCAGCTGGCTTTCGTCCGCGCGGCCGGCGAAGCCTGTCGGAAATTCGATCTCGTACACTTAACCGAAATCCTCATCTACGCGCTGCCGGGTGAGGCGCCAGGCTATGCAACGGCCCATCGCGCCCGGCTAGTGCAAGAAGCGGTGGATGACTTTTTGGATCCGACGCTATTGATCGACATCTACAAGCTAGAGCCGCCCTCGGCATTGCAGGCCGTTCCCGATCCCAATGGGAAGGAAGCCGCCGCGGTGCAATCCCTCTATGATCGTCTCGCCGCCAAACTTCCGCGCCCTTGGGTACTCCTCAGCGCAGGTGCGAGTGCTGAGGATTTCAACCGCTCGCTGGCCTATGCCTATCGCACCGGTGCCAGCGGCTATCTCTGTGGCCGTGCCATCTGGCAAAGCGCCTTCGGACATTTTCCGGACCTTGCGGCGATGGCGGCCGCCTTGCAGGCTGAGTCAGTGCCCTTCCTAGACAAAATCAACGAGATGACTGAACGCTCCGCCACGCCATGGCAGAAGCATCCGGGCTTCAAGGATAAGATATCGTTCGCACATGCCGGCAAGAGCTTTCCGGAGCACTACGCAGCGTGAAAGACGGCCGCTCAGAGCAGATCCTCGCGCTTGTCGAACGGCGTGGCTATGTCGCGATTGAACAGCTGGCGGCGCATTTCGGCGTCACGACCCAGACAATCCGCCGGGACGTAAATGCCCTGTGCGAAAGCGGCAGCCTAGTCCGGCAACACGGGGGGGCAAGCCTGCCAGCCGCGCGATTGAACTCTGCTTACAACGCACGTCATGTCGAACGGGTGGAGGAAAAGCGGCGTATCGCTGAGGCGGTAGTCGCCTATCTGCCCGACCGCGCGAGCCTCTTCCTTGCTCTTGGTACTACTGTGGAATTCGTTGCCGAGGCTTTGGCAGAGACGTCTAAGACCCTTACCATCGTGACGAACAGCACCGAGGTTGCCAGGATCTTCTGGCAACGGAGTAGCTTCGAGACGATCCTCACCGGCGGCATCGTGCAACATCGCAACGGCGGTGTTGTTGGACGTCATGCGGTCGATCTTATAGCGAATTTTCGATGCGACTATCTCGTCACTAGCGTTGGCGGCATTGAGCCGGACGGCACTTTGCTTGACTTCTATGACGCGGAGCTCGCAGTAGTAACCGCGATGCGAATACGCGCCAAGATTCATCTCGTTGTGGCCGATCACAGTAAATTTTTTCGCTCTGCGAGCCAACGTCTGTGCGCTCTAAGCGATATCGCGATTTTTTTTACCGACGCCCCGCCACCACCGCCTTTTGCCACGCTCGCGGTCGAACAAGGCGTGCGCGTCGTGGTTGCCGATCGCTAGTGCCGCAAGCTATTACAATGGGGTCCATGCAGATACCTCACCTTCCTCGCCGCCTTAGCTTGCGTTGCTGGGACAAATCGCCAGCGGCCCGGACCCCGCCATGGGCAGCCACGCTCTTCGTCGTGCCTGGGATTGTGGATCATCGAGGCCTCCCTCATTGGCGAAGCCACGTTCGCAAACGTCTCCAAGGACTAACCTGGCCAGTTTCATCCCGTATTTCGCCCGCCTGAGGCGCCTTCGCCAACTGCTCGATCAGCCGCTTAGCGAGCAAACCTCGATGGCCGCGCGTCCAATGATCGGCCGCATCATCGTTTGGGAGCCACTCCGGGGGTGGCAGCATCAGGTACTGTGCGAGACCGTCCAGCAGTGGTTCGTAGGTCGCGCGTAGTGCTCGCAGCGCGAGAAAAGCGTCGCCTTCTACCTGCCAATCAAGTCCAGACCTCGCCAGGACAGCCTGCAGATGAAGGCATGCCTCGAGGGGTAACCTGTCGTCGCCGTCGTAACGAGAGGGCGCGATTCGGAACGACCGTGCCATCTCGACGGCGACCTGCCGCATGACTTCAAAAGTCATGCGCGCCTGAAAGGGCTTTGCATCACCTACACCTACGAGGATGAGGGCGCAGCAATCTGTGACGGCCGTCAGCGCCGCC
>NZ_LMUG01000096.1:15452-23054 GCF_009766125.1 Acidisoma sp. S159
TGGATAAGACAGATGACCTTCCAGCAGCTGCGCTCCCCACAGCTCCCACGCCCGCAAGAAGTCGTCCAGTTCCCTCAGGGCCGTCGCGTGTTTGCACAACAAACCCGCAGCTGTGGGCGGAGATCCTGCTCGGCTATCGAGCTGAATTACCAGCACTTCCCTTCCCGAAAACAATTGGTGGATGAGCGGCAAATAACCAATGACCAACGCGATGAAGCCAAGCCCAACGCCCGCTTCGATAACAGCGGTCAGCCGAGCAATGCCGGAATGCGGTACGACGTCGCCGTAGCCCAAAGTAAAGAAGGTCACGCCACTCATGTAGAATTGATCGAATAGGGAGGGGCTGGCGCCGTTCTTAGAAGCCGGCGCCTGTGCCCATTCCAACACACCAAAGCCCACGATCAAAGTAGTGGCCCAGGATGCAAAAAGACCCAGCATCGACAGAGCCCCAAAATGGCTGAGCATCCCTTCCCGACCGTTGGCGGCCTCGTATCATACGCGGGCTACGACGTGATCGACGTCAGCCGACAACGCCACCCCGTCCCACCGGCGCTCGAGCGCGTCTTCTGGTACCAACATCTATTCCAGACCGAACGCGGACGCGAATGCCTAGCTGAGAACCGTCGCGCACTATGCCGGATGCTGTGGAGCGAGTGGTCGCCAGGCTGGCAATTCGACGAACCCTCCCTCGTTCGTCGGCGACGTCGCCACGGGCCTCAATATGGCTGTCAACGTGACAACGGCGCACAGGGGCGTTGTCTTTCGTTTCCGCTGTTGTTGTCGTTGCGACACTGGCCTATCCGCCGAAAGCGAGCGGCAGGCCTTTCTCCGGCCAGTCCATCGCCACCAGGGCGCCGAAGCCACCCAGGGTGACATAGGCCGTGCCATTCCCTGCGCCGCCAAAGCAAATATTCGTCGTCAACGGATCGCCCGTCACGACCTCTCGTACCACATGCCCATCCGGCGCGATGGCCGTGACCTTGCCCGAGTAAAGTGTTGCCACGACGATATTCCCGGCGCCGTCCACCGCCAAGCTGTCGAAACCCTGATACCCCGGCAGCCCGCAGACAAGCCGGCCGCCATGCGGCGAGGGAAAGGGCGCCTTATGGACGAGGCCCGGCGAGAGAATGTCGAAGGCCCAGAGGCGCGATGGCTCCATCTCGGCGACATACAGCGTCGTGCCGTCCGGCGAGAGACCGATTCCGTTGGGCGTTAACGCGGGGTAGGCGACCTCTACGATGTGGGAGCCGTCGGGCCGCGCGTAATAGACGCCGCCATGATCGTGGCTGCGCTCGAGGTTCTTGCCGAGATCGGTGAAATAGAAGCCGCCCTCACGGTCAAAGACGAGATCATTCGGGCCGCGCAGAGGATGGCCGTCACACGCCTCGTAGAGAACCTCGACCTTGCCAGTCGAGGGCTCGACACGCTCGATGCGGCCGGTTGTGTAGTGCTTGTCGCTTGGGATGGAGCGGAGAACGCCGTCTTCCCTGATCCAATGCGAACCACCACTGTTGCAGACGTAGAAGAATTTGTCCGGCCCGATCGCGAGGCCGTTCGGGCCGCCGCCGGGCTCGGCCACGACTTCCGTGCGGCCATCGAGGAAGACGCGGGTGATGGTCCCGCGTGCGATCTCCACCAGGGCTATGGAACCATCCTCCAGGACGACCGGACCTTCCGGGAACAGCAATCCCGTGGCGATGGTGCGGATGTCGGTCATTGTCGTTTCCCCCCCTCGGCTTCTTGCGTCTCAACTCCCCAAGCCCCCATCAACGACATGGACGTGGCCGGTGACGTAGCTGCTCATCGGAGAGGCCAGGAACAGTGCGACGCTCGCCACCTCATCGGGATCAGCATGGCGGCCCAGGGGAATGTCGGCGTCGATGGCGGCGGTGATATCCTGGCCGGTATAGGCGGTCAGCCGCTGCTCGATGTCAGCCTGGAACGCGTTCTGAATCGGGCCGGGATTGAGTGAATTCACCCGGATGCGGCGTGGCGCCAGGGCGCGCGCGGCGGCGCGAACAACGCCGGTCTGAGCATGCTTCGCGACGGTATACGCGATGTTGTTCTCGGCCCCTGTCCCGCCGCGCAGTCCGGCGAGGCTGGATGTCACGATAATGCTCCCGCCGTCATTCATGCGCGGCGGCCCATATTTGCAGGCCAGGAAGGCAGCGCGGGCGTGGACGCGCAGCGTCCGGTCGAAGGCCTCCTCGTCATATTCGGCGAGCGGCCCGATGAACCCGTGATTTCCGGCATTGCTGAGGATCACGTCGATCGCGCCCCACATCTCGGCCGCCGCCGCGACATAGCCTGCGACGGTCGCGGCCTCGGCGACGTCGCCGGAGAAGGTCGCGACTCGGTCAGGATCGAGTGCCGCGGCGGCCTCCGCCAACTGCGCGGTATCAAGATCAACCAGCATCACCCGCGCGCCCTCCGCCACAAAGCGCCGGGCGGCAGCAAGGCCGACGCTGCCGCAGCCGCCGGTGACGATGCAAATCTTGTCTTCGAGCAGAGCCATGGCAGCTTCCTATTTCACGCTGCCGGCCGCGAAGCTGCCTTCGAGCTGCTTCCTGATCAGGGCGATGGCGATGATGGGAACGGCGAAATAGATCGTCGATCCGGCAAAGATCTGGCCGTAGAGCGGCCCTTCCGGTGGGACGAAGCGCATCAGCAAGGGCAGGAACGTCAGAGCATTCTGATCAGTCAGTATCAGGGCGAAGAGGAATTCGTTCCAGCAGAAGCAGAAGATGAGCACGGCGGTCGTTAGGATCGGCGGCAGGGCAATCGGCAGAATGACGCGCCACAGTACCGTCCAGGAGCTGGCGCCGTCCATCCGCGCAGCCTCGTCGATGTCGAGGGGAATGGCGACGAAAAAGCCGCGCAGCATCCAGATGGCGAAGGGCAGCGAAAAGGTCAGGTAGATCGCCGACAGCCCGCTGACCGTATCAAGAATATCAAGTTTGCGGAACAGCAGGTAAACGGGGATCACCAGCACGATGCTCGGGATCATGCGGATTGCGAGCACCAGCAGGGCGAGGCGCCGGAAGCCGCCGCCGAAGCGCGTCATGCCATAGGCCGCCATGGCGCCCAGTGCGATCGAGACAATGGTCGCGGTCATGGCGGTTGCGAAGGAATGCCAAAGTGCACCCCAGAATGCATCCTGCGCGAAGATCTGCCGGTAGTTGCCGAAGCTGAAGCCATTCGTCGTCTCGTTATGAACGGAAAGCGAGACGTAGAGCGCCCACAACGGCGGCAGGATGGCGAAGCCACAGGACAGCAGCGCCACGATATAGAGGATGCGGAGCTTCATGCCTGGCTCTCCGCCGACCCGAAGCGCCGCATGGCAGCCATAAGGGCGACCACGAGCGCCATGATGACGACGAAGACGATCAGCGCGAGGGCCGCGCCGCGCCCGACCTGGAAATCTTGGAAACTCTTGCTGTAAGCGTAAAAGTTAAGGATCTCGGTGCTCGTCCCGGGTCCGCCCTGGGTGATAACGATGAAGAGATCGATATTCTTCAACGCATCGATCATCCGCAGCAACAGCGCCACCATCAACACCGGCTGCAACAGGGGAAGCTCGATACGCCAGAGGATTTGGCGCGGGCTCGCGCCGTCCACCCTCGCGGCCTCGGTCACATCGCCTGGCAAAGTGAGCAGCCCGGCGAGCAGAACCGCGAACATGAACGGCGTCCATTGCCAGACATCGGCAATGACGAGGCTATAGAGCGCGATCGAGGGGCTATTGACCCATGGCACCGGGTTCAGGCCGAACCAGCCGAGAACGATGTTGAACATCCCGAATTGCGGGCTGTACATGCTCTTGAAATAGAAAGCCCAGATCAGCGGCGCCACGACCACAGGCACGCAAAGGATGGCGCGCATCATCGGAAAGCCGCGCAGCCGGCGCGCCAGGCCGTGGCGGAACAGCAGTGCCAAAGCAAAGCCCAGCACCAGCTCCAGCGTCACGGAGAGCACTGTATAGATGATCGTGACGACGGCGACCTGCGCCGTTTCGGGATCCTGGAAAATCTGCAGGTAGTTCCCAAACCCCGTCCACCGCTTGAGCCCCGACATGAGGTTCCAGCGATAGAAGCTGGTGGAGACGGCCGCGACTAGCGGATAGCCGATGGTCACCACAAGGCACAGCAGGCTCGGCGCCAGATAGGCGTAAGCGCCGTTCCACGATCCCCTACGCATCAATAATAGCCCGCGTCCCTCATGATGCCGTCGGCCGCCTTTCGCGCATTTTCCAAAGCTTCCTTGGGCGTGATTTCCCCCACAAAGGCCCTGCTGAGCTGCACACCGGCTGCGCTGTCGATTTGCCCCCATTCGGGAAGCTGCGGCCGCACCATCGCGACCTTGAGACTGGCGGAGACCGCCGGGAACCATGGTTTGGCGCCCATATTCGCGTCCCAGGCGGAGTTGCGGCAGGGCTGGCCACCATGCGGCACCAGGTCCTTGCTTTGCACATCCCGGCTGTTGAACCAGGCGATGTATTCGGCGGCCGCCTTCGGATCCTTTGAGTAGTTCGAGACGGTGAGACCCATGCCGCCCATCACCGGCGCATTGCGCACCTTGCCCTTGGGCGAAACTGCGCTGCCGAGCTGCGGCCTGACATTGGGCGGCGCCGTGACGATGGCATCGGGAATCCAGGCCACCGGGTCCAGCGTGCCGAGGCCCGTCGCCATCGCCTTCGTCTCATCTGCCTCGGTATAGGCGGCGCCGCCGGTCGGCATGGTCTTGACCAGTTCGAGCAAGAAGGCGAGCGCATCGACGCCCGTCTGGTCGGCGAAGGTCGGGTGCATTTTGTCGTCGAAGAGCGCACCGCCATTTGCCCAGAAGATCGGCAGCCAGACCGAAAAGGCTTTAATCAGCCGCTCCGTCCCGGCGATGAATCCATAGCGCTTAGCAGCCGGATCGACGACCTTCTGGCAACCCGTCAGCAGCTCATCCCATGTCTGCGGCACGCCTAGGCCGACCGCCTTGAGATGAGCGCCATTGTAGATCAGGCGCTGGCAATTCGCGACTGTCGCCATGCCGTAGGTATGATCCTTGGCGGCATACATCTCGCGCAGCGCGGGCGGAATATCGCTGAAGAAATCCTTCAGCTGATCGGCCGCGATGAGATTGTCGAGGGGTTGAATATGCCCCGCCTGGGCATAGCCTTTGAGATAAATCGAGTCGATCTGCACAACGTCATAGGCGCTGCTGTGCGCGGCGAAGGCGGCGACCTGCTTCTGGATGGATTCGTTGTAGCCCATCGTGATCAGATTGACCTTGATGCCGGTCTGCTTGGTGAATTCCGGCGTCAGATCCACGAAGGGCTGGCCGAAGATGCCCTGCCCCAGCGTGATGGCGGTAATCGTGGTGTCCTTGGCGATGGCGGGGCGCGCCAGGGCGCCCCCAGTCGCCGCGATGCCCGATGCGACCGCTGCACCCTTCAGCAGGTCGCGCCGTTTGACGACTAGCGATGTCTTCTGGGCCATGCTTGTTTCTCCTCCTCTGGATCGTCGCTGTTTTTATTGACGCAAGGCTCGTTCATTGCCTTTCCGGCTTCTTATCGTTAGCCGGTTCGCTCATGCCGCGCGCAGCGGCCGAGGATCAAACATGCGGGCAAACTCGGGCGTCAGCGTCTCGGGCCTGACGAGACCGGAGGCGGCAGCGATACGCCACCAGGCTACATCGGCCTCGTGGATCACTATGCATTCCAGGCTGCGCCGCACGTTGTTGCCCTCGGGCGAGTGGCAGGCGGCAATATGAGCCACCGATTCTGGCAGGCCAGCGAGCAGGCAGACATGCGCGCCGTAGATCGGATGTCGCAGCGAGGGCCAGCCGTAGCGGCTGCCATCCGCGTTCCAGCGCCGCTGGTTCTCCGGGTCGAATTCGAAGGTCTTGCCGACGTCGTGGCAGATGCCGCCGGCAATAACGATATCACGGTCGATCTCGGCTTGCGGGAACGCGCCGGCGAAATAGTCGAGATGGCCGACCGCGAGCCGTGTCACGCCGCGCAGATGCAGATCCTGGCCGCCCTCCTTGAGAATCAACGACCCCGGCGTTGCCTCGCCAGGAATATCTCGCACGCGCCGAAAGCTCGACGAAGACAAAGCAATGGCCCAGGCATCGGTGGTTTGTCGGCGCAGCGCCTCATCCGCGATAAGGTCAATTTCCGGCAGATCGGCCAAAATACCCGCCCGGAGCTCATCGGAGAGCTCGGCGGCGAAACCCTTCATCATTCTCAGCTCCCCCTGTCTTCTTAGTTGCAAGGTTACTGGCGCCGTGATGGATAGGACAATTAGGAAGTTTTTCGTTTCTCGATTCAGGTTTCCAAAACTATGCGGCCAACCTTCGCGCAGCTCGAAGCCTTCTACTGGGTCTCACGTCTCGGTTCGCTGAAGGAGGCCGCTCGGCATCTCGGCCTCGCCCCGCCGACCATATCGCTCCGGATAGATCAGCTGGAGGCGGAGCTTGGTAGCCCCGTTTTCGAGCGGGCCGGGCGCGGCCTCATCCTTACCCAACGCGGCGAGACGATGGTGCCGCGCGTCGCCTCGGTCATGGAGGAATACGACAAAATCCGCTCGATCGTCGACGATAACTGGCAACATAGCGGTGTATTGCGCGTAGGCGTGCCGGAAACTTTCGCCCAGGCCTGCCTGTCCGACTATATGCGAATCATCGCCGCGCGTTACCCAGCCCTGCGGCTAGAATTCGCGGTCAGCACCAGCTCGGAGCTTGAGCAAGACGTGCTGCACCGGCGGCTGGACATCGCCTTCGCGATCAACCCGACCGGAGATCCGAAGCTGACCTTAGTGCCGCTCGGCATCCAACCAGTGGTCTGGGCCGCAGCGCCTCGCTTCAACCTGCCCTCGCCTTTGCATCCTTCGGATCTGCGGGGGATTGTCATCATCACCAATCCGCCGCCCACGCCGATGTGGCGTCAGATCACCGAATGGTTTCGGCAAGCGGGGTTGGAGCCGCACGTAATCTGCCGGTGCAGCAGCCCGACCGTCGTCGCGCAGCTGGTGAGCACAGGGCTCGGCGCCAGTCTGTTGCCCCGGCGCCTAGTGCAAAAGTCACTCGCCGCGGGTATCCTGAGGAGCTTTGAAAGCGCGCTGCCGCTGCATCCTTCCCGTCTTTTCGCAATCTATCGCTTTGCCGATAGCGACAGCATCACACAGGAGGTGATCGCCTTGGCGCGCCATGCCATGGCCCAGACCCGGCTGGTTGAGCCGGAGGAGAACTGACCGGAGGATCTGCCAGACGCACCGTGATCGGCCAAGTAGTCAACCTTTCAGCTATCTCGAAATATCGTCAGATCGGATTCGCAGGAACGGGCACTCCGGGTTCGCAAACTTGATATTTATCGCCATGGCACCCGCGGACTCCGCATGATCTTGCGCTGAGATGAGGAGTAGGACTCTGGTGCGAGAAGTGGCTCGCTCCGTCACAGAGCACAATCGCCGAAGTAGCTACCAGCGGGGGCGTTGACGTGCTGCGGAAGATTATGTCCCGCGTCGACAACGTAGTGTTCGTGCAGACCGACGAACATGCCGGCGTGATCTGCGGTGCCTCCGGGCTTGAGCGGGTAGGTCGCGCCATCGAGCG
>NZ_LMUG01000096.1:23064-27573 GCF_009766125.1 Acidisoma sp. S159
TGCGACAGCACTTGCGCCCATGCACCGGTTCCTGGCGGGTGGACGAGACGTACATCAAGGTCAAAGGTGTCTGGACCTACCTGTATCGTGCGGTCGATAGCCTCGGCCAGACCATCGACTTCCTGCTCTCCGTCCGGCGCGACGCCGCTGCGGCTAAGCGGTTCTTCCGCAAGGCATTAGCGCAGCCACATACTGGCAATCCGCGGACGATCACGGTGGACAAGAACCCGGCCTACCCGAAGGCCGTGGCCGCGATGAAGCGGAGCGGCCACTTGTGGCGTTTCTCCCGGCTGCGACAATGCAAATACCTCAATAACATCGTCGAGCAGGATCACCGGAGGATCAAACGGCTGGTTCGGCCAGGGCTCGGTTTCGGCGGCTTCCGAACGGCTTGGCAGACATTGATTGGCTACGAAGCGATGGCGATGATCAGAAAGGGACAAGTTCACAACATCGGCGGTCGGGATATACGGGCGCAAGCCGCCCTCGTTGCCGAGCTGTTCGGAGTAGCCGCGTGAAGCTCCGACGGGCCCTCACCTGATATTTCCAGAGCCAGAGTTTGCAACAGAACCGTTCGTGCAGACCGACGAACATGCCGGCGTGATCTGCGGTGCCTCCGGGCTTGAGCGGGTAGGTCGCGCCATCGAGCGTCACCGTCGGCACCTTGATGGTGGGCTTCTGCGCCAATCGGTCCTCTAGTGGCTTCAGCGCGGGGTCGCCAGCGTCGAGGCCGAAGGAGCAACGCTAACAATGGATCACTTCAATCCCGGTGATGTCGAGGAAATTAATGCGGTGTTTCGTCGGTGGGGCTCACATGCATGCGCGAGTCCGCCGCTTCTTTGGTTACGTCGTAGCAAGCTTGCATGACGTGGATCGTCTTCGTCGCAAATGAATATCCTTCGAGGCGCCGCGGGTCTTTGCCAAGGCGTACTTAGGGTTTGGGATTGGCTGCCTGCAAGAGAGCTCCCGGCTCAATAGCCACTGGGTAGTCCGTCAACCACGCAAGAAGCAGCAAAATCGCGGGTTGATCAACGCGTCGCCAAGTCCATCACGCACAGACAAGCTAGCGGCGGTGGCGCAACAGTCATCAGCTATTGCATGATAGCTGCTGAGGTGGCTGCGCCGATCATCTAACAAGTGAGTTTTTACTTTTGCCTGAAGACAGGTGTGGACAAGCAAGGCAAATTAAGCCTCTTGGTGGGCCATAGGCGCCCGGAGCCGGGCTGACTAAGCGGGATTGTCAAAATGGATCGTCACAGGAAATGAAGGTTCCAGAGAAAAAGCGAGAGAAAGCCCGGCGAGGGCCGCCAGAGACGTATGAGGGACTCATCCGGATTATCCATGACCGCCATGCGGAGATGAGCAACTCCTATCAGAAGATAGCGGTCTACTTGACGCAGAACCCAAACGACGTAGCGGTCGCTTCGATACACGCAATCGCCGAAAAGTGTGGAATTCACGCATCGGGCTGTGTGCGCTTCGCACAGTCTCTCGGTTACCAAGGGTTCAAAGAACTTCAGGCGGTCTTCCGGCGCCGTCTCTCGACGGCGGCCCCCGGGTTTAATGCGAGAGTAAAGGCACTTGAGGACGAACTCGGAGCTCGCGAAGACCGCAGCGAGATGAGTTTCCTGCGGGACCTGATTGTGCGTGACATATCGTCTCTGCAAGATCTGCTGACGAGCGTTACCGCAGAAAGAATTGCGGAGGCTGTCACGCTCATGGAACACGCAGACACAATTTACTTAATAGGCCAGCTCCGGTCGGCACCCGTGGTCGGACTCCTCCACTATGTCCTCACGATGCTTGGCAAGCGCGCAGTACTGCTCGACTCCGCGGGAGGGCTTGCGACGCATACGGCCAAAGTCATCCGGTCGAGTGACCTCTTGCTCGCGATCTCGTTCCGCTTCTACGCCAATGAGGTCGTCAATGTCGTGGAGGAAACCGCTGGACGGGGTGTGCCAGTTGTGGCGATCAGCGACAGCACGCTGTCACCGCTCGCCAAGAACGCGCGTGTGCTCTTCGCCGTGCCGGAGCATGAGTATACCTTCTCGCGTTCGCTGGCAGCGCCGATGTGTCTGGCCCAATCGCTCATCGTTGCCTTGGCCTCGCGGCTTCAAAACGAAACCCGCCAGCCCAGGATTCCAATTGCTACTCAGACATAGGACACGCGACAACCGGGTTCAGGACGCCGCCACACGCGCTGGCGCCCTCCGCCGGCACCAGTCGGCCCAAAAAAGCGGTCCCGCCTAGATCATTGCTCCACGGAGATAGCCAATACTTGCGTTCAGATCGCCTGTGATATTGGATGACTTTGCGACCGACGCAGCGAAAGGCTCAAATGACACCGCGCCGGCATAGCCACCCTGCCGTAAGGCGCTTAGCTGTTCTAAGTTGCCAATGAGATCGTCAGAAGATACTAGGCCCCTGTGGCCGTCCCGCATATCCTCCCGGTTTAGCGCGGCGTCGGTAATTCCTGACACGTGCACGAGGCCCGTGAAATCCGCGAAGACATCCCCCTCCCCTGCTACGAAGTGATGGAAGGTATCATGCACGAGCCTGAAAATACGTTCGGCATTAGCGGCACGGATCGCCTGTATGGCCGAGCGTTTGGAACGCAATGAGCTCTGGCTAAATCCAAGTGGTTCAATCAGTCCGACAACTCCAGCATCTTCGAGTATGGGCTTTAAGCCTAGAATCGCATCAAGGAGAAATTTGGCCTTCTCGTCAGGCAGGGGATCGTAGTTCGGGTCATTCACGGGACAAAGCACGATGGATGCCGCCCCGCACTTCGACGCGAAGTTGATCAGCGAGCGGGCTTCGCCCTCGCGCTCTTTCGACCAATCATTGAATCGTTGCAAGGCATTAATAGATAATATTTCTATGCCGGATGATGATGCCCCTTCTCTTATTTCCGCCGCGCTCGTGCCATCAAGTATTTCCACGTCATCAAGGTCGTTCCTGATCTCGACCG
This sequence comes from Acidisoma sp. S159, assembly GCF_009766125.1. NCBI lineage: Bacteria > Pseudomonadati > Pseudomonadota > Alphaproteobacteria > Acetobacterales > Acidocellaceae > Acidisoma > Acidisoma sp. S159. The sequence continues at coordinate 26,036 of NZ_LMUG01000096.1, forward strand.
CATCGACGCCTACTGCCTTGGCAATTGTGAAGAGCTTTGACAAGGGGACGCGAGGCGCCACCATATGATTCAGCGAAAACCGCAAGCTTCCGCCATGGTTCGGCAATTCTCTCATTGCGACGTTCCTCTTCCATGTTCTGTAAGACATCTATCGGGCAAAGCGCGCGCCGCGGATGGGTTCAGCAACACCCTCGGTGAATGAGAAACGTCCCAAGCGCGCAACGCTGGCGCCAGCCCACGGCGAATAGTGGTCCGAGACTAACTCAGCAAGGTGCTCATCCAGACCTTGTCAAATAATCCTACTTCGAGCGGGCCTGCGCCGCCTGCACGAACACCGCAAGTGCGGTACCAAGGACGATGACAGCGCCGACCACAATTTCCTGATACCAGGAGGCCAACCCATGAAAGTTCAGGGCATTTGTCAATCCCACGATCAAAAACACCCCGCCGAAGGTCCTCCAAGCCCCTCCGAGACCACCGAACAAGCTGGTTCCCCCGACCACTGTGGCTGCGATGACCTGGAGCAGCAGATTGTCGCCGGCGGTGGCGTCCCCTGAGCCAAGGGTCACCATTAGTATGAACCCAGCAAGCCCTGCGAGGGTGCCCGCCACCAGGTAAGCAAGGCATTTCAGCCAACGGGTGCGTAATCCGCTAAACAGAGCGGCCCGCGCGCTCGAACCAAGAAGATACCAGCCGCGCCCGGTATCGGTCCGGGAGAGAACCAGCGCGGATCCGGCGACGAATATCAGCGCAATCCACCAGAGGGTCGGAATCCCGGCAATCGTGCTTCGCCCGAAGTTGAGTACGGACGGAGGCAGAGGTCCGACTGAGGCGGCGCCGGTGGCGCCTCCTCCCGCTGCGGCGGATGCCACCATATATCCGACAGCGCGCGCTACGAGGAGCGCCCCGAGGGTAAGAACAAACGGAGATAGCTGCAGGATTCCAACGCATATCCCATTGAACAAACCAATCGCGGCTCCAGTCAGGACAGCGGTGGCAAGCCCTAAAAATATCATGCCGGTGTCGCGGGTGACGACGGCGCCCATAATCGATGCAAGGGCAATCGTCGAGCCGACGGACAGATCTATGCCAGCTATGAGGAACACGACGGTCGTGCCTATCGCCGCGATAGCGAGTACGGACATCGAGACCAGCAAGTTCTCGACGTTTGTCCAGGAAAGAAACCCCGGCGTGGTCAAAGCGAGGATGCCGTAGATGAGAATCGTGATCGGCAGGATGGGAACAGAGACTATCTGCCGCACCGCCGGCACCAAACCCCAACGGCCGGGAGGAATCCCCTCCCGGCCAAGCTGTGTGCGGGCTGGCAGGTGTCCGCCTTTCGTGGCGGGGATCTCAATCATACGAGCTGCTCCTAACCAGCACGGAACGCGGCAGTCTGTTTACCCCAGGCCGCTCAGCCGCCGCAGCCCCAGACTTTTGACTTCATCTGCGCGAAGTTGGCCGGCGTGTAAGGTAGGCCAGGGAGTTCGACGACGCTCGGATTGGGGCTTTCATGCTTGTTGATGGAGTTCGAAATC
>NZ_LMUG01000096.1:27583-31667 GCF_009766125.1 Acidisoma sp. S159
TGTGGCGGGGATCTCAATCATACGAGCTGCTCCTAACCAGCACGGAACGCGGCAGTCTGTTTACCCCAGGCGGCTCAGCCGCCGCAGCCCCAGACTTTTGACTTCATCTGCGCGAAGTTCGCCGGCGTGTAAGGTAGGCCAGGGAGTTCGACGACGCTCGGATTGGGGCTTTCATGCTTGTTGATGGAGTTCGAAATCGCAACAAGCGCTGACTTCGCCATGGCTGGAAGGGGGGTGGCAATGTCGAGATCATCCATATTGCCTCCGACATATTGGCAGCCAATTTGATCCCCGTTGATGCTGACCGTAACAACGTGATCCGGATTGCCGACGGGGAACAGCCGGTGTACCGCTTTTAAAGATGCGTAGATAGCCGGGAGGCCACCCGTCCACGGTGTGTAAACAGCATTGATATTGGGATGCTGCTGCAGGGCGTTCTGAGTTGCCTTGAATGCCTCATTGGTGCGCCAATTCGTGGGCGACTTGGCCACGATCGTTATGTTTGAGGATGTAGCGACTGCTTTCTCGAAGCATCCTGAACGCTCGAGTCCGTTCGCGCTGTTGAGAGAGCCGAGCAACTCGAGTATGTTCAGATGCTTGCCCTTAGCGGCCTCGGTGACCATGAATTCGCCCGCCATCCGCCCATCACCACATGGGCTTCCGCCGACGTAGTAGAAGAGATCAGCTGTGCTCGCAGGCTCTTGATCCATGACCGCCAGTGGAATTTTGGCGAGTTTCGCAGCGCTGACGTCGGCCGCAACAGCATGGGTATCCCACGGGATTTCAACAATTCCCGCGACCTGCTGGGCGATTAGTGTGCGGACCTGCGAAGACTGGGTCGCCGCAGATTGTTGCGCATCATCATAGATTAACTTTATGCCCATCTGCTGGGCGTAGATGTCGAGATACTTCTTCTCACCAATCCTGAAGGTGTCATCCATTTTGTCAAAGGTAACGCCAATCGTTGGCACGCTTCCTGCGGCGCGCGCACCGTGCGGAATCGCGAAGGCCGTTGCGGCAGCGGCGAACAACACACCGGCGGCAAGAAATGCTCGGCTTTGCCCTTTTGTTCCCGCGGGGTCGAAAGTCTTGATCTTCATGGATAGTTCCTCCCTTTATTGATATGTCTATGAGACGCTGGGGCGCGCGCGCCGGTGACTCAGGCACCCTTTTCTAACGTCTGGCGAGTCCAAAACAGCTTTCCCGCCGCCGCGCGGAACCCCGCCTTTTGGGATGCGGCTCCGAAGAGAATTGCGGCAACGAGAACGACACCCTGAACCACGTCATAGACGTAGATCGAGGCGTTAATGACATTGAGGCCGTTTTCGATCGCTGCCAGCAGCAGGGCACCCAGCATGCTTCCCAGCACGGTGCCTCTGCCACCAAAGAGCGAAGTTCCACCAACGACTACGGCGGTGATGACGGTGAACGCGAAATCCGAACCGAGGGTCGCATCAAGCGTGCCGTCCTGACCAACGTTGATAAGACCTGCCACAGCAGCACAAACACCTGCGAGGCCGAACGCTACGAAGCGGGCTCTCGGACGAGATAGGCCGGATTCCTTGGCCGATCGTGGATCGCTGCCTATGGCGTAGAGCAACCTGCCGTTACTGCGGAACTTGAGAAACGCCGCGGCAAGGATGCTCGCTGCTATGGTCAGGAGAACGACAACGTACGTGCCGCCGGCTTTGGCAGTGCCGAGCCAGGTGATTGGCCCGCTGGTGAGCTGTGTGCCAGCGCCTGTCAGAGCCAGCCCAATTCCTTGGTAAGCATAAAGTGCCCCTAGACTAACAATGAGTGCGTTTATGCGCAGCACGCTGATAAGCGCAGCATTCACCGACCCGAGTATCAGGCCAGTGACAATCGCGACGGGGTAAACCCAGACCGAGGGTGTGATCATCAACGCGCTGGATGATGATGTCAGCATGGTCGCGACGACCACGGACAAGTACATCGTCGATCCGATTGAGAGATCGATATCGGCCAGGAGGATGACGTAGGTCATGCCAATGGCCGCAATTGCGACCGGCGTCGCCTGGACCAGGATATTGCTCAGATTAGAACCGGTCAGATAGGCTGGCCGTATTAGGCCAAAACCAGCCAGAACCAGCACGATGAAGACAATTAGGACACCGGAATTTCCTCCGAGCCTTAGTCTCCTAAACCACGTCATGTACGTGACCCTACGGATGCGAGCCTAAGAATTGTATCCGGCTCGAACTCGTGGCCCTTGAGTTCACCCACTATCTCGCCCTTCCGCATGATGACGATCCGGTGAGACAGCGCCATCAGCTCTGGCATATCAGATGATATAAGAATGACGGCGGTCCCTTGCTCCGCCAGCCGCCTCACCAGCATATGGATTTCCGCTTTTGCGCCGACGTCGATTCCCTTGGTAGGTTCGTCGAGGATGCAAATGCGCGGCTTCTCCATCAGCCAGCGAGCGAGAATAACTTTCTGTTGGTTGCCGCCAGAAAGAGATACAAGGTCCTGTTCAAGACTGGAGCATTTGACTCCAAATGCCTGAATCATGGCATTTGCTGCTTTGCGCTCCTGGTAACGGGAAATTATCCCGTAGCGGCGGTGCTCGGGGCCAATATGGCCCGCAAGCAGGTTCTCCCGTACCGGGCGGTTGAGAAACGCCTGTTCACCGCGGCGATCCTCCGACACAAGAACCATTCCCAGGTGCCTAGCCCGCTCAGGGCTGCGGTGGCTGAACACCTTGCCATCCACCTTGACCGATCCCGTTGCAGGACGCAGCCCCACGAGCGCCTGTGCCAACTCGCTCCGTCCAGCACCGAGAAGACCGCCCAAACCGACGATCTCCCCAGCCCGGACTCGCAGCGCGACGTCGCGAACGCGCTCGCCGTCGCTGACGCCTTCCACCTCGAGCAGTGTTTTGGCGGTATCTTCCATAGGAGGCCGTGCGAGCCTGTCGACTGCTGCGAGCTCACGTCCCACCATATGGCGTTCCACGACCGGAGGGGGCAGATCTTCCACCCGACCCGCAGCTACGAAATTGCCGTCGCGGAGTACGACGATGTCGTCCGCAACGGCGTAGATCTCTTCAAAGAAATGGCTGATGAATAAGACGCTATATCCCTGGAGCCGTAGGCTGCGTATGGCCTCGAGGAGGCGCGCGCGTTCTGCTATCGAAAGTGAGGTAGTCGGCTCGTCGAAGATTATGATGTTCCTTGCTCGGACAAGGGCCTTCGCGACCTCAACCATCTGGCGCTGTCCGAGGGAAAGGTCTTCAACAAGAGTCAGGGGATCGATTTGCTCGCCCAGCGTGTCGTGCAAAAGCTTCCGGCACTCGGCCATCGCCCAAGCCAAGCGGACATTTCCCCATCTGTCCTTTGGCAACATTCCAACGTACATGTTCTCCGCAACAGTCAAGCTTGGAAAGAGGCTGAGCTCTTGATGAACCGCCGCGATGCCAAGCTGGCGAGCAAGTGCCGGAGTGAGATGGGGAACTTCTTGGCCGAGGACCTCAATCGTGCCGTGATCGGGCCGAAGCAAACCGCAGATTATGTTCTTGAGGGTGGACTTTCCGGCGCCATTCTCGCCAACGATCGCAAGCACCCGCCCAGCTTCTGCAGTGAACGATATGCCTGAAAGGACCGTAACACCGGAAAACGACTTGCTGATATTCGTGAGAGATAAGGCCGCCGAGTTCCCCTTCATCTCGGGCCCGGTGGCGCTGGAGGGCTGAGATTGCGTTCCGGTTGGATAGAGTGCCGATCCACTCAACCCCTCACCCCCAAAAGCCGGGATCAACAACAAACGTCCTCATTCCGCCGCGGCGAGAGTGAACATACGTTGAGGCGGCAAAGCGTGGACGGAGGTCAAGGTCGCTACGGCAACGCGCAAGCGCGACTCCCAAGAACACCAAATTTCCTCCGCGTTTTTGTTAATGCAATATTAATTGCGATATCTGGTTCCTGTCAACCTCCCTTGAGTGTGCCGAATGTTCAGTTTTAGCCTGATAAGGCCAGAGTCGTTCGGTCTGATTTGTGGCGGGATAAACAGAGATTCCGGCGCCTTGAACAATTGGCGGCGGCGCGTCGCTGACCATCGGAAAACT
>NZ_LMUG01000096.1:31677-148215 GCF_009766125.1 Acidisoma sp. S159
GTCAGGGATACCGACGTTGTTGCAGGCTATCCGGTATCGGTTCGCCCGCTCAAGTTCCGCGTTGGGCGGTCGAACTGACCAAACGCGGCACCAAGCGCTTCGACTTCGGCGACCCCTATCATCTCGCTATCGCCATGAGTTAGTGGGCGTTCTTCGCCAGCTGCCTCGCAGTTGATCTCGCCCTTATTCGACGAGGCAGGAGGAAGCGAGATGCAAGTGCCCTACTAGTTAGGCGATTCGTCGGTGAGGCGAAAGCTCACCCTGGGCGACTTGCGTCGGTGCCGAGCCCAAGGGGTGGGTTGCTGTTCAATCGAGAGCCTCCCTGCAGTCCGGGGACGCGGTCAGTTTCGCCAACGATCGTTATGATCACTCTGAGTCTACAACTTGAGGGCTAACGTCAACACGCGGGAAGCACAATTATCGCGTGTTGAGGTTTTGCTGGCGCGGTTCCGAAAGCTTCGCGCTGAGCCCTGCGTCTCACCTTCTAGGCGGTGTTGCCCTGTTTCCTCATTTCGTCATTTCCCAGCCAGGTGTGCTCGATGTCTCAATCTCTCCGCAAGTTCTTCCGGAGTCTTCAAGGAGGCTAAAGCTTTCTGAAATGCGGTAGCTGCTTACTGTTGCGAGAAGCCGTCAGGTTGGACCTGAAGACCCTAGTCGAGGTCCTCAGCGTTCTGAGAGGCCCGCAGTCGATAGCCGCTCAATTATATGGACCGGAACGATCTTAAGTAAGCCGCCTTCACCGGGACTGGACAGACTTCCTTCGAGTATGTCCAATGCCTCAGAGACCATTCTGTCGCCATTAGGCCGGATCGACGTCAGATTGATACTAGGCCAAGATGCAGATGGGATATCATCGAATCCGGCGATAAGCAGGCTCGCCGGAACATCGATTTTAAACTCCGATCTGGCTATTTCCAGCGCACCAATGGCCATGAGATCATTGGCGCAGAAGATAGCATTCGGACGCCTGTCCCTCGCAAGCAGTTTCCGCATCGCTTGGCTTCCGCCTTCGAAACTGTAGTTGCCGTATTCGATCACTAAATCAGATATGCCTTCCTCAACTAGCCTGCCAACGAAACCTGCGAGCCGATCCTCGCTTGACATGTTTCCTTTCCTGCCGGCGATAAAACCGAATCGCGTGGCACCCTTGCGGATAAAGAGCGACGCAACGTCTCGCCCACCAGCCACGTTGTCGCTGTTTACTGAGTTTACCCATGTATTTCTGAGCCGACTGTTGAATAAAACGACAGGCACGTTCATCTTGGCGCAGCTCTCTGCTACCGCAGGTGAAGAAATGGATGACGCTGAAATTATTCCATCCACCTGATAACCTCGAATGCGGGGTATAATTTCATCCATATATTCACGGTCCTGTACGGAAAAAAGCAAAACCGTATTGCCGCGCTTCTGGATTTCTACTGAGAATCTATCTACGATCGCTGCGTAAAACGGGTGGTTCAATCCGCTGCTGACAACCGCTATCAAGGACGATCGGTTCGTCAGCATGATCCGAGGAATGATGCTAGGTCGATAGCCAAGTTCATCCGCTGCAACCATAACCTTGGCGCGCATCTTCAGGGATACACTTGCCCCGTCTGTGAAAGCACGTGACACAGCGGCCTGGGAGACCCCAGCTTTTCTTGCAACGTCAGTCGCCGACACGTAGCGCTTACTTGCAACGCGTCGCGACTGGCTGCCGGCGCTCTCGTCCTTCATGGCATCCAAAACACCTTCTACCCCAGTCTAAGGTTACCCGATGCTGTCCAAAACAGAAGAGCATGCACAGGCGAGTTGCGTGTGGACAACATAATCTGCAGTATGTATAGCTATGCAAACGCCGGGGCAATCGACAATGTCCTGGAGGCCGACGAAGCGAAGCGGCACGGAACATGAGGGAGCACTCGATGCGGTCAAACAAAGTTCGTGATTGCTGGGCAAAAGGATCAGCCGCCGTCTCTGGGTGGTTGTCAATTGGCAACAGCTACAGCGCAGAAATCGTCGGTATGAGCGGATTCGATGCCGTCACCATTGATCTCCAGCATGCAATGACCGACATCCAGACGATGATCACTATGCTGCAGGCACTCTCGGCTACGCCCGCTGTTCCATTTGTGCGTGTACCCGGTCTGGAACCGAGCGTTATTATGAAGGCGCTCGACGCGGGAAGCTACGGCATCATCTGCCCGCTCATCAATTCGGCGGCGGAGGCGCAGGCGCTGGTAGCGGCGTCAAGTTACCCGCCTCTGGGTGGACGCAGCTTCGGACCTGCGCGAGCGCTCCTTTATGGTGGTGAGGACTATGCTGAACATGCGAATGCAACCGTCGTTCGCTTCGCAATGATCGAGACTCGCGAAGGCCTAGCCGCTGTGGAAGCGATTTGCGCGGTGGAGGGACTTGACGGCATTTATGTCGGACCAAGCGATCTCGGTCTCAGCTTTGGCAAAGGGACATCGACCGATCCAACGGATCCAGAGGTCTGCGAAGCCATGCTTCACTGCCTGCGCGTGGCCAAGGCAGCGGGAAAGCACGCCGGCCTCTTCTGTCCTTCAGGTGCGGTCGCTGCGCGGAGGGCTCGCGAAGGCTTCGATTTCGTGGTGCCAGGCAGCGATGTGAATCTGCTAAAGCGGGTGCTGGCGGAGGAGTTGGCTCAGGCCCGCGCCAACCCCTCCTGAAACCATCATCTGGCAGGACGGAGGTAGTCATCCCAGTCCGGCATCCACCGACGTCCGTAATCGCCGAACGCTTCCCAACCTTCTGCCGTCACCGCGACCGTGTCCTCAAGCTTGATGAACCCACCGCGAGGTGGGCGAGCGTCGCCTCGATGGAGATGACCATCCCGGCATCGAGTGGCTTACCGGCATGGTGGTTCGGAAAGTCACGGGATTTCGATCGCTTAACCAGGGCGCTTCATGCCCGCACCTGGAGATAAACGCTGAGACCATGCGCGTCGGCGAAGCTGAAGAAGAAGAAGCGATAGCCACCGAGCATGTATTGGACGTCGTATTTCGACGTGACCGGACTGCTTCCAGACCGGCCTCCTCCATCAGCGGATCCAGGCGCACGGTGTCGATGGGCATTGCACACATGCTGCCTGCTTCCATGACGACCTCAATTTGGCGCCGCATAGCGCCTTTTCTCAGAGCGTGATCCAGGACGAGCCGGCGGCTTGCGACCGCGCCGCGGCATCGATCATCTGGATGCCGAGCAAGCCGTCCTCAATCCCCGGTAGGTTTTTTAGCCAAGGCTCCGGAGATTTGCCCTCCTTCAAGGCGCCGATAGCAAAAGCCGTCTCGGTGTAGAGGTTGGCGAAGGCGAGGATATAACCTTCCGGATGGCCGGGGCGAAAACGCGCCGACCTGCTCACGAACTCCGAAGTTCCGTCTTGTCCCGTGCGATAGAGGATTTCGGGCCCACCAAGCGGGCGAAAGCGGAGATACTCTCCATCCTCCTCGCGCCATTCAACGGCAGCCTTCTCGCCATAAATCCGCAACGATAGTCCGTGCTGATTGCCGGTCGCGACATAGCTCGACCAGATGCGGCCGACTGCCCCGCCGGTATAGTCCAAGTCCATATACGCATTGTCGAAGACCTCGCGGCCTTCGACAAAGGTCTGCATGCGTGCCGACAGGCGGGTCGGCGTCTGGCCCGTTACATAGCGCGTCAGATGGTAGGTATGGGTGCCAACTTCGCCCAAGATGCCTTCGCGGCCAGCGATGCCTGGTCGGAAGCGCCAATGGCGTTGAGAAATGTCGCCGGGTTCCAGCGCAACCCCGGCCGCGCCGCCAGCGAATTCCGCATCGATCATGCGCAAACGGCCGAGTTCTCCCTTGGCCACGAGATCGCGCGCCAGCCGGGGCATCGGGAAGCCCGAATAGCAATGAGTGAGCACAAAGATAAGCTTGCTGGCATCGACTGCCCTCTTAAGCTGCAGCGCCTGCTCCAATGTTCGGGTGAGGGGTTTTTCACAGATTACATGTATGCCGCGTTCCAGGAAGGCGATCGCGACATCGCTGTGAATATGCGGCGGGGTAGCGATCACCACAGCATCGATCGGATCGGGCCGTGATGCCTCGCGCGACGCCATCTCGCGATAGTCGAGGTAATTTCGGTCGTCGGCCACAAGCAGGGCCTTCCCAGTCGCCGTCGAGACTTCAGGGTTGATCGAGAAGGCACCGGCCACGAGCTCGAACAGCCCATCGGCCTGGAGCGCGATCCTATGCGTCTCGCCGATGATCGAGTCGAAGCCGCCGCCGACCATGCCGACCCGAAGCCGCCGTCCAAAATCTTGCAGGAACTTGGCATTCTCATTGGCCATAGTCATTACTCCGATGATGCATTGCTATGCGTCGCCTGCGGCGAGCACTGATTGATGGGATTGTTCGCTAGTCCATGAACCGTACCGGCTCGACTTGCCGGCTCGTGGCCGAGCGCAGGATGGCGTCGACCGTCTCGGCAACCCGATAGCCATCACGGAAGGTCGCGGCATCCGGATCGAGCGCCGTGTCATGCTCAATGGCCGACAGCATATGATAGGCCTGGAAGGTAAAGGCGTCGTGCCAGCCGATAGGATGTGCACCCTGGATTCCCACGGGCAGAAAAAACTGCCCGTAAGGATGTAAATTGTTGGTCACCGAAACCGTGCGCGGTCCCTGGCGCGGCTCAGTAAAGACGAGTTCGTTCATCCGTTCCATAGAGAAGGCGAGGGTACCCTTGGTGCCGTCGATCTCGATCCGCCCCGTCAGGGCGTGGCCAGCTTGAATACGCGAAGCCTCGAACGTCGCCATCGCGCCTTGTTCCATCACAGCGACAGCGCTAAAGGCGTCATCATTCAATGCCCTGTCGTCACCGTTTGAGTTTTTCAGGCGGGTTTGCGTCCTGCCCGACACCTCCACCACCTCGCCAACGATGAAGCGCGCCACGTCGATATGGTGCGAGCCAAGGTCACCAGTGGCGCCACCCCCGGCAAGGTCGCGGATGAAGCGCCAAGTCAGCTTGCCTTCCGGCTCCCGCATATCGAGCAGCATCTGGCTGCGATAGGCCAGGATCTCGCCAAGTTCGCCACCCTTGACCATATTCCGCGCAAGCCGCAACGCCGGGATAAAGCGGTGCACGAAGGCGCACATGTGTTTCACGCCCGTTGCATCGACCGCTTTCCAGAGTCTGTGCGCTTCCTGAGCCGTTGCGGCTAACGGCTTCTCACTGAAGACATGGGCGCCGCCTTGCGCTGCGACGATCGAAGGATCAACATGGACGGAGTTCGGCCCAGCGTTGACGAAGAGGTCGCAACTTCCCTTGGCGACGGCGCTGCGCCAATCGTCGAGTACCGTGTGTGACCAGCCATAGCGCTGCGCCACGTCTTCGGCCAAGGCACGGTTTGCCTGCGTTTCAATCAAAGTCGTAAGCTCGGGCTTGACCACCCGGTCTCGCGTCATCTGCGCCGTCTTAAACGACAGAGCGTGCATTTGCCCAATGAAGCCGGCCCCTAGCATAGCAATTCTGGTCACGTGCAATGCTCCTTGCGCCGCCGCCTTTGCGGCTCGCGCGTTTTAAACCGAAGAAGACAGCCGCTATTTCACGATCGGCAGCTTGCTGCGGTCGATCGTGGCCGCGGCAGCGACGATGATGAGAACTCCAAAGACGATCTGCTGGGCTAAGATATCCACATTCATGAAGGTCATGCCGAAGCGGACTACCGAGATGATGAGCGCACCGATCATTGTGTAGACGACGGAACCCCGACCCCCCGTGATCGCGGTGCCCCCCACGACGATGGCGGCGATGGAAGGTAGGAGAAATTCGTTGGCGAGCGTGGGCGAGCCGCTCGCAAAGCGCGCGCCGAGGACGGTGCCTGCGAGGCCGGCCATGCCACCCGAAACCGCCATGGCGGTGATCTTGACCCGGTTGACTGGAACACCCGCCACAAGGGCTGCCGGCTCGCCGCTTCCGATCGCGCGGCTCCAATGCCCAAAGAGCGTGTATCGCTCGAGAAAGACACTGAAGATGAGGACCGCTAGCCCAACCAGGATTTGGTTGGGGATCGGACCTGTAGCGCCGACCAGCCAGAAGAAGGTCGTTTCACGCAATTCGGGAGGAAACGGCACCCGCTGCATGCCTGAAACGAGCAGTGCCGCGCTTGCGGCCACGCTGCCGATGGCCAAGGTCGCGATGAAGCTGGGTAGGCGGAAGTAGACATGCACGAGACCGTTGAGCAGTCCGAAGACGACCCCGATGCCAATGGCAAAAGGTATGGAGGCGTGCCCGAGCGACAGTGCCGTCGACGCAACGGCGATGCTGGCGAGTGAGGCCACCGATTGGCCGGACAAATCGATGCCGCCGAGAATAACGACGAAGGTGATGCCCGCCGCGAGGATGAAGAGCGTAGCGGTGTCGGTAGCAAGCGTTACGAGCGTATCGATCCTCAGGAAGGCGGGCGAATTCGTGCCCACAATCAGGACAAGCACAACCAGTGTGGCGAGCGGTATGAAGCGCCGGAATCTTTCGACATGGGTCAGGATCATCAGACCATCGCCTCGATGATGTCGAGTTGCGTTGGCTTCTCTATCCGGGCGTCGAAGCGGGCCGTCGTTTGCCGATCGCGCATCACCAGCACCGTGTCGCAGAGGCCGAGCGTCTCCTCGAGAGAGTCGGCGGTGAGGAGTATAGCCATGCCGCGAGAGGCCAAATCGCGGATCAGCGCGTAGACCTCCTGTTTGGCGCCAACGTCGATCCCGCGGGTCGGGTGATCGAGCAGTAGAATCTTCACGCCCGACTCAATCCACTTCGCCAGCACTACCTTCTGCTGATTGCCACCCGAGAGGCTTGTCGTGGGAAGACGGTAGTCCGGAGGGCGGATCGACAGCCGCTTCACCCAGTCGGCCGCCACCTCGCGTTGTCGCCGCTCCGAAACGAGCCCGCGCCAGCGAAAAGCCCTGAGCGATGGCAGCGAAATATTGTCCATCACCGGCAATGGCATCACCAGCCCCTCGACCCGGCGTTCTTGCGGCACATAGCCAATGCCCCGCGCCACCGCTGTGACGGGGCTATTCAGAGTCAGCCGCTCGCCCGAGACGGTCACTTCACCAAAATGCGGCCGGCCGAGACCTGCGAGCGAGCGCATGACCTCTTCCCGGCCGGAACCGATCACGCCACAGATCCCGAGAATTTCCCCCTTGTGGAGGTCGAAGCTCAGATTCCTATATTCGTTCGTGCGGCTGATGCCTTTGACAGACAGGGCTACGTCCGGCGTGTACGAAGTCCGCTTGCCCTCGCCGTAATAATCATGGTCCAGCGCGCGGCCAACCATCATGCCGTGGATCCTGGATGGCGATGCCTCGCTCTTCCCCAAGTGCCCGACGACCTGGCCATCGCGCAGAATATAAATCCGGTCTGACAGCTCAATCACCTCGTCAAGCCGGTGCGAGACGAAGACGAAGGAGGCGCGGCTGCGCAGCGCGCGTACTCTTTCGAATAGTGTCGCAATTTCGGAGCTCTCGAGCACAGAGGTCGGCTCGTCAAGAAGGACGACGACGCTGTCGGTGGACTGCTCTTCCAGGATCAAGGCCTTAGCCAGTTCCACCATCTGCCGCTCGGCAAAGCTAAGAAGTTCGGTGCGGGCCGCCGGATCGACATCTAGCTTCACCTTCCTGAGCTGGCGTCGCGCCGCCGTATGCATCGCTTTCCAGCCTATTTTCCCGAAGCGTACGAACTGCTTTTCGCGGCCAAGGTAGAGGTTCTCCGCAACTGAAATGTTGAGCAGCAACGACTGTTCCTGATGCACCATGCCGATCCCGGCGGCCTCCGCCTCCAAAGGCGAATGAAGCTTTAGCAACCCCTGTCTATTGGTAAGTGATCCGGTATCCGGCATGTAGACACCGCTTAAAACCTTCAGAAGTGTCGATTTGCCGGCGCCGTTTTCGCCGATCAGTCCGACGACCTCGTTAGGACGAATCTCGAAACTGACATTGCTTAGGGCACGAACGGCGCCGAATGTCTTACATATGCTGTCAACAGTTAAAACATTGCTCATTTGACGGATACGAGCCTCTTGCGATCCAGCGAGATCGCAACGGCTGCGATCGTGAGCAGCCCCTGCACACCGAGTTGCGCCGCAATCGGCGTTCCGGTCAGGATCATGCCGTTGCCGAGCACCGCGATGACGAAGACCCCGACGATGCTATTCTGGATGCCGCCGACTCCGCCGGTCAGTGCGGTGCCGCCGACGACGACGGCGGTGATCGTCGAGAAGAGATACCCTGTCGTGATCTGAATCTGCCCGAGGCCCAGTTGAGCCGCGAGTACGCCACCGGCGAGACCATAAAAAGCGCCAGCAAGAGTATAGAGGGCGATGCGGACACGGCCGACCGAAATGCCTGAGAGCCGAGCGATGTCTTCTCCACCGCCAAGTACAAAGGCCCAGCGGCCGAGGCGGGTAAACTCTTGGATGTAGAAGGCTACGATCAGGGCGCCGATGGCGATCCAGACAGACATATTCAGGCCGAGGATACGCGTGAAGGCGGCACTGAGGATGGTCGGATCTGAAATCGTGATGGAGCCGCCCGCGACGAAGAGGGTGGCGAAGCCGAGACCGACGAAACCGAACCCGAGGCTCGTCAGCAGAGAGGGCACCCGCAGAACCACGTGGACGCTGCCGTTCAGGAAGCCGATTAGCGCACCGGCCAGTATGACGGCCGGGAAGGCGAAAACCACCCAGCGATTGCCGCCAAAATGCAATGCGATTTGGCCAATCGTAACAGCGGCAATCGCCAGGGTGCCCTCAAGCGACAGGTCGATCGAACCGATCAAGATGATGAAAGTCATGCCGCAGACCAGTATCAGCGGCACTGAAGCACTTGAAGCCAACCGAACAAAGTTCTCGATTGTCAGGAAGCGCGGGGCGACAATACCAATGGCGATGCACAGCACGACCAGCATCAGAAGAGGGATGTAGGCTTTCGATCTTGCCAGCATATTCAGTGTGATCACCCAGCGAGAAGACCTGAAGGCAGGCGCCGCGTGAGCGGCGCTCTAAGCTACGGATATACAGCCGGCCGACTCAGCCAGATCAGGTCTGCAAATAATCCCACACCGTCGCGTAATCGACCGTGGGGCTGTTAGCCACCGCCGCCCTCGCAGCTTTAACGTTGCTTGCATCCACGAGAGTGGTCTTGCCGAAGAACTCCCGATGGCCTTTCGGCGCCGTCGTCGGATCGTATTGGCCGGTTGCCGCCTTGTAGGCGAGAGATAGACCCAGGCCGCCCCAAAGATAGGGATGCCAGTCCAGGGTGCAAACCATATCGCCGGCCTGTACAGCATCAAACCCAGGAGGGGTCCCATCGATGGCGCAGACCTTGATCTTGCCATTGAGTCCCTCGCTCTTCAGGGCCTGAATGGCGCCCAGCGCCATTTCGTCGTTCGCCGCCCAAATACCGTTGATGTCGTCACCGTAGCGCGTCAGCCAAGCCTGGGTGATTGAGAAGGCTCGGGAGGACGCCCAGTCTCCCACCTGAAAATCGAGCAACTTCACCTTGCCGGAACTGGCGTCCACTGCTTTCTGCATGCCGGTCTTACGGTCGATCGCCGTCTGGTTACTGGCCATGCCGCCGAGTGCCACAATCTTGCCCTGCCCGCCCATCGCGGCGAAAAGGGATTCAGCTGTCACCTTGCCTGATCTGACGCCATCGAACGAGATGTGCGCCACGTAGGTGCCAGGCGAATCCCAAACATGAATATCGTCCGGCTTATTCCAGATCGTGACCAGATGCGCCCCAGCTTTTTCGCAGGCTTCGATGACAATGCGGGCGTCGGGCGTATCGAGCGGGTCGATCATCAAGGCTACTTTGCCATTGTATTTCGCGAGAATGGCCTGGACGTCACCGATGCCTTTATCGCTATTGCCCCCCGTCAGAAGAGTATTGAGGCTTTTGCCGACAGATCTTGCGAAGACGACGCCACCCTTGACTTGCTGAGATTGTGAAGGACTCGAAAGAGTATTAACACTATAAGCAAGTGCCAAGGTTTCATCAGCGAACGCTCTTCGGGTCGAGATGGCAGGTAGTAGACTTGCCGAACCGACGGCAGCGGCTGCCCGCAGGAATGTGCGGCGGCTTGCATTACCACCCGATACAGCGTCACCCATGATATCTCCTCCCAGGAATTTATTTTCTTCGTTAAACAGCGCCGTTGGCACGTCCCGCTCTGCCGGACGACTGTGACCCTCTACGGCACGTCAACGATGCAACTAAGCTGCCTGGAAATGGATTGCTATGCAAGCCGGCTTTTTTGGCTCGCCCTCGCTAATCCAAACATGTTGTTACGTAAGCCGCGGCCGCATTGCATCTATCGCAGCCTGGAGGGATCTGCATAGCGTTGCAGAATTGGGTTGGCTCGCCGCGGTCCTGCGAACGGGGGCAGCCAATGAACAACGTTCACCGCCCTCACGAACGACTAATATACAAGTCGGGTTTCTCAACCTCGTGCACGAGCACGCGACTCATCGGGTTAGTCCAGGGCTCCTTTTCGCGTGTTGCGAACCAAGCACCCCAATTTGATGGAGTTCGTCGACGATCCCAGACGTTCGATTGCTTTTTCAAGCGCGATTTTGTCAAACAATCTAATTTGACAATTTTAATGTACTATCTTAGGCACTGTCGTACGCGGAGCTCGGGAGGATGGGAATGCCGCACCAGCTCTTGCAACACCTTGGTTCTCCTGACGGGCGCGGGATACGTGCGACCTGGCTGCACAGCGCCTCGCCATTGTCTGCCGAGATGATCGCGCGGCTGGGCTGGGATTGCCTTGTGGCGGACATGCAGCACAGCATGACCGGCTTCGACGAGATGGTGGCCTTGCTGCAAGTGACGACCAATCTCGGCGCAGTTATGCTAGTGCGTCCGCCCACTCTTGACGTCGCCCTCATCGGGCGATTACTTGACGCTGGAGCGAGCGGCATAATTTGCCCTATGGTGAGTTCCGCGGCCGAGGCCCAGATGCTGGTCACCGCCTGCCGCTATCCGCCGCTCGGCTCGCGCAGCTTCGGCCCGATACGCGCGCGCCTACTATTTGGCGACGACTATGTCAGCAAGGCGAACGTCCAGGTATTGGCCATCGCTATGATCGAAACCTTGGGCGGACTGGAGGCTCTAGACGCCATCGCCCGAACCCCGGGCCTTGACGGTATCTTCGCAGGTCCCGGCGACATAGCCTCCAGCCTCGGCCGGCCGCCACGCATGGATACCGACGACAGCATCGTTCTCGACGCTCTTCGTCGGATCGCGCAAGGCGCTGTGAAGGCCAACATTATGGCCGGTCTTGCTTGCGAGACGACTGCCTATGCTAAACGCATGCAGACAGAGGGTTATCGCCTATTTGTCACTGGTTCAGATCTGCGACTCATGACCGCCGCGTCTAAGCGGCTCCTAGCCGAATTCACTACGTGACTAAGAACCCGAACTCGTCGCTGTCCGCATCAGGCCTGGAAATCGTTGAAGCTCTGCGAGACGATATTGTCTTCGGCCGCCTCCATCCCCGCGAACGTTTGGTCGAAGCCGATCTGGTGCTGCGCTTTCGCTCTCATCGGGCCGCCGTGCGCGAGGCTTTGTTGGCGCTAGAGCAGGCCGGCCTCGTGGACCGACAACGCAATAAGGGCGCCTCCGTGCGTGACCTGCAGCCCGAGCGCGTCGAGCAGATCTATGCCGTCCGGCTGCTTTTGGAGACGGCGGCGGTCGAGGGTATTCCCTTGCCTCTGCGGCCCGAGGCATTAGCCAAACTCGTCGCTATCCAGCACGACCACGAAAGGTCGGTTGTGCATCGGGATCTCCGCTGCATCTTCGAGCACAACAACCGTTTTCACCGACATCTCTACGCCCAGCTTGGAAACCCTGTGCTCATTGAGATGATTGATCTCTGCGCAGTAAGCGCACTCACCGTGCGATTTCATCCCTATATGGACCCACACTTTCTTGCCAAGGTCTGCAGCGATCACTGGGCGATGATCGAGGCCTGCCGTCAATGCGATCGCCCGCGTCTCGTCGCACTCGTGCGCGAACATCTGCCCTTGGCGAAGGACCGGTACCTTAAAACTTACTATGCTTCTTTGAGCCAAGACCTCGTTCTAGCCAAGCGCGCGTGAGAAGATGAATGCGAAGGCGGTCGAATTTAGAAGGCAAGCAATGTAAACCAACCTCCAGAACATGGAGTTACCGGCCCGCTGAATTCAACGGGAGCGTGGACGGCCCTCGTGCGCGATTGCACAAATCGGCGAGCGCCGACGTCCTGCGATGCGTTCTACCTGCTCCGCAGGCGCGCGGTCGATGCGAGTAGTAACCTCTTGACGCTTGAAACAGCTACAGCCTAAGGTCTGTCGACAACCGACCGGCGACCGAAGACCGGCGGCGAAATCAAGACGGGGGAATCGTTTCTATGCAGAAGCCATTCGAAGGCTCTTCCGGACAGGACAACAAGAGTCGCTACGCGCGGCGGACGGTCTTGAACGCCGCGATCGTCGGCGGGGGCGCGGCTACCCTGCCCGAGCTCATACGGGCGGCGTGGGGCGCCGGTGCCGCTTCAACTGCGTTTGGCAATCCTCGATGGACCTTCACCTTCATTTCGCAAGCGGCGACGAACCCTTTCTTTGTGCCGACCCGTTACGGACTTGCCGACGCGGCGAATCTCCTGGGGTGCGATTATCAGTGGCTCGGGACATCAACGGAATCGGTCGTTCCAGCCATGGTTCAAACCATGAACAGCGCCATAGCAGCCGACGTTGACGGGATAGCGGTTGCCATGGTTGACGACAATGCGTTCAATGATCCCACTACACGCGCGCTTGAAGCAGGCATACCGGTGATTTCATTCAACTCCGATGTCACGCCAGCCTCTGCCAATCGAAGGCTAAGCTACGTCGGCCAGAACCAGTACACGCTTGGTGTCGCGATCGGCCAGCAGATTTTGAAGTACATCGACTCCGGTCGAATCGCGATCATGATATCGACGCCCGGGGCGTTGAGCCTTCAGCCCAGAGTAGACGGAGCCGTTCACGCCATAAAGGCGTCTGGCCGAGATATAAAGTACGATATTGTCGCGACGGGCACCACCTTCGCCAGTCAGGTCGCTAATGCGAAGGCATATTACCTAGGTCATCCCGAGGTGCGCGGAATGTTCGGTGTCGACCTTGGCTCCGGCGTCGGGGTCGCGGAAGCGATACGAAAATATGACCTCCGCAAGAAAGGGATCTTCGGCTCTACGACCGATATATACTCTGTCACAAACCAGGCGATAGCCGACGATATTCTACAGTTCACGTTCGATCAGCAACCTTATTTCGAAGGCTTTTACGCTTTCATGCAGCTGTTTTTCATCAAGCTTTCGGGCGCGATGGAGGGAGCCGCCCCCATCGGGACGGGTCCGCTTCTCGTAACGAAAGCTAATATAGCTAAATATCTAGACCGTCCATCTAGGTTCATTGGTAACACGGCGGCTGAGGCAGTACTGCCCATGAGTAAGCCCGTTATCGGTCGTTCTTTTCCACCTCAGCCGGAATGACGCAGGGCCTTCGGATTTGTATCATGAAGCAACGTTACGGCTGCCATCAAGACAGAAATTCCAAAAGTGTCGTTGAGCTTATCATCGAAAGCACTGGTATAGTCGCGGTGCGTCTGCTGCCGGCAGGCCACCTCTTACCCCTTGTCCAAGGATAATAGGATCTGTGGCCAACGACCCTCGGGCAGGTATATTGGCACATCAGCCAACGGTGGGGGCACGCCGTATCAAGAACCCTCACAGAAGAAGCTTCGGTGAGTTTCTGTTCCGATATCGCGAACTGAGTCTTTTGCTCGTCGCTCTTTGTCTCGGTGCCTATTTTCAGATTGTGACAGGAAAGCTCCTGTCGGGTGCCAACCTGCTCAACTTGTCGCAGATCATGGCACCGATCGCTATGCTAGCCTGCCCCATGGTCTTACTGATCGCCGGTGGCGAGATTGATCTGTCGGTCGGCCAGACATTTGCTCTGGCACCTTTCCTCGTACATTTTGGTCAACAGGCTGGCATACCGCTTATACTGGCCGATGTGCTCGCCGTAGCTATGGTGAGCATGGTTGGCGTTATTAATGGCGTGGTGACCGTATATATCGGAGTGCCTTCCTTCGTGACCACCCTCGGCACCTTTTTCGGCATCAATGGGTTGACTTTGATCATATCTAACGCGGAGCCCGTGCCTACCCCTGGGACGGGTATGTATGCCATGGTATTCGGCCAGAACTGGTCGCTCATCCTCTGGGCAGTAGCAGCACTAGCAATATTTCACTTCATACTCAGGCATATGCGGTGGGGTCTGTATTGCGTCGCGATCGGCGGCAATTACGAGACCTCGAAGGAAGCGGGGATCAAAGTAGCGCGAATAAAAATTGGGAATTTCATAATGCCAGCGGCGGTTGCAGGCTTCGCCGGAATTCTTGACTCTGTTACGGTTAACATCACTGATCCACTAGCTGGTGGTTCTGCAATCATGTTCTCCGCAATTTCTGCAGTCGTCATAGGCGGGACCGCCCTCGCGGGCGGTTTCGGCACCGTAATCGGCGCTTTCATCGGCGCAGCCGTACTCGCGTTGCTTCAGGATGGGCTCAGCCTGCAGGGGGTAAACGCGAACGCGTTCTCCCTCATTCTTGGTATCGCAGTTCTCTCTGTGATGATCCTAAACGTAACCTTGAGCAGGCAACTACTTGGAAGGAAGCGAGGGTGACCGGTTTATTGCCAGACCCGACTCCGCTCCTTAGGGCAGAGGGGATCGTCAAGCAATTTGGTCCGGTCGTCGCGCTTAACGGGCTCTCGATGGAGCTTCGCTCGGGCGAAGTACTTGGACTCCTGGGCGACAACGGAGCCGGCAAATCAACTCTGCTCAAGATCCTTACGGGTTTTATGCAGCCTGACTCAGGGACCGTGCGATTGGACGGCGAAGTTGTCCGCTTCCGGGATGTCCAGCACGCTCGGTCACTCGGAATCGACATCATTTACCAGGACCTCGCACTTGTCGACCAATTGTCGATCGTTCAGAATATATTTCTAAACAGGGAGTCCACAACCAACGGTCCGCTTAAAGTGCTCCGACGAAGAGCCATGCGCCGGGAGGCTGAAAGCCTCATCGAGCGGGTCGGCGTAAGGCTTCCAAGTCTAGATCAGCCGGTGGGCTCGCTGTCAGGCGGCCAGCGTGCGGCCGTCGCAATTGCACGGGTCGTCCAAACTAACGCGCGGGTGTTGCTGTTGGACGAGCCGCTTGCTGCCGTCGGAGTGCGCGAAGCGCGGATCGTCATCGACGTGGTAAGGAACCTTCGCGCCGCGGGCGTGTCAGTAATCGTCATACTTCACAACTATGGCCACGTTATTGATCTTTGCGAACGCTTCTACATTGTGCGTGGTGGTGAGATAGCGGAGGAAGGCCGAATTGCAGGACACACGTCCGAGTCTCTAATCGCGGCGGTGCTGGCGACTCGCCTCTGAAAGGTCGGGTTGCCTTTCCTAATGAGATCGACGACACCGCCAGCGGCGCCATCAACCGGGACGAATTGAAGAATATTAGCACCGGTTTGCGGCAGCTACTGCTGGCGCAAACCGCTAAGCGCATCCGGCAGGTTACCAATTGAGCAAGGAGTCCTCGGCCTGGCCTTCGAGCCGAAATCGTCGATCGGGCGGCCACCAGTGAGACCAAGGAATCGACTCTAAGACTTCAATAGACTTCCTCGTCGGGCTTCCGTGGACTTATCGCTAACTTCCTCTACAAAACCAGTAACCCGCTTTCCAACCGCGAGGATATGCCTAGTGACCTCTGCCTGTAGGCGGCTCGCCTTACCCGAGCGGATCGCCGCCAGTATGTCGAGATGTTCCTCGTACGAGAGTTTAGTGTGGTCGAGATGAGACCCGGCGAAGTGCCATATTCTAACAAGATGATCACGCAGCCCGACTAGCTGCGCTGCGAGCGTCGCGTTTCCATAACGCCGAACGTAAAGATCGTGGAACTCAAAATCTGCATCGTTGAACGATTGAACCTTTCCTCGCGCAAGATCCTTCGCAATGAGCTTCAACTTCGCCTCCACCATCTGTATGAGGCGCGGATCGATATCCTCGGCTCGACCTGCAGCAAACGCCTCGAGCGCGCATCGAACATCGTAAAGCTCCGATACGCCCCGCGGCGTTATGTTGGCGACTCGTAGCGCGCGCCCACCAGATGTCTCCATAAAAGCCTCTTCTTCAAGGCGACGGAACGCCTCCCTCAACGGCGAGCGGCTTATTCCGAGCCTTCGTGAGATGTCGATCTCATTAACGCCGGTGCCCGGCGCGAGCTCGCACGAGATGATCATCTGCTTTATGCGCAGATATGTCTGTGTCGATACGGTCGCGCTGCGTGTGATGTGCGCCCAGGTCGGCTGCCGCTCCCTGAGCTCGGGCAACCCCGAAGGCTCTTTGTGAACGATCGGCATAGGTTTAGTCATATGGGCTCCGCTCCGTCTTGTGCTATGATACTGACTATTAACTTTGATATGCGGCGCGCCAATCGGTCTGACAGGCGCTGAGCAGGCCACCGCAGCTCCGGCCCGACGGGAACTCATGCAACGATTCCGACAACGTGCCATCAGTGAGCCACTGCGCTCGACGCTCAAAAGTCCTGTCTGAAGAACGAAAACGGCACGGGCTCGCGCAATGCGAGCAATTTGCTCAATAAGACGCCGGAAGTTCCCCATCACCATCAGCGCCGCACGAAGGCGTCCTCAAAACACTCCCACGGCTCCCAACCAAGTAAGCGAACCAGTTGAGTTCTATGCCCTAGGATTTGCCTCCTGTCGACAGTGGACGTGGTGAGCCCCTGCGCCCAATCTCGACCGGCCGCGAGAGAGAAAGGAAGCGGTACGTGGGCAGATGTCCATTGAGGCTGCTCGACTTCGGAGGCGGGGTAGCACCGTCAGTCACTCGACCCTGAGGGAGTAGGCCTCATTACGTGTATGAGGCAGGATTAGGCCAGGCGTTTCATGCGGCCGATCTGTGTCTAGCGAGCCATCGGTTCGCGAAAAAGGTAGCAGCGAAGTTTACTCTTGTGAAATCAAAGTCGAATGCACTTGCACCGATTTCTGCCCTCAGATAGCATGACCGATACTCGATAAGTGGGGAAGTCGGCGGAGAAGTCTTCCCGATTCTCTTGATGGAGCATATCATCTATCATTTCGCGGGCCAGATTACGGTATGAAATGGGAGCGGTCCATATGAAGGCTGTCGTTCTTTCGAACGAAAGAAAACCTGAGCTTCGTGATATCCCCTACCCCTCTCCAAAGGAGGGTGAGGTCTTACTTGAGGTGGATCATTGCGGAATCTGCGGCAGCGATCTCCATGCCGCTACCTCAAGCATATACCGCACCGGCATTGTTATGGGACACGAGTTCTCAGGTAAGATTGTCCAGGCAGCGCATGACGTAGCCGGGTGGAAGATCGGCGATCGTGTGTGTGTAAATCCGAATGGCGCGTATTGCGGGCACTGCTTCAGCTGTCGCAATGGGCAGGTCAATCTTTGCCCTCAAATACTCACCAACTCGGTAGGCGCGGCAACGCCCGGAGGAATGGCAGAGTTCGTAGCGGTTAATGCCCGGACCATTCACCTGTTACCTGCGGGAATGAGCGGGAAACAGGGCAGCTGGGTAGAGCCCATGGCAGTCGCAATGAGAGCTGTCAGGCGATCCCTCATCCAAATCGGCGACGATGCCATCGTCTACGGCGCAGGACCAATTGGCTTGCTGGTCATAGCTGTCCTCCGCAAAGCTGGTGCAGGTTTAATAACGGTTATAGAACCAAGCGCATTTAGACGGAACGTCGCAGTGATCGCTGGCGCCGACCGAGCCCTCAGCCCGGATGATATCGGTCTTTCTGAAGCGTTTCGAGAGCCGGTAGATGGACCTGGGTTCGCTTTCGATTGTGTTGGTTCCCCGACGGTCGTGGATGCCGCAGTGAGAGTTCTTCGGCCACACGGGCGACTTACAATCATCGGCCTCGCGCAGACGCCGAATAGCTTTCGCGCCACTGACCTTATTTTTAAAGAGATCGATATTTGTGGATCCTTTATATACGCAGACGAATTCCAACAGGCAATCCGTCTGATCGCAAGCGGAGGAATGGCAGTCGACAGGTTTACCACGGCGGTGCGCCCGTTAGACGAGGCCATTAATGCTTTCTCAGACCTTTCCAACGCGGCTCAATCCGTCAAGATTCTCCTTACACCCCATGCTCGGGCTTGATTCTTTTGTAGATATGACCGCCGTCACGAGCTTAAGGGGAATCAGCGCGACGAGTATATCGCTGCAGCGAGCCAGGTTGGGCGGATGGCACACGCGCCGGCGAAAGCCGCCCGCCGCAAACTCGCTCTTAGTCATATAAGTCGGCAATTTAGCTGATGACAGGGAAGGTATAGCAGGTCGCGGAAAATTTCGGCTCAGACCCGCCAGAGAGTTGACTTTACGAACAAAGCAGAGCAATTTTGCTTGTTGACAGACGACGGACTACTGGCAGCCTAGACGAAAGGAGCGCATAACAGCGGCCGCGCATAGGGTGTCGCCACTGGATATCAGAGTCATCGATTGGACCGGTAGAGTGCGACGTCGAAAGTGCCGGAGCCGCGGCGCACAAAATGAGAACCGCTTAATTCCGCGCCGTCGCTAATGATGTGCCAAGTCTTAGATAATCCTTCCGCTTGAACCTCAAATCTCGGCGCGCTTCTGTTTCCTGCTAGCTGTAAAGTAATTCAACGCCCAATTGCTCTCGCATAGACTTCTCTAACACCTTCTTCCTATCCCTCGAATAGCTGATGGTAAAAAAGATGATCGGGATAAGCATGCTCGGGGCTGGATTTATGGGCGAGATGCACTCGCTTAGCTATGGCACCGTGCATCGCGCAAAAACTAAGCCCCAGAGAAAGGCTCGACTAATCACGCTCGCCGATACCAACACGGGCCTTGCGGAAGAGTTGCGGCGCCGATACGATTGGGAAGAAGTTGCGGAAGATTGGAACGCTGCTATCGAACATCCGGACGTGCAGTTGTTCATAAACGCTGGGCCTAACGACATTCACGCCGCACCTACTATTGCCGCAGCGAAGCGGGGAAAACACCTGTTCTCGGAAAAGCCATTGGGCCGCAACGCCAATGAGGCACACCAAATCTGGGCGGCTGCAGAGGAGGCGGGGGTTGTACACATGTGCGCCTTCGTCCATCGTTTCGTCCCTGCGCTGCAATTGATGCGCCAGATGATCGCGAGCGGCGAGGTCGGAACGGTCCGTCATTTTCGCAGTAACTTCCTGATGGACATGCAGCATTCCGACCAAAGTATATCGTGGCGCTATAGCACGGGTCGTGCGGGCGGCGGGGCCACCGGTGACCTCGGTTCACATCACATTGATCAAGCTCGCTTCCTCGTCGGTGAGGTGCGCCGGGTTCAAGCTATCACCAGAACCTGGAGCAAGGACAAAAATGGACTGCTTCAGGACGTTAATGACGATTGGTTTCTCGCCGGCGCGGAGCTCGAGAACGGCGCGACCGCAAGCTTTGAGGCTTCAAGAGTAGCCGAAGGCCATCAACTGACGGGCCGCATTGAGGTTGATGGTACACGCGGCACGCTTCGGTGGGAAATGGAGCGGCTAAGTGAACTCTATTTATCTGAACCCGGAAAGGGTCCGCGCCGGATTATGGTCGTTTCCCCAGAACATCCGTACAGCGACTTCTGGCTCCCGGTCGGAATTCAGGGTTCCTTCGCCATTGGCTGGCGCGACTGTTTTTCTCACCAAGCCTACCATATGCTCGCAGCAATAGACGGCGCGCAGTGCGCCCCACTGGGCGCAACTTTCGAAGACGGTTACAGGGTCGCCGAAATTGTCGATGCAATTATCCGTTCGGGTGAAAATGGGCGCAATGAAGATGTGCTGTTCCGATCGGCAGAAGAACCAGGATGAGATCCCGCCGCAATTTACCGCCGGGAAGAGCTGACGAGCGAATGGGCCCCAGGCTCGTGTTCGCTCAGGACCACGCGGTCATTACGTCACCTTCAGAAAAGCTTCTGCAGATGATCGAGAGGGTCGCGGGCTCCAATCTATTGGCCGATTTTGGGTCGCGCTCAAGATGTAATCTTTTGCTCAAGAACCCCTAAGCTTCAGGGGACCAAGCTTCAAGCATCAGACCTAATGCTACAACGATTCTCAGGAAGCCATAATGTCGAAGTCTACTATCCCAATTGGAGTGCCGTTCGACACCAAACGTCTCGATTCCTTGATGGAGGAAGATAACCTCGATGCGGTGCTTATTACCTCAAAGCACAACATCCAGTACATGCTCGGCGGCTATCGCTTCTTCTTTTATAGCTTCGCGGACGCACACGGACTGAGTCGCTATTTGCCAATTCTGATATATGTAAAAGGTCGCCCAGAGGATGCCTCCTATGTCGGCAGTCCAATGGAGAAGTATGAGGAGGAGCTCGGCAAGTTCTGGATGCCCGAACTCCATTTCGGGAACATGACGGTGGAGCAATACGCTGCAACCGCTGTTACTCATCTCAAACGTCTCGGCCAGTCCGTTCGACGTTTAGGCGTCGAAATGGACTTCCTGCCTCATACAGCTTTTGCCACGCTGAAAGACGGCCTGCCCGAATCGCAAATTGTCAATGCGAATCTGACGCTTGAAATGCTCCGCGCAGTCAAGACGCCTATTGAGCTTGCAATCCTTCGCGACGCGTCTGAGAAGGTCGTCGACGCGATGATTGCTACCTTCGCCCAGCACCGGGTAGGCTCAACGAAAGGTGAGATCATCGCGACCTTGAAGAAAGAAGAGACCGCTCGCGGGTTGCACTTCGAATATGGTCTCGTAAACATTGGAAGGTCCTTCAATCGGGCCCCTTCGGCGCAGATATGGCAAAAAGGGGAAGTACTTGCGCTTGATTCTGGAGGGAATGACAGGGGCTATATCGGCGATCTCTGCCGAATGGGGTTTCCCGGTGTACCGGACGAGGAGCTTGTCGACCTGCTCGCCCATGTCGATGAGGTCCAGCAAGCCGCCCGAAGACCGATTCGGCCCGGCGTAAAAGGAGGCGACATTTATGCCGGGCCAGAGGCGATCCTCGCGCGTTCACCATACCGCGATCAGCTCGATTTTGTAGCACATGGCATGGGAATCGTCGGGCACGAGGCGCCGTGGCTCAGTGATCGGAGCCCAGTGCCATACCCCGCTCACCACGCCAACAAGCCGCTCGTCGCTGGGATGGTGATCTCTATTGAGACCACGCTGTCGCATCCCCGTCGAGGATTTATAAAACTGGAGGACACAGTGGCGGTAACAAACGAAGGATGGGAGGCCTTTGGCGACTACGGTCGGGAGTGGAACCGCGCGTTGCCATGACGGGCTCCGCCTCCGATCTGGATGCCCGTGAAATGTTACGCCCAACGGTGAGAAGGTTGAGTTACGCTGGATCAGCGGAACTCGTGCCAGCCTAAGGTAACCTTCGAGAGATGAGGGGCTGAGATTTCATCGATCACCCAGCTCAAGATTAGACATTGAAATTTGAAACTAAGCTGGGCCCGTGAAGGTCCAACGAGCCGAGGATGCATGGGCGTGGGGTCGCGGCAACTTCTCGAGTAGGGGACCGAGCAGACTGATTGTCTCACTCCTACGAGGCTACAGATCGAATTTGGCCTTCTGACGCTATCCAATGGCGCCGCGTAAACCCGACGACGGTGCGGGCGGAAAGTGATGATGTTTCGCCCGGCGCAGCGCGGCTCAAATCGCCTTGAGCCGAACTTTCGGCGCCATCCAGTTGATTTTGAAATCATCGACATAAAACCGTTGGCCGCTTAAGCGTCGGATCGCGATATTCAAGAGATGAATCACGGTGGTTAGCGGTAACTAAAGCAATCTTCCGCAGGCGCATGGCTTTTGCAGTCAGCTACGCCTTGACGGGTCAGATCGCCTAAGCGTAGCGTTGTCGACACACGACCGGCGAACGACAACCGGCGACAAGAGCAATTTGGGGGCTATATTTCCGGACACGATCAGTACTGCAGCGTTGAAGATTCCCCTAAGCCGCTATCGATGGCGAGTGGTTCTGTGAGCTGCGGCGGAATTTGGTTGCTAAGCCGCCCCCCGAACTCTACGGGCGGTGTCGGGTACCGGGATGGCATTAGATCCCGCGTCAGCGACGTCCGCCTGTCTAGGGGAGAACCTTACGATGATCTTCTTCAAAATGCGCGAAGCTTGGCGGCGGTGTCGCCAACACCTCGACGCAGGTGGGCGCAACCTTTGAACTATGCAAATCAGTATAGCCGGACACATTGGCTTGGCTCGCCACGTTCCCCAATCTGGCCCACCAGGCCGTGGTCTTGGCGGAAAGCAGACAACACAGTGAACGAATGCCAGAAAAAGGCGTGCGACGACTTAGATCCAATTAAGGAATGCGAGAATGAAGGCGGTGCGGTTTCACGGGAAAGAAGACATCCGAGTAGAGGAGGCCCCTCCCCCGGGAGCGCCAGGAAGGAAGCAAGTGGTTGTCAAACCACTGGTTTGCGGAATATGTGGCACGGACCTTCACGAATACACGGCTGGCCCTATACATACTCCGCTTCATAAGCATCCCTTCACCGGCGCAGTCTTGCCTCAAATTCTCGGCCACGAGTTTTCGGCGACGGTGACGGAGGTCGGGCGGGAGGTGACCCACGTTCGCGAAGGCGATCGCGTCTCAATTCAGCCCTTGATCATGCCCATGGATGACTACTACAGCCGACGCGGTCTCAACCACTTGAGCCCAAGGATGGCCACCGCAGGCCTAAATTATCCGTGGGGTGGCTTGGGCGAGTATGCAATCGTGAATGACTACAACGTCAATAAATTGCCTGACTCGGTAAACGATCAACAGGGAGCGCTTGTTGAGCCGGCAGCAGTAGCATTGAACGCTGTCGAGCGCGCGAAAGTACATGGGGGCAGCTCCGTCCTCATTACCGGTGGCGGCCCGATTGGCGCACTATCCGCACTGGCGTCTGCAGCACTTGGCGCTTCGAAGATCTTTGTAAGCGAGCCCAACCAACAGCGACGCAAGCAAATTGAGGCGCTTGGAGTGACAACGATGGTGATTGACCCCAAAAGCGATGACATGGTTGAACTGCTACGTGAGCAAACCGAAGATGGGGTCGGTGTAGACTCTGCCGTCGAATGCTCGGGCACTGAAGCCGGCCTGAACGCCTGTTGCGGGGCCGTTCGCAATCATGGAACGGTCGCCCAGGTGGGTCTTCACGTGAGGAAGGCGCTTGTCGACCCCGCCTTATGGGCACAAAAAGATCTCTCGATTGAGGCCACGTGGGGATACCCAATTACGATCTGGCCTCGAATCATTGGAATGATTGAGCGCGGTGTCTTCCCCATTCAGAAAATTGTCACGAGCCAGATTCCCGCTGACCTGATCGTGGAACACGGCTTCAAGAGGCTGCTCGATCCAGCCGGCAATGAAATGAAGGTCCTTGTGAGGATGAGTTAGATGCGGGGCAATGCCGCCTCTGAGGGAACGCACGGTCACGGTGCCGCGGTTCTTCTTCGATTAATGGCGGGGCGAAACCGGGTGGGTCACTAAGTGACTTCCATCCAGACCAATGAAGAGCATGGCAAACACTGCCGGAGTGCTCAACGAGGAGATTACGAGATGCAACTTGGCCTCTTCATGATGCCCCTTCACAGCCCCGATCGAGATTTCACCGCAATCTTGAAAGAAGACCGCGACGCAATCGTACTAGCTGACCGTCTCGGCTACGACGAGGCCTGGGTCGGAGAGCATTACTCCTGCAAGACCGAGCCGATAGCAGATCCACTCCAGTTTATGGCTATGGCGGCGGCTATGACGAACCGCATAAAGTTCGGCAGCGGCGTGATAAATCTGCCGCAACACCATCCCGCCCAGGTTGCAGGGAATGTCGCGCAGTTCGATCATCTCGTTGAGGGTCGGTTCATCATGGGAATTGGGCCGGGGGGGCTCGGCTCAGACTATGAGCTATTCGAGACATCTGAAAAAGATCGCGGAGAAATGATGGTGGAGAGTATCGATATGATCCACGCAATCTGGCGATCTGATCCCCCCTACAGGATCCACGGGAAATACTGGAAAGTGGTAATTGAGAAGCAGGTGCATGATCATCTCGGCATAGGTCCGATGCATAAACCCTATCAGAAGCCATTTCCGCCCATTGCAGTGTCGGCGATGAGCCCGAATTCCAGCACGGCGCGACTGGCCGGCCAGCGCGGCTGGGGCCTAGTTTCTGCGCACTTCACGCCAGGTAGCCAGGTGCGATCCCATTGGAGAGCCTATACCGAAGGTGCTGCGGAGGCCGGGGTCCGTTCGGAGCGGGCTAATTGGCGCGTCGTTCGGAGCATTATTTGTACTCGGACCGACGCCGATGCTGCCGCTTATCTCTCCAATGAGACCTGTAGTCCCGGCTGGCACTACAAATATCTTCGAGACAACCTAGCGACTTTCAACATGACAAAGATCCTGAAGTCGGCCGGCACGATGACCGATGATGGGCTGACGGTCCCTAATATGTTGAAGGACCTTGTAATCTCAGGGAGCCCTCGCCGGGTGCTGGAAGGGCTGATCACGCTGGTGGACGAAATTGGTGTATTCGGCACTTTACTCGTGGCGCACAAGGATTGGGACGACGCGACGCTTCACCGCGAGTCAATGCGGTTGATCTCTGAAGAGGTGATGCCGCGATTGAACCAGCATATTGCAACAATGGCCGCGGAGTGATTCCCGGCAGCGGCAGGGGAGAACAAGCATCCAGCTGCCTCCGAACGGCGCCTTACACGGAAGCTTGAGCGGCGCCCTCCCCTCTTTCGGAAGAAACCTTTCAGAGCAGATGGCCGCGCTATTGAAGAAGCCCGTCGTCAATCGGTTGATCGGGCAACACATCCATGCTTTCACCAACGTGATCAAGCTCGACCGCGCCTTGCAAGAAGCGGTTTCTCGGACTTTTACAACGGGCGACGGCGTGTCCAGTAAAAGACGCGAGGAGGTCTCGGCAGCCGCAGATGAGCTTGGTTATCGGCCTAGTATCATTCAACGCATAATGTTGACAAACGAGTCCTCGCCGGTGCCGTTGTGAGCGGAGGGCTCACTCGCCCGTTCTATAGATCAAACATCGATAAGTTTTCAACAAAGATTCAAAACGCGACAAGACCGTCCTGCCGGCTTCCGTGCGCGATCGTGAGTATAGGCTAATCCGGCTATATCGGAACGCTAGCCGAAGAAGGGTACATCGACCCCGCAATTGAGTTCGGAAACTAAACCTTCGACGGCGGAAGACAGGTAGTGCAAACCTTGCTTTCGAGTGGCGATCGGTCGAATGCGAGTTTCTGTGCGAACGATCTTATGGTGATCGGCGGGCTCGAGACTGCAAATTCGAAGTTCAAGCTTAAAGTGCCATGTGACCTGCTCATTGGCTCATTGCCGGTTTCGACGACATTTCCTCGGCGTCATGCCCGGGCATCAATTTAACGACTGTTCAGTCGTATGGTGACAGAATGGCACTTCAAGCATTGCACACCTCGACAACAACCTCTCGGCTTCTGGAGGCCAAGGTGGGCTACTGAAGATCGTCCCGGCCCAACTTGTCGAACGGGAAACGACGAACAGTCTTGTGTAAGTCACAGGATGATACGTGCTACTCATGGGGACGACCTAAATCGTGGGTCTTCTACTTCAGGATCTGCTTCGACTTTTGAAAGCTCTACCCAGCCTGATTGGGGAAGAAAGCGACGGCAGGGGATGAACTATCAAGCGCTTCCGGATTGTCAATTCGGACGTCAGGATTATTCTAACAAGGAGGATGCGATGCTGGGTATAGGACTAATTGGTGCGGGGCGCATCGGTTCGCTGCACGCTGAGAATATTCGCCGAAGTCGAGCATGCAGGCTAGTTACTGTGTTCGATGCGAATCAGAACAGTGGACAGGCGCTCGCATCTTTGCACGGAGCGAGTGCCGTCCCTTTGATCGAAGATGTGCTGCTGAATACAGATGTCTCAGCCGTCTTTGTCTGCTCGCCAACGGACACCCATGTCGACATTTTGAGACGAATCGCGCCAACCGGCAAAGCGATTTTCTGCGAGAAGCCCATCGATTTGAACATCAGCCACGTCAGGAATTGTCTGTCAGTTCTCGAGGAGCGCTCAGTCCCCTTCACGATTGGGTTCCACAGGAGATTTGACCCCCACCATCGTGCCCTTCGTGATGCCGTCCACAATGGAGCTGTCGGTGAGGTCGAGCAAATACGTATCGTGAGTCGCGATCCTGCTCCCCCGCCGATCAGCTACATCAAGCGTTCCGGCGGAATATTTCGTGACATGATGATCCATGACCTCGACCAGTGCAGATTTCTGCTGCCCGAACCATTAATTGGCGTCTTTGCCAAAGGCAGCTCGCTAATTGACCCGGAAATCGAAAAGGCGGGCGATTACGATGCAGCCACCGCTACGTTTTGGACCACACGCGGAGTAACCTGCAGCATACAAAATAGTCGCAGATGTGCGGCTGGCTTCGATCAGCGAATCGAGGTGTTCGGCAGCAAGGGGACTCTTTCCTTAGAAAACGTTGCAGTCAACAGCCTAAGTCTAGGCGATGGATCCGGCTTCTTATCATCGAAACTCCCGGAGCATTTTCCCCAACGATACAATGAGGCTTATCGCCTTCAACTCGAGGCTTTCGTTGATGCCGTTTCGTCTGGCCGGCAGCCGGATACTCGCGGGTATGATGGCCTCATGTCTTTAGTGCTAGCCGATGCGGCTGAACAGTCGGCCCGAACAGGATCTTCCGTCGTTATACCCTCTTGAAGTAGTTATGAAGCACTTGAGCAAAGCGAGTTCACCAACTGGATTGTAAGCCCACCGGCGTTGGCGGTTGCGAGCCCCTTCCGCTTGCCGGCCACACCAAATTTGGCAGTTTGGCGATCAGAGTGACAAGCCTTTCCGCGGCAACGTACAACTTCTATAACCGCTCTCCCGAGCCGACACCACCAGATATCTCTTTCAACATCGGAAATACCACCGGCCGAACATCATAGGTAGCGCATCTACGCATCCCGCATCGAACCTCCGCCGGCCAACCTCGTGAGGATGAGTGAGATGAGGATGATCGCTCCATACGCAGCGTCGATCCAGAAAGCCGCTATTTGCGCTAGAGTAAGAACGTTCTGAAGAACACCGAGCAGCACGACGCCAGTTAGAGCACCGATTAGGCTACCGCGGCCGCCGTTGAGGCTAATTCCGCCGATCACGGCAGCGGCAAAAACGTAGAAGATCATATTTTGGCCTTGGCTAGCGACCACCGACTGTATCCGACCCGTCAGCATGAGGCCGGCCAAAGCCGCCAGAGCACCGCCCACAATATAAACGCCAAACGTCACACGCTCCACTTGGATTCCCGCAACACGAGCCGCTTCAGCATTGCCTCCGATGGCGTAGAGCGCTCGTCCCAAACGGTGGTAGCGCAAGAACATGGCGAACACGACGTATAGGACCCCCGCGATCCATATCGAAAGAGGAATGCTAAACAGAGTTGCCGATCCTATGTAATTGAATTCATCGGGTAGATCGAAAAGGGTCTTCCCGCTGGTCAAGCCGAGCGTCACTCCTCGCAGCAAGATCAGCATAGCTAGTGTAACAATGAAGGCATTGAGCTTTAGCTTCGCAATCAAGAGTCCGTTCACGATACCCACGACGATACCCACGCCAATTACGACAACGATCGCGAGATACCCGTTCAGTCCTAGGCCGGATCCACCTATCCCTGTGTCCTTTACAATCAGCCAAGCGCCAAACATCGGCGCCAGACCTACTGTCGATTCTAGCGACAGATCAAATTTACCCGTGAGCAAAATCAAAGACTCTGCGATCACCAAGACCGAGAGTTCCGAGGATTGTTGCAGGACGTTGAGAAGGTTTTCCGACGTCAAGAAGGCGTTACTTACTGTTGAGCCGATGATTACAAGCACCAGGATGGCGGGCAGTAGAGTCAGTTCTCGGATA
Source organism: Acidisoma sp. S159 (assembly GCF_009766125.1). Taxonomy (NCBI): domain Bacteria; kingdom Pseudomonadati; phylum Pseudomonadota; class Alphaproteobacteria; order Acetobacterales; family Acidocellaceae; genus Acidisoma; species Acidisoma sp. S159. Next base: position 59,746 of record NZ_LMUG01000096.1, read on the forward strand.
TGACGCACTAACGTGTTATGCCCTCGCTTTCTGTCAGCCGATCGTATTACGAATTCATCAAGGACTTCGTTATTCATTTCCTCCGAGTCCCTCCATAGCCGCAACGATCTGGGTATTCTGCCGTTCGGCACCAAATTCAGCGACGATCCGGCCCCTGAACATGGTCAACACCCTGTCGCAAATGACCAGCTCGTCAAGATCATCCGTGACGACTAAGATGGCAGTACCTTTTGCCCGTACGCCTTCGACTATCTCGAAAAGCGCTGCCTTCGAGGCAATGTCCACACCCTGGGTCGGATGGCTCAGAACCAAGACTTTCGGGTCGGATGCTAGTGCGCGCCCCGTTATCGCCTTTTGCTGATTTCCCCCACTGAGCTCTCCAATTGGCTGCTCACAGGAGGAAGAAACAACGCCAAAGGCATCAATGATACTCCTAGCCAGGCGATCGCGCCTCTTTCTTGATACCAGACCCCACGACCCCAGCTTCTGCTGTACGGTTATGGTCAAATTCTCCGATAGCGCCATTTGGGGTAGGATCCCGCGGGCGTGTCTGTCGCGAGGCACATACCCCACCCCTTTATCGCGCGCGCTGATGACGCCGCCGCTGCCTATTACTTCGCCGTCGATCAAGATCTTGCCGGATCGAAGCTTGGTCAGCCCTGCGATTGCATCGGCCACTTCCTCCTTTCCTGAGCTTGCGAGACCAGTCAGCCCGACGCACTCCCCTTTGACCAGATCGAAACTGACTTCTTCTGCCGCACCGGCAATCGTGAGGTTTTGGACCTCAAGGACTGCTGGCTCCACAGGACCCTCACAACCTCGCTTGCCATCTCGGATTCTAACAGTATTCGCCTGAGCTACCATAGATCGTCCAACCATGGAGATGATTACATCATCCCTGGACATCTCGGATATCGGTGCGTCTGCGACCACCGCCCCGTCTCGGAGTACGGTGACACTGTTGCAAATTTCGTAAATCTCTTCGAGATGATGGGAAATATATAGGAACGCCACTCCACTCTTCTGAAGGCGGACGATCCGTTCGAATAGCCGCGCAACCTCGCGACCCTCAAGTTCGGCCGTTGGCTCATCGAGAATGATAAAGCGAGTCCCTTGCAGTAGCGCACGGGCTATTTCAACGACCTGTCGTTGTTCAACGTTTAACCGTGATGCCTCGACTTCGACATCAATCTCAAGTCCCCAGTCCTCGAGCGCGCGCCGTGCCGCGCGATTAGTAGCTGACCAACTTAGCCAGTTGCCTACTATGGAGGGCTGCATGTTTAACATCAAATTTTCTGCAACAGTAAGCCCCGGCACAACCGTAGACCGCTGATAGACGCATGCAACCCCGGAGCGCCATCCGGCACGGTCGGCAAGCTTTGGCGCGTCGTTACCACCGAGGCGAACCCGTCCCGAGTCAGGTGAGACCAGTCCTGTCAGAATACTCACAAGCGTGGACTTTCCCGCGCCGTTACGTCCAACAAGGGCGCGTGATTCCGTCGATGCAAGATTAAGTGAGACGTCTCTCAGGACCCGGTTGGCTCCAAATTGCTTCGACACCCGTATAGCCTCAGCCACCGGTGTATCCGGCCCTCGCTCGGCGGGTTGACCGATATTCTGCCGTGCCATTACGATCACCCGCTACACGTGTAAGCCTTACTCCTTTACCTCATTTCCCCACAGACTTTTACTGTCAACGTTTCCCTTGGTCACAACGGTCGCTGGAAGCAAATCCATTAAATTGCCGTTGAAGTCAACGATATGGCTATCGTGGTCGGTCGGCCCAGCCGAGAAGGTTTTGCCGTCAACAGCAGCCTGCAAGTATTGGAGGCCATATTTGACATATAGCTCCAGCGGTTGTGACACAGTTGCATCAACCCAACCCTCGCGGATCTTTGTGAGAGCGAAGGGCGAGCCATCAATGCCATACAGGTAGATGTGCCCGGGCACTCCGGCCTTCTTGAGCTTGCCAGCGCTCTTGAGTACGTTCAGCACGCCCGCGAGGCAGACGACGTCGGAGCTCATGTAGATTGCGCCGAGGCCCGGGGTCGTCGAGACCACAGTTTGAGCTGCGGATGTACATTTGTCCGACTTCCAATACATTGGCTGAGCATTTATTTTGATTGCCCCAAAGTCCTTCTTGACACAATCCCTGAAACCGTTCGCGCGATCGCGGCCATTCAAGGATGCTTGGTCACCCATCAGCAGCAGCACTGAACCCCTGCCGCCAAGTGCCTTCCCCAAGAGTTCGCAGTCCTCCGCTGCCATCCGATAGTTATCGGCACGAACAATCATGGCGACCTTGCCTCCCGACGGACCGGTGTCGATCGCAACCACGGGCACCTTACGCTTAGCGGCGAATTTTACGGCTGGGATAATTGCCTCACTATCAGTAGGCACGACGATCAGACCTTGCGCACCTTCGGAAATCAAGTTGTGAACGTCCGCTATCTGTTTGCCGGCGTCGCCATTCGCATTCGTCAAAGGTAACGTCTTGATCCCCGCCACCTTCGCAGACTGCATCATAAAATTGACTAACAGAGCCTGAAAAGGGTCGGTGAGGAAACCGGCGGAATAGCCCAATATGAAGGGTTTGTGAGCACCGTCGGTTGATGAAGCGCCTGCCTGGCAACAGAGACCAGAAGCTATTATTGCTGTGGCGCCGACAATGCGGAGCCACGACGAAGGCCAAATCTTCATTGTCCCCTCCCTTGGGAAGATTCTCTTCCCGCACCGCTCTCTCGACAGTCTCAAGCTTAGCCGTGTATCGCCAAGCCAAGGTTATTACACAGCGACAACGCTGCCTTGATCTCCGAGAGGTATACGGTAGCGCCTCAACACCATGCGGTAAACCGCCAATGTTCTGACTTTGCCAAGGGCAGTGGGACGCAGTTCATCCCTGGCAAGCCCCGCGGTCGGGATCGTGTCCTGGACTTCTGGGCCCAATGGCCATTGGCCGGCCCAACGCCCACATCAGGAACCGCGGACCCTCCGTGCAGACAGTTTGGGGCAGACCAGGATGCGACGGCCGTCAACGAACTGGCGCGTTGTCGGCTCATCACAGTTACCCGGTGGTCGCGCGCTGCTCGTCTCCCGCGCGCATTCCATAGGCAGCAAGCGTTAGCCTTTCCGCGATCGCAGTCAGCGTGCGAGTCGTTCGGTTAACAATGCGCGCCGGCTCGCATTTCAGGCAAAGACAGGCGCCCGCTTAGACTGCGAGTTCTTCATAGCGATCAGTTCGCCAGCAGCGGGTTCTTAAGTATATCAGCCACACCCGAAAGAAGCGCAAAGAAAGTGGCACGTTCCCTCAAAGGGCGGTTCATGCTCGGAACAAATCACGTTGTTCGATCGGCTCACGGAACACGTTGACGGTATCCGGGCGACGGTGCCGGCAGTCCGCTCGAACGAGACGCCGCTACATCTGCGGATTAGGCACCTTCAGTTTCTCTCACACGGGGTTTGTCAATCCGCCGAAGTGAGGCATGAAGAGGGGATTGGAAGCAATGATATGGCCCGGACATGCCCCATGTCCTGCGGCAAAGGTCGCAACCCTCAAAAGCGTCTCCCCACATTAGTTAGCGATCGCCCATTTCTAAACCAGCGATTCGGACCCATGCCCCTCCTAAGTCGTTCGATTGTACTGCGGCTTGGACAAACTCGACGCCGCGCATTCCGTCGAGAACCGTCGGCATTTCGATCAGTCCCTCCGGGAGGATGCGTCCGCTGCGTCTTGCATCTACTGCCACCGCAAACTCCGTATAAATGTTCGCCCAGGCGTCCGTCAGCGCCTCTGGGTGGCCCCGCGGCATCCTAATGAGGCGCCCGGCCGCCCGACCGACGTCAGCGCCTTCTCCACGCATGATTGTCTGGGCCGGAGCCTGCACGGGAGTGAAGTGCACATACTCAGGCGTTTCCTGGTTCCACTCGATTCCAGCAACCTCACCGAAAATGCGCAGACGTAGGCCGCAGTGGGTTCCGGCGGCAGCCTGGGAGACCATCAAGGTGCCGGGCACCCCGCCTTGGAACCGCACCTGCATGAAGGCCGTGTCTTCGAGTGGCTTCGGCGCGCCCGTGACGTGAAATTCGGCTCGAAGCTCTGTCATCTCAAGACCCGAGGCGAAGCAGGCAAGATGATGCGCGTGCGTCCCGATGTCGCCGGTTGTAAAGGTCTCGCCGGCTTTCGCAGGGTCAAGACGCCACTCGGCGCCCTTGCTAAATTGGGCAGGTGGCTGAAGTGCCCATTCTTGGAAGTATTCGACATGAATCTGCTTGATTTGTCCGACACGACCTGCCCGCACCATCTCACGGATTTGCCGCACCATGGGATGCGACGCATAGGCATAGGTCACGGCAAAGACGAGACCGCTGCGTTTCTGCTGCTCGACCAGATCGCGCGCCTGCTCAACTGTGTTGCACAGCGGCTTGTCGCAGATGACGTCAATGCCCCGCTCCATGAAAGCAGAGGCTATCGCGTGGTGCGAGTTGTTCGGCGTGGTGATCGCCACCGCATCAATGCCATCGAGGCGCTTTTGCTCGGCCGCTGCCATATCGCGATAGTCCGTATAGATCCGGTCGCTCGGCAATAACCAGTCAGCGCCCGACTGCCGCGCGGTCTCCGGATCGGAAGACAATGCCCCTGCCACGACCTCCCATCGGTTTGACAGCCGCGCCCCCATCGCATGAACCTCGCCGATAAATGCGCCCCGGCCTCCGCCCACGAAACCTAGGCGCAGACGGCGGGTGGCGCGCGGCAATCTCTTGGGGAGCTCCTCCTGGTTGGGCTGGCCCACATCGACTGACATAATTGATCCTTCAGAGGCCGCGAGGTGATCGAGCTGCGTCGCAAGTGCTGAGTCGTCTCACGCTGATCCTACGAAACTTGGGAAGATCAACAGCCCACTTCCAGACGAGTGCTCTCAAGAGTGCTAATGCAAAACTGAAGCACTGCGTTCGAGGAAAGAATGGCCTCCTCAGCCGGAATAAGATAATCCTCATTCTCTATACTTATGACGTCATCGTACCCGACGGACTTAAGTGTCTCGGCAATGCGGAGCCAAGATCTCACCGATTCGCCGTGGCCAAGTGTCACATAGTTCCAAGCACGCGCCCCGACTGGAGTCACGGGGCTTGTATCGATAAGCCCGTTAGCCTTTGCTTTGGGCTCAATACGTGTATCTTTGCCATGCACGTGATAGACGCACTCCCCAAGAGCCTCGATAGCTCGAACCGGATCGCCTCCCATCCAAAGTAGATGGCTTGGATCGAAGTTAACCCCAATCGTAGGCCCGACTGCTTCCCTAAGACGGAAGAAGCTTGCATTGTTGTATACGCATTGCATTCCGTGCTGCTCCAAGCACAATTTGATGCCTCTACGGGAGGCTAACAGGACTAAATCCTGCCAATAGGGGATTACCCGCTCCTTCCACTGCCACTCGAGAACCGAGGTGGTCTCGGGTGGCCACGAGGTGGTGATCCAATTTGGTGTGCTATCACCTGGCGCCGCCGGGAGACCCGACATCATCACCACTCGATCGACCCTGAGCAGCGTCGCGAGCTCGATAGTTTTGCGGGTGACCTGCTGGTGAGACATTCCGCTCTCTCCAGGGTGAAGCGGGTTGCCTGAGCAGTTAAGCGCTGAAATCTCGAGGTCACGATCCCTTATCTCGCCGAGAAGCTTATCTCGCTCAGTTGCGATCACAAGTAGCTCATCAAGACGAAGATGCGGTGCTGAAGACCAACATCCCGTACCGAATTCAACACACGCCATTTTCATCTCTGCGATGCGGTCAAGGCAAGCGGTTCGGGACAACTTGGCGAGGCCGTCGGCGACGAGACCAATCTTCATGTTGAGGCCCCAGATCCGGTGTGCGCGGCTCGCTCAACTTCCGTGAGCATGATGGGCCTCCCCTCCTCAGCAGATAACTGGATGGCTTCGAGAGCATTGACGGCTTGCACCCCGTCAAAAAGAGTTCCCCCTTTTATTGGTTTACCAGTTGCGATCGATTCCAAGAATTCCGCGATCATGAAGCCGAAGACCTCTGCATATCCGACGGCGACCCCGTCATGTGGAACGGGCAGATACTCGGAGATGAACGGTGAGGCAGGGCGATTGCCAACGACTGAAAACGAGCCGGGGCGCACCCCGTCACGTTTAGCAATATGATACTCCCCAGGCACGGCAGAGTTGAACCGAACAGTGCCCTCTGTACCGCTTACCATGAAAGAAAGCGTATTGCCTAAACCAACGGCCACACGACTCGCCGAGAAAGTGCCCTGACAGCCGTTCTGAAACAATAGAAGTGCTGATGTAACATCATCATTATCGACCGCGCGCATTTCGCCGGAGAGAGGCGCGTGGCTATGCCCAGCTGTCGCCGCGAGGGCGACCCCTCGGCTGGAAATCGTGGTGGTCTTCAAAGCGCCGACCACTTTCTCGATGTCGCCGCACAAATAGCGCGCGACATCTATGGCGTGCGTCCCTACATCTAGAAGCGCCCCTGGACCCGCCAGAGCTTTCACGTAGCGCCAGCTGTGGGGCAGCAAAGGATCAGCCGCGTAATCTGACTGATACTGAATTGCCAGATGAACGGGTCGACCAATCTCTCCGCCTTCTATGAGCCGCTTCACCTCTGTTACCGCCGGAAAGCGGCGGTAATTAAAGACCGTCGCGGCGGACACGCCTGCGTGCTCAGCCTGTAGATATAGACGTCGGGCTTCAGCTGCTGAGAGGGCAAGAGGCTTCTCGCAGATCACGTGCTTTCTCGCCGCAAGAGCAGCGGCGACGACTTCGGCGTGTAAAAAATTCGGAACGCAGACGCTCACGATCTTGATTCGCTCGTCCGACATGACTGTCGTCCAATCGGCCGCGGTCTCCGGCACGCCGTAGGTCTTTGCCAACCCCCTCGCGAGTTCCTCTCGTGCATCGCAAACGATCTGTAGCTGGAGGCCGGGGCATACGCCTAGAAACCGAGGGATATGGCTGCGGTAACCAGATGCGTGCGCAGCACCGATCATACCTGCGCCGATAATAGCGATACCATGGTCAGTCATGGCCGAGCTCCTGGAGCGCTCCAGTTCATCGGAGCGCTGTTTCAAACTTCCTAGCCGCTGCGGATGAACGCAGCAAGGCCTGCGTAAACTTTACTGTCTTTTCAAGGGGAGTCGTCAGTCAATGCGGCGCCCGATGCGCTCGTCGTTCAACCTGCTCAAGAGGTAGATTAAGACCAGAGGAGTTTCGGGAAATCAGCTGCGGCGGGATCAGAACACGTTGTATTGGGCCATTTGGTTTCTGGATGCGCCTTATCAAGGCTTGCAGCGCTTGTCGCGCGATTGCAGCTACAGGCTGGCGCACCGTCGTCAGTGAAAGAACAGCGGTCCCCGCAATTGGCATGTCATCGTAGCCGACGACGGCAACGTCGTCAGGCACCTTTATATCGTTGCGTATAAGCCGACTGATGACGCCTACCGCCGACAGGTCGTTGGAGGCGAAGATTGCCGTTGGCAGAGGCGGGTTGCCGAGCAGAATTCCTACGCCGGTGTCCCCTGCATCTACGCTGTGGCTCCCTGGCACGATGTTCGGCTTTAAGCCATGTTGCTTCATCGCAAGAATATAGCCCTCTCGACGGCGATCCACCCCCGCTTCCTCTCCTCCGTCAACGTGCGAAATGCGCTTGTGACCTCTACTCACCAAATGCTCGACGACGAGAAATGCTCCTTCACTATCGTCAGTACACACACTGTCGACTTCTATGTCTGTGATGTGCTCCCCGAGATATACACTAGGCAGCAGCTCAGCCACGGCCTTCGTAACCGAGCGATCCCTTGGCGTTCCAATTAGCACAACGCCCGCCACACGATGCGTCCGAAGCACGTCTACGGTCTCGCGGACGGCCTCGTCACTCATTGAGTTGATGGAAAAAAGAACGTCATACCCTTGAGCGCGAGCCATTATGTCGACCTGCTGCGACAGCAAAGCATGGAAGGGGTTCAGAATGTTGCCAACAACTACGCCAATGGATCGGCTGCTGCCGGAAGCAAGGTTTCGGGCTAGAGCATTCGGCCTGTAGGAGACGTCCTCCGCCGCCTTCTGGATTCTCTTTCGTGTTTCTTCTGAGACGCCACCCTCTCCACGCATGGCAAGGGAAACAAGCGACCTCGACACTCCGGCCCGTTGAGCCACATCTGACAGAGTCGGCGACCGTCCGTGCCATTTCTCAGCCATACAAGCCCCTCATTCGCCCTGCTTCAAATGTATTCGGAATCAGCTTGGCACGCGAGAACAAGCTTGACAGCACCTTAGTCACCAATTATCGATACTGGAGCGCTCCAGTGCAGAGGCTACGACGCACAGCGTGTTCTGACAAGCATGAACATAGGCGGATGGGTCCGAGGGTCGATCCTCGCCCCAAAAGAGCCGCATAAGGGAGAGTTAGATGGTCCTAAAGAGAAACGTGGCGGCTTTGGCAAGCGGCATCATTCTCGGCTCGTTAGCATATCAATCAACGAGTCTAGCCGCCGAGAAGCCACACTATGTCTTTGCCATGGTCAGCCACGGACAGGCAGGAGACTCATTTTGGGACATTATTCGAAAAGGCGCGGAGGCGGCCGCAGCGAAGGATAATGTCAAACTGGTATACCTCACCGATTCGACGGCGTCGGGCGAATCCAAACTGCTGGTCAACGTCACTCAGCAGCATGTTGATGGAGTGGCACTGACGCTCGCATTCCCGGGTGCGATGGAGTCCGCGGTCAGACAGACAATAGCTGCGAACATCCCAATTGTGGGCTTCAACGCCGGCACTGATAATTGGAAGCAAGCCGGCCTCATGGCCTATGTAGGGGTCGACAATCATTCCGCAGGCATGGCCGTCGGGAATGAACTTAATGCCGAGGGCGCGACGGACGCCATATGCATCAACCCTCTTCAGGGTGCCGTGCAACTCGAGGCACGTTCTAACGGCATCAAGGATGCCTTTCACGGCAAATTCAGCGTGGTCTACACGCCAGGGTATGATATGGCCGCGGCGCAGTCTCGCTTGGTCGCGAAGCTTCAGCAGGACCCGAAGATCGACTATGTCGTAACCTTGGGGGCCCCCTTCGCCCCGACCGCTCTTACCGCCGTCAGCATGTCCGGTCATAAAGCGAAGGTAGGCACTTTCGATCTCACGCCGGTTGCGGCTCACCTCATCCAGCAGGGCAAACTTCAATGGGCAGTTGATCAGCAGCCTTTTGTACAAGGATATGAGGCGATTGATCTACTATGGCTTTACAAAACGAATGGTAACGTTGTCGGAGGTGGGCAGGCAGTATTGACCGGACCCGCCTTCGTTACGAAGAGCAATATCGACATGGTTGCAAAGTTCGCCAACGCGGGGACCCGCTAGCCGGCGGTCCCTCAGCACTGGGTATGGACGCAATATCGCAACGACACGCGGCAAGAAGAGGCGGTCGCCACGTTGCCGCGCGCCGAGCATGCTTGACTGCGTCGCGTCCATCCTGATTCCGAAATAGATCGGGCAGGCGTTTTTAAATGGAACGCCCTCATCTTGCGCCCAGGGATCTGCAACGAACGGTCGCGACCGGGCTAAGCGCTCATTCGGACCAGTTCCGTGCAGTCGTGCGCATCTCCCAGCCGGCCGACCATATGCAGCGTCGCTGGACAGAGGTTACGAACCCGCTTGGGAGGGACCCCTCATCGATATAGAGTTTCACGAGCACCCTCCGCCGCCCAACCAGGACGCGCGCTGCGACGTACTATCGCGCCCGCACGCCTAGCTATGACGGGAACGCGACCGATTGCGAGCTAAGCAGCTAGTCTCCCAGGCCAGCGTTCGCTAATACCGGATCCTGATCCGATCCCAACGCACGCTAGTCTAGCTGCAACTGCCCATAACCGACTTCCAATTCTGGGGCGTGGCAATTGTCTGGTTGGCGATTGTCATTGGCGGAAGCGGAATCTTGTTGCGAATGTTGTCGTTGAGCACCCGCACCGCCGCTGCGCCATTGACGCTACCGCTGAGAAACAGTGCAGCTTTGTTGCCCGTAGGGGAACCTGCCTGCCAGTCTTTACAGGTGAGATAAGCTCCAAGCCCGACGCCGATAATCTGTTCCGGCCTGAAGCCAGCGTTGGCGAGCGCAGTAACCCCGCCCGTCTCGCTTTCGTCGTTGCAACCCCATACGACCCAGTGCTTCACGTCGGGATGCGCTGTCACAGTCGCGGCAGTGCGGTTCTGCGCGTCAACATTGGAATTATCAGTTCCGATTTCGATCAAAGCGAGGGTGCCACCAGCCGACTTCGTGAAGCCAGTCATTTGCCCCTGCTGCCGGATTCGGCAATCCGACACGTCCTGTTTGAACGCGGCGAGAATCCGTGTGTTCGCTGGCGTCCAACCGGCGTCTTTAAACAAGCGGCCAGCTTCCAATCCCACCTTGTAGCCCATCTGGTAGTTGTCAAAACCGACGTAGGCTGATGACTTGCCAGCACCGCTTTTGATCGGATCGTCGACCGCGATCAGCGGCACGTTCGCCTGCGCAGCCATATCTATGACCTGCGGTCCGATTTGTTGGTCGGGCACGACGATCGCGATGCCGTCAACCTTCTGCCCGAGCATCGTACTCATCGCACTGATGGCTGCGTTGGAATCGAGGCTGACGTTGATGACGTCGAGTCTAATGTTCCCGAGAGCCTTCGCCTCTTTCCTTGCCCCTTCTGCCTCATCGACAAAATATTGCTGGTCACCTTGCTTCTGGATGAGAGCGATCGTAATCGGCTTGAGGTCAGCCGCTTTTCCCGAAACGGCGACGCCGACGACGCCGCTAATGGTTACTAATATTGTCAAGCCAATCAAGCGCGTTGCTCGATGAAGAAGGGACACGTTTTTCTCCCAATTGATTTCTGCTCGGCACGCCTTGCGTTCTGGGGTCTAACGCCCCGCGTGTGCAAGAGGAGCACACAGCGGGGCGATTGCGAACAGGCCATTTGATATAGCAGGCTCTTTTTTCGTGCTCGTCGCGGCTTTGCCGATCGACGGCGGCTTGTCGCGCACTGTCCCGCCAGCCAACGCCAACTGGTACGGATCTGCTTATCGATTGGCCCCATTGCCCGCATGTTTATGCTGGAGACGCGCATGCCGAAGAGCCAACCACTACGCGGTAGCCTTTCAAGGACATAGCGTCCCATCCAGCTGAGCACGTCGGTAAGGTGGTGTTCGAAGGTGTCCGACACACCTGGGCATCAGGCGAAGAAACGACGGCGTTTGAACTTGGGCCTCTGCGGCCTGCTACTTCTTTCTAGGGCAACCGGGAGATGCCGTGGCGCCGTGGGTGGCGGTGCGGTGACGAAGGTGCCGAGTGCGGGATCGTCGGCCTGCAGGGTCTACAGGCAGTCGTCGAGGGGCCACTGCCTACAGCGCGGAAGGCCAGGATGACGGCCGGGTCCTTCACCGATGGCACCGCCAAGTGGAGCGCCCTGAGGCCTGGTCGACCACGTCGGCTCGCCTCTTCAATCGCGCGGCCGTCAGAGGACGTCGTGCACCTCTTCCATTGTGGTATCGGCGACCTTCTTGTCGAACACGATCTCGCCGCGCGACATTCCCACGATGCGGTCGCAACTGGCGAACACGTGATGGATATTGTGACTAATGAATATGGTCGTAACCGATTGGGCTTTGAGGCCTTGCACAAAGGAGATCACTTTGTTTGTCTCCTTAACCGATAGGTGGTTAGTCGGCTCGTCAAGAATTAGGATTTTGGATTTGAAGTGCATCGCCCGAGCTATTGCGACGCCTTGCCGCTGACCGCCAGAAAGTTCGCCGACGAGTGCATCCGGTGAACGCAGATGAAGATCGACATTTGCAATTGCGGTCACGGAATCCCGCCGCATCTTGGCGCCGTCGAGGGCGCCAAAGCCCAAGACAGACCACTTCTTCGGCTCCCGGCCAATGAAAAGGTTCCGCGCGATCGTCATCGTCGGAACCATCGAGTTATATTGGTAGATCGTCTCGATACCGAGCCGCATTGCGTCTTTTGGGTTGCGCATGGTCACTGAGGCCCCGCCGATGCGGATTTCACCTTTGTCAGGTGTATGAAAACCTGAGAGGATCTTGATGAGAGTAGACTTCCCCGCGCCATTGTCTCCGACCAGCCCTACGATCTCGCCCGTGAATATGGATAAATCAATGTTCCTCAGCGCGTGAACGCCGGAATACCACTTTTCGAGGCCTCTGCAGTCGATGATTGGAACATCATACATACTCATGATGAAACCTTAATCTTCCGTGCCATCCGACGTAGCCAAGTGTTGCCGATCACGGCCAGGATCGTCAAAAACCCGATAGCGAACATGAACCAATTGGCATCGACCTGGGTCATAATCAGCCCATTATCGATGACGCGGATGAGCAGCGCGCCGACGATGGCGCCAAGGACAGTGCCGATCCCGCCCGTTAGCGCAGCACCGCCAATTACCGCCGCCGCAATTGCCTGAAGCTCAAGCCCCTGGCCAATAGAAGGCAGAGGCGAGCCGAGACGCAACACCTGCATGATGCCCGCTAAACCCGCCAGGACCGCGCACAGCATGAAGCAGAAGACCTTCACTCGCCAAGTCGGGATACCCATGGAGATTGCAGCCTCCAGGTGGCCGCCTGTCGCCTTGATCCAGTTGCCGAGATTACTTGAAGCCATCAGCCAGCTGGCGAGCATGGCAACCACCAGAAACCAGATAAAGGATAGGCGGAAGATAGAGGCCGGACCGATAAATTTGGTGAAGATCCAAGCCGGTGCATCGTCTGGTATCATCGGCGGGAAGCCACCCGAGATGACCACGGTGACGGAGCGGGCCATAAACATCATGCCGAGCGTCGTGATGAAGCTGGGAATACCAAAGCGCAACGTCACCAAGCCGTTTATCAGCCCGATAAGACAGGCTGCGCTCAGGCTGATCGGCACGGCCAGCCAGAAAGACACACCGTCGTTCAGTAAGATCGTCATCAGCATCGGGGCCAGCGCAAAGACCGAGCCGACCGATAGGTCAAATTCGCCACAGATCATCAGAATAGTGACGCCGACGCCGATCATCCCGACTTCCGGTAAAAGCCCAAGGACACCGCGAAGATTCTCTACCGACAGGAACGAGCCCTGGGACCGGATCTGGAACATGGCAATGAAAATGACGAGCAGGACCAGTGCCGCGAGCTCGGGCCGCTCCAGATAGATCTTGAACAATGATCGGCTGGTTCGACGACTTGGCGCGGCCTTCGCTTGCTTTGACTCTGCCGCCGGGGCCCGGTCCACCTCAGCGCAGGCCCTGTTTCGACAGCGCCATGACGTTGTCTACCATGTCGGCCCTGACCAACGCGCTACCTGTGTTGATATCGGCTGGGGTCAACTTTACGGTCTTGGCGAGGTAGGCATCCATGACGCTCATGAAACCCTGCATATAAGGTTGCTGATCCACCTGCATCTGGATGTAACCAGCCTTGATCTCCTGAAGCGCCTGGGGAACCAGATCAAAGCCCGCCAGGAGAACTTGTTTTGGTGGAAGTCCCCGATCCTGCAAGACGTGGGCCACGGCGTAGTCGTAGTTGCCCGTATCGAAATAGGCCGTAACATTTTTGTTGCTGGAAAGGTAGGCGCCGACGCGGTCGGCGACGGTTGCGGGATCCATGCCCGCATCGATACGGGTGATTTTGATGTCTCGGCCCGACTGAGTGGCCTTGTAGGCCTCTAGCCCTTTCATGATACCGGCGGCACGTTGCTCCGACCAATTTTGGCCCGGCGCGTTAACGCCGACCACGATGTTAAGTGGACCGGTCTTCGCGAAATTCTTAGATTGCGCAAGTGCGAGGGCCTCACCGGCTGGGATAAACCCTTGTCCCACGAAGGCTTGGCGCAGGCTCATGGCGGGCTCGTCGGTAGCGTCCACGTTCGTGCTCACCACGATGACGCCCGCGGCCTTCGCACTCTGCAAGATGCTATTGAATGCGCGATTGTCGACGATCGTGGTGATCAGTATATCGGGCTTGCGCGCGAGCGCCGCCTGCATATTTGCGGCCTGTTGATCCACTGATCCCTCGTTTTGGACGAAGATCATCTGGCAGTCGGCCTGAATCAGACTACACGCCTTCTCGAAGCCACGCTTGACCGCCTGGGAGAAGTTGTTGCTGGTCGACCAATGATCTGTGAATATGATTTTCAGCGGCGCGGCGTGAGCCGATGTCAGGGCGGCGGCACACAGTATGCCCACCACGCCAGCGACCCCGAGCGACATTTTCATACGGACTTTCTCCCTCTTCAACCGCTAAATTTTCAAGCGGCTGTTCTTTCTTCTATGGGACGTGGATCGCCATAGGCGCAAGGCCCACGTGGATGTCGTGCCTTTCCCGTCGAGTTATTTCTTTTGCCGCGCCATAAATCGCTCGTTCATTCGCTCGGTGCATTCATCCGATCCGTCATGGAAGGTGCCGAAGAGAATATCCGTCGGGATTGCTCCGGCACTGCCATAGTTACACTCGAAATACTTGTGGTGTAGGTAGTGATAGTAGTCGTCCGTCTTGAGCGCGATACCCTCGCGAACGACTACGCGCTCGAAACCTGAATGACCTTGGGCTGGTGCAAAGCTCAAGTGCTGCAGGTGGAAGATCACGTGCAGCGGATTTGAGGGAATAATCCAGTGGATGAGCACGCCTGAATAGTACAGGACGTGCTCCACGGGGTGCATCGCCAGGCCCGACCAGGGTCCGACGTTGACGTTCTTGTGGTGTAGTTTGTGCACCGTCCGATAGAGCGGCGGCCAATGGATGATTCGATGGACGAGATAGAAATGAATTTCCCGGAACAATGGGATTGCCAGCATCAACAATACGAACCAAATTGGATGCTTGTGCCAGCTCAGGTAAGGAAGCCAGCCATTGGCTTCGCCCCACAGTGTCAAGATCTCATAAGCTGACCAGATCGGCACTGCGCTGGCAAAGGTCCAAAACATATTGTCCAAGACTTGGTTGCCAAACAAGAAAGTCTGATTGCCCGTCGCCGGCCAGCGAGGATGGTATTTATAGTCCTGTCCTTGCGACTTCTGTATGTATAACCGCAGGTGCCAAGCGCCGACGAAAAGAAACAAGATCACCGCGTTCCGTGCGAGAATAAGCAGCATCCAACTCGGTTTGAGCGTCTCCATACGAGATAGGTCGGGCGTCAAAAGGAACCAAGTGATCGCGGCTATACCCAGATAAAGGGCATTCCAAGGGTAGAGATACCCCGGATAGGCGAAAAGGAACTTCAGAGCCGCCACGGGGCGCGGCGGCCAGATGGCCACTGGCGCCTGCTGCAAGGCCTTTTCCGGACGCCAATGGTCGCGCCGCTCGCGCGCTCGGACCTTTGCCGTCTGGCTCCCTAGCCCAATGTCCGACATGCCAAAACTCCCTCAGGGCCACTTTTACCAAGCGGTCATTGTGCAATGCGCGGTTCGGCCGCGAACCAAGCCCGCAGCTCCAAAATAAGGCCATTGCGATGACGACCGCAACGTGAAATGATATTTTCTACCAAACTATCAGAGTAGCCAAGAGTGAGTGACGAATTCTATCAGAAAGGGAAACGTGGGCGGCCGACCGTGTTTGATCTCGCGCAGGCGGCGAAGGTCAGCGTGGCGACAGTTGACCGGGTCATCAATGGGCGCCTTCCGGTGAAGCCAAGCACTGCAAAGCGGGTGCAGGAGGCGGCGCAGACCATCGGCTTCCATGCTGCGGGGACAATCAGCCGACGTAGCATGGGGCTGCATCGACCATTACTTCGCCTCGGCTTTGTCCTCCAGCGGCGCACAACCCAGTTCTATCGCAATCTGGGAACGGCTTTGGAAACCGCTTCCCGTTCTTCACCAAAGGTCCAGGGTCAGGCGGTAGTTGAATTCTTGGAAGACCTCTCGCCTGCCTCCGTCGCGGATCGTGTACGGCGAATGGGACAGCGCGTCGACGCATTGGCTGTAGTGGCCGCGGATCACCCCTTTGTCTCGCGCGCGATTTCCGATCTCCATGAGCAGGGCAAACCGACAATTGCACTTTTAAGCGATCTTACGGCGCCGGTCGGTTACATCGGATGGAACTGGCGGAAGACGGGCCGCACCGCTGGCTGGGCGATGCCGAGATTGGCGGGAAGGACCGGCAAGGTCGCCATTGTGCTGGGCAGCCACCGGTATCAGGGACATGAAATTTGCGAGGTCAGTTTCCGTTCGTACCTTCGAGAGCATGCCGCCGAGCTTCAGCTTCTGGAGCCGCTCGTAAGCTTGGAGGAGCCGCGGCTCGCCTACGAAAGCGTTCTTGACCTTCTACGCCGGGTTCCCGATCTGGGCGGCATCTATGTCCCCGGCGGCGGCATGGAAGGGGTTCTTCAGGCCTTGCGGGAAGTTGAGACCATCCGGCACGTCGCCGTTATCTGCCATGAACTGACTGACGAGACGCGAGAAGGGTTGATCGACGGTACCATCGATCTGGTCATTTCCCATCCGCTGACGTTGTTGGCGGAAGCAGCCGTGGAAGTCATGCGAACCGCGGTAGAGGACTGCCGCGAGCAGGCCATGTCTGCAAAATCTAATCTGGAGGGAGGTCTTGGAAGGTCAAGACGCCAAGGCGTGATGGAAATCTTCGTGCCCATGGAGCTCTACACGCCTGAAAACGTTTAAGCTTGCAAGTAAACACCGACCCATTGCTCCTGCAGAAGTCTCAAATACCTTCCTACGCGACGCAATGATTCCCACGCGATCATAAATTGCAAAAAGCTTTCGCGCCTTATACCTGCTTTCGCCCAAATGGAACATTTCGAGGTTGGTTGGATTGCGCTAGGCGCCGGCTAGCCAAGCAACAGGATTTTTCAAGCGGGCCCCTCGCGCTCGGTTCGCCTTCCCGCGCAGTTGGTCCGTGGCGAGGGGATGTCGGGAATCTGGGGCCTCACCCCTTCTTGCCCAGCCGCATAACGCTCGCCCGTCGAGTTAGCTTTTACGGACGCTGTCACCGCGCGCGCTTACGCCTCTTGGAAAATAGGCGGATAGCGCTGCCTCCTGTTCGGCTGCACTCTGAACCACCTCAGCCTGGGTGGCTCGAATTCTTGTGATGTCGAGCCGTTTAAGGAGCACCCGGATAGCAGGATCTTTGCCGGACGAGACGAGGCAAGCGAAAGAAAGCGTTTCGAGCATCGCCAGCGAGCGTTTGTTGGTCATAGGAACGACGACAACCTGCAGGGCGTCGAGAGGAATGCCGATCCCGACCCGGTGCCAAACGGCGGCGTCGATATAGCCACCGAGTATTGCGGCAGGCACGTGGGAGTACGGCACCTCTACATATTCAACGCCTCCAGCATAGGCGTCGAATTCTGCTCGTGTCAGTTCAGCTTGATCAAAAGATTGCGGATCGATACCGACACGTAGTGGGCCGCTCTTGTAGCCAGAGCGCACGAGAACCAAAACTGACTCCCGGGCGTAATAGGTATTCGGACCGAGCTCGAGAAGTGCAAGGTCGGCTTCTGTCTCGGGAAAGTAATGTCCTAGCGCGGCCTTGGACAAGAGCGCCAAATCGCACGCCCCATGTTCGAGCAGACCGACACGCGCTTTCGCACCGCGTACGTGAACGGCGCTAAGTCCAATCCCGAAGTCGGCAAAGGCCTCTGACAATCCGCTTTCGAGACCTCTGAACTCTGCAGCCTCCGCGAGGCCAATTGCCGCGCTAACGGCACCTCGTCTCGCGAACTGCCAAAGTCTGCCTATATCGAGCAACGTGATAAAGGTGCCCATGTGGCCGCGTGGTCTGCAGGAGACCGCGTGACTGCGCTCAAGCTCGAGCAGCGCCTTCTTGACCGTCCCGGTTCCAACCCGGAATTTGTCGCTGTACTGTGCCAAGGTCGGTAGGCGTTCCTCGGCTTCCCGCCCGAGAAGATCGTTTGCAAGGGCGCGGACGGTCTTTGCGTGCGCAGAGTCAATGTCATCCGAGACTGTCAACATAGATTTTTTCGCCATCGTCATTCTCGTATGTTAGCTTGGTGGCATACGGCGCCGGGAGAGTGCATGGTAGGCACCGTATAGTGCATCGAGCGCCTCGGCATAGTCGCCGGTCATAGCAGAATAGATGGCGTGGGCATCTGGCGAAGGCCGAACTGCCGCCTCATTGTACAGTTCTTCGACTGCTGCGGACGCCGCCAGCGATTTTCCTGCGCCCGCCGCCGCCAGAATGGCGCAGCCTCGCGTCGCGGGGCTATCGTGATCCAATACGCGGAAGGGAATCCCGAGAACGTCGGCCTTAATTTGGGTCCAGAGCCTACTGCGGGCGCCCCCACCAAAGGCAATGACCAAGGAGGGTTCCGCGTATCCGTCCGCCTGGCGGCGCCGTTGGAGGGAGAGGCTATGGCTGTAGGCTAACCCCTCGAGCATGGCCCTATAGAGGTGCTCCCGTCGGTGGGCCCAGTTGAGTCCGATCCAGGCCCCGCGGACGTCGGGTCTCGGCGGCAGCGCCTGACCGCCAAGGTGGGGCACGAAGATTAGATTTTCCGAGCCGGGCGGGAGCAAGCGCGCTGCCTCCTCGAGCCCATCGCGAAGCTCCGCCAGCCCAGCGATTTTCTCGTCCAGGCGGATGCCATTGAGCACCGAATTGAGAAACCAGCCGTTATTCAGTCCGCCGCCTGCGACAAAGCTCTGCGTTACCCAGATATCCGCCCCCGCGGCTTTGATCGTTTCATAGGACCCGCTGTTGTCAAAACCGAAGCTTGCCGAGGTAACGGCAAAGACGGCATAGGTGCCTGCCACATCTGCCGCCATTCCCGGCTGCACTAAGCCGGCACCGAGGAACCCGGCAAGCTGGTCTCCGCAGCCGGCATAGATCGGCATTCCGGCCACCAATCCCGTGCATGCTGCCGTTGAGGCATCGAGGGTTCCGATCCTAGACTCTGAGGGCGTGATCGAAGGAAGGCAATCCTCGTCGATGCCAAGGAGGCGGCAGAGCTCGCCAGACCAACGCTCCATCTTCACGTCGGCCAGTCCAGTCATCCAAAGGTAAGTCGGGTCGATGAAGCCGTCGCTGCCGCTCAGACCCGCGAGCTTAGACGCGACAAAAGAACCCGCTGTCATAAACTTTGCAGTCCTTCTGTACACGTCAGGCATTTCGTCACGGATCCATTGGATTTTTGCAGCGAACACAGGCTGGGCGGATCCGGTTTGTTCGCCGATGGCCGAGCCGTGTTTGCGCACGCCGTCCATGAGCCACTTGCTCGCGCGCTGGTCGAGCGTCGTCGTATAAGGTCCGGTAGGCTGACCATCCATACCGATGGGAATGGTTCCGCTCATCATCCCGCAAACGGCCAGCCCCGCGAAGCGAGAGGGGGCAAGGTCGCTTAGAACAACGGCCGACCTAATGGCGCGGCATGCCGCATCGTATAGAAGCCCCCCATCATGCTCGCTGACGCCGTCCACAGGCTGATGCGCGACGTAGTGAGCGCTTCCGGTCGCGACCGGATGCATCAGAGTCTCATCGAAGATGCCGACCTTCACCCCGGTTGATCCGACGTCAACGCCGATAAAAACGGCTCCCATCATCCTGATCTCCCACCCGTCCGGTGTGCCGGATCCTTATCGAGCCGCAGGGCGGTTGTCGCCAACGCCCACTCGACGGCGGTATACACAATATTTAGGATATTGCATATTGATCTTGCCCTGCTTAGGCTGCGTCATCTGACAGCCCCCGCGCGAAGGCCTTCTAACAGGAGCGCATATGAGGACCCCAGATACCGATCTCCCTGCACTCCTCCAGCAGATGGCAACTCCATCGGATGAGGAACGAACGGCATCGTTCGCGCGCGACGCGTGGCCCATCGCTGCCAAGTGGAGCCGGTCAGAGCTTGCTGAACACGTGCCTGCCGGCGTTCTCCGACCCCGGGACGACGAAGACGTGATGAAGATGGTGACGGCCGCCAGGGCGGCCGGAAGGTCGGTCGTCGCTGTTGGCGGAGGTTCCGGAGTTTGTGGGGCAGCGATCCCCGACGCCCGCTCGCTGATCATGGATATGAAGGGGCTCGGAGAGATTCGGGCCTTCGATCAGATCGGCATGACTGTGTCTGTCGGCGCGGGCGTTTTAGGAGGCGTCTTGGAGGAGTGGTTGAGCGAGAAGGGCTTTACTTGCGGCCACTACCCGCAATCGCTCCACATCTCGACTGTAGGCGGATGGCTTGCCACTCGCGGAACTGGGACATTCTCTAACAAATATGGTGGCATTGAGAAGCTCGTCCAGGCGCTGAAGGTCATCTTGCCGGACGGAACGAGTATGTCGCTTGGGCATGCTCCCCGCTCAGCGGCCGGCCCTAATCTAATGGAGCTGTTCTTCGGTTCTGAGGGCACGCTCGGCATCGTCACTGAAATAACGCTCCGCATCTTCCCTAAGCCTCGGAGCCAGATCTTTGCCGCGTTCCGGATGCCTTCGCTGGATAGCGGCGTCCAGGCGGTTCGAGAGTTTTTTTTCCAAGAGTGCACGCCTGCCCTGGTCAGGCTCTACGATCCGGAGGAGTCCCAACACCTCTATGATGCCGCGGGAGAGGTCCATGGTGGAGCGCTACTCCTCCTGGGCCACGAAGGTCATGAACGCATCGCGGAAGCCGAAGCCGCCGCTTGCGGCATCATCTTATCCGGCCTCGGGGCAACGATCCTCCCGGCACGAGTTGCAGAAACCTGGAACGCCGGCCGGTACCGCGCAGCGTGGCTGGATGCGAACCAGCTCAGTGACACTATAGCGGATTCGATCGAAGTTTCCGTAGGATGGGCGGAACTCATGACAATCTATGACGACGTCATGGCCAAGATCAGACCGCTCTGTACTGTCGCGATGGGCCACTTATCGCACTTCTACCAGACCGGGGGAATGATCTACTTCATCTTCCAAATTCAGGATCCCGACACGGCTTCCCTGAAGAGTCGCTATGCGCGCGTCTGGTCAATCGTCACGGAAGCGGCCTTGGCCTACGGGGGAACGACGACGCACCACCATGGCGTCGGTCTCGCCAGACGAAGTGTTTTCCCCAAAGAAATCGGCGAAGCCGCAGCGGCGTTCCTCCAGACCATCAAATCAGCCGTCGACCCTGACAACATCTTAAACCCCGGCAAACTGGCATTTCGCTGATGCAGGCCGACGAACGTCAAAGGGAGAGAACATGGATTCGCGAACGGGTAAAAAGATCCGCTTTGGAAGGCTTGTCGATCCTGCGTCGCAGCGTGGAGTCGTGGTCGCCTATTCTCACGGCGTTCTTCTAGGGCCTTTTCCAGGAGGACGGACGCGTTCAGAGATTAAGCAAAAACTCGGCCATCTAAAGGACGCGGATGGAATCGTGCTCGGCCCAGGCGTCGTTTCAATATATGAAGACGCATTTATCGGGCGTGACCGTCCCACTCTCATCGTCCATGCAGACTGGGAGAATTGGGACAGACCGCATATGCGCCCGTCGCGAGGGGCGGCGCAGACCATTGTAGATGTCGAGCTTGCTGCTGCTTCAGGCGTCGATGCCTTGATGTCTTACATGTTTATCGGACACGACGACACGCAACTTGAACGGTTGGAAATTGAGCGCAATGCGCGTCTTGCGCAACTTTGCGACAAGCACGGGCTAGTGCTCATTGTTGAACCCCGGTCAGTTCATGAGCTCACAGACAGAAAGCTTGCCTTCTCTAAGGAAACTGTTTCGCTCTACTGTCGTATGGCCGCTGAGCTTGGTGCCGATATTATCAAATGCCTGTGGCCTGGCTCGGAGGAAGTGCTTGCCGAGGCAGTGAACGCCTGCCCGGTCCCGATCTTTCTCGCCGGCGGCCCGGCGGAGGGTGGCCACCTGTCGACGTTCAAACTCGCACGCACAGCGGTCGAGGCCGGATGTGGCGGCCTTATTTTCGGGCGCCGCTCATTCGAAAACGAGGTCATCCCACAGGTCATCCAGGGCCTCAAGGATATCGTTCAGCGTGATGTGACGCCGGAGGATGCGATGAAACGCTTCGCCTGACGAAGCGTTTCAGGGTCCTAATAAGAAGAATAAACACTAGGGAGGTAACGATGAATAAAACAGCGACTGGCTTAGTCCTCAGCATTGCTCTCGTTGCAGCTACAGCCCATGCCGCCGATCTCAAGAACGTGGGTATAACACTCGGCTCGATGGGTAACCCTTTCTTCGTATCCTTGGCCAACGCCGCCAACAAGCAAGCCGACCAGATCAATCCAAAGGTGCAGGTCGTCTCAGTGGGCGCAGACTATGACCTGGGAAAGCAATTCAACCAGATCGAGAACTTCATCGCGAGCGATGTCGATATCATACTGCTGAACGCCAGCGATCCGGTAGCAATCGCGCCTGCCGTCAAAAAGGCGACGGCTGCTGGAATTCCCGTCATCGCCGTCGGGGACCGCGCACTGGGATCCAATGCAGTCGTCATGACGGATAATAACCAAGCAGCGCGTCTCTCTTGCCAGTTCCTGGCCGACAAGATCGGCGACAAGGGAAACGTAATTATAATCAATGGCCCACAGGTTTCCTCAGTCGTTGAGCGCGTGAAAGGGTGCAAGGCCGTCTTCTCGAAATACCCGGCCATCAAGCTACTCTCGTCCAATGAAGACGCAAAGGGCTCGCGCGACGGTGGACTGGACGTCGCGGAGGCGCTGCTCACGAGATACCCGCATATCGATGGAATATTCACGATAAATGACCCGACAGCCATCGGCGCCGACCTGGCAGCGAAACAGCTTCATCGATCCGAGATGATAATTACATCTGTTGATGGTTCACCCGACATCGTGGCGGCACTCAAATCGGATACGCTGATCCAAGCGTCCGCCGCGCAGGAACCCCGAACGATGGGTATCGAAGGCATAAAGATCGGATGGGCAATCATCAATGGCAAAAAGCTCACAAACTCGACTGTCCTCATTCCCTCCAAGCTCGTTACGCGGGCTAATGTAGGTTCATACGCAGGATGGTGACGCTCGCTGGGGCTCTGGCATCCGCTGCGGAGATGTGCAAGCGCTCTCCGCAGCCACGGGGAAGCTATAACATCTCGGCTGCCCCACTGTTGCCGGCCTGCCGATCGCGGCGTGGATCGGCAGCGTTGATCCTGAGGCGGAGGCATCGTTCACCCTTGCCTCCGTACCGCTGTCGTGGTTGGACCTTCGCCTCCCAAGCGGGAATACGTTATCGGCGCAGACAGTGCGTAACCCGATGAAGGTTTCGGTAGCGACACTTTGCTAAGAGTGCCGAGTGCCCATAGTGCAGCCACTGGCCGCGCGACAAAGGCGCTTGCTGCAAGTCGGCTGCAGCTCCTAGTTCACTTTTACTGCGACGGCCCTGAAATACCTCTCCACGTCTAAATGTTCGCCATGACGGGGCAAAGGTAACAGCGATCGTTCCGACGGCGTCGCGAACATTTGCAAGACGCTGGGCTAATTTCATGGTGTCGAGACTGCGGTATTTGCGACCGCGGCAAGCCATATCGCCACGGCTTCGGCGCCTGGGTCGGGTTTGCCCGCCACACGATCGCCGAGGTAGCTCGACCGACCCCGCCGAGGTGACATGTCAGCGGTCGCGGCGGCGCCGTCCTGAGCGGCGGCGAAACTGCGTTTGAGTGACGTATCGAGATCAAGACCGGAGAAAAGCGCCGCCTTTAAAGCTTCGGCGGCTGGCACCATGGCGTCCAGCATGGTGCGGTCCCCAGGCCGGGCGTCACCAAGTTGACCGATCGCGGCGCCTTGGGCAAATGCTTCGGCCCAAGCTGCAGCATCGGATAGCGAGCGCTTCCGCGATCTCCCTAGTGGCGGCCGCTGCTCGCCGAATCATCATAGGGGAGGTTGTCCTGACGGATGCGACAATTTCCGGCTGTAGCTCGAGCATCAGGATCCGCACGTCGTTGAGGCTGGGCCTGTCACTTCCTCCGGAGACTGATTCTTAGTTGCGATAGTACCGGGGCTGACGGCCAAACGTGGATCTCGGCCCTCTCGGGGCGCACAAAGTGGGACAGACCGATGCCGCCTTATTCAAGAACGGCCACAGCCTCTATCTCGATGAGCCACGCCGCCATCGCCAGAGAGCTTACACCGATCAGGGCGCTCGTCGGCGGCTTGCGGCCGTTGTAAAACGGCTCCTTAGCGCCCGTAATAATTTCGCGATGCTGAGGTTCAAAGCCCACGACGAATGTCGTAGTCTTGACAACATCAGAGAAGTCGGCCCCTGCCGCTGCGAGCGCCAGGCTTAAATTACGCATCGCTTGGCGCGTTTGCGCGGCCAAATCACCTGCGCCAACGAGGTGGCCGTAAACATCGACCGCGACCTGCCCTGAGGTGTAAATCACGCTCGACCCCGTCGCGATGGCCACCTGAGAGAAAGTGGAATTAAGCATTAGCCCATCGGGCTCGATAAATTTGATCACTTCCAGTGCTACCTTTGATGTGGCTTTCGGTGCGATGTCCTGCTCGGCGGTTTCCCTGAAGCGATCAGCCGCGACAACGAGCGCCGGCGGCAGGACTGGTCGAGATCCTATCTCACATCGGCCCTCACGCGCTATCTGCGGGACATCGCTGACGATCCGGACGAGATCGTCGCCCAGGATTGCGTCCCGCCGGCTCCGGAGCTTGCCTTCGAAGAGATGCTCCAGGAAAGTCGGCGTCCGGCCTTCGACCTCGGGCCGTGCGAGCGGCAGAATCTGGATGGTCTTCATCCGACCGGCCAGGCTGTAGGCGACCCGCGGCAAAGTCAGGACATTCGCCGAACCAGTGAGCAGGAAGCGACCCGGCCGATAGTCCTCATCGACCGTCTTCTCGATGGCCAGGAGCAGGCCAGGGGCGCGCTGGATTTCGTCGATGATGGCCCGATCGAGGCCGCGGATGAAGCCCGCGGGATCGGACTGGGCGGCCTCAAGGACTGTTTGAAGATGCGGCGACCTATGTCGGGGTGCGGGTCGATCAGTTGCGACGCCTGGTGCGCACCGGAGAGCTACTCCCCCCATCGTATAGCCTCGGGCCGAGATCGCAACGATGGGACCGACACGCGCTGGATGCGGTGTTCGAAGTGAAGCCAGCCAAGCCAAATCATGCAACGCCATCTGGAATGGCCGGTGCGCTCCTCGCCGGACGAGAACTCACTCAGCGTGGCACGCAAGTTGCCCGCCGAAAACGATGTGTAGAAGCCGACCGCCACGTTCCCGCTCTCGCCGGCGCGAGTGGAACGAACCCACTCGTTCAGTTCATCCAGCTCCTTTACGATATGACGTGCTTTGCGCAGGTAGGTCTGACCGTCCACCGCCAGGCTTGCACCGCGCGTTTTTCGATCGAACAGCACGAGGCCCAAACGCTTCTCCGTCTCCAAGATATGTCGGCTGAGCGTCGCCTGCTTGATGCCGAGCCGCTGCGCCGCTCTGCTGAAGCTGCCGGCTTCGGCCGCAGCGATCAGATAGCGAAGCTGGCGAAACTCGATCATTCGGCCCCGGACCCGCCCGTGATGCGAACCCACTGATCACACGTGCAGGCCCAAAGCGCATGTGCGCCAAACCGGAGATGGACGAGCGGGTACAAGCTCATCTCTTGCAACCTAGCCAGGCATTTTGCCCATCCTTGAGCCAGGCAAGCGTTTCCTCCCAGAAGTCGTTTGCGCGCTCCTCTCGGAACAGATTGAAATGTCCCATAGACTGTTGACAATAGTCGTGGGGATTTAGCGTCACCGTCGTGCGAACAGATCCCGTGTAGTAATCTAGAGCCCGGTTAATTGCTGGCTCTGTACCAATCTCATCGTCAGACACGACAATGGCGAGGATGGGCGCGGTGAAACTCGCAATGCGGTCGATCACCGCCGAACGCTCGTGACGCGGGTAGCTGTTCTCAAAACGTGGTCCGCGGAAGCTCCATTCATAGGCCACACCAGCCGGCAGATCTTCAAGCCAGCCTAGACGCTTTCCCGGAAAGTAGCCGCAGCAGGCAGTTAAGAGAGCCATGGCAACGTGCCATTTCATGACCAAGGCGACCCACCGCCCGGAAGCATAGTCTCCTAGCCAAGCGTATTGCGCCCCCACGGTCAGCAAGCGATCAATCTCAGTGACGCTGCGGGCGAGTCCCGGGATGACGCCGCCGAAGCTGTGTCCCACCACGTTCAAAGGGCCGACAGTTTTGCGATGGCTCATGAAACGAACAGCGGTTTCGAAGTCGCGCTCGCCCCAGTCCCGCCATCGAAATCCGCATCCCCTCAAGTCGGTTGGCCGAGAGGCCCCGATGCCACGATAGTCGTAGGTAAGAACCTCAAACCCATGGTTCGCTAGAAAGCGCGCGTACCGATGATAGAAGCGAGCGCGCACGCCAGTAGCGGGGTTGATGATAACCTGCCCGGTCGGAATGCAACTGGACCGCCACAGATGGCCGCCTAAGACGACGCCATCATGCATGTTAAGCTAACGGCTGAGCCTTGATCAGCACGCAGATCTAACCCTTCGCTTTTTTTGCCGACAGCGGGCATGCAACGCCTTTCGCCTTAGCGTGCTGGAAATTTTAGACCGTTACGACCAGGCCGACGATCGCTTGTTCGAAGCTTGGGCGCGCGCGCTGCACGCCGAAATCGCGGGGGCCGGAGGGGTTCCGATCACGAGCAAGGTTCGTCGAGTCATGGATTGCCTCAGATGATCATTTCGTCGGGCTCGATGAGCAGCGCCGCTATTGTCCTGAGCGCCTTTTCAAGATCGTCTCTATTCGTGGTCGCCATGACGGACAGCCGAATCCCCCCTCCGCTTTCACCGCCGACGAACGATGCGTCGGGGGGCGTAAGCCGGACTCCGCGCTCGCTGGATAGACGCGCCAGCTTTCCCGCCTGGACAACAGGCATCGGGAGCCACAAATGCGGAGCGCCGTCGGGCATTGGGACGGAGTCCAGCGCCAACACCCGCTGGGCGAGTTGGACCCGTGCCTTCGCCTCAGAGCGCAAGATCGCGGCGACGATCGTGTCGGCGCCTACTTCGATAAGCGCGCAAGCCAATTCGAGGCCGTGTGGAGAGGCGCCCCACACGACTGCGCCGACCGCTTTTGCTATGCTCCCGATGCGATCCGCAGGCGGTGCTATGATCCCGACGCGGAGCAGGGGTGTCAGGCACTTGGATATACTATTGAGATAGTATGTTCTGGAGGGCGCAAGTTCTTTGAAGGTGGGGCCGCCCTTGGCGGCATAGACCGAATATATGTCGTCCTCGACGATCCGGGCGTCGTGCTTCTCGGCAATTGCCAAAACTGCCCGTCGGCGCTCTTCGCTCATCTCGAACCCGATAGGATTGTGGCAAACCGGTGTGAGATAGATGACCTTGGCGCCGCTCGCACCGAGGACACGGTCAAGATCATCCGGGTCGATGCCGCCGCTGTCGTGAAGTACCGGCAGCATCTCCATATCCAGCGCCTTCGCCGCAGCGATAGCGCCTGGATATGTCGCGCCCTCAGTGGCGATATGACGGGACGTTGCCCGCAGGTCCTGAAAGGCCAGATAGATGCCGTGCTGAACGCCGACTGTGGCGATCATTTGGTTTTCATCCAGTTGCAGGCGGGTTCGCGTCAGCCATGCGGCAAACGAACGGCGCTGCTCTGCCGTCCCGCGCTGAGCCGCATAGCCGCCATGCGGGAGAGCGAGGGATCGATGCATCGCACGCTCGGCTGCCTCGCGAAACTTCTCTTCGGGGATGACCTGAGGCGGTCCGTTGACCGCTAAGTCGATCGTACCGCTGTTGCCTGGAACGATCCTTATATCGTTCACGAATGTGCCGCGACCAACTTCCCCGCGCAGGATGCCACGTCCGTTGAGCAGTTCGAGGGCCTTGGTGACGGTCCCGATCGCGACACCGGCCTGTCGCGCGAGTTCGCGGTGCGTAGGCAGGCGATCGCCCGGCTGATAACGGCGTTCACTAATGAGTTGCTCCACGGCTACCGCGAGCCGCTCGTGCAAAGCCCCCGGGACATCCGGGAGCTGGATCCTGATCGCCTGAGCGCCGCGCACATAGCCTCGCAATACAATTTCGTGAATTGTACTACATCGCAGCTTCCGCCCACGAGGCATAGCCCGAAATTGCGCTCTCCTCCCGGATGGCGCATGGCATCGGACCAGACGCGCCGGAGCAATGCTCCTGACTGAACCTTCAGCCGCGAGCACAGACGCCCGTAACGATGGCGGCGCCGGTTCGGCGCGCTCCCGCATCTCCATCAATACGGCTCGCCGTTTTTGTGCGTGAAGCGCCAGCCATCTCCGTCGCGCTCCGCAGCCAGATCGTCGGCGGGGTAACTAACTTCATCGCCTCCGCTTCTGTCACCGATTTCGATGTAGCTCGCGTCGTTTGGCGAGCGGTTTTCGAGATGATGGCTGGCACCTGAGGCCGGAAACCCGACGCACATTCCGGCACTCATCGAGTAAGTGTCAAGCCCGCTCACGAGCGTCAGTTCGCCGCTCACGACGTACACAAACTCGTCCTGTTTGCTGTGCTGATGCTGAAGCGCGGAGGCGGCTCCCGGTGCGAGCATCGTGAGATTTACGCCGAAGTTGGCCAACGCGAACAGGTCGCCTAACGGGCGTTTCGTTCTCCCGGCCATCCGCTCAGCAAATATTGGCGGGTAATTGGAAGGCTTGGTGCGCGGCGATGCCCGAACGGCCAAGATGGGAGCACGCTGTTGGCTTGCTCCGGCGTTGCGGTTCTCTGCGTCGGACAACCCTGCTCGCGAGTCTTGCAGATTCTGATCCATCCCAATCCTCGGCTGTCAGTGTTTGTCCATCAGCAAGCGGAATCATCCGGCGGAGCCAAGGTTACACAATTGCTCATTATGCTCAACGATATTGTATCGATTGATCGTAGAGATGCTGCCGTCTCGTATGAACGCGCGCTCGACGCGGTAAAGGCTTCGGCACCGCCGTGGCCCAGGATATCGCTCGCGCTCGGGGCGGCGAGAAGGTGTTGTGGGCTGACTAGCAAGCTCTTCAGCGACCATTTGCGTCGAGACCGTCGTCTCAGCCCATTTCGCGCGCCGTTGCGGGAGCGTGGCTTCGTCGCCTCCACTCAATCGCTAGTGCTCGCTCCTGGAAAAGCACCTTCCCGCCGGAATTGCTTCCGGTAGAGATTGGGCGGGATACCCACGTGCGTGACGAAATGGAGCCGGAGATTGGTCGCGGTTCCCATCCCGACTTCTTCGGCAATACGCTCCATCGGCAGGCCCGTCGTTTCTAAAAGGTCGCGGGCAACAGAAATCCGTTGCAGCGTCAGCCATGCCGCCGGGCTGGTTCCCGTCGCCTCCTGAAAGCGTCGTGCCAACGTGCGCTGGCTCATTGCCGCTGCATCGGCCATTTGGTCGATTGTCCAGGACCGCGAAGGGTCGGCCCGGAGTTGATCGAGAAGGCCGGCAAGCTTGTTTTCGGGCCATGAGGGCACCGGCCGTTCGATAAACTGTGCCTGTCCTCCAGCACGATGGGCCGCAACCACCATGCGTCGTGCTACGCTGTTTGCAGCGGCAGCGCCGAAATCTTTGCGGACCAAGTGTAGCAAGAGATCGATACCGGCCGCAGAACCCGCGGAGGTGAACACCTGACTATCCTCGGTGTACAAAATGTCAGCATTGACCGTCACGTTCGGATGAGCTGCTCCCAGCCGTTCCGCATAGCGCCAATGCGTAGTGGCGCGGCGGCCGTCCAGCAGCCCGATCGCCGCGAGCAGGAAGGCTCCCGAGCAGATCGACACCAGCCGCGCGCCGCGCGCGTGAGCGGAGAGCAAGGCGTCACGAACCGCGTCGGAAGGAACTGCGCCGTCCGAACGCCAGCCGGGTATGATGATCGTCCCGGCCTTATCCAGCGCATCAAGGCCCGCTTCCGCTTCGACCTTTAGTCCGACGTTGGTCGCGAGCGGTCCCTGATGCTCAGCGCAGGTTATGAACGTGTACCAGTCCGGTCCCATCTCAGGCCGCGAAAGACCGAAGACTTCTGCCGCAATACCGAACTCGAACGCGCACAGCCCTTCGTAAGCGAGCGCTGCGACGAGGCGATTGGGTGCGTGATCCGGATTTGGCATGATACTTTCGATATACGGCAATCCTGCCGATAGCGAGGGGGCAACGATGTAGGGCAACACAGTGGCACCAACAGGAGCCAGTCAATGCCCAATCCCGTCACCGATGTTCCCGCTGCAACCTCGCCCGAGGCAGAGGCCCATTTTGCCGCCAGCTTTGGCTTTGAAACGGATTGCTGGGATACCCACGAGGCGCTGTCGCTCCCCGATCCCGGTTTCGTGCTGCTCGACGTCCGCGGTCCAAATCAGTTCGCGAAAGGCCATGTACCAGGGGCGATCAACTTGCCGCATGGCAAAATCATCGCCTCCCGGATGGCGGCCTGGCCGGTGGACACACTGTTCGTCACATACTGTGCCGGGCCACATTGCAACGGCGCGGCACGGGGCGCCCTTCGGCTCGCGCGACTTTCCCGTCCGGTCAAGATCATGGCCGGCGGCGTGACCGGCTGGATAGATGAGGGGTTTTCGCTCGAAACCGGCCGCGTCAGTGGCTGAAGCCAGCCAGCCGGTTGTTTGTGGGAGAGACAGAATTCGCATCCGCGTCGCTTGCGGAGCGGACGCGGATACGTTGCTGCCGTTGATCCAAGCCCATGCCGGCTACGAGAAAGGCGAGGCGAGCACGAGCGCGGCTGCCCTGCAGGCCGCATTGGACGCGCCGCAACGTCGGCTATGGGCATGGATCGCTGAGCAGGCAGGCAGACCGATTGGCTACGCCACCGCCACGCAGGATTTCGCGACATGGACCGGCTTGCCATTCCTCCATCTCGACTGCCTGTTCGTACAGGACGATCAGCGAGGAAACGGAGCCGGGGCACGCCTGCTCGACGCCGTGCGCGATCATGCAATGGTGATCGGGGAATTATGTCCAGTCCGGCACGCCGCTCTCCGCCGTGGTGCCGGTGCGGCTGGCCTATGTCGAGGCACGTTACCGCGAGACGCAACTCGCCCGGATTCGGCCGGGGCAGCCGGCGAGCTTCCGCCTGGATGCCGCGCCGGACCTGACCTTCACCGGCCATGTCGAGAGCATAGCGCCCGCCTCGGGTGCCTCGTTCGCGGTCATCGCACCCGAGAATGCGACGGGTAATTTCACCAATATTACTCAGCGCCTCGCCGTCCGCATCGCCATCGACTCCGGGCAGGCCGGGCTCGACCGGCTGCGCGTGGGCATGTCGGTAGTCCCGACCGTGCGGACCGGGGTCGAAACAGGAAGCGAAAGGTAAGTCGACGATGATGCAGCTTTATGGCTTCTGGCGTTCGAACGCGGCATTTCGCGTTCGGGTCGCACTCGCGCTGAAGGCGATACCCTTTGAAGAAACAGAGGTGGATCTGCTTTCTGGAAGCCAATTCGATCCCGCTTATGTCATGATAAACCCCGAGTATGTCGTGCCGACGCTCGTCCATGACGGCCACCGCATTTCCCAATCCCTGGCGATCATCGAATATCTCGACGAGGTTCAGGCAAATCCGTCCCTCCTGCCGCGCGACGCCCGAGAGCGAGCCTATGCGCGCTCGCTCGCAATGATTCAGGCAGCAGACTCCCATCCCCTGACCGTACCGGGGGTCCGAGAGCATCTCAGAGAAGCCTTCGGCGCCGACCCGGACACAATTGAGGCATGTTGTCGGCACTGGACGGGCAAAGGGCTAGCGACTTACGAACGGTTGCTCGAACGGCGGCCGGCCTCGCCGTTCGCCCTGGGCGCGACAATTTCAATCGCTGACATAGGCATCGCCGGCCAAGTCGCCCTCGCCGACGTCTATCAGATGGATTGGTCCGAATTTCCCGAAGTGGCCCAGTTAGCGCGGCGGTGTTTCGACGTGCCGGCGTTCGCAGATGCCCACCCGTTCGCGCAGCCGGGCTATCGAACACGTCCAGCTCCTTTAAGCGTTTAGGAGATTGCGCTGAGGTAGTGCCGCAAGCGGGCGCGAACAGCAGACCCATCTGAAAAGCGGCTCAGGTTGACTGAAGGATAGAAATGAAGCGCGGTATCGACAATTCAGAGCATTACCGTTGGGGCGATGGGTGCGACGGATGGGTGCTCTCGCCTTCTCCAGACATGATGATCATCCAGGAGCGAATGCCACCCCGGACCGCGGAGAAGCGCCATTTCCATCTAACGGCGCGCCAGTTCTTCTATGTGCTCGCAGGCGAATTGACGATGGAATTGGAAGGAGAACATCATCTCCTTCCGCCCATGACAGGCATAGAGATTGTGCCGGGCGCGAGGCATCAAGCCCGGAATGACAGCGACAGCGACGTCCATTTCATTGTCGCGTCCAGCCCCAGCACGCGCGGAGATCGTACGGACATCGGCTGATCCGGCGATCGGGTTTGCTCGCGGACCGTATCGGGCGGCAGTCGTCGCGACAGTCATATTCAAGTCGTACTTATTGGGGCCCGAAGCCGAGAGTCATCAAGTGCTCCACGCGGCGTTTGAATGACGACCCGATATCCGTCAGGGTCTTCGTAGGTCCGGCCAAGCTGATCCCAGTAAGGATTGAAGGATGCAACCGCCGGGAACCCCCATCCTCCATCCGATCCACTGTTGCCTGCCACTCTGCGACGTCCGGCAGATAAAAGATTGTAAGATTATCCTGCGTCGGTGCTCGCCCGGCACAGTGTCCGAGTGCCTTCGTAAACTCGAAGTTATGGGGCACCCGCACGCCCGATCATGACGCCGTTAAAGCCGTCATGGTCCGCAAATCGATACAGCACGTCCAAACCGAGGCCCTCCCGATAAAACGGAAGCAGGGCCTCGATGTCGTCGGTGGGGCGGACGACGCGGACCGTCGGGAAGGTCGTCATGGTGGCAGACTAAGCCCAGGCCTCACCGGCCCGCAACCGTACCGTGCAGAGACATCTGCGGGTTTGTCGCATCTCGTGTGCCAGCTACGTTCGCCACCGCATTGCGCTGGCGTCGGTTGCCCAATTCGTACCGCCTCCAGGAGTGGACCTGCGGGCAGCTCGGCCTCTCCAGCAGGGTCAAACGAACCGGTGTGTCACCTGCTCCGCCTGCTTCTTGATGTGATCCACGAACAATCGCGCATGCCCGCTCAGCGCTGCGAAGTCCGGGGCGCAGATCAGCAACCTGCGGTTCGCCCAATCGTCGGCGAGTGGGACAATCCCGATGCCGCTCACGGCACATGTAGCAATGGCCGCCATCGGTAGTATGCCCAAACCAACGCCCGCCTCGACCAGCCGTGCAACGGCATCGAAGCTGCGCAATCGCACCCGATAGTTGATCCGGCGCCCAAGACGCGCGGCGTGATCGGCGAGGTGCGAATGGAGGGCGCCGGCACTCAGCCCGACGAACGGCTCACCGACGACCTCGGCAAAGCGGATGGCGTTGCGATGCGCCAAGGGGTGTGCGCAGGGCACTATCAGCACCAAGCGATCCATGGAGAGCGGGATAGTCGCCAATTCGCCCAGGTCTGTCGTGTTCGCGACTACGCCGAATTCGACCCGGCCATCCGCCACGGCCCGTACGATGTCCGTGCTGGTTCGCTCCTCGATATCGATGTCGACGTCCGGATGGGCAGCCAGGAACGCACGGAGCGCCATCGGCACCAAGTCGACCAGCCCGGCCGTGTTCGAGAGCATGCGGATTTCGCCCTTGAGGCCCGTAGCGAACCCGCGCAGGTCGCCGCGCATCTGCTCCACGGCGGCGCCGATCGAGCGCGCATGGTGGAGCAGCGCTCGGCCCGCGGCCGTCGGCACCACCCCGCGACGCCCGCGATCGAGCAGCGATACGCCGAGCGTCGCCTCCATTCCGCTGACCCGCGCGCTTGCCGAAGCGAGCGCCAGATGCGCCGCTTCCGCACCTTTGGAAATGCTGCCTGCTTCGACGATCGCCACGAACAGGCGTAAGTCCATTAAGTCGAACCGCATCGCCACCCTTCGGATCACACGAACGCTGAACTCGCATAATCCGCATTGTGAGCGATCACCAGCGGCGTCATTCCTAGCGGATGGACGAGCCTCTGTTTCTACTGATAGCGGGCCTGATCGCCGGAGCCATGAACGCGCTCGCCGGTGGTGGCTCTTTCGTCACGCTGCCGGCGCTCATCGCGACTGGCGTCCCTTCGGTTTCGGCGAA
The DNA here is from genome assembly GCF_009766125.1 of Acidisoma sp. S159. Taxonomy (NCBI): domain Bacteria; kingdom Pseudomonadati; phylum Pseudomonadota; class Alphaproteobacteria; order Acetobacterales; family Acidocellaceae; genus Acidisoma; species Acidisoma sp. S159. The sequence goes on from NZ_LMUG01000096.1 coordinate 93,886, forward strand.
CGCTACAAGCAGCGCGGCGCTCTATCCGGGCGGCGCGGCCAGTGCCTGGGTCTATCGCGACGGCCTCGGCACGGTTTGCGGAGTGCCGTTGGTGCCCACTCTTCTCGCCACGTTGCTGGGTGGCCTTGTTGGCAGCATGCTCCTGTTGGCGACGCCGAGCGCGCTGTTCGATCGCGCGATGCCGTGGCTGCTCCTGCTGGCAACGCTGACGTTGATGTTCGGACCGCGCGTCGGTGTCCTGCTGCGACCCCGGTTGGTGTTGGGCGCATCTGCGATCCTCACACTCCAGTTCCTGCTGGGCGTCTATGGCGGCTATTTCGGCGGTGCCGTCGGACTGATGATGATGGCGGCGTGGAGTCTTCTCGAGGGCGCCGATATCAAGGCGCTCAATGCGCCACGTACCCTGATGGTCACCGCCGCCAACACGGTCGCGATCCTCTGCTTCGCAGTCGCCCGCGCCATTCAATGGAAAGCGGCTCTCGTCGTTGGCCTGGGCGCGATTGCAGGAGGCTATGCGGGCGCGCATCTCGGGCGCCGTCTCAATCCGAAATTGGTACGAGGCGCGACGCTTATACTCTCTGCGGCGATAACCGTGCGCTTCTTCATCCTTGCCTACTTTTGAGCGACACCGATGCTCGCCTCCGACGACGCCGCGTCTCGCAGTATGCGCCGCCGGTGCAACCCTGCGTGATGGACACCGCAACTTGCGGGCTTGAGCGCCCCGAGGCGGTCGCCGGCAAGCAAGTACGTGGTGCAGGTTGCAAAGGAGTGCCGCGAAGAAAGCTCACTTCCCGGTCTTACGACGATAGTGACGCGTCGCCTTGGCGCGATTTCCGCATACCGTCATGTCGCACCAAATGCGATTCATGCGCCGACTATTATCTAGAAAGACCCAATCACAGTCCGCCGCTGCGCAGATACGGGTGCGCGCTCTCTTGTCACCGTCAACAAACAGCTCGATCGACGCCCTCGCAACAGCAAGTGAAATACTGTCCAGTGTTTCGAAATCGCTTGTATCCTGCCATTCGAGACCTTGATGACCGGCCGCAAGTCGGCGGCTCGATTGCACCCGTTCGAGCCAAGCGTTCCAGCGACCGACCACGCGTTCGGCGAGTGGAGAACGGCCGGCGGCGGCCTTTGCAGATTCAAAGATCAGCTCGCGCAAATCGATGGCCTCTTGGTGGGCCCGGCCCGCTTCGCCGGGGTTCTCCGATGAAGCCGCCTCCAGTTTGGCCACCTGTTGCTCGGTAAGCATGCCGGCCTGGGTCGTCCACCGGATCAACGCGCCATAATCCGGCAATCGTTCCCGGCCGCCTTTCGAACGCTCACTGATCGTGTTCGCAAACTCAAGCGGAAGAGCGCCGCCACTGAGTTCGAACAGGAACCCGTCTGGCGTGTCTTGGCCGCGGTAGCGGATTGCACGGGTATCGATCACGCTATAACCCGTATGAGTGGTCGAGTCGGTTATATAGCACCGTCCGCCAGAGCGCTAGGGAGACCGTTAACGATGGAAGCCGAGCCCTTGATTCTACGCCGCTGGTCGTCCCGCATTCGAACGGCGGATCGCGAGGAGTATGTCAGCTACATCAAGGGCACGGGCGTGGAGGACTATCTGGCCACGCCCGGCAATGTCGGGTGCGAGATGCTGTTGCGCGATTGTGGTGACGGGTCGACCGAGGTTTCGACCCTGAGCTGGTGGCGATCCATGGAGGCCATTCGCGCCTTTGCTAGCCACGACGTTGATCGCGCGCGCTACTATCCGCTGGATGACCGCTACCTCATCGAGAAGCCGGAGCATGTCGAGCATCATATCGTCGTTGTGGAAGGCCTTGGATTGCCACATGCCTAGCGCTCCGCCCTTCAAGATCGGGGCGAATAGAAGCTTTCGTTACGCCGCCACGTTCGAGCTGTGTGCAGTCTGATGGTCACAGAGCCCTTTGCCGCGCGCTCGACGAACAGGCTGCGATTGCGGTGCGTGACCGCGGATGACGCCTTGGCAACCTCACGGTTGATGACCCCGGCGGTCAGTCGCTGGCTCGCCTCATGGCCGATGCCGTTCACCTTGAAAATGGCCCAACAACGGATCGCCGACCTGCGCGAACAGGCCTATCGCGGGGATGCTTTGCCGTTCGCCATCGTCGCCAGGCTCAACGAGGAATTAGTCGGTTGGGCGACAATCGTGCGCAACGAACGGGATCGAGCGTCCGCGGCGTTGGGATTTTGGCTGGGGGAACACCACCACGGCAAAGGCTATATGCGCGAAATCGCGCCGATCGTCTTGGCTGCCGGCTTCGCGACCCTAGGCGTAAACGTCATTGAGGCGGGAGCGCAGATCGCGAATGCGGGGTCATTTGCCGTCATGAAGGCATGCGGCATGACGGCGGTAGGCGAACGAATGGTCTATGCCGCCGCACGCCGCTAGGACGAGCCTTGCTGCTTTTACGAGGTCAGGCGCCCATCATCACTCGGTGCGACACAATGATATCCAATGCTCCCGAAGCCGAATTCATTCTGGCCGACGTGTTCGGCACCGGACCGTATAGCGGCAACAGCCTCGCGGTCTTCCACGATACCGAGGGCCTCGATCCCGGCCAGCGACAGACGATCACCCAAGAGCTTCGTCATTTTGAATCCGTCTTCCTTCATGCGACCGACGATCGGACCCGCTATCGCGCATATATCCATACTCTGGAGGAGGAACTCGACTTTGCCGGTCATCCATTGATCGGTGCTGCCGCCGCTTTGCATGCGAGACTGGCTACACCCGATGAGCGTAGCTGCTGGACGTTCGATCTCAATCGCAAGCCCGTTACGGTCGTGACTGAACGGCGCGATGAGGGTTGGTGGGCGGAAATGGCCCAAGGTCGTCCCGAGTTCCTGGGCGCTGTTGCGCTATCCCGTCATGCCGAATTGCTGGCGGCGCTCAATTGCCGGGAGGATGATCTCTACGAAGATCTGCCGCTCGAAATTGTTTCGGTGGGATTGCCCTATCTCATTGTCCCGCTTCGACGCGGTCTTGAAAGCGCACGGATTGTCCGCAGCGATTTCGGAGCCTTGCTGAGCGTGGTGGGCGCGCAGTTCGTGCACGTGTTCGATGTCGGCGCTTCCGAGGGGCGCACCTGGGACAATGATGGCATTGTCGAAGATGTTGCGACGGGCAGCGCCGCGGGTCCGGTCGGCGCCTATCTGACGCGGCACGGTTACCTTGAGCCGGATCGGACCTTGACCATTCACCAGGGCCGCTTTGCCGGGCCGAGTGAGCTGCTGGTCCGGACCGCAGGATCGCCCGACGACATTCAGGGCGTATTCGTCGGGGGCAGCGTGTTCATCATTGGGGCCGGGGCATTGCACGTTTTGTACCACGCCCGTCCACAGATTCAGCTTGATTGCTGACGTACTGAATGGAGCCGGTCTTGCTTTCACACACCACCCTCGGGGTTGCCGATGTGCATGTCGCACGACGCTTCTACGGCCCGCTTCTCGAAGCGCTTGGGCTGACATTGAAATTTGCCGACGAGACATGGGCCGGTTGGAAGCACCCGTTCGCCGAAAGGCCTTTGTTCATCGTCATGACGCCTTGCAATGGCGAGGCGGCCTCGGCGGGTAACGGACAGATGACCGCTTTCCTGGCGAGCAGCCAATCGCTCGTCGATGAATGCCATGCGCTCGCGCTTGAACTCGGCGCTACAAGCGAAGGAGAGCCGGGCCTCCGGCCCGCTTATCATGCCGACTATTATGGCGCCTATTTCCGTGATCCTGACGGGAACAAGGTCTGCGTTTGTTGCCACGAGGCCGCGTGAGCGCCGCCCCGCCTTTGGGCTTCATTGGCCTCGGCACCATGGGTGAGCCCATGGCGCTCAATCTGCTGAAATCGGGCCAGCCTTTGATGGTCTGGAATCGCTCAGACGCGAAGCGCCACATATTGGGCGAAGCGGGCGCGTCCGTCGCGGAGAGCCCGGCAGAGGTCTTTGCGCAGTGTGATAGTATCATCCTCATGCTCACCGATGCGACCGCAACCGACGCGGTTCTTGGGCGTGGCAGCGGAGCCTTCGAAGACCGGGTCAGGTCGCGAACGATCATAAATATGGCGACGGTTGAACCCGGTTATTCCAAGGGGCTGGAGGTCGACATCCGCGCGGGAGGCGGCCGCTACGTCGAGGCGCCCGTTTCCGGCTCGCGCAAACCAGCCGAGGCGGCGGAACTCGTGGCGATGCTGGCGGGCGAAGCCGAAGACGTTGCGGCCGTTCGCCATTTGATCACACCAATGTGCAAGAGCACCGTTCCGTGCGGTCCTGTGCCCCAGGCGCTTCTCATGAAGCTCGCGGTCAACCTGTTCTTGATCACGATGGTGACGGGGCTCGCGGAAGCGATGCACTTCGCCAAACGCCAGGGCCTGAACGTGGCCCTCTTCGCTGACATTCTCAGTGTCGGTCCGATGGCGAGCGACGTATCACGGATCAAAACCGCTAAAATGGTCGATGGCGATTTTGCCCGGCAAGCCTCGATCACCGACGTCCTGAAGAATAACCGTCTGGTTGTCGAAGCCGCACGTGAGGCCGGCATTGCCTCGCCGCTTCTCGATGCGTGTTTCGCGCTTTACGGAGAAACCCAGATGCTGGGCCTTGGTGACGAGGACATGATCGCCGTGATCCGCGCGATCGAACATCGTACGTCCGCTGTCCTATGACCGAATTTGTACTTGTCAGCGTCCCGATCCTGGCCGCTCAGCATCGTCGGAGCCGGCGATGACGATCGATCCGGAGTTCAGGACAGAAGCGGAGGGTGCCGTCCTTTGCTGGCTTGCGACCGTTGACTCGACCGGCACGCCCAATGTCACCCCTAAAGAGATATTCGCCTTCTATGGAGATGAGCATCTGGTCATCGCGGATATCGCGTCATCCAATTCGGTCAGGAATATCCGCAGCCATCCGTCAGTCTGCGTGAGTTTTGTCGATGTTTTCCGGCAGCGGGGTTTCAAGCTGGTCGGCACGGGGACCATCGTGGGAAGGGAAGATGAGGACTTCCCCATTTAGGCGCCGAGCTGCTTCGCATGGCGGGAAGTAGCTTTCCAATCCGCCATGTGATTTCCGTGCGGATCGATCAGACTTCGCGAATCTGGGCACCGAGTTACCGACTGCTACCGGATCAGACGGAAGGCCAGCGGATGCGGCAGGCCTACCATGCCTATGGCGTTGAGCCTGTTGAAGGACCGAGAACGGATGAAAACTCCGCACGGTGAAAGGAAGGCAGCCATGAACGTGGCAAAGGCCAACGGCATCGAACTTGCCTGGGACAGTTTCTGCAATGCCGAAGCTGAGGCGATCCTGCTGATCTCCGGGCTTGGAACGCAGATGATCCGATGGACAAAGCCTTTTTGCGAGGCATTGGCCGCCAAGGGGTATCGCGTGATCCGCTTCGACAACCGGGATGCTGGTTGCTCGACGCATTTCAGCGCCTCGGCCGAGCCGGATTTTGGCGCGCTCGCAGCAGCGCTCATGGCCGGATGCCAGCCTGACGTGCCTTATACGCTTTACGACATGGCGGCCGACGCGATTGCCCTTCTTGATGCACTTGGGATCGAGCGGGCGCATGTCGTCGGGCGGTCAATGGGCGGCATGATCGCGCAAGTTCTGGCGAGCGATCACGCAGACCGGGTCCTCTCCCTGACGTCCATCATGTCCAGCACCGGGAATCCGGCACTGCCGCAGGCAGCACCGGACGTCATGGCGATGATGATGCGGCCTGCTCCTGATCCAGTTCTCGATCCGGAGGGTTTCTTGACAGCGCGTCTCGTACTCGCCCGCAGGATCGCAGGTACAGGCTATCCATTTGACGAGGAGAGCCATCGTTCCTTTCTCCTGGAAGAAGTGCGACGCTGCTATTATCCGGCAGGCGTGGCGCGGCAGATTGCCGCCATGGAGGTGGCAGGGGACCGGCGTGCGCGTCTAGCGACGATCAAAGCGCCGACGCTCGTCATCCATGGAACTGATGACGCGCTAATTCCACTTGGCTGCGGACAGGACACGGCTCTCTCGATCCCGAATGCGATCTACCTTCCGATCAAAGGCATGGGGCACGAAATGCCAAGTGAGCTCAATCGGACGGTTATTGAAGCGATTTGCGGAGTTGCGAAGGTACGATCACGTTTTACAGGAGCATGACCTTCGTCGCGTTCCTGAACCCCCGCAGCCCTCGGCTCCGGGGGTTTTATTTTGCCCGAACCCTAAAAAGGACAGCACCATGAGCATTCGAGTCGGCATTAGCGGTTTCGGCGGCGGCGAAGCGATGCGCTTGATCGCAAGCCATCCGTCTTTCGAATTGCTCTACGCTGCAGGCGAGAGCAGCGCCGGCAGCCGGTTGGTGGATCGCTTCCCCGGTGTGCCAGCTAAGCTGGCCGAATCGGTAATTGAGAAGTGGGACCCTGCAACCCTGCCGAAGCTCGACGTGCTGTTCGCGTCGCTCCCCACAGGTGCCTCGACCGACGCACTTGCTCGCGTCCCCAACGACGTGAAGGTCGTCGATATCGGCGGCGACCACCGCTACGCCGAGGGGTGGGCTTACGGCCTGGCGAACGTCTGGCCCGCCCGGATTGAAGGTCAGACCCGCGTTGCCAACCCCGGTTGCTTCCCCGCGGCGACGCTGACCGCGCTGGCGCCGCTGCTGGTCAACAAGCTGATCGAGCCGGCCAACATCGTGATCGACGTGAAGACAGGTATCTCTGGCGCCGGTCGGGGCGGCGCCGACAGCAAGTTCGGCTACGCCGAGAGCAACGAGAACCTGGTGCCCTACGGACTACTTGAGCACGTCCACATGCCCGAGATTGCCCGGACGATCGAGCGGTTAAATGACGGCAACGCGGACGGACTGGTATTCACGCCACACTTGGTGCCGATGACACGCGGCATACTCGCCACCATTTACTGCCGCGGCCGCGCCACCACGGGCCAGTGCGTGGACGCGGCCCGGCAGTTTTACGCCGGACGGTCGTTCGTCCGGGTGACCGAAAAGCCGCCGCAAACCAAATAGGCTACTGGCTCGAACCTCGCGTTCGTCAGCTATGCGGCCGATCCAGGGCGCAACTTGGTGATCGCGATGGCCGCGATCGACAATCTCGGCAAGGGAGCTGCCGGCCAGGCGGTGCAGAACGCGAACCTGATCTGCGGGCTGCCGGAAACCGCGGGGCTGGACGGTGTGCCTGTTTGGCCATGATGAGGGCGGCCTACCGGCCGCCATTCAAACCGCTTGTACGTCCGCTCACGGCCGGGAGCCAGCACGCGCTATCAGATCAGTTTGTCGCTGGCATGCTTAAGAAAGTGAGGTCGGGTTCGGAGGCGGTTGTAGTAAGTGGCGACGTTCTCCAACTCGGGGCGTTCCATTGGCGTTCCAAGCCATCGATGGACCGAAAGTCCCAGCACAATATCTGCCAAGGTAAAGGCGTCGCCCGTCGCGAATGGACCATTCTTTCCAAGGTGGGCGTCAAGAATTGTCATCTTGTTGTTCCAGGCTTCGCTGCTGGCCCGGATCAACATCGTATCGCTATACTCAACCTTCCTGCGCTGCAAGCCATAAAGGCATACCGCCACGAATCGTTGAGGTCAGTCGCCTGCCAGTCCATCCAGTGCTCGACCTCGGCCCGTGCGCGGTGGGCTTCGGGGAACAAGTCACCTCGGCCTGCTTTGGCGGTGACATACCGGCAGATTGAGTTAGACTCCCACAAAGGTCCTTCGGCCTCAACGAGGATCGGAAACATAGAATTGGGATTGAGCCGAGCCAATTCTTCGAGGCGGGAGGCCGAGGGATTTACCTCCCACTCGTCAAAGACATACGGGACGCCGACCTCATCCAGCGTCCATAACGCCTTGCGGACATTTATAGAGGGGGCTCGACCTAAAAGACGTATCTCGGTCATTTGAAGTTCCTCACGCATTCGTTCGAAATCGTTCGGATTTGAGACTGAAGGGACGTCAAGCCGACGCGTTCAGGCGTCAGCGCTGCCACCTTCGAGGGCGCGATGGTGCCTAAGTGGGCTATGCCTGATCATGCCGACGATAGTCACGCCGCCAGCCCAGTTCGCGGACCGCCCTGTCGATCGCGACTGCACCGCCCGGATCTGCGATATTGTAGGCTCCCGGCCGGCCATGATCGACTGCAAGGAACGCGGCATAGGCGGCAGCCTCGACGTGCACCGGCGCTGAGCCGTCAGGCTCTGCAGACCAGGTACCGGGTCCGTAAAGCTGCCCGTAGCGGAGCACGAAGCCTTCAAAGTCATTTTGATCAAGAACCGCGTTTTCGAGGGGCACGATACCGTCCAAAATCGAGATCGCGCGCGAACCAGTGGCGTTCACGTCGAGCGGATCACTTTCGATGAACGGCAGCGGCTTGGGCGCGTAGGCCCATGCGATACTTTGGGCGATCATTCGCTTCACCCCCGCAGTTCGGGCCGCCGCCACTACATTGGCGGTTCCTTCCCGACGAAGGTGGGCGTTTCGGCGTATCGCCTCTTCTGGCGCAGCGGGATCGATGCCGGCGGCCAGATCCGTGAGCTGGTGTATTAGAACGTCGGGTGCGGCCGCCGTGACGGCTGCTCTAAGAGCCTCGGCGTCAAAAACATTGATGATGACCGCGTCGATGCCCATCGCTTCCAACTTGGCTTTGCCCTCGCCGGATCGCGTCGTTCCGACCACGAAGTGGCCAGCACCTCGAAGAAGAGGGACAAGAGATTGGCCGATTATGCCGGTCCCCCCGGCCAGGAATATTCTGCTCAATGTATTTTACTCCAAAGGCCTGCGGCACGCCGGCAGCGCAGGCGGTCAAAGAATTTGTCTCTAAGTCCATCACGTTGAGCGATCGGATCACTGGCAGCTGCCCTCACGATCGCGCCGAATTTCCTCGGCGAGCACGGGTTCTTGGCGTCTTAGATGGAGGAGCGGGTAAGGGCGGCCCTGGCTGTCGCGATCTGATTGGCCGATCTCCACAAAACCGTGTCGCCAATAGAACTCTGCCGCTTGCGTATTCGCCTCGTTCACATCGACCGATATGATGCCATGCAAGCTCCACGCATGCGTCAGCAGACGACTCCCTATGCCCTGACGATGGTACGCTGGGTCTACGAAAAGGGCTTCCAGATGAGAGCCGTCCAGTAGCATAAAGCCGAGCCCGCGGTCATCGTCATCCGCCGCAATCCAAAGCGGAGCCTGAGGCAAGAAACTTCTAACCTCCTCTTCGATCGCGGATCTGTCCGATGGCGCAAGAAAGTCATGCGTGGCTTCCACGGCTCGCTGCCAGATTTCGATGACCCTTTCTGCGTCGTCGGGTCTGGAGGCTCGGATTGTCAGGCTCTTCTTCCGTCATTTTGCCCGGCGGAACCCGCCGAATAACCCCTATTGGCGCGTCGATCAGACGATCTGCGCGCGAGCCGCTCGATACGGGCTGTGCAAACGATGCTCATATCGCGACCGAGCGGACCATGCGCGCGGTACCGCCCGCGCACTAGACGTGCCGTCTCAAGGCGCGCTCGCTTTCGCCTCGCATCATCCGCCATTTCATCGACTCGTCCGCCCCGCGCCCGGCTCCGCGAGTATGTTGCACGCGTCGACCAACTCTCCGGTCCCAGCATCGACTGGCGAGAGACTAAGATCATGGCCCGTTTGAGAATGGAAAAAACGCAGCGGTCGTTCGCCGCCGCCATCCGCCCGCCATTTGTCGCCTATTTGGACCATGGCCAGCATCAGCAGTCCGATGTCCCGACCTTTTTCAGTTGGCACATATTCGTGTCGTTCGGGACGAAGCTGATACCGCCGACGTTCCAGCAAGCCCGCCTGCTCCAAAGCTTTGAGGCGGTCCGACAAAGTGGCGTTGGTGCATCCGGTCGAGCGGCGCAGGTCGGAAGAGGGGTGGGTTCATGATCTCGCGAGCGCCAGTGGTCGTCAGCGTCACGCCATAGTGGAGGCTGCGGCACTCGATCCGAGAGATGGTCTCGCTCTCTCAGAACTGGTCGGCCTTCAACTGAAGGATGGAAATTTTCCAGCGGCACGGCAAACGGTCGAGCTTGCCTTGGCGGCTGGCGCTAATCACGCCGATACTCTGGCTCTCACGGCTAAATACGTATCAACGTTTTTGGGCCGCCCCGACGAGGCGTTGAGCCTGATGCAGCGTGCCTTTGCACTCAACCCGCATGCCCCTTCATGGTACGCCCTTGGCGAAGTTTACGTCTGCTACTATTCGAGGCGGTTCGAGGCGGCAATTGAGGCCGCACCGCGTGCGACAGCAGGCAGAAGCCAAACATTCTGCAGCGTACTCTCGCTGGCTCAACTCGGCCGCGACGCGGAGATGGCGGCGGCGAGATCAGAGCTCTACGCCTTGGATCCTGAGCTTCAGATCGCTAACGACTTCGCCACTCTAGCTATCGCTCCCGCGGCCAAAGAATTATTGCACGAAGGCATGCTGAAGGCAGGCTTACTTAGCAACGCCGTGGTCTTGCCGCTCTAAGCAGCGGCGGTCGGCGTCGATGGACTAGAAAGAAAGGAACAACCCCGTCTGATGGCCGCAGGCGTGACACACAACTCGCCTTGGTGCTCCCGGCGAGCTATCAAGCCACGCTACCAAACGGCCTCCTCGAGCACGAGCGTCATGCGGCGCAGTGTAGCGGATATGCCCCGCATTCCCGGACTCAGCGATTTCAAAAGCTGAATGCGAAAACGAAACACTCAGTATTCAACACGCGAAGACTAACTGAGCGATGACCGACAGGTCCCAGGCTCAGCTCGGACCATCGAATAGCTCGCGCTGTATCAGACTTCCTCGCGGAACAAATAGCAGGTGAAGCTGAGCTGTGATGTCCTCGACAGTCTCTCCAGCAAGGTGGCGATGTTACCGGTTAGTGTCACGAGGGCTTGATCGGCGGGAGTGAAGTCCTCATCCACACCCTACCGATTGGCAAATAGGGAGTACGTCCATGAGCAACCAGACTCATCTTTTCCGGCGCAACTAAGCTCGCCGAACTGATCCGCATCAAGGAGGTCTTACCAGTCAGGTCGTGCAGGCGCACGCCGCTTGATTTGGAATATAGAATAGACACGTCTCCAGTGGAGACAGAGAGGCTCAAGCGCTCGCCGAACCTTCCCTTGCATACCGTGCCGGTGCCATCCCGACATGCCGCGCAAAGGCCACGCTGAAGGCGCTGGCAGAGCTATACCCGACCTTCTCCGCCACCTCCGCCACCGCGCCACCGCCGCGCCGCAGCAAGCCTTTCGCGAGAGCCATCCGCCAGGTCAGCAGATATGCCATCGGCGCCACACCTACCTGCCGGCCAAACCGCTCAAAGAACGCCGAGCGTGACAAGGCCGCCTCCCGCGCCAGTTCCGCCACGCTCCATCCCCGCCCCGGTGCCTCATGCATCCGCCTGATCGCGGCTGCTAACCGGTCATCCGCCAACCCGCGCAGCAGGCCCGGGGATGCGCCGAGGCTGGCCGCTGACCGAAGCGCCTCGATCAGCATCACCTCCAGAAGATGGGCCAACACCACCTCCTGCCCCGGTTTGGCCGTTCGGGCCTCCTCCCCAACGAATGCCACGAGCGTCGCCAGCCTCGCCTCACCCCGCACAAGCACCAGATCAGGCAGCAGTGAGACCAGGAGCGCAGCGTCGGGCGAGGCGAAGGCGCAATGCCCCACGAGATTCCGCACGTTGACGGGCCCTTCCAAATCCCCAAGCCTGAACTCGCCTGACGGCAGGCGCGTCGGTTCGGACAGCGCCATGCCCTCTGCCCCGGGGTGCAAACTGGTCATGATGAAATCCGCTGCTGCCGGGATGAGCACGAAATCATTGGCCTCTAGCGTCAGTGGCTCCCGCCCCTCCACCTGCAGCCGGCAACTGCCCTCGACCACCGCGCCATAGAACAGATGCCCATCCCCCTCCTTGCGCAGCCGCCACGGCCCTGCGCCGCTGGCGATCTTCGAGAACTTCATCCGGGGCCGGAGCAGCGTGACGATTTCGGCAAGAGGATCAGCCATCTGGACTCATTCGATAGGAATTAGGATTTCCTATCATAGTTCGTCCGATTCCGCCGGTCTATGCTGTCCGCTCACGCACAGGCAGGACCCTCATGCAATCCATCCTCATCACCGGTTGTTCCTCGGGCTTCGGCCTGGAAACCGCGAAATACTTCGCTGGCCGCGGTTGGCGCGTGATCGCGACCATGCGCACCCCGGACGCAAGCATCATTCCCACTGCCCCGAATCTGGAACTGCTGCAGCTGGACGTGGCGGACCCCGCCAGCATCGCCCAGGCCGTCGCGGCTGCCGGTGAGATCGACGTGCTGGTCAACAATGCCGGCATCGGGTGGTTGAATGCCCTGGAAGGCACACCGATGGACATGATCCGCCGCATCTTCGAAACCAATACCTTCGGCACCATGGCGATGATCCAGGCTGTTCTGCCGCAATTCCGCACCCGCAAGTCCGGCACCATCATCAACGTGACCTCAACTGTTACGCTGCGCCCGCTGCCCGCTGCTCTCAATCTACACGGCCAGCAAGGCTGCGGTGAACGCCTTCACCGAATCCTTTGCGCTGGAGCTTGAACCCTTCAACATCAAGATCAAACTCGTGCTGCCCGGTCTGGCCCCCGAGACCCGTTTTGGAGAGAACGCCCGCGCCTTGGCTCCGGGCGCATTCGACTTCCCCCCCTCCTATGCCCCGCTGGGACAGTCGGTCATCGCGGGCCTTATGGGTGAGCACGAGGAGATCACCCGGCCTTCGGATGTCGCGGAAGCCGTCTGGCGGGCTGTCACGGACAATGCCGCCCCGACCCGCATTCCTGCCGGTGCGGATGCCGTCACCTGGTTCAAGCAAGCCTCAGCGGCGGGACAGCGGACCGGGAGCTAATCACCACCTGCAGTCACCCTGGTCGCAGAGTCTGCCTCCGCGGACGTCTGCTGATTGAACGCGTTTAGGTGGCGCTCGCATGAGCCCGCCTCCCCGCCGTCAGCGAGGAGCCGGGGCGCTTGCGGCGGGGCTGGCCGCAAAAGAAGGCTGGCCGATAGCGGACCGGCTGCTGCAGAGCAGGAAATGCGGGAAAGCTGACATTGAGCAGGCAGTCGGGTCCGCCCTCTCTCGACAAGAGACCGTCGTTCGCAGGGTCGATCGCCGTTTTTGGAACCGGCTGTTCTCTGGAAGCGATCCAGACGCTAAACCGTAAGCTCGCGTGGTCGAGCCTAGGAGGCCGTTCAGACAATCGCTGAACATCTTTCTTAAGTTCGCCGCGCAATGGCCTCTGCGAAGAAATCAGTCACTTGGCGCACACGAGTCGGAACGAACCGGCGTTTGGGCCAGACGAGGCTAATATCCCTCACGTCGCTCATAAAATCATCAAGGATGGTGATGACATCGGGATGACCAAGTTCATCAGCAAGAGAAACCTTGGCGAACAGGCCAATTCCGACACCGGCCAGAACCGCAGCCCGTATCGTTTCGACACTGTTAGACGAGAGATTCCCCTGAACTCGCACGCTGAATCGACCTTCTCGCCCCAAGAAAGGCCAATTTGCCCCCTCTGTTATGCCGCCATACAGGAGGCAGTTGTGGTCAACGAGCTCTGCGGGGATCTTTGGTAACCCGTGGCGCTCGAAATAAAGACGGGACCCAACGCATACAAGCGGGGTAATCGCGACGCGCCTGACAACCGCGTCGGGTTCGTCGACGGGGCCCACGCGTATCGCCAAGTCGATCCGATCTTCCACCATATCGCGCACGATGTCTGAGAGAACGAGATCCACCCGAAGGCCAGGATTGAGTGACAGCAGGTCGGGGATAAGCGGCAAAACGTGAAGGCGGCCGAAAGTAGCAGATACGGCGACCCTAATTAGACCTGAAACACCCAGTGTAGTTTTGGTCAGTTCGCTATCAGCGTCCTGGATCTCGTCGATAAGTGGCTTTGTCCGATCATAGTATCTCCGCCCCTGATCCGTCAGGGTCACCCGGCGTGTGCTTCGGTTGAACAGCATCACGCCCAGGCGTTTCTCCAACGCACCGATGGCCTTGCTGATGGCGGACTGCGAATCCCCCGTTGTGCGCGCTGCGGCGGAGAAGCCGCCTGTTTCAACGACGGCTATGAAGGCATTCAACTCGTGAAACCGATCCAAGTTATTCCTCTGGGGACTTAATTATATGGCAGCTTAGGCCATTATCGTTGGTCCTGGCATCACCTACATCCGGTTCAGTCGCAAATTGAGGATTGGTGTCATGATTATCGATCTTACCGGCCGTACGGCGGTCGTCACTGGGTCAACGGCGGGTATCGGCCGAGCCATTGCAGAAGGGCTGGCGCGCGCAGGCGCCGCGGTCGTGATCAACGGCCGCACAGAGAAGCGCGTCTCCGCGGCGCTTCGGGAGCTTCGCGGCCTCTTGCCGAAGGCGGAGTTTACCGGCGTCGTCGCAGATCTAGCGACACCGGAAGGCGCGGCAGACTTGTTCGCGCAGGCGCCAGACGCGGACATTCTCGTGAACAATGTGGGCACAGGGCGCCCCAAGTCCTTCTTCGAAATCGAGGACAGCGAGTGGATCGATCTCTTCCAACTCAATGTCATGAGCGGTATTCGCGCCTCCCGCCACTATGTGCCGAAGATGGCGAAGCGCGGCTGGGGGCGCGTCGTCTTCATCAGCAGCGAGTCCGCGCTCGCCATCCCCAAGGACATGATCGACTACGCGATGACCAAGACTGCTCAGCTCGCCATTTCTAGGGGCTTGGCCGAGGGGCTCGGCGGAACGGGCGTCACCGTCAATTCGGTGCTTCCTGGGCCGACGAATTCGGAGATCATGGGTGGTTGGGCTCAGGCGAATGCAGAGGCGCAAGGCATTACGCGTGAGGAGGCCGAGCAGCAGTTCCTGAAGACGATGCGCCCGACCACGCTCCTCAATCGCTTCGCAACAACTGAAGAAGTCGCAAACCTCGTCGTCTATGTCTGCTCAGAGCAAGCGTCGGCGACAACAGGCAGTTCCTTGCGTGTCGATGGTGGCGTTGTTCGGACGATAGCGTAGGGGACGCTTCGAAGCGCGCATGACGCGGCTCCGCGAAGGGCAAGGCTTATTGGTTCCCTCGCGGGGTAGACTACAGCTCAAGTCGAGCGCGCCTGCGCTCACATAGGTATTTCCACGTTAGAAAGCGATCCGGAGGATTTCATGAGCTCTGCGATTATTGGTTTTGGCGCCATTGGCCAAGCGATTGCCCGCGCGTTCGCGCAAGAACCTTCAAGTCGCCGTGGCGGCCCGACGGCCACCAGAGGCTATCGCACCGCGAGCGACGGCTATCGGGCCGACGGTGACCGCGCATTCGCTGCAGGACGCGCTCAGGGCCGAGATTGTTATCTTGGCTGTCCCGTTCGGGTTGTACGATGAGCTCGCCCAGGCCCTGGACTGGCAAGGCAAGATCGTGATCGACGCCACCAACGCCTACCGCGTGTCGCTGGATGAACTCGGCGGTCTTCCGTCGTGAACGCCCAAGCTCTGATCGGTTCGAGACTGGTGAAGGCCGTCAACCATTTGCCGGCCCGGACCTTGCGCAGGACCCAGACGTAAACGGCGGCCGACGGGTCACTTTCCTGTCGAGCGACGACGACGGCGCTTGCCTTGCAAGTCGCAGCCTTGGTTGAACAACTCGGATTCGCGCCCGTTAACCTCGGCAAGCTCGCAGAGGGCGGTTTGCTCGTCCAAGCGCGCGGGTCCACTTGGGCTCATTTGATCTTCCAGGATTTGGTCAAGTTCACTTAGCGCCATCGCGCGGTAGCGTCACTTCCTGTCCGACCTGTCTGTTGAACAATGCCCGCTCCCGAGACGCTGATCAATCCATTTGAACGTTTTGGACTGGCGCAAAGCTGTCGTGCTCCCCGGTAAGCGAATGACCGCTTCCGAGTTTGGACGCCACGAAGCGCGCGATGAGCCCGCCGATCCGCGCCTCCCGCTCCCCTCTGAACCAAAATAGTAAAAGCAGTTTACTCTCCGAATAAATTGAAGCTAGCGCATTTTCTGAACGCCTCAGAGCGACAGGTCTTCGTCGCGTCACTACGCGAGAAGCTCCGTTCTCGCGCCCTAGCGAATACCGCCTCTGCGCTGCGTGTTGGACCGACGGGGTGATGCCGACACCTCCTAAAATAACCATTCGCTCGCAGCCAAGCTCTCATCCGTGAGCGCGACAGATTTTGCTTTCCCACTGGATCATAAATCATCTCCTTGCGGCGTAGACGGTGGAGCGCCCTCCAATCGTGGCCCTTCCATGCCCCAGCTCCGTCGTCTAACTTCAGATGCAGCAGCGCCAGCACCACGTTATCGATTTTGCCAGTCGATCTCCACCGCCAAACTTCAAGAGACTCTCCCCAGCGGATCATTGTCCGCTGGGGTTTACCGCGTCAACTGTGTCGATTGGCCGACGCTTAAATGCGCTCCGCCTGACCTCCAACTCCGACTTGTTTTCGGCTAGCGCTATCCGGGTGCCGAATGGGGATGACAACCCGACTATACATTCACCACTCCTCGTCATCTGCTTACATTGATCTCTACGCGTCGACTCGCGACACCAGGATCATTGCCGGTCTGTCCGTTTCCGTGCCGTGAGATGCGACTTGATGCCACACCATCGGCGACCAATGCATCTGCCACGTGCTGGGCGCGTTGCTGCGACAGCAGCACATCGGCTTGCGCACTCGCGGCGCTGTCCGTATACCCGCGCACTATTACGGCAGCATCAGGCATTGTCCTCGCCTTTGCTGCCGCGCGAGCAATAATCGCCGCGGCGGTAGGGTCGACAGTCACGGAATCTTGCTGGAAAAAGACTATGTAATCCGGCTTGGCAACAAGCCCTAGAATTGTGCAAGAAGACAAAAACATATTCCCAAGATGATGCAAGAATGGCGCACGGATAAAGCTCCTTATTTCTAAAGCCAGCATTCTCGAACAGTAGCTGGAAAGCTCTAAAGGCTGGGAGAAAGAAAGTTGTCGCGCTATGAACTCGCTGTGCAAAGCATGGATAGCGGAACGAATAATACGCGTTTTCGTAGCTCGGGGACACCAACTCTCGGTCCCGTCGGCCTGCCGTCAGCTCGCCGCATCGATCGCTCGCTGATAGGGATCAGTGGACTTCTTGGGCCCGGTCACACCCGCCTTCGGATTAGAAGACCGAATGTCACACGTCATTCTTGAAAGGATGCTTGCATCGCAGCACGGGCTATGACCTCATCGTCGGCCCGAACAAAAAAGACGACGCCTCATGGACGCTGCCAAGTTTAGGAAGGAAACGTCCGCAGCACGCGCCGACCGGCAGTGCTGCGACTGTTACCATTTCAGCGGGTTTAAGCAGGTCGCAAGTCTTTAATTGTGCGCCGCACAAATGGTTGATTTGCCTGCGGAGGGCTGCTGCCCTTTCAGCCGCGGACATCGGATCGCCACGCCGCGGATCTCAGCTGTGTAACATCACGTTTCGCTCACGGGGAAGTTCGACCCTTAATGCGATCCCCGGCCTCAAGCCAATCCCGCAGCTTGGACCAGCGGCGCCCCGCGCCTTCGTTTCGGACGGCAATGGCCAGCGCCTTACGTTGCCCCACCAGCACGACGAGCTGCTTTCCTCGAGTGACGCCGGTATAGAGAAGGTTGCGCGCCAACATTGTGTAGTGCTGCGTCGTCAGGGGGATCACGACGGCCGGATACTCCGAGCCCTGACTCTTGTGAATCGTCGTCGCATAGGCCAGCGACAGCTCGTCTAGCTCGCCGAACCTATACGTCACGTCTCGGCCGTCAAAGGTTGCCACCAATTCGCCCTGCTCGACGTCGATGCGAGCGACAATGCCGAGATCGCCGTTGAAGACATCGCGGTCGTAGTCGTTGACTACCTGCATGACCTTGTCGCCGGCCCCATAGGTCGACCCGAACCGCTCGACTTTCACCCCGCCCGGCGGGTTCAGCGCATCCTGCAGAGCAATGTTCAACGATCGCGCTCCGACGCCGCCGCGATTCATTGGGCACAGCACCTGGATGTCGCGAACCGCATCCAACCCGAAACGCGCCGGGATGCGATCGCGCACCACGGTCACCAGCTTGCGCGCGGCTTCCTCCGGATCGGCCGCATCCACGAAGTAGAAGTCGGACCCCTCGACAGCGGCCAGTTCCGGCATTTGTCCCCGGTTGATGCGATGCGCGTTAACGATCACCCGGCTGGTGGCTGCCTGACGAAAGACCTCGGTCAGCCGGACCACTGGCACCGCGTCCGAGGCGATGATGTCGCCCAAAACCTGTCCCGGGCCTACTGACGGAAGCTGATCGACGTCCCCGACGATCACAAGCGCCGCCTTGTCCGGCAGAGATGCGAGAAGCGAGCGCATCAGCATCACGTCCACCATGCTCGCCTCATCGATCACCAGCAGGTCGCAGTCGAGCGGATACTCCTTGCCCCTGCGAAAGCCTCCGTTCTTCGGATCGATTTCCAGCAGGCGATGGATGGTCTTTGCTTCGAGGCCCGTGCTCTCGCCCAGACGTTTGGCCGCCCGGCCAGTGGGTGCACAGAGGGCGACATTTACGCCTTTGGCTCGCAGTATCGTCAGGATTGAGTTGACCAGCGTCGTCTTGCCGACGCCCGGACCACCAGTAATTACCAGAACCTTCGACGCCACCGCCAACCGGAGAGCCTGCATTTGGCTCTCGGCGAGGCGCAGACCCGTCTTACGCTCGACCCACGGGATGGCCCTGGCTACGTCGATGAGCGGCCAGGATGGCCGGCCAGCGGATAGGGTGTGCAGACGGTCCGCGATACTCCGCTCGGCTCGGTAAAGGCCCGCGAGGAAGATACATCGTTGCCCGTCCAAAGTATCCGCGATGACATCTCCCCCCTGCAGCTCCAGATCGAGAGCGGGGCCGATCAACTCCCCGGGGACCTCAAGCAGTTTGACCGCGAGTGTCGTGAGTGCTTCTTGAGGGAGCCCGCAATGACCGTCACTTGTTGCCTCATAGAGGGCATAGCTGATCCCTGCCCTCACCCGGATGGTGGCCGTGAGCTCAATTCCGAGCTTCTGGGCGATGGCATCGGCAGTCCGGAAGCCGATACCGCGTATGTCCCGCGCGAGGCAATACGGATTTTCGCTGATGACCTGAACCGCATCGACGCCGTAGGTTTTGTAAATGCGAACCGCCCGAGAGGTGCCAACTTCGTTAGCGTGGAGGAACAGCATGATCTCGCGGATCACCTTCTGCTCCCTCCAGCCGGCAATGATCTTCTCGGCACGCTTGGGTCCGATCCCGGTCACCTCCCGCAAACGAGCCGGTCGCTGCTCGATCAAGTCGAACACTGTCGCGCCAAAAGCCCGCACCAGGTGCTTCGCATAGATCGGGCCGATGCCGCGGATCATGCCCGAGCCGAGATAACGCTCAATGCCTTCTAGCGTCGTAGGGGGACTCGCCTTGAGGAAGTGAGCTTTAAACTGCAAGCCATGGGTGCGATCGTTGACCCAGCTGCCGCTGATCTGCACCCACTCACCGGCCGCGATGGTGGCGGCATGCCCGGTCACCGTCACCAGATCGCGTTGTCCCCGAGCCTTCACGCGCAGGACGCAGAAGCCGGTGTCTTCGTTGTGGAACGTGACCCGCTCCACCAGCCCGGCTAGGGCCTCGGCCGGCTGGTGCGGGGGGACGACGCGGCCAATCATGTCGCAACCTACGCCGGCTGACGATATGAGGCGACGTCAAACGGATCTGTCGGTACTCGCGGCAGGAAGCATGAACCGGTCCATAGGCGCGGAAACTCCAAGCGATAGGCATCTCACCACCCGCGTCGCTGAGACGCTAATCAGGGTTGTCGAACTGCTGCGCTCGGTCAGTCTTCGGCTGGCGTCAACACGCGAGAGGGTTTTTTATTGCGTATTGACCTGTCGGATCATCTGAAAAATAGAATTAGAAGGTTTTATCTGGCCTGAGGTAGAAATTACGATGTCTTCCACCTCAAGCTCGCATCGGGGAGCATCAATGATCGGCGTTCAGCCGCGACGAATCCGGGTTGACCAGTGCGAAGCCAGCGTGACAATCTGCGCTCGTTTTGGACTGCGATCAGCGTTTGGCTACCTCGTGCTGTAGAAATTAATGAACTTTGCTGAGGCTGCAGAGCGGCACCCTGAGTTCGCGCGCGAGCTGCCGGCGTTTGTCGTCGCCGTCCGTGAGTTTTTCACATCATCCGAACTCCACGCTGAGTTTGCCAGATTGGAACTCGAGCCTGCTCAGCCCGGTTTTGACACCACAGCGACCCATTCAGATCTCGAAGACGATGTTTTTATAGACTCGCCTGAGGTAGTCCTCGACCAAGCGGCCCGCTTCGAGACAATCAGGCTGCTGCTTCTGGCCGACCACTTGGGTATCTCCTAACTAGCCGAGCGTCCCGAGCGATACGGTTCCGGGGTTAGGCCAGAGGTCCTTCATCTAAACTCACTCCACGACCGGCACTAGACGAAGCCTCGGACCGGATCTGCGGCAAGCGGTTGCGGCCATTGGTTCCGGTGATGCTCGAGGCGATGGAGAGCAATGGGCGTCTCGAACAGATCTCCGCAGGCGCACGGGTCTACTGGCAATGAGCGCTGCGACCATGGATCGCGCGTTACGCGAGGCTAAGGGGAAATCCGGAAGAATAATTACACGGGATAACGGTTCCGCACACCGCGGACCATTAGGTCACGAACCGAAGCTTCTCCGTGGAGCAGCCCACCTGCCAGATTCCTTTTGCCCTAATCTATCTGAGTTCGCAGTCGTTCGATCGCAGGTGAGGTTGAAGGTTTTCCTCACGTCCGCTCCGGGGGATCCGCCTCCGGAATTCTGAGCAAGTCGGTACGGCATGAGCAGCCTTAGTGTCTGTGCTTGGCTGCGGACTACTCCCGGATTCGCAATTGTGAACCAAGCACCACAACCTGAAAACCGTCTGTTCGTAGCGCAACGGCAAGTACAGCCGCTTTACGGTATGTCCAGAAACACATAACGCCGCAAGGCTTCCATGAGCCGCAAGTTCACGAGGATTAATTTCCGCATTTTCTAATTCCGTGAGCAGGAAGTGAGTTTCCCCTCGTCGGGAAGTGCGTGTAATGTCTGATGGCCGGCCCATTGCCATAAATGAGCCTAGCCAACGTGGAGAGCTCAATGACCAGCCTGCTCGTGAATGGTCACCGATATGATGTTGATGTTCCGGAAGACATGCCTCTGCTCTGGGTTCTTCGCGACGTTCTTGGAATGACCGGGACAAAGTTTGGCTGCGGTATCGCTCAATGCGGCGCGTGCACCGTTCATGTTGAGGGAGCGCCAGTACGGTCGTGCCTGCTGCCAGCGAGCAGCGTGGACGGAAGACACATCACGACCATCGAGGCAATCGGCGCCACCACTAACGGAGCCAAGATCCAGAAGGCCTGGCTTGATCACGAGGTCATTCAGTGTGGCTACTGCCAGTCCGGCCAGATCATGGCGGCAACGGCGCTCCTCGACACGACGGCGAAGCCGACTGACGCGGACATCGATATGGCGCTCTCCGGCAATATCTGCCGCTGCGGGACCTACGTCCGGATCCGCGAAGCTATCCACGCCGCCGCAGCAGCCTGAGGCCGGGACAGTGGGACACCAGGGCTTCTCCCGCCGCAGCCTGCTTAAGACAAGTCTCGCCGCGGGCGGCGGGCTGCTTATTGGCCTGTGGCTACCGAGCGCGGCTGAGGCTGGCCCGATGATCCAGGCGACGCCGATGACGCCCGACAACGTAAACGGCGACTTCGAACCTAACGCCTTCATCCGCATCGACCGGCAAGGTGGCGTGACCTTCATCATGAGGAACACCGAGGTCGGCCAAGGCGTCTACACCGCCGTTTCACAGCTCATCGCCGAAGAGCTGGAAGTCGGACTCGACCAGATCACTGTAGAAGCCGCGCCACCCAACCTGAAGCTCTACAGCGACCCGCTTCTTGGTGATCAAGCCACGGGCGGCTCGGCAACTATCCGGGGGAGCTGGATGCCGCTGCGGCAGGCAGGGGCAGCAGGCCGGATGATGCTGATAGCTGCGGCAGCCGATCAATGGGGTGTTGATCCGGCGAGCTGCAGCGCCGCGCGCGGTGTCATCACTCATGGTGCCACAGGCCGAAGCCAAGGCTACGGTGCGCTGGCCGAGGCCGCGGCGAAGCAGCCCGTGCCGACTCACGTGCCACTGAAACCCGCCAGCGCCTTCACGCTGATAGGGACGCCGGCCCGGCGGCTCGATACCCCAGCCAAGGTGAACGGCAGCTCGGTTTTCGGGATCGACATTAAAGTTCCAGGGATGAAGATTGGCACAGTCGCTGCCAGCCCCGTTAAGGGTGGCCGGCTGGTCCGGATTGACGAGGTAGCGGCCCGGCAGGTTCCGGGGGTCCGGGACATTGTGAAGCTTGATGACGTGGTCGCGGTTATTGGAGACCATATGTGGGCGGCCATGAAAGGTTTGCAGGCTGCGAACCCGGTCTGGGACGACGGACCGAATGCAGTCAGTGACACAGCTTCGATGATTGCCGACCTGGATCGCGATTCTCAACAGGAAGGATATGTCGCAGTCAGCCATGGCGATGCTGCCTCAGCCATCGCCGGCGCCGCGAAGCGGTTTGACGTTGTCTATCAGCTGCCTTTCCTAGCCCATGCTCCGATGGAGCCCATCAACACGACGATCCATGTCCGGCCCGATGGCGCCGATGTCTGGCTTGGCACCCAGGTCCCGGTGCGTGCGCAGAAGACTGTCGCCGAAGTAACTGGCCTGCCGCAGGAAAGCGTTCACGTCTTCAACCAGTTTATGGGCGGAGCTTTCGGGCGCCGTCTGGATATCGACAGCGTCACTCAGGCGGCACGCATCGCGAAGCATGTCCCTTATCCCGTAAAGCTCATCTGGACCCGCGAAGAGGACATCCAGCACGATCTTTACCGACCATACTATTATGACCGGATCTCGGCCGGCCTCGATGCCAGTGGCAATGTCACCGGCTGGTCGCATCGCGTGACGGGATCCTCCGTCATGGCGCGCTGGGCACCCCCGGGCATGAAAGGCGGCGGCAAGCTCGATCCCGATGCGGTGGAAGCGTCTGCCGACACGCCCTACGAGTTTCCAGCTCACAAAGTCGCCTATGTAAGGTCGGAACCTGATGCACTCACCACACTCTGGTGGCGTGGCGTCGGGCCCACGCACAATATTTTCGTTATCGAAAGTTTCATGGACGAACTTGCCGCGGCCGCCGGCCAGGATCCGGTGGCATTCCGACGCAAGCTGCTCGGAAAGAACCCACGTGCTCTTGGTGTTCTCGATCTCGCCGCGCAAAAATCTGGCTGGGGTGGCGCACTTCCGTCCGGGCAAGGACGCGGCGTTGCGCTGCAATTTGCTTTCGAGACCTATATGGCGACTGTTGTCGAGGTAAAGGTCAACAGCAGTGGCGAAGTTCAGCTGCTCAAGGCTGATGTTGCCGTCGACTGCGGGCCGGTGGTGAACCCGGATACGCTCGCGGCTCAGGTGCAAGGCGGGCTTATCTTTGGCCTCTCCATGGCCCTTTACAGCGAGATCACGATGACGAAAGGCCGCATCGATCAAAGCAACTTCCACGACTACCGTGTGATGCGCATAAACGAAGCTCCGCGAATCGCGGTGCATATCGTGCATAATCCAACGGCCCCTATCGGTGGCATCGGAGAGACGGGGACAGTCGCCGCTGCGCCAGCCCTCGCAAATGCGATATTCGCCGCCACAGGACGACGCTTGCGGCGTATCCCCTTCGGCACTGGCCAGCTTGCCTCTGTATGAAGAACTTCAGGCCCAATCTTGTGCTTCTTGCGGCGCTTGCCCTGGCCGCACCCTTTGCGGCCCATGCTCATGCATCGGAAAGCCTGGTAGAGCGTGGCGAATATCTCACCCGTGCCGCCGATTGCGCGGCCTGCCACTCGCTGCCGGACGGCACGCCCTTCACGGGCGGCCGTCAATTCAAACTGCCGTTCGGCGTGTTGTACTCGCCCAACATCACGCCAGATAAGGAGACGGGCATCGGTCTCTACACCGACGCGCAGTGGCTCCGCATGCTACGCCGCGGCATCGCGCGTGGAGGCAAGCATCTCTATCCCGCGATGCCTTATCCATCCTATACGCAGCTGAGCGACGCCGACGCGCTCGCGATAAAAAACTATCTCTTCAGCCTCAGTCCTGTGCATGCCGTACCGCCTGCCAATCGCATGGCTTTTCCGTACAGCCAGCGCTGGCTGATGGTTTTCTGGAACCTCTTTAACAATCCTGACGCAAGGCTACAGCCGGATCCGTCCAAGCCGGCGGATTGGAACCGGGGAGCTTATTTGGTCGAGGCACTCGGTCACTGCCAGGAATGCCATACGCCGCGTAACTTCATGCAAGGATTGAGTAGCCGTCGCTTCGCCGGGACCGTTCAGGTTGGATGGCTTGCCTACAACATTACCAGCGACCCGGACCACGGCCTCGGCGCCTGGTCTGAACCTGCGCTCGCTGAGTATCTGTCGACTGGGCAGGCGCCAGGACACGGTCCGGCTTCGGGCCCAATGGCAGAGGCGGTCGAATACAGCCTGCGATACATGACACCCGCAGACATCGACGCGATGGTGACCTACCTCCGTAGCATTCCGCCAAGGCAGGAAGGACCGAACACTGTCACCGCTCCGGTCAGGCCGGTCGAGACGGGAGAGCTAGGCGCCAGGATCTTCGCGCAGGCATGTGCGGGCTGCCACCTTCCGGACGGAGGGGGACGCCAATCGCCATGGGCAGCCCTAGGTGGTTCACAGACTGTCGGCGACGTGACAGGGACCAACCTCGTCGCGATATTAGCCTCCGGTAGCCAAATCAAGACGAGCCAAGGGCTCATGTTCATGCACCGCTTCACGGGTGCTTACACGGATCAGGAACTTGCCGCTGTCGCAAACTACGTCATCGGACAGATCGGAGGCCGCCAGGGTCAGGTAACAACGGAACAGATTTCCAAGGCTCGTCCCGGAAATGACAGAGCTACGGCCAAGGCAGGTAGCTAGCCTTACGACGTTCATCAATAGCCGATGGATCTGCGTCTCGCCGGGCCATCGCGCGGTTCCCGTTGCTTTGTGGGTCTTCGGGACATCATTTGCCTTCAGAAGCCCTCGGCTCTGAACGAGATTCATCATTGCTCAATCGCTCTGGTTAATGTTTCCTGTGCGCCCAGGTCTCAAGACGTGAGTAGGATTCAACACGCGTTAAAATTCGCTAGGTCCCCGGTTCCGAAAGAACTTCCTATGGTCGAATTTTGTGAAGAGCGGACATATGTTTGTTTATGCGGGCCTTCGGCGTCAATGCCAACCACCAACCTTAAAATTGTCGACCGATCTCGTCCCCGACCTCCAGCATCCTGACAATCCAGTTCCCTTGTTGCAGGCCCATCAAAGCCTCTAATCCGTGGACGCTGGCGGCGACCAATACTTGCGAAGCGCGAAAGAGGGCATGGTGTTGCCTCGCCCTCTTTTCTGGGTGCGCGTGCCGGGGGACTTGGCTTGGCCCTGCTCGCCGCGCCGCGGACTTACTAAGCCTGCAATGTTCACTGGAGCCGAGCAGTTGGCGGGACAGCCCCGGCAGTGCCCTCAGAACAGGACCGCTAGACAACCCGCAAGGAGATCATCACCGCAACGCCTGCGTCCTCAGCCGCAAGCCGGCGTTTCATGCTGGCCGTGCTCGCAGCTCTCCCCACCCTGCCCGCTCGGTTCGGCGTAAGCACGGCGCAAGCGGGGACCGCATCGCCACCTCCGACCAGGATCGCACGCGTGGGTGGAGCATTTGCTCTACGCACAGGCTTTTTTTGCGTTGGATCAAATGGTCCCGCTTCATCCTGAATGAAAGTCGCATAAGCCGTTCAAAGCGCTCCTCGCCAACGATCTGCCCGCGCTGGCGCATGAGGCGACGTCCCTCCTTTTGAAGTTGAACATATTCAGATCGCCCGGTCAGCCATCGAACGTCGAATGTTGTGGAAGATTTAAGATGCGGGTGCCTCCCTTGCCAGTAGGACTCGATGGATTTCTAAAGTCAGGTTGTTATTGATCTCAATGAGCTGATGGAGTTCATCTTGGACTCTCAAGAGCGCCTCGGCGTCTCTATACGTCTGAAGTGCCTGTTTGTCGGAGGCAGCTGCCGACACCTTTTGGCCAACCATAATCACTGACAGCAACACAAGCTGTAAAAATGTCTGGGCGATCCATGCAATGAGCGTTGCTGTCCCCCCTGTGATAGCCGCGGGCAAGCTCACGAGGGCAATCGCTGCAAAGACGTAGGCGCACCACATCGTACCAACGGCATCGGTGATGACGAGCGCAATTCGCCCATTCGGTCCTAAGCGCTCATCCTCCGTGAGGTGGGGCCCAGTTTTTTCGCGCTCTTTGAGTCGCAGATGGAGAAAATTTCTGGCTTCCATGGCTTGGATCACTTTGCAGATCAGGAGTTTGCTGGATGCCCGCTTTCCAGGCAGACCGCATCAAGCGTCCGCCGTGCGAGGCTAGACGGTCAACGCATGAACGACTAGTGGCTGGCGCGAAGACGTCGCGGGCGTGGGCCGCCTAACAACTACATGCGGTCTGAGTAGTCACCGAACCGGCGTCAACTTCCAGCCGTTGAGGCTAGCCATCAAGACCCGAACCGAGCGCGATATTCTTGCGGGGTTGCTGCGAGCAGCCGAAGGAAGCTGCGCCGCATCGTCTCTTCCGAGCCAAATCCGCAACGCCGTGCAACGCGTTTCACCGGCAACTGCGAGTCCAGCAGCAGGCCCTGCGCGGCCTCGACACGGAGGGTTTCGACGGCTCGTGCGGGTGTTCGCCCTGTGGCCTCCAGGTAGTGCCGACTAAAACTGCGCGCGCTCATTCCGGCTTGATCGGCCAGCATAGGGAGAGATAGATCGCCAGATAAGTGCGCGCCGATCCAGCTGTGCAGCGCATCGAACCTGCCTTCATCTTGCAGGGCCAGCGCAGCGCTGAACTGGGCTTGTCCACCGGGGCGCTTCAGAAACACCACCAGGTAGCGCGCCACGGCCAGCGCAATCGTCCGGCCGAGATCTTCCTCGACCAAAGCCAGGGCCAGGTCGATGCCGGCGGTGACCCCAGCTGACGTCCAAGCCGGGCCATCATGCACGAAGATCGGATCGGGCTGGACCCGCACTAACGGGAAGCGTTTGGCCAATTCAGCGCAGAGCGACCAGTGGGTCGCGGCCCGGCGACCATCTAGCAAGCCGGACATCGCCAAGAGGATCGCTCCGGTGCAAACGGACGCGAACCGGCGTGCTTGACCCGCACGTCCTCGCACCCAGTCGACGAGTGCTTCATCCGCAGCCGCGGCCTCGATCCCAGGGCCCCCGGCAATAATCAGCGTATCCAGTGTGGAATCGTGCGGTGGAAGCGCGTCGGCCAGCAACCCGACCCCCGAAGAGGAGGTGACCGCGCCGCCCGCCTGGGACACGACATGGATTGCGTAGGGCAGAATCTTGCCGCCCGCGATATCGTTCGCCGTAGCGAAAACCTGCAGCGGCCCGGTGACGTCCAGTATCTGGACCTCAGGAAAGGCGAGCAGCTCGATAAGCCTGGGCAGCTTTGGCTGAATTCGAGGGTAAATTGGCATGTTCGCCAATCCTGTCAGCCCTATCTTCCGTGTCAAGGCAACCAGGCACGAACGCAGCGATGATCCCGCCCGACACACATCTCGAGATTGGCTCCCTCCTGTTCGAGGGACTCGATCAGATCGACCTTACCGGGCCGTTCGAGGTGCTGTCGCGAATTCCGAACTCGACCTATCGCATCTACGGCAAGACGGCGGAGCCGGTTCGAGACCTGAAAGGGCTACGCTTGACGCCCGATGCGACGCTTGCCGACGCCCCGCAACTGGATGTGCTGCACGTGCCCGGCGGTTTCGGGCAGGAAACGCTGATGGAGGACGAGGCTGTTCTCGGCTGGATCCGCGAGCAGGCAACCGGCGCCCACAGTGTTTTCTCCGTCTGCACCGGTGCGCTGTTGTGCGGCGCCGCAGGACTGCTGAAGGGGCGCCGGGCAACCACCCATTGGGCGTCGCTCCATCTGTTGCCTTTCTTCGGGGCAATCCCCGTAAACGAACGGGTCGTCATCGACGGCAACTGGATTTTCGCGGCCGGCGTCACGGCAGGGATCGATGGCGCCCTGCGCCTTGCTGCTGAATTGCGCGGTGAAGCAGCGGCTCAGGCGATCCAGTTGTACATGGTTTATGCGCCCGAGCCGCCCTTCAACAGCGGCACGCCCGAGACCGCTCCTCCTGCAATTCTGGCGGAAGCTAGGCGGGCGGTGCAGCACATGACCACCCAGCGGGAGGCGACGGCTCGACGCATCGCTGGCCGGCTCGGTGTCCACGTCGCGGACGACGCGACCGTCTGATCGCCGATCACACTCGCACAACAAGGAACACAGCATGAGCACGATCACGTTTACCAAGACCGACCCGCCGGCCTGGCTGCTGGCCATGTGGAAAGAGATCGACGACAAGACCTTCGGAAAAGGCTTCGACTGTTTCGCCGATGACGCGGTATGCAACCTCGGCGTCGCCGACTGGCACGGCCGCGAAGCCATCCGGCAGAACCTGCGCGACTTCATCGATAAAGGCCTCACCGCCCACCACGACGTGGTCGAATACCTCGACAGCCCGCTGCTCAAGGTCTTCCATGGCAAGGTCCGAATGACCTTCGATGATCCGGCCACGCCTTCCGTCCGTCCTACGATGACCCACTTTTTCTACATGGACGACCAGGATCCTACGAAGGTGAGTCGCTGGATCGGCTCGGTCGGCCCGACCGGCTTTTGAACAAGCGGAGGATCGGACTTGCGACTGGGCGGTTCCCCGCCTGAAGCAACGAACAACCGGCGACGGTGTCGTCGCCGGTGGTCAGCAGGTCCAGCCGGCAAGCCAAAACGAAATCGGTCTGGCTCGGCAGGGGGCCAGGCGCGGTGCTTCACAACGCAGGCTACGACGTCGACGCGATCATGCCGGTCGGCAGCGCGTTTCTTGCCAGCATGGTGAAACAACGCACCGCTGTCAGAGAAGACTGGGAATCTGCCGTTGGGCAGGGCCACTCCTGGCTTGCCAACACATCTGCCGGACGAAGCAGCGGGCAAACAATCAGCATTCGCACGACCGCTCCCCGTTCGCGCGCAACTTGGAGCTTTCCATGATCAGAGCCAACGTAGGCACTTACTCGCGCCAAGTCGGCGATGTCACCGTGACCGCCCTGCTCGATGGCCAATTCGAGGGCACAACCTCAATGATCCTCGGCCCCTCTGAGGCGCAGTCCGAGCAGTGGCTGCGCGAGACATTTCGCCACGTCCCTCCTCGCCTTTCCATCTCGTGCTTTCTGTTGGAGTTCACCGACGGGTCCAAGGCGCTGGTCGACGGCGGCTGCGGTCACGCACTCGGCCCGGTTGCCGGCCTCGCCCCCAAGGCTCTCGCCTCTCTGGGAGTCAAGCCGGAGGAGATCGCCACGATCCTGTTGAGCCACGCGCACCCGGATCACGTCGGCGGCCTGATCGAGACGGACGGCAGCGCACGGTATCCGAACGCCGAGATGGCCATCACGGAGGTCGAGCACGCCTACTGGATGAGCGACGTCCACCGTGAGGACGCGGCCAAGCAATTCTTTGACGGCGCGCGCGCCGGCTTCACCGCGTACGCTGCTAAGACGCGCCACTTCAAGGACGGCGAGGAGGTAATGCCGGGGATCGAGGCAGTGTTCCTGCCCGGCCATACGCCCGGCCACACTGGTTTCATCCTGCGGTCAGGGTCGGACGCGCTGTTCCTATGGGCCGACGTCGTCCACGTACCCGCCATCCAATACGCACACCCGGAGGCCGCGGTCAGCTTCGACGTTGACCCGGCTGCGGCGCGCGAAAGCCGCAAGCGGGCGTTCGACCGGGTCAGCACCGATAAAATGCTGGTCGCCGGCTTCCACCACGACTTCCCACCGTTCGGCCGTCTGCGCGGCCATGGCCAGGCGTTCGTATGGGACGCGGAAGTTTGGTCGCCCATGGCGATCGGCCTAATCGGCTCGGAGGAGTAACCCGGTCGGCTTCTGTCGATGGTATGGCGACGTGGATTCTGAATCCCGTCCTATCGGAAGCCGCGCCGATACCATCATCGGCAATTACGTCATTCCTGGCAGCTGCAACACCGGCGGCCTGCTCTACAATTTGACGACCGGCGCCTGGACCGCCTTTCCGCAAACCGCCGCCAATGGCGTGTCCGATCCCGGCTCCGTCAGCTCCTCGCCCTACGGGCCGAACTTCGGCTCCCAGGGCGGCTTCCGAATGCCGTCGGTAGCTATAAGACGTCCGGATCGCCCTATGACCTCAGCTATATCTATAATGGCTCGGCCGCGCCCAGCGCCCAGCTCACGACCTCGCCTATCGGGCACGCCCGCAATCTTACGCTGGACACGATTGCCCACAGCACCTTCGGCGATCGGGTCGTCAGGCTATCGAGAGCCCAAGGATCCTATTAGTCCGAACGGCTTCCCGGGCTCTGCGTCCAACATCCAATTCTCATTGTTCTGACTTCAATTGGGAGATTGGGTGAAAATTTTGCTCTGCCAGGCACTTTTGGGAAGCTCGAGTGCTCCCTGGCACGGATGATGCTTGCCGCCACAGGCGACCCTGACGAGGGTGATGATGAGACATATCCGGCTGCTCGCCGTCGTTCCGATTGCTGGGATCTTCATCGGGCCGATCGTCTACAACAGCGTGACGCCCTTGTTGCTCAGAATGCCCTTCATCCTCGCTGGATCGTGCTCTGGATTCTTCCAAGCTTCTCAATCGCGGTAACTGGTTCGGCAGCTTCACGGGGACTAGGAAATGTCTGGAAGTTCAACGCCGGATTTGGCCGCAGCATTGTCGAGCGGCATACGAATGCGGCGCCGCGCTATACTGGGATGTTTGCTGGGTAACTTCCTGGAATTCTACGACTTCACGCTTTACGGTTTTTTCGCAATCTTCATTGGCCGGTCTTTTTTCCCTTCCAGCAACCCGACATTGTCTTTGCTCAGCAGCTTAGCCACCTTCGGCGTAGGTTTTGTCATGCGACCGGTCGGAGGACTGGTCATGGGCGCCTACGCCGATCGTTACGGGCGCAAAGGTGCTCTGATCCTGACCATGGCAATCATGGCCGTTGCAACGGGCGGCACGGGTCTAATCCCTAGCTTCAAGACGGCGGGCATTTGGGGGCCCGCGGTCTTGGTGGCCTGCCGACTCGCTCAGGGATTCTCAACCGGTGGCGAATGGGGCAGTGCGGTCGTGTTTATGGTTGAATACGCTACACCGGGGCGCCGTGGCTTCTACGCGAGTTGGATGCAAGTTGGGGTGGCTCTCGGGTCCTTGATCGGTTCAATTTGCGCGCTACTGCTGACGGTTTCTTTAGATGCTGCGAGCCTTAACTCCTGGGGCTGGCGTATTCCATTCGTGGCCGGCTTTCTTTTGCTACCGATCGGCCTCTACCTTCGAAAACATGTAGACGAAACGCCTGCCTTCGAACGTCTCGTCTCAAAGAACGAGGTCATCAAAACGCCCATATTTTACGCCTTCATGCTGCAGAAACTTGCCATTTGGCAGGTTTTCGGTACGTCGATCATCTGGAACGCCGGCAGCTATGTCATGTTAATTTACCTGCCTACTTTCGCAGCGCAAGTTTTGAAGGTTGACCTGAAGCTAGCGCTTGCCGCCACAGCCATCGGCACGGTCGTGCGGGCATTCCTCACTCCCGTTTTCGGATATTTGTCCGACCGGGTTCGCCGAAAACCGATCATTCAATCGCTGAATTTCGCTTTCTTGTTGTTGGCGTATCCCCTCTTCCTTTGGATGATGGACGACCCGGGGTTTGTGTCGCTGCTCGGAACCTCATTTATCGCGGGAATCTTGGCGGCAATGGTCGCTGGCGCCGGCCCGGTCATGCTGTCAGAAATGTTTCCTACAAGGCTGCGTTCTACGCCGATCGGAATTGGTTACAATTTGTCGGTCGCCATCTTCGGCGGATTTGGACCATTCATTTGTACCTATTTGATACGGCAGACAGGCCAATCTGTTGCGCCGGCCTACTTTTTATTGGTCTGCAGTCTTGTGAGCATGCTGTGTGTCGCGCAGCTGAAGGATCGCACAACTATTCCGTTGGACGAGCTTTGACAGTGTGCGTATACGGTCCATCCGCTCACGCATGTCAGCCTGAGCGCATAAACTTGCTATGATACGGTGATCGAGACATTCTTTATGGGTTCAAGGCGGCCAAGAGACGATCCGCAGCTCTGAGGTCCTCAGTCTCGAACCCTTCTTCGAAACGTTTGAATACGGGCTCTAGAAGGGCTCGGGCACTATCTTGTCGACCTTGTGCAGCAAGTAGGGATCCAAGGTCCACCGCGGTCCGCAACTCCCAAGATTTGGCGGACTGACCACGGCTCCATTCAAGCGACTGTCTGAGGCAAGCTTCGGCACGGACAACGTTGGGTTCAGGCGTCGACAGGATGGCAGCACCCTTCAGGCGAAGTAGCTCCGGCAGATAACAGAGATCTCCATTCGCCTCCACTCGTTCGATCATTTTGTTGACCAATGCGATGCTTTGGACGAACTGACCAGTTGCCGTGAGGCCCTGGATCAAGGAGATATTAAAGGGTGTCACAAGGAGTTCATGGCGCGCAATGCACAAGTCCTCCAGCGACTGTCGGAGAATATCAATTCCGTCCCTTACATTGCCTTCGCGGATTGCGATCTGTCCCCTGAAGCCGCGCCCTATCGCCAAATACGGGCCGAGAGAGTGAACTTCGGCGCGTGAGATAAACCAATCTATGTGCTGAACGGCGCTCTGGAGATCACCGGTCCAGAGGAAGACCGAGATCGCCCAAATCAAAGCGACCGACAATGTTACCGGATGGTCCGTCGACGCTGCGTCGGTAACGGTTTGCCGGGCACGGTCCAGTGCCTGAGCTGGATGGCCCTGCAACCAAAGCGTTCGCGCAAGAGCTCCTCCAACAAGGATATGGCCATTAAAGCCGAAATGCGTAGTACTGGTACCTTTTGAGCCCGGACCGTAGTTTAGGGCAGCCTCCAGTTCTTGCCGAGCGCCGCTCAGGTCGCCCGTAAAGTGAAGCGACATTCCCAGCAAGGAGTGACCTAATGCAAGAGCTGAAGGCTCCGCAATGACTACCGAGACGCCGACGCAGCGCTTGGCAATTCCCAAGGCCGTAAGAGAGTCACCGATACGACCATAATACATGTGCAACATACTGAGCACCTGAAGTTGCGTTCGGGCGTCCCCTCGCTCTTCGGCGATGGCAAGGCTTCTATTAAATGCCGCATGCACAGGGTCGCTACCACCGCGCGTGAGCATCATAGATATGCCCAGCGCCGCTTGGAGAAGCATCTCCGCGCTGCCGCCGCGCATGGTTTCGTCAAGGTCGAGAATCGCTCGTTCGGACCATCGATGGCATTCAATGGGCAATGACATCGCTAAGAAAACACCGGCGGCGGCGGCGGCTAGCTCAAATCCGATCTTTCTATTGCCGTTGACGCTAAAGCACCACTCGAGGGCCGCGCGGACATTCCCCAGGGCTGCGAGGTGTGGCAGCCGATCCGCAGCGCTCGATAGGCTAGGCCATTCGGGACCAATCTTTTCCAACCAAAGGCGATAAAACTCCGCATGCCGGACGGAAAGCCCTGCAAGCTCGCTTTCACCGATACTGATCTGGAGGGCGTATGCCCGTGTAGTATCGAGGAGCCGGTATCGCATCATCCCCCCGACTGGACGAGGTGCGACCATCGATTTCGCAAGAAGACTGTCGATTGAAGTAAAGATGAGGGCCTCGTCAATCGTCGCGCTTTTCAAGACCACCATCGCGGCCTCAATGGTGAAATATCCGACGAACACGGCGAGCCATCGGAGCACCACGCGCTCCAGCTCCGATAGGAGCCCGAAACTCCAATCGAGCGTTGCCTGCAGAGTCTTTTGCCGGGGAGGTGCGGTTCGCTGTCCCGGCCATAACAGGCTCAAGTGTTGGCCAAGAAGTCCGACCGTCTGCTGGAGGCCGTACGCCTCGACCCGTCCAGCAGCCAGCTCGATGGCGAGTGGTAGACCGTCCAGCTTCCTGCAAATGTCTGCGATGATCGTGACGTTGGCGTCGCTGAGGTCGAAATGCGCACCACGCGCGAGCGCCCGTTCTATAAATAGCTGCGTCGCGGGGAAGCTTAGAGCCACCGCTGCCGAGACACCTGGACCATCTGGTGGCGCGGCAAGCGGCCCAAGTCTGTAGACGTGTTCGCCCTCCACACGAAGGGGTTCGCGGCTCGTTGCCATTATATGAACCTGCGAACAAGCGAGGACGATACGCGACGTCATTTCGGCAACCGCCTCAACGAGATGCTCGCAAGTATCGAGCATCAGGAGAATCCGCTTGTCCCGGAGATAAGCGATCAAGCCTGGCAGAGGATCATCGACTTGACTTGATAGTCCTAACATCGAGGCGAGGGATGCGGCGACTATACTGGGTTCGCTCAGGGCGCTTAGATCAAAAAACAGCACGGCGCCTGAGAAAGCCTCAATCAAATCACTCCCGACCGCCTCTGCAACCGTCGTCTTGCCAACGCCACCTGCTCCTACAATTGTGACAAATCGCGCTGCGGTCAGTTGGGACGACAGCATCCGAATACCGTCGTCGCGTCCGATTATCTTAGTCAACCTGTTCGGCAAATTGGGCTGAAGAGGATAAGCAATTACCGGTGACGTCCTCTCATCCAAGAGAGTTGACCGCCTTATAGGCGCAACAAAGCAATAGCCACGTCCCGCCAGCGTCGTGATGTATCGCGCCCCGCCTTCTCCATCACCCAACGCCTTACGCAGGGTGGCGATATGAAACCGCAGACTACTTTCCTCGACGGTAACATCCGGCCAAATCCAAGATATCAAATCCTTCTTGCTGACGACCTCATTCGAGTGCGACACCAGGGCTATCAATGCATCAAGAGTCCGACCGCCAATTTGAACAGGAACGCCGTCTCTCAACAGCAATCTTTCGTTCGTTTTGAGAATGAACGGGCCGAAAGAGACTATCTGTTCCAGTAGCGCCGGTGGTTCTACCATAGTGTCTACCTCGAAATCCTGATCGGAATTGATTCTGCTCCGAAGATCTCTTCCGCCTCTTACTACACGACTGTCTGCGTTGATGGCTGATTGTTACTTTACGTTACGGTATTGCGTGCCCTCCAAGAGCATCAATGCCATGCAGCTTCTGTCTCCTGATCGGTAACTGGGCGCGGCACGGCGCGCGGAGATGAGCCCAGTTTTGGACGGTCCGCCGCTATCGGACACACACCAAAGCGGAAAGGCGCTGCCTACTTCCTTGATGGCCACCCTACTCGCAAAGGCTCGCAGGCACTCACAACTGCAAACGGGCGTTACCCTGGGTGTCAGTATATGCGGATGTCACCAGAGGAAAAGGAACCGCCCCCCGCTCACCGCTTACGTCCAAGTGACATCTCACCAGCGTTACCGCGAACCCTCTGAATTTTCTCGTCCCGCTTGCGGCGCGCTGCTGCTTTCAAGGAGTATGAGTTAGTTGCCATGCACTCATCCGCCCGCAGGAAGACAAGAAGAGAAGCCATCCCGCGGTGCGATTTTCTCGGCTCAGTCAGTGACTTCTCTTGTATTCAACCCGCTGCAGATCACCGAACGGACACCAGGAGCCAAAGTTCCCATCCGATAGCATCGTTTCAGTAGAGCCGCTACTTGCAGTAAATCTCGAATAGAGAGTCAAGCATGGTCCACCTCGAGAAATTAATCTACACGGGTAAGACGCATACGACAGGCGGCCGAAATGGTGTGTCACGCAGTTCTGACGGGCGCTTGGATATAAGGCTCTCGACGCCCGGCAGTAACACCGGCGGGACTAATCCGGAGCAGCTATTCGCCGCGGGTTGGTCAGCCTGTTTTCAAAGTGCCATGGAACTTGCGGCACGCACGATGAAGATCGCCCTTCCTCCCGGCTTCGCCGTTGACGCCGAGGTGGACTTGAACAAAGTCGATGATTCATTTTTTCTCCGGGCTCGCCTCAATGTGAGTTTGCCAGGCTTGGATCGTGAAGTTGCTCAAGCACTCGCCGATGCGGCGCATCGGACGTGTCCTTACTCCAAGGCCGTTCGCGGCAACGTCGACGTTATCATCAGCTTGCTCTGAAGAGCGTCCCTGATGCGCCCCGGCTAGCTGGAATCCCACCCTCCCATGCCGTCGCACCCGCGTTCGGCAATTCAAGATAAGGGAACTCGACCATGACGAATGTTAAACCCACGATAACCATCAACCAATCTCGACGCCGTATCTTGGGGGCAGCAGCCGTGTCGCTCGCCAGTACCCAGCTTCTTACGCGCGGGTCAGCTCCCGCATGGTCCGCTACGACAAAGTCGGGAAATACGACGATTGGCGAACCGGGAGGAAATACCGCTTTCACTTCGATAAAGCATGCGGATGCCGGGGTCCTCACCGTCGGATATGCCGACGTCGGACCTTCGAATGGCCCAGTAGTTATTCTTCTACACGGTTGGCCATATGACATACACAGCTTCGTTGATGTGGCGCCATTGCTGGCCTCAGCAGGTTATCGGGTGGTTGTTCCTTACCTACGCGGTCATGGCTCGACCCAATTCCTCTCGGCTAAGACGTTCCGGGATGGTCAGCAGGCGGCCACCGCCGTCGATTTGATCGCTTTTATGGATACTCTCAAAATCGACAAAGCCACTATCGGCGGCTTTGATTGGGGAGCGCGAACGGCTAATGTCGTCGCGGCGCTCTGGCCCACGCGCTGTAAGGCTATGGTGTCAGTGAGCGGTTATTTAATCGGTAGCCCCAACTCCAATAAGATACCCCTGCCTCCAGAAGCCGAGCTTCAATGGTGGTATCAATTTTACTTCGCAACGGACCGTGGTCGGATTGGCTACGACAAATATCGTCGCGACTTCGCAAAGCTTATCTGGCAGACGGCTTCCCCGAAATGGGACTTCAGCGACGCCATTTTTGATCGATCGGCAGTTGCGTTTCAAAACCCAGATCACGTTGCTATCGTGATCCACAATTACCGCTGGCGGCTCGGCTTAGCCGCTGGTGAATCGAGATACGATCATCTTGAGAGACAACTTGCTGAGGCACCTGTCATCTCAGTTCCGACAATTACGCTTGAGGGTGATGCCAACGGAGCACCCCACCCGCCCGAGGCAGCCTATCGCAAGAAGTTTTCTGGCCCTTATGCGCATCGTACCATTGCCGGTGGCATCGGCCATAACTTGCCGCAGGAAGCACCGCAGGCATTCGCTCAGGCCATCGTTGACGTCGATCGGAGTTGATGGTCCGCGAAAAAGCTGAGGCAAGCGGCCGCCGTTTCGCGCTACCACCTTCTCAGCGAGCCCCGCGCGCAGCAAGAAAAGAATGATGCGAGCCTCGCGCGTTCAAGATTTGCTGCATTCTTATCTTGAACAACCTGGAGATTGTCATGTCCACGACCGTAGCAGACATAATCGTTGCGGCTCTAAAGCAGGCCTGGCTGAAGCGCATCTACGGTGTAGTGGGTGACAGCCTGAATGGCATCACCGATGCCATCCGCCGCGATGGGAGCATTCGCTGGATCCATACTCGGCACGAGGAGGTCGCCGCTTTCGCCGCCAGTAGAGAGGCGGCTGTAACAGGATCGCTTGCGGTCTCCGCCGGGTCTTGCGGGCCGGGGAATATGCCCCTGATCAAAGGTCTGTTCGATGCCAATCGCGGCCGGGTTCCGGTGTTGGCGGTCGCAGCGCACATCCCAACTGCAGAAATTGGTTTTAGTTATTTCCAGGAGACGCACCCGAAATCACTGTTGAAGGACTGCAGTCGTTTCTGCGAGCTGCTCTCCAGCCCCGACCAGATGCCGCGCAAGCTAGACCAGATGTTCGCCTGAGAAGGGGTGACCCGTCTCGCAGTATGCAGGGTTTCGAGGGTTGTGCTGGATGACCTGGCACAGAGCCTCATGCATAGGGAGACGGGTCGTGGACGAGCTTATCAGCTACGTAGGCCTTGATGTTCATAAAGACATGATTGCGGTGGCAGTCGCCGAAGAGGGCAAGCGGGGAGAGGTACGAGAGCATGGCAAGATTGCCAACGGTGCTGCGAGTCTGACGAAGCTGGCGAGCAAGCTGTCTCGGGGCGGCCGGACATTGAAATTCTGCTATGAGGCAGGCCCCTGTGGCTACGGCATTCAGCGTCACCTGAGCGGGGCAGGGCACGACTGTGTCGTGGTCGCTCGCATTGCCTCACCTGAAATGTTACCGGGGTCCTACCCGTTGCCTCATCTGACATGCTCCCGACCGGGGTTCACCGGCGGGGACGAGCATGAGGCGGGTCAGCATGGCAACGCGTGACGAGTTAGTGGCGGCCCTTATTGAATGGTATGCTGGGTGCAACCGCACTGAACGGAGCCTCATTCTCGATGAATTCGTAGCGGTAACGAAGTTTCACCGGAAGCACGCAACGCGGCTGCTGCAGGGGGGAAGTCGCGGACGTCCTTCGGGGCCTCGCCCAGGTCGGCGCATCTATAATGACGCTGCGCGAGAGGCTTTGATCGTGCTTTGGGAAGCCTCGGACCGGATCTGCGGCAAACGGCTGCGGCCATTGGTTCCGATGATGCTCGAGGCGATGGAGCGCCATGGGCACCTCCAACTGATCTCCGAAGTGCGCACGGGTCTACTGGCAATGAGCGCCGCGACCATGGATCGCGCGTTACGCGAGGCCAAGGGGCAATCGGGAAGGAGGACTGGTCGGCGCGCACCACCCTCAGCCGCGGTACGACGGAGCGTACCGGTGAGGACATTCTCCGACTGGGGTGATCCAGCTCCTGGCTTCATTGAAGCGGACCTCGTCGCCCATGGCGGTCCGACCGCAGCCGGCAGCTTCGTTCAGACACTCGTCCTCACCGACATTGCGACGGGGTGGATAGAGTGTGCACCTCTCCTGTATCGCGAACAGAAGCTCCTGACCGAAGTGCTCGACGAGGTGCGCAAGCTGTTATACTTCCCTTTGCTTGGGTTCGACACCGACAATGACACGGTTTTTATGAACGAGACTGTGCGGGACTACTGCCGGGATTCCGGGATCGTATTCACGCGCTGCAGGCCCTATCAGAAGAACGATCAGGCGTGGGTCGAGCAAAAGAATGGTGCCGTCGTGCGCCGGATGGTCGGCTATCGACGGTTTGCGGGGCTGGAGGCGGCTGCTGCGCTCGCGCGGCTATACGGCTCGGTGCGATTGTTCGTGAACTTCTTCCAGCCTTCGTTCAAGTTGGCGGAGAAGTCACGGGAAGGCGCAAAGGTTCGAAAGAGCTATCATCCGCCGGCGACGCCATACCAGCGGCTGATGGCCGATGCGAGGACGACGCAGGAAACAAAGCGAAAGATCAGGACGCAGTATGAGACGCTCGATCCAGTACGTTTGCTCAACGAAATTCGTGCTGGGCAGAGGCAGCTGGTAGAAATCGCTGACGCACCGGAAGTCGCGTTCGCGATCGAGCAACCGACGCTCGAGCAATTCTTATCCAGTTTGCGGACGGCGTGGCAGGAGGGGGAAGCTCGGCCGACGGCTCGGCGGAAGGCGCGAGCGACAAAGAAAAAGCGCAATACCCCAGATCCATTCGCGCTGGCGGCGGACCAACTACGGGCCTGGTTTGAAGCTGAGCCTTGGCGGACGTCGGGCGAACTGTTTGCCCGGCTACAGATGGAGTACCCCGGCACTTATGCGATGGGTCAAATTCGGAC
This sequence comes from Acidisoma sp. S159, assembly GCF_009766125.1. Taxonomy (NCBI): domain Bacteria; kingdom Pseudomonadati; phylum Pseudomonadota; class Alphaproteobacteria; order Acetobacterales; family Acidocellaceae; genus Acidisoma; species Acidisoma sp. S159. The sequence goes on from NZ_LMUG01000096.1 coordinate 133,723, forward strand.
GCTGCAGCGTCGCCTGAAGGAGTGGCGGCGAGAAATGGCGCAACTGATGGTATTCGGGAGGTCGTCGGCTGACGAAGCACTTGGAGAGGAATCAGCGATGGAAGTGCAGTAGATGGAGGCGGAACGATACCCCACGACAAGGGCGAAGTCTCTGGTAACATTTCTGGGTGAGGCAACAGGACCGGCCATCAGTCGTGTCGCGCTACAGCTATGTCAACCGCGTCCATCGGAAGACGCTTACGGCTTTTTACTCAAAACCTGGCGTGGTGGACTCGACGCCGGAAAGCCGAAGCTCTCACCGATCGCTCGGGGCCCGATGGAGCGAGGGCTGATGCGTTGATACCGGATCACGCGTTCCCCGATTACTCTTCACGACAGCAGGGTTGGCCGAGCTGCGGGCGATGATGACGGACCGCCGTTTCGCCGATCCGAAGAAGTTTGGGCACATTCGGCAGGAACTCGGCATCGATCCGAGTCCGGAAGCAGACAATCCCTCGGCCTGAAGTCAGCTGCGGGAACCGAACTTGGCGCCACCCGCTCCCGTAAGAAGGCTAAGATCATTCGCGCCCATGTTGTCGATCGGTCTGGCGCCGCGCAATACCATGATGGGAGGGCGAATTCCCTGACGGGACGGTCTCGAGCGCATTGGAGACGAGGGTGCCCGTCGTTCAGTTTCCGTGGTGGTCCTGAGCCGCGAGCGGAGGTAGTACGGTAGTACGCCGCTCACCCTCGTAGCTGAAGGCGTCGGCTTCCCTTGTGCGGGTTCGGACGCCGAAACCTCTTCCTCCCTAAAGGCCCAATTCGGGCAATCCTTACGAGGGACAGCCGTAGGGACAGTATCCCGAAGCACAACTTCCACACGCCAACCGATCGCGCAAAGGTCTGCCCACTGAGCGGGTTTAGCAAAGTGGTATTGCAATAGTCTTCCAAACTGAGAGCGTCGGTTCGATTCCGGCTGCCCGCTCCACTCATTAAGCGCCCTATCCTGGTCGCGCGTTCTACGCGGTGCCGTTGAACCTCATGCCGTGAACCTTCTAACTCTCACTCTCCCGTTACCTTACCTTCATGTTCGCAGCATCAGGCACTACGGGGCGCAGCTGCAATCGCGACGATCTTTAGTTCGCACAAAAGTGAATACCGGGCCTCAGTTCGTGAGCTTGTTCATTTGAGCCCTCGTGTTAGGGAACTGACAAGCATGGGGAATCCGGCTGCCTGTGCCTGGAAGTTTCGACGCCCTCATTGTCAATCCGGCAAGGAGCAATGTGGTGGCACCATCCGTCCTAGTCTTTGTCGTGGAAGATGAGGAACTTATACGGCATTTGTTGGAAGAAGCCCTGACCGATGGCGGCTTTGCCGTTGTCATGGCGGCCACCGGCGAAGAAGCAATGGCTCTGCTGAGTTCGGAAGGAGCTAAGTACAGCGCCTTGGTCACGGACGTAAATCTCCCCGGCAAGTTCTCAGGATGGGAAGTGGCCAGACATGCTCGTGAAATTAACGCGGCACTACCAGTCATCTACATGACCGGCGCTAGCGCTTACGAGTGGGCCTCGCAGGGAGTTCCAAATAGCCAACTGATACCTAAACCTTTCGCCGTAGCGCAGGTCGTCACTGCTGTTACACAGCTCATAAACGCTAGTGCGAACGGTGTCCCACCAGGGCCGCCTCAATAAGGTTCTTTCTGGACCTAAGCGGTGCTCGACGTCCTCATTGCCGTGTACCATCCAGCCCTTACGCAGCGAGCGCGCGAACATCTCAATCCACGGATGCCCGGATACATCGTCTCGATCATCTCTGCGATGACTTCAGGCTTTGCACTGTGCGGACCCGCCGGCTCTTCATGACCGATGAATATCGAGTGCCGGGTAGACGACCTCAAGGGGGTCACCGGCATCTGGCGCATCCATGCGATCGTGGAAGGCATGGTGGACCAGGGGCTGGTCGAGGTTCAGTTCGGCGCCCCGGCAAAATGGTGCGGGTGCCTCGGCGTCCATGGGGTGGGCGGGGTGGCTAGCTGTCTCTCGAGGACGCGAGGCCCACGTGTCAGTCCGCGGCGGCTCTCTCGTCCGGCTTCGCGTTCGTAGGGTTGCTCCCTGCTATTTCTTGTCGCGGTCTTCACTTCGATATCTAGCACGTCCCGCTCTTAATATGATTACCTCTGATGTAATTGAATCTATTCTTATGAGTGTCTATTCGGGCTGTCGAACGAGCAGTCACTGGGCGATGTGCCCATGATCCCGTTCACTTTCGTCTTTTGGAAGTAAACGCACATGACGAATTTTCCTGTCAATACCTTTGATACTGCACCCGAGCGCTCGAAGCCGGCTCTGAAACAGTTGCGGGCTACCTTCGGCATGATCCCGAATATTCTCGGTTCCATGTCGACATCTCCGGTTCTGATCAATAGCCTCGTCGGCTTATTTAAGAATGTTCATGGCGGCAGCTTCACCGAAGACCAGATACAGATACTTCTGCTGACCAATGCGGTGACCAATGAGTGTTCCTGGGCCGTCGCGTTCCATACGGCACTGGCACTCAAGGAAGGTGTAGATCCTGCTGACGTTGAGGCCATTCGGGAACGTCGCCGGCCCAAGGACAAGAAGCTGGCCGCTTTGTCGGCTCTAGCAAAGACATTGATCCAGAAGCGCGGTCGCCTCGACGACCCGGACATCGAGCTATTCATCGCCGCCGGGTTTAGCAAGGAACTCGTCCTCGAGGTGATCGCCGTGGTCGCCGCGTCCACGATCACAAACTATACCGCGAGCGTCACAAAAACGCCGCTGGAGGAACCCTTCCAGCCACACGCTTGGCAACCGTAAGGGCGACCAGTTCAGGGCGTCAGCTCGAAGGCCCGATTTGATAATCCTTGGATAATCCCGAGCCGGATCGGCCTTCACCTTGGAGTTGCAATATTCAGCTCCGCCACCTTCATGGCTGAGCAGCGCCGGCACTCAGGAAGTTTGAGCGATGATTGACCGGAACGCCGTCTGGCTCATCACCGGATGTTCGACAGGGCTGGGTCGAGCGCTTGCTCTACAAGTCTTGGAGCCCGGGTGCCGCGTCGTGGCGAACGCGCGGGGCCCCTCCGCTGTCGGTGACATAGTGGAGGACTATGCCGACGTCACATTCGCGGTGAAACTCGACGTCGACAAACTCGATCAGGTGAAGGTGGCGGTCGAGGCAGCTAAAGATCGCTTCGTCGGAGTCGACGTGCTGGTTAATAATGCCGGGTATGGGTACGCCGGTGCGTCTCCGGGCCACTCCAAACGGAGTTCTAGTCACTTGGCTTCGGCGCTACGCCAGCCAATTGCGCCGACCCCTTGATCAGTTCAGTTTGACCGTCCGCGCCCGCCGCAACGTAACGCATCACCATGACCTCAACAGCCGGCTCTATATCCGGCAGCGCAGGGCTCGATGAAGCCAGACTTCCCCATTTACAATCATGCCGCTGCTGAGCGTGGCTGGACCAAATACTAGCGCTCTTCGGCCGGAACCTGCACTAAGGTAGATGACCTTCGGCACTAGAAGTAGGCTTTTTAAATGAGAGGGTTTTTCATGATCCAAGGGCGGTGCCGCTGCGGTGGAATACAGTTCGAGATGCCGGACCAGGCAGTACTTAGTACAGTCTGTTATTGCAACGACTGTCGCAGGCAGTCTGGGCACCAATGTTGGCGTGGGCAATGGTTCCCGCGGTTTCAGTCACGATGCGCGGCGAGCCAAAGGTCTACGCCTCCTCGGAAAGCGGGCGCCGCTCCTTCTGTTGTGCTTGTGGCACCGGGCTGTTCTTCACAAACGCGCTCCTCGAACAGATGGGCATGGTGCAGGTGCGGATCGCGGTACTCGACGATCCCGATGCGATAGCTCCTAAGATGCAGGTGCAGACTGCTGATAGGATCGGCTGGATGAGATCAGCGCACACGCTACCAGCCTTCGAACGCTTCCCGACATAGATCTGGACGGCCGCTCTCTACCTTTTTCGCCCACGCATTGCAAACTGGCCTGGCCGGTGCCGGACCCTAGGGCAAGCAGCGGTGGCGCCGGGTCGGGTTCATCCTCGGTGGGGCATCAACGCCGCGAACCTGCGACGGGTCCCGGCAGCCTGGCGAAATGCGGCGCTCGAGGTTGCATGGCGCAGATCTCGTAGGCGATTCGGCTGACCCTGGTGCGCCCTGGGGCGTTGCACTCCATCGCTGATTCCTCTCCAAGTGCGTCATCCGCCGACGACTTCCCGAATACCATCAATTGCGCCATCATGGCCGCTAACTAGAACTTCTTGCCACACGTCGCACGCTGGAGGCGATAGACGGACCGCCGCGGGACCGCGAATGAGTCTCTTGCAGTAGTTCAATTGTCGCGTTGCCGGCAACCTCCAGAGGCGCTTCGCCTAGATGGACGATGCTCGCATTATAGCTTCCTGACCGGAAGGGCGAAGCGATAGCCGATGCCGCGCTCGGTCTGGATCGCGCGCGGTGCACTGGGGTCAGATTCCAGCTTACGCCGCAGCCGAAGCACCTGAACGTCGATGGTGCGGTCGAACACATCCTCATGTACGCGGGTCGCCTGTAACAGGTACTCGCGAGACAAGGACCGCCCAGGGGAAGCTAGAAAGGCCACTAGCAGCACGTACTCACCGTTTGTGAGAGAAACAGGCTCAGCCGCTGCGTTGACTAGCTTGCGCTCGCGGACATCGAGCTCCCAGCCGTCAAATCGGTAGCCGCCTGAAGACGGCTCGTCGCGCGACGGTCTGCGGCTGAATTCCTGACGTCGCAGAACCGCTCGAACGCGCGCCAGAAGCTCCCGCATACCGAAGGGTTTGGTGACATAGTCATCCGCGCCGAGCTCCAGGCCGACCATGCGGTCAATCTCGTCACGACGATGCCCAGTCACGACAATGACCGGCACGTCGGAGCGAGCTCGAATGTCCCGCAGAAGATCTAGCCCATCCTACAGCCGCTCCAGAACCTGCAACAGAACCCCCGCCTTCGCGAACGATTGCCGAAAAGCGACGGCCGCTTAGATGCGCGAGCCGGAAGCCGTCCTAAACTGGGAGGCCGAGTGCGGAGCTAAACAAACCGGCGGGGTCGAAGCGCCGCTTCGCGGCTGCCAGACGCTCGGCGTTCGGCCCGTATGCTCTTTGAACCCGAGGGTCGTCGCGCCGCGCCAGGTTCGGATAGGTCGCCGGAAAGGCCCAAGGCGTCAGCAGCGCTACCGTTTCCCGGGCCCATTCACGTTCACGCAAGCCGTCCCCGCCATCATACTGGGCGACGATGTCCAGCAGCACATGCCTGGTTCTCATTCCGAAGGCCGTAGCTCCGACCGGCACGCGCAGTGCAGCGCCGCGAAACTCATGGGTTAGGAGCGAGCAGCCGGGCCCAGGCCGGCGAGCGCCTTGCGATGCCAGAACCTCAGCGACCTCCCGCGAAATATCGGCAAGCCAGCAGCTTTCCATGAACACGTCATGCGTTTGCGTCATCGGCCCATCGAACATCGCCAGCGCTTCGGTGAACGAACGATACCGAACATCCGCGCCAAGCACTGTGCCGAGGCGATGCAGCGGTGCTATCTCAGCTTCAGCCTGCGCCGGATCGCCGCACCAGCCCGGAACCACGGCGGCCACTTCCTGCCCGTCGGGTGCCGAGATGAATCCAAGTTGAACCGTGAGCGCATCCGGCGCGTGGCGGCAAACGTCAGCCGCACGGGCGAACACCGCAGCTGCCTCGACTGCGGGATACATAATCGGTCCATAAGTTAGCCCGCGAATGCGGTGCAGCCGAAGCGACATGAGTGTCACGACTCCGAAATTCCCGCCACCGCCTCTGAGCGCCCACAACAGCTCCTCGTTAACCTCTTCGCTTACCGTTACGCCACTTCCATCAGCGAGCACCACTTCCGCAGCGACAAGGTTGTCCGAGGCCAGGCCAAACCGCGGGGTTAGGGGCCCGTAGCCGCCGCCAAGCGTCAGGCCACCGAGTCCGACCACGCCGACTGAGCCAGTCACCGCCGCCAGACCCAGCCTGTCGGTCTCAGGGGTAAGGTCGCGAGCGCGCGCCCCGCCGCCAACCTGCGCCAGGGTGCCGTCCGGTGAGATGAAAACGCCGCGCATCTCCGACAGGTCGATCACGATGCCGTCGCACAAGGCGCGCCCCGTCCAGTCGTGACCTCCAGCCTTGACGGAGAGCGGCAGCCCGGTCTGCCTGGCGGCGAGAACGGCGGCTTGAACATCTGCCGCACTGCGCGCCCTCACGAGCGCCAGCGGACGGGCCGAGGTGCGGACCCAGATCTCCTTCGCTGCGTCATATTCGAGATGTGATGGAAGGATCACCCTGCCTGCAAGTTTTGCACCGAGGTCCGCGATCAAATGTTTGGCTATACCCATATTTGTTCCTTCTTCGCACCGAGCTTCCCAGCATGGCCGCAAGCACGGGGCATTAACCATCGGCTGCGCACACACCAGCCGGAGATTTCTGCGTTTTAGGCAAACCCGGCAGCAAGCCGGTTCGCAACCCCACACATGCGCCGCTTCCAGCGGCACATATGGCTTTGTCGGCAGATCAGTCTCTGCCGCTATCGAAAGCCGCCAAACCGCGGCAAGGAATCCGCCCGTTCACAAGAGCGTCTCGGCATCGGTGGACTCAAAAACGCCATACCAGAGTCATTCATCCAAAAGTCTGCATGCGTGTCACCATGGAATGGTTTCGGAGAAGTGGAAGAAAGTCCCTGTTGGACCGTCGGCGCCCATCAGCGCCGCCGCAACACTCGTCTTAGCGCCTTCCGACGGTTCCATCGGCGCAAGATCCGTCCCACTCCTCGTCCTCACCCATCCTGGGTGAACAGAGTTCACCTTGATGTCTGTATCGTCCAACTCCTGGGCAAGCTGGATCGTGAAGAGATTGAGAGCAGCTTTCGACGCATTGTATGCAAAGCGCTTGTTATAGGACACAGCTTCGGCCTGCGTGGCGTGCAAGTTGAGCGATCCGAGGATACTGGAAACATTCACAATGCGGCCTCCGCCACTTTCTCTTAGCAGCGGGAGCACCTCACTGGTAAGTCGGAGCACCGCAAAGAGGTTCGTTTCGAATACAAGTTGGAGCTCTTCCTCCGTCGTGTTGATGGTGAGCCTCTCCATTAGGGTCCCTTGAGGCGCCGTCATACCTGCGTTGTTGACGAGTATGTCGAGACGTCCAAACTGCCTCTGGATAAGCTGCGCTGTAGCAGTGCGATCGGCGGCCTCCGTTACATCAAGCTTGACTGGCGAGACATTTACTAGGCCGTCAGTATGCAGTTTTGCCGCAGCTGACTCAGCGGCCGCGAGCGATCGACCTGCGAGTAGGACCGTCACACCTTTCTCAGCAAGTTGGCGGACGGTCTCGAATCCGATTCCCTGGTTGGCCCCGGTGACGAGGGCTATCTTTGCAATTTGTGGCATACGTTTCGCCCTCGACGGTTGCAGCATACGGGTGAGTTTGGTCGTTCGTCCCCTCGGTCTCATCGATTCAAAGCTCCAGTCCCCCTTCAAGTGCCCTTCCCCTAGACAGCCGTGAAGCTGCGGCTGTATCCTGGTCATGTTGAGTAAGTCGCTACCACGTTCACTATAGTTACACTATATCGGAGGCAAGCGGATTTTGGCAAGGGCCCGCGTCAAGGTCGTAGAGGCGAAGACTCGCCGACAGGAGTACGCGGAGCAAACGCGGGCCGCGATTGTTGCGGCAGCACGCCGGCTCTTCGCGGCGCAGGGCTACGCCCAAACCAAAGTCGAGGACATTGCGCGGGCCGCGCGGGTGGCTCCAATTACGATCTACACGACCGTAGGCGGCAAAGTCGGGCTGCTACGCATGCTGATGGAGATTTGGAGCACAGCACCCGGAAATGAGGCGGCGCTCAGCAGCATTCTCGCTCTTCGCAATCCTCTAGCAATCATCGAGAGCGTGGCGGGAGTTGTGCGGTCCATGCGGGAGGAGTTCGGCGACATCGCCTATTTCATGCACGACGCCGCCCCCCAGGACCAAGCGGTAGCCGAAAGTCTCGCTGTGGCCACGGCTCGTTACCGGAAGTGGTTCCTGGTTGTGGCTCAGCACCTCGCAAGCCTGAGAGGCCTCCGGTCTGGACTGACCTTGGAGGACGCCGCCGATCTGCTGTGGTTCTACTTTGGCTATTGGGGCTACTACACCCTGCATAATGAGAATGGATGGACCTATGAACGCGCAGAGCGTTGGTTAGTGAAGGCCGCTGCTCACTCGTTATTGAAGGAGAAGATGTAGCGGGGTTCGGGCCCAGGGTGGGTCAATGTTTTCAGTGCGGTCGCTCGCCGAAGGCAGGCGCTCGACGCTGTGCAGATCCCGTGCAGTAAACTCTTGCTGTTTGACGCCATCGAAGAGGTGGACCGCACCAACACCGCCGATCTCAGTGATGCGAAAAGCTCCGCGCCCTCGGCCCCTCATGGACGCCTCGCGCTCGCGCGAGCGACACCGATGGTCAAGGCGCCGACTGTCGCCATGCGCCCTTCTAAGGCTCGCCTCGAGTCTCGCCTGCTCCACTTCCAGGCGACCTTGGCTGACGGCATTTCCGATATTGTCGACTGCCATACGAAGCAGTCCCAGGTCCTCCAACCGCCACATGGCATGCTGGAAGCGGGCTGCCGCCAAAAGGTCGGCAGAATACGCCTTAGTGTGTCTTCTCCAGCCCGACAAGGATCAGGAGCAGTAGCAGCGAGACTTTATGCTTGGGCAGCCGGCGTCCCCGAATGGCCTGAACGTCAGCAGGCTCTTATCCTCCCTTGAGTGCCAGCGCTGTATGGAGCGCGATGGCCCAAGGACACTCATTGGTTACCGCGTTGGTCAGCAGCAATGTCTGTATTTGGTCTTCCGTGAGCTGCCGCCGTGGACCTTCTGGAACAGGCCGACGAGGCTATTGATCAGCACCGGAGATGTCGACATGGAACCGAGAATATTCGGGATCATGCCGAAGATGGCCTGCAACTGTACCAAGACCGGTCTCGAGCGCTCGGGCGCAGAGTCGATGGTACTAACGAGAAACTCTGTCATTTTCGCTTACCCTCCAAAAGGCGAAGTGAATGGACCATGGGCACATCACCCAGTGACCCGTTCGACAACTCAGATAGACCCTCGCAGAAATGGATCCAATTACATCAGAGGTAATCAGGTGCAGAAGAAAATGTGCTAGACTAGATGGCGAAGTAAGTCCGCGGTGAGGAACAGCAGGATGGAACCTAACGGACGCGAAGCCAGACGGCCGGAGAGCGGGCTGGGCAAACTGATGCGCTATTGGCGTGAGGCGCGCGCCAAGAGCCAATTTGATCTGGCGCTCGAAACTGGTGTCTCTCAAAGACATATTAGCTTCATCGAAAGCGGGCGCAGCATCCCGAGCCGGGAGAAACTCATGGACATCGCGGAGGGTCTCGACGTCCCACTGCGGGAACGCAATGGGTTCCTTCTGGCGGCTGGATATGCGCCCATTTACACGGACAATGCGTTGGATGCACCGGAGATGGAGAGCATCGTGAACGCTCTTGAGCGCGTCCTGCGTCAGCATGAACCATTCCCCGCCGTGGTCATGGACCGCTACTGGAACGTGGTCATGGCTAACGAAGCTGCACCCACGTTCTTCGGAAAATTCATCGATATGGATTCGCGCCCAAAGCCACGCAATCTACTGCATCTGATGTTTGACCCCAACGGGATGCGCCCCTCGATCTCTAATTGGGATGCGGTTTCAGAAAGCCTTCTCATGCGCGTTCACCGCGAAGCGATCGGACGTGTCGTTGATCAGAAGACCACAGAACTCATTCAAACGCTGCTCGACTATTCTGGCGGCCGAGTTGCAAGTGGTGTGAAAGTCAACTCCCTAGCACCAACCTTACCCATGATACCGATTGACTTTGTGAAGAACGGACGAACCTTGAGCTACTTCTCGATGATCACGACGGTTGGCACGCCTCAAACTATCACGGCTCAGGAACTACGGATTGAGTGCATGTACCCTGCGGATGACTCGACCGAACTTCAGCACTTAACTCTAATGGGACCGTAGTCTGGGATGTTGGGAAAGGGTTAGCGCCGTCCATACTTGATCACTCGATCGAAGCGAAAGTCACCGCTTTTTTATCGAAGATTGGACGGACGCGGAGGCGGGCATCAGGCTTGTACTTCCGGTGCTGCCTTCGAGGGACTGGTCTGAGACTAGCCCCTCTCCCGCGGGATAGATATAGGAAGAGCCATAGACCACGCTACCTCGCCACCATCCATACGGATAGCCGAACCAGTCATCCAGTGAGCCGCCGGTGACACGAGGTAGGCCATCAGGTCGGCGATCTCCTCCGGTCGGCCATACCGGTCGATGCCCGTCTCTTCGAGGAACTTTTCCTTTGCCTGCTCAACCGACACATTATGGAGCGGTGCCCAATGCTTAAGGTAAGATTCGCGCCGTCCCGTCATCACCGGGCCCGGCATCACGCTGTTCACCTGCACACCATCCTTGAGGCCCTTATCCGCGAACGCTTTGGCAAGAGCCACGATGGCCGCGTTGATGGTGCCCACGGCAGCATAGGCGGCCTTAGGAAACAATGCCGAATTCCCAGAGGTTAGAAGCACCGATCCTTTGGACAGCTTGAGAGCCGGCCACGCCTCGATCGTAAGACGACGAGCGCCGTGGAACTTGAGGGCCAGCCCGCCGTCCCACTGGTCATCCGTCATCTCAAGTACGTCAACCTTGGGCACAGCACCGGCGATATTGAGCAGTGCATTGATCTGGCCAAATTTGGCCAGGGTTTCTTGCACGAAGGTTTCAGCCGCCTCGTGCTCGCTAAGGTCTAGATCAAGGGCCAGCGTTTGGCACCACTAGCCTGCGCCATCGCAGCCGTTTCATCCAAGTTCTCGCGGTTGCGCGCAACAAGGACGAGAGCCGAAAAGTCCCGAGAAAGCCTCACGGCGGTTGCCCGACCGATGCCCTGGCTCGCCCCGGTAACGGTAGCTACAGTTTCGCTCATCTTACTTTCCTTGTCGCAAATGTCCCTCCGCGTGCACGGCGGGCAAGAGGAGCATGGTAATTAAGCGTAAAGTGAGCTATCGAATGAAAATACGACGAGTTATGAGTTCAACGCTCCAAAGCGGCACCAGCCTAAAGGTGACCAATGAACAGAGCACGTTGTGACCGGAATCGATTGCTGGCTCCGCCTCTTTCTTAAATCGCACGCTGCGGCTCGGTTTCGCGGGCGGCCGAGGAACTCGATCTCACCCAGTCGGGCTTGAGCCGACAACTTGCTAGCCTTGAAGGATACCTCGGTCATCTGCTGTTCGAACGGCATGGCCGCGGCGTAGTTCTCACTGACGCCGGCAAATAACTCGAGCAGATGACACGGCCCGCGTACGCGCATATTGATGACACCATATTGCAACTTCGCCGCCAGGAGGGCGTGACCGAGGGCACATTGCGCATTGCGACCATTCACACCCTGGGTTCCTACTTCATCAGTCCCGTCTTCGCACGATATATAGCCCAACTACCAAGGGCAAACCTTTCTATGCTCGGCCGGAGCTCGCCGGGTGTCGTTGATATGGTGGAAAGCGGAAAGGCTGATATCGAATTTACCATGCTCCACTGGCGGATCGGCTATCTTAGAAGATCTCCAAAGTGGATTATCGCATCGTCTCGACAGCGGTGACATTCTCCTGGTGCCATCCGGTGTGGCGCATAGTCTGCACGCCGGCAGCGGCGCACCGCTTGGTCCGGCCAGCAGTCGACCAGGACTCAAAATGACTTTCAGCGAAAATGCCGGATCGGGTGGGCGCGCTCTATTGAACAGACTATCAGCTGCGCTCTTTGCGCTGACGTTGAGACTTGCGAGCACAAACGACGCCGCTCCGGCAGGTCTGCTGGCGCTCGCCGCTCATCCTCGCCTTTCCCCAGCCTTAGCAGCCATGTTAGGGAATCCGGCTCATTCCTGGACCCTCCCGGAACTCTCCCGCCTTTGCAATATGTCGCGGGCGACGTTCGCACGTTATTTCCAGAGAAATCTTGGCCGTTCAGCTGCGGACTTTCGGACTTTCTGCTGGACATCCGCCTGATTTTGGCGGGCAACGAATTGGATAGACCATTGAATTCCGTTGCTTCCGTCGCCGAGACGGTCGGCTATCAATCCGAAGCTGCATTCCAACGCGTCTTCAAGAAGAATATGGGCATTACGCCAGCGCAATGGCGCCGAGCGTCAGCTTCCAAGCGGACGAGCCGCTCCTCCCGCACATGAAACTCGTCATCACGGCCACGTTAAGCGTTCCCGCTCAACAAGGTCGCCCGTGTGTGAATACAGACCAAGAAGCCCATCTCGGCGGCATTGCATCAAGGAAGGTGTTCGAGCTCTTTGAAACCTTCGATGAAGGCCATGCTGTCATCTTCGCCGATGCCGTAGACTATGACGACCCCGTCTCATGCGTCACCGACGAAATGGGACTCATCCTTTGCGTCATTCACGCCGCGATGAAGACGCCTGCAACACGGCGCACTACAAACTAACCCCGACCGACTATTAGGGCGCGATGTCTAATCTACAAGCCAGCTGGGTTCGCGCAACGTCGCATTGATGTCGCCTACGCGTCAGCCGCGTCTCGAATTGGCGATCACTCCGCGGAAGCCCGCGATGATATCTTCTGAGGCCCAACGAGTTCGATCGGACTGCTGCAATTCTCAAAGCGCGAGACTTTTCCTTATGGATCTTTGGTCTCAGCCTCAGATTTTTAGCCACTTCCTTGTAGAAACCGAAAATCGCAGCCGGACTCGGCCTGCGTGACGAATTCGCTATATAGCCAGTCGTAGCCGCGCTTCGCCGGACCGGCGGCGGCCGGAGCGGTCGCGGCTTTTCTGCGTTGTAACTCGTCAGCAGCGACACGCAATTCGATGCTTCGGTCACGCACACTTAGCGCGATCACATCGCCCGTCTCAACGAAGCTCAATGGACCGCCCGAGGCTGCGTCCGGCGAAACATGCAGCACGATCGTCCCGAAAGCCGTGCCGCTCATGCGCGCGTTGGAAATTCGCAGCATGTCCTTGACCCCGGCGCGCGCGAGCTTCTTGGGGATCGGCAAATAGCCTGCTTCCGGCATGCAAGACTCGCTACGCGGCCCGGCATTCTTGAGAACAAGGATATCGTCGGCATGCACATCAAGATCCGGATCGTCAATCCTTCGGCGAGATCATCGAGCGACGGGAAAACCACGCATTGTCCCTCCTTCTCGAGCAACTTCGGATCGGCGGCCGAACGCTTGAGCATGGCCCCAATCGGCGCAAGATTGCCGAGCAGCGCGACAAGCCCTCCTTCATCCTGAACCGGCTGGTCGCGCGCCCGGACAACCGCGCGATCGACCCAAGGTAACACCACAAAGCGCATGGAGCTCGCCTCAACCCATCCGCCGTGCCAGCGCGCTTGATGATCTTAGTGCGCGCTACGGTGAGCAGTCGCGCACAGTCGTCGTCGATCTCACGGACATCAGCGGAATGCGCCGTGAGGTCAACGCAGCGTTTGCTGCCCTTGGTCGCATCGACGTGGTGATCAGCAATGCTGCTTTTGGATTGTTTGGTGCGATCGAGGAAGTCAGCGACGCGCAAATCGAACGCCAGATCACCACGAACCTGATGGCGCCGATTCAGTTGATCCGGGCTTGTCTGCCGCACCTCCGTCAACAGGGTGGAGGCCGGATCGTACAGGTGTCCTCGGAGGGCGGTCAGACAACCTATCCCGCCTTCGGCCTTTATCATGCGACGAAATGGGGTATCGAAGGCTTCGTCGAGACGCTGGCGAAGGAGGTCGGCCCTTTCGGCATTGATTGCATTATCGTCGAACCTGGCCCAACTGCCACGAGTTTCGGCGCCAATGTCGATCGCTCTGTTCCGCTTGCCGCATATGACGCCACGCCTGCCGCAGACTTGCGCCGCGCCATCACATCCGGGTCGTTCGTCGCCAAAGGCGATGCGCAACGCACTGTCGCGGCCATGATCGTCGCCGCTGACGCGGAACGGCCCCCACTGCGGCTCCCGCTCGGCAGTATCGCCTACGAGCGCATCGAGCAAGCGCTCGCGGAACGCCTTGAAGCGATCCGCAAGCAGGAAGCCGTAGCATTCTCCGCTGATCGTCAGGAAGCGGCAATGTAGATGGCGGGCACTATCCGACCGATTTGCTCCGAGCACTGGATCATCAGCAGGCCACTCTGCGATAGGAGGATCGCGCCCCTCTAAAACCCCCCTAGCGCACTGTGCTTAATCGACTGATCCTCGCTGGGGTCGACACGCGTGAAGCACAATTATCGCGTGTTGATATCATCGAGCTGGTTCGTCGAGTCACTCGGTTTGCACAACGGCGGCGTATTGGCCAGCCTGGACAAGTTGATGACCATCGAGGTCCTTGTGCAAAACCTCTCAGCGCAGAAAGGGTTGTTGCAGCGCAAGTCTCGAGCGGGCTTCACGGCGACGGCGTCTTCGCGCGAGCGATTG
>NZ_LMUG01000097.1:0-13687 GCF_009766125.1 Acidisoma sp. S159
GGTCGAAATCGAGAACGTTCCAGGCGATGGGCTCTCAACCGACCGGCTGAACAAGCCGATTGCGAGAAGCTGATCATCGCGTGGAGACGTCGACGTGGGTCTCCAGTTTCTCCGCGCAACCCATGTCGCGGATTAGACCCTCACAAGATTGGGAGCGTGGCACCTGGTGAGAGCGCCTCACTCGCTTACACCACAACACGAAGCGCTAGCCTTCTGCGGCCCGTAGCGCTGTCAAGTCATGGAATCCTCTCCTGAGCCGACGCGCCGACCCTTTGCGGCAGAGGCTTCTGCGCGCGGTCCGCGGGAACCTGGGCGCGCTTCGTCTCCGGCCCTACACTGCGCCCGCATCGTCATCGGCGGCGTCTCGGGATTCCTCGCGCGCTCGAGGATCACCGTATAGGCGCCGGCCGAGAGTTCGCCTCGGTCGCGCCTCGTCCGCGCAATTCCGGCCACCTGTTGAAACTCAACCTCGGCTCGTGCCGCCTTTATCTCATCATCCTCCGACTGGCGCGGATCAGGCATGGCGGTCTCCTGCTCGTGCAAACCTTTGTGTATCGTGAGCACGCCCGTCGTGAGCCACAACGCAGCTTGTGTTTCCTTATGCATTACAATGATCCTCGTCCAGGGTGGACTTGCTTCGGAAAAGTGGAGAGCTGTTTTAAATCAGGCGGCCTGCCTCTCGTAGGTGGCGGGGCTGACGAAATCCAGTGACGAATGTCTCCGGACGGGATTGTAAAAGCTGTCGATATAGCGACCGATGGCGGCCTCGGCATCTTGCCGGGTCATGAAGAGTGTTCTCCAGACGAGCTCCGACTTCAGGGTTTTGAAGAAGGTCTCGACGATCGCGTTATCATAGCAATTGCCCTTGCCGGACATTGAGATGTGAGCGCCATGCTGGCGGAGTCGATCGAACAATATTGGCTGCCGCGGTCCGAATGGCAGATCAGCCCGGGTTCCGGGCAGCGAATGGCAAAAGCCCGACGAAGTGCGGCCAGGGCTAAATTGCGGTGCAGGCGGTCACTCACCGACCAGCCAATAATGCGCCGGGAGAAAAGGTCCATCACGATCGCCAGGTAAAGCCACCCCTCCCTGGTCCATACGTAGGAGATGTCCGCCGACCATTTCTCGTTTGGCACCGTGGCGGTGAAATCCTGGTCCAGAAGATTGGGGGCAATCGGCCAGACGTGCTCGCTGTCCGTCGTTCGTTTGAAACGGCGCTTTTGCCGAGCTCGCAGACCGTTGTCCCGCATGAGACGTGCGGTGCGACGGCGCCCAACCGTGAGGCCCTGATCACGAAGCTCCCGCGTCATGCGCGGGCTCCCATAGGTGCCGTTCGATAGGGCGAAGGCCGAACGGACATGCGCAAGCAGCACCATATCCTGCCGTTGCCGCCGGCTGGCGAAACGGGACCTCCAGGCGAAATAGCCACTCTCGCTGACATCAAGCACCCGGCAAAGTCGCTGGACAGGGAAGTCCTTTTTCGCCCCGTCGATGAGTTTGAACCTCATCGACTTCCCTCCTTGGCGAAAAAAGCCGTGGTGGGTTCAACCGATCGACGCAACCACTTGGGCGAACATATCACCCGGCGTTCGGTAGCCAAGGGTCTTTCTGGGCCGAGTGTTCAGGCTTAGCGCGATTGTATTGAGATCGTCCTGACTCTGGGTAGACAGATCCAATCCTCTGGGTAGGTATTGACGTAGCAAGCCGTTCGTATTCTCGTTACTCCCGCGCTGCCACGGGCTTTGTGGATCGCAGAAATAGACATCCACGTCAGTCGCGACCGTGAAGCGCTTGTGTTGTGCGAGTTCCATGCCGCGGTCCCAGGTCAACGACGACATCAGCCCCGCAGGCAGCTCTCCGACCTGGCGGATGAGGGCATCCACCACGTTTTCGCTGTCTTTGCCACCGACATGAATAAGCATCACGAAGCGGGACTGACGCTCTACCAAGGTGGCAATATGCGTGTTTTTGGCGCCAGAAACCAGGTCACCCTCCCAGTGACCAGGTATGGCACGATCTTCGATCTCAGCAGGCCGATCCTTGATCGATACGGCTCCGATGATCTGTCCCCTTGGCTGTCCGTCGGTTGTCGACGTCTTGGCGCGCCGCATGATGCGCCTGCTGCGCAGATTCGAAAGCAATTCCCGTTTCAGGGCGCCACGGGCCTGGATGAACAGGCTTTTATAGATGGTCTCGTGAGACACCCGCATCGCCTCGTCATCGCTATGCTCGACCTTCAACCACCCAGCAATTTGCTGTGGTGACCATTTCGCCTGCAGTTTTTCCGCAACTGTGTCCCGGAGCTGGCTATTGGTCGCCAGCAGACAAGGCTTTGGACGAAGTGCCTTTTGCCAGGCACGCTCGTCAGCGCCAGTCGCACGGTAGTGCTTCCGTCCTCCGTTGCGCCCTATTTCACGGCCAATGGTGGATGGGGAGCGCCCGAGTTGGACAGCGATGCAACGGAAGGGCAGTCCGGCCACCAGACCACGCGATATCTCCTCTCGTTCACCTTCCGTCAGCGCCAAGCGGCTTCTCGTCCTCAAGGGCGGGGCAATGCCGCCCTTGGCAAGGACCACCCCGAATATCGATCCAGCATGCTTTCCAAGCGCTCGGCCGATGTCGCTCAGCGACTCACCGGCCTTCCATCGGTTCCACAACTCTCGCTTCTGTCCGGCGGATAATCCAGGCCGACCCATTTGCGCCATCGCGGAACCTCTCTGACCGTTATGAAATCAACCAGATTGCGTCGACCAGTTGAACCCACCGTGGCTCGCTTCAGGATATCCCGCTCCTGGCGGAGGATTTCGTTCTCTCGCCGCAACCGCTTTAGCTCAGCCGCAGGGTCCTCGCCAGGAGATCGCCGATCCGGCTCCTCCATCTCCCGCTCCCGCCTCTGCGACAGCCATCGCGTCAAGGTCGACAAGCTGACGCCAAGATCCTCGCCGATCTCCCCCTTCGTCCGACCGCTCGTGCGTCATAGACGGACGGCCTCCTCCTCAAACTCCTTCGTGAACCGCTTCTGCTTCATGGCCAGAAAACTCCTCTCAACGCATCAGGAGCTCTCCACTTTTCCGAAGCAAGTCCATATCGCTCGTGCGCAGCAAAGACCCTGACTTGTCGCTGCGTCAGCTTGGCGTGCTGCTCGCCTGCCATACTTCAAGTGGCCCTCAAACCGTCAGGGGCCTATCGCCGGTCGTCGGAACGCATAAGCCGGGCATTACGCGCGCGGTAGACACCCTGGAGGCCTATAAACTCGCGCGCCGTGTACCGGACCCGCGGGATCGTCGCTCCGTGCTAATTGTCGCAACGCCGCGAGGGCACGTCTTTTGTCGGCGCTTCGGAAGCCTTCAGGCTTCAACGACCGCTCGTCAATGAAGTCCTGATTGTCTTGGTGTGGCACGCTAGCCAAGATGACACGATGCTATGGGAAGTAAAAGCCCGAAGCGACCTGCTCTCTGATCACCCGCGAGTTTCAGGGCATACAATCTCTCCGAGCGTATTCGATCCACCCCAAGACCTACAGGTCCATTCCTGCACCTTAACGCTGGTTGACGACATTTTTAGGGAGGTTACCTACGATCCCCAATGCTGAAATGAGACTCGGGGAGCTCCATGAGAAGGATTGTTTCTGCGGTCTCAGATCATCTCGCAACCCCCGAGCGCACGGAGGCGCTTGCCCGAGTTGTGTGGTGACTATGGGTTGTCGCAACGGGCGCCCTCCTCATCGCGTCGGCCGCAGGGGTATCTTTGGTTGGTCGCGCTGCGCGGCGCGTCTTCGAGGGCGACTGATCGGCTAAAGGCGGGTTGGACTGATGGGGACGCTTCGCTCATCCCGAGGCGCTACTAAATTCGCCTCTTGGAAGTTGCCGAATAACAGTTCGTATAAGCCGAGGGGCTGAAGTAATCCAAGGCGATGGTCGAAAACCTTCCCGCCGAGAACACCATGATCTTGCAGAACAGCATCGACGCCTTGTTTCACAGCGGGATGCACCGCCTAACGCTGCGAGCAGTGGCAGTCCTCCTCCTCCTTTGCTATAATGCGGAACCCCCATGGACGATGGCCAGCCTGAGCGTAAAGCTCGGTATACCTCAGGGGGCAACAAGCTACGCACTCGACCGACTCGCGGCGGAAGGTCTCTTACGCCGGGTGCCCCATCCATCCGATGGGCGGGTAAGGCTTGCGCTACTCACGCAATCTGGCCGTGGACTCTGTCGCAAACTCGTCACGGCATCTAAAGCGCCTGAGCGCGCATAGGACCGGAGGTCGAGGGAGCGTGCCGCATCTCTCACGGGGGCTTTGTTCTCTGCTCGTGACTTCGACGATTGTGCACTACTGCGCTCGGTCAATGGACTCGATGCCGTAAACGTGTTGCGGGAACACAATAAAACGCGGTTGCTACCCAAGGTAGCAAGGCGCAAGGTCAGGCTACTCCGGCAGAGCCAGACTGCAACGCACCTGGGCGGGCGTTCGTTATCGGCTGCACTATTCGCCAGTGTGTGCGTGATCTTCAATCTGTCGCGTATCCGCGTTACGTCTTAGCGCCTACATGTGCTTCTCCTTCCGCCAGGTGCCAAAACCTTTGAAAGGCCCATCATGCGGGCTTCCGACCTAGACGGACAGAACCTTTCTGGAGGTTAGCTCACGGTCATGGTTGCCTCGGCGACGCTCCGCGCGGCAGTATTAGACCGAGTTGTGTGGTGGGTGTGGGTGTCTTCGATCGGGACATTGCTGGTCTTGTCTGCGCTTGCGTCAGCCGTCTCGCTCTTTGACCGGCACAGCGTGGACAATCCTAACTTAGTAATTCTCGCCGCCGTCCCGTTCGGCTCGGCGGTTTGCCTCTACGGGGCCGGCTGGCTGGCACGCCACGTCTTCGCCGATCGCAAAACCGCGCGACATTAAACGCTTAGACTCTCTAACGAGATGGAATGGCCAGCCGATGCGCGTGCTGTTGAAATATTGGCCGCTTGCGGCGGGAGCACTTCTGATCTTGGCAGCAATCTGCTTCGCATCTTCGTATTTGAATCCGTCAGATATGGACCCTCACTATCAAATTGACATCTCAGCCATCCTCGTCGGCTCGGCAGTCGTGCTCAGTATCGCAAGTCTGGTTGCAAGATATCTCGCGACTCGTCGCCAACCAGCGAGTGAAGGCCCGAGGTTCGTCAGGGCTGATCAAAGTTTCCACCGCACCGCGCAGGCAGATGTCTCGATGAGTTCTGACCACTGGTGGCGTCGGAGATGCAAGAGGCGGGAAGAGTTCAGCTGCTAATCGTCGGTGTCTGACAACGATCCTGCGGCGCTAGGCCTTCCTCGCAGCTACTTCGTCGTGGAAGGCATCTGCGACGTTTATGTACTGGGGCGTTCGGGGGATCAGCTCGCCCAGACGCTCCACTAGTTCGGAATTCAGTTCAGCAGCCTTTTTGGAGTCAATTCGCGCGTCCGCGTAGAACATCGCCTCTGGGACCAAGTCGGCCATAACACTGTCTTTCCGAGTTGCAAGGTTCCCTGATATGGAGACAAGAAGACTTGCCGCCACCCGCCGCGTCATCACGGAGCGTTGATGCGACTTTGCATCTTGCAGGTGCGAGCGGATTCAATAGCAGAGCCATGCAGTGGCGCAACGTGCAGGTAACGTCCAAATCGACAAGTACGCTCCCATTCTAGACGGCGCGACAGCATCGACGCGTTGCTCTGCGCTGGAAGGCACCGCCTAACGCTGCGCGCGGCCGGAACTACTATACTCGTTTGTTATACTGCTCCAGAACGTCCCTGGACGATTCGAATCTCAGCGTGACACTTAGCGTATCACAGGTGGCTGTAAGTTACATGCTCGATAGGCTCGTGACGGAAGGTCTGGTGTCCCGGCTGCCTGATCCGTCTGACCGCCGGTCGAGCCTTGTCCGACTGAAGACATCCGGCCAAGCCCTGTGCGGCTGCCTCGCCAGGGCCTTTGAGGCGCCCTGTGTACCACTCTCGACCAGATAGCTGCACCGACATGTAGTGGTGCGACGCGGGGCGCGGCAGCGTCAATCGATGGCCAAGCATCCTCCCGCGCCCGACCCGTTCGTTTTCCTGCAGAATTGCCTCGATGCCTTGCTGCACAGGAGGATGGACCGCTTCACCCTACGCGCTCTGGCGGCCCTGCTGGTTTGTTATGACTCCGAGGCTGAGTGGACGCTGACGAAGTTGAGCGCGAAGCTGGGCATCCCGCGACAGGCGGGTAGCCACGCCCTTAAGAGGCTCGCCTCTGAGGGTCTCATACGCCGAGCACCCCACCCGGTAGATGGACGCGTAACGCTCCTGCAACTCACGCCTTCGGGCCGTGCGCTCTGCAGTAGCCTCGCGAAACCATCTAAAACCCGTTTCTCGCCGCGCGAGGTTGTGCACCGCGGCGCGCCGCGTTAGGGCAGAGGCGTTACCTTGCCGGAAGGATCGACGCCGTCGAAACTTTTGGCTCCAAGACGCCGTTCGGTCGGCGTCTCGATGGCATAGCCGGCCACGACGACATTGCGTGCCTTCTGGAGCGCCAGCGCCACTCACGGTGATAATGGACCCCGGTTGCGCGCCTGTTCGCCCACCATCACTACGGCTACGGCGGTGGAATGACCGACTGGATGGCGCACGTGGACATCTCAGCCGTTATCCATGGGCTGATCTATGGCCTGATCTTCAAGGTGATGGGCAGGCTGACCAGGCTGAAGGACGGCAGGCCCCGTCACTCCCGAGATGGTTGAGCGATGGCGGGAGGAAATCCTCGAGCCGCGGAGGCTTACTCAGGCGCCGTAACTGTACCAGCTCACGCTCACGCAGGCCGTCGTCCTCGTCGTCGTGGTGCTGGCGCTAATGTTTATGTGGGGCCGGGTGCGCGATCGGCGGGGGTGGTAGCGACCAACTCAAGGTGGCGTGCAGTGATTTCGCCCGCAGCCTCTGCTAAGGGCGACACATGTCACTGACAGTCGCCCTCGCCATCATCCTGGTCTGTACGCTTCTGTCTGGCATGGTTAGCGCGCTTGTTCACCGCCGCGTCCACGTAGATGTCAGACGACGGCATCAGGAGGTCGGCACGGCCATCTTCCTTCAGCTCGGCGTGATCTTTGCGGTTCTGCTCGCCTTCGTGTTCAGCGAGGTCTGGAGCGACTTTAATGACGCCGCAAGCTCAGTCGAGCTCGAGTGCAGTGCACTTGAAGGCGCGGCAGTACTGGCGACTGCTCTGCCGCCAGGTCAGGCCTTCCCAGTGCTGAAGGCCGAGCAAACCTATGTCGAGGGTGTCATCCGCCAGGAATGGCCGCTGATGTTCTCGACCCGGAGCGAGAACGTCGAGGTCGATGACATGCTGCACGCCGCCATTGTTGCGGTGGCGCGTCTGCGTCCTGCCGACGCCGCTGATCTCGGCCTGCGGCAGCAAATTCTCGACTATCTTGAACAGGCACACACGCAGAGAACTATTAGAACCTTCCAGCTTGGCAGCGGAGTGCTTCGCGAGGAATTGATATCCGCCGAGAGCAGCCACCGCATCAGCGCTGTTTAGTATCATCCCAATCCTCATCCGTCGCAGAGCCCGCTATGGATGAAACTGGTGACCGCTGATTTTAACGGCATCCGAGGTTGAGTTGCTACAAATCGTAACGCCAGCTGTTGGCTAATTAGCCGCAAGGGCCCGTGACTCCCATGTTCCTCAGGAACAGGCCGCGGATGCTATCATGTCCCGTTACACTTTGCTGATTAACCACGGGGTCGCGCTAGGGATGATCGCGGCGGGAATCATCGCACTGCTGACGGGAACAATCGGTTGGCTCGTCTTCACCGCTTGGATGATCTTGACGGTCGTCATCTATGTTTGCGGCTGGGCGTATTACCTTCTGGTCGTGCGCGATCGGATACCGTGGGACATAGACTTCGAACTGTAGCTGCAGCTTCAGGTCTTGCAGGCTGGTGATTCCCGGCATTTAGAGAACCTCCGGTTGGAGATTAGCCAGTCCACCAATGGCTTCCCGGTGTCTGGACTGGTTCGCAGCTTGTTCTCATCTTCAGCTCTATACATCCGATTGCGTTCGACCGGTCACATCACCTCTCGGATTGGCCCGAGTGCCACATCGAGGCCCAATGCCCGAGATGCAAGCGATCCACCACCGTGCCGACACGGCTGTTGATGCAGGGCCACGGGGACATGAAGGTCTAGGATGCGGTGAAGCCTACGCGGTGCGGGGAATGCCGGGTGTCGCCCGCCCGGTCGTTCGGTGCACCTCGCATCACCGCCAGTTCATGCACGGTCCTGATCCGGATTCGGCGCTCGAGCTGGTGCCGGAGCCAGGGTAGACTGTGGCTTAAGGAGGTCGATCAGTATGAAGACCCTGAATAGGCTTTGCATCTACGACGCGGGCGGCACAGAGGTCGCCTACGTCACCAACGGGATAATTTACACCACCTCGAGCGGCCTTAAGCTTGGCCGCATTCTGGGCGGCGTCATCTATGGAGTGGACGGCCAGGCGCTGGGACGCCGCATGACATTCGGGTCGGTTCGTGGAATGGAGGGCGCTACTCCCGATGCCTTCATGAGGCTCGTGCCGTCGCAGTCAGCGGCGGTGTTGACAGCCTGACGCTCGCGACCGTTGCGCATGAGGTGATGGGACCGCGTGTCACCATGCATCATGCGACATCACCCGCAGTGCCCGCCGAAGCGACGGTCCGGACCCGAGCACTGGCTTCGGCCCGTGGATGGTCACTGGATGTCTTCAATGCCGGGGAATTCGCTGATCCGCGCTATCGCGCTAATCCGGCGAACCGCTGCTTTTTCTGCAAGACGAATCTCTACGGTGCCATTGCCGCGCCCACGCGCTCAACCATCCTTTGGGGCACTAATCTTGATGATCTGGGCGAGTATCGCCCTGGACTGGACGCGGCCCGAGATCACGAAGTACGCCATCCCTTCGTTGGGGCAGGCATCGACAAGGCTACGGTGCGGGCCCTCTCCGCCGCCTGCGGCCTCGGTGCTGTGGCGGCGCTCCCCTCCGCGCCATGTCTCGCAAGCCGAGTCGAGACCGGTATTGTCATTGACCCGAGCACCCTGGCGATGATCGACGCGGCAGAGATAATGCTGCGGAACGCGCTGTCGCCTGGTGCCGTTCGCTGCCGCGTGCGCGGAACAGGAATTGTTGTGGAACTGGACGCGGCGACGCTCACCCGACTCCGTGCGAGGGCGAGGGCGAGGTGGCTCGCGCCTTCGCCAATCTGGCCCGAAACCATGGGCTTGCTGACCGCCCGATTGCCTTTGCCGCCTATCGCGTCGGCTCAGGCTTCCTGCGCGCGCCAGTATGACGATAACGGATGAATTTCTTCTCGACACTCTGAGGGACCGGCGGGTCCGTATCAGTGAGGCCGTCTTCTGCGCCGGCAAGTCTCCGGCGCAGATCGTGGCAATCGTAGAGCATGCAAAGGCGAAGGGCATCAGCCTGCTGCTGACCCGCCTGGATGCGACGCGGTTCGACGAGCTGGCCGTGTCCCACCGCGAGACCTTCGACTATGACCCTGTCTCAAGCACTGCCTTCGCGGGAGCGCCGCATCCAATCGTCGAGCCGAAGCGAATTGCTGTTGTTACGGCCGGCACGTCGGACGTGCCCGTGGCGCGGGAGCGATCCGGACCTTGCGGTTCGCAGGCTTTGACGCCAGGAGATCATCGATGTCGGGGTCGCGGGCCTCTGGCGCCTGCTACGCCGGGCGGAGGAGATCGCCCGGTTTCCCGTCGTTATCGTCGCGGCCGGCATGGATGCGGCGCTGCCGAGCGTAATCGGTGGTCTCGTCCCCGGCCTCATCATCGCCGCGCCCACGTCGGTCGGCTACGGGGTGGCCGAGGCGGCCATACAGCACTCAACGCCATCCTCGCGAGCTGCGCACCGGGGCTCGTGACCGTCAATATCGACAACGGCTACGGTGCCGCTTGCGCAGCTATCCGCGCTCTCGGCGGCCGGACTCAACCGAAAGAGGACGATCGTGGAGAGACGTGATCTGCTAAAGGTCACTGCCTTGGGTGCGGCGGTCGCTATGGCCGGCGCGCCTCTCGGTGCCGCTGCCAGCGCCATTCCTCCCACCGCCGGCAACTGGCCCCCGCCTGAAACGATCCAGGACGGAGACATGAAGTTCCGCATTTTGGGCACAATTGGCGAGCGCGTGTCCCTCGTCGGCATGGGTGGCCTTCATCTCGCCAAGCCCGAGCCCAATGGTCCTACCACCGAACCCGCGATCCGCATTATCCGTACGGGCGTCGACGCCGGCATCAACTTCTGCGACAACTGCTGGGACTATAACGGCGGCGAGAGCGAAATCCGTCTCGGAAAATCGCTGCGGGACGGCTATCGCGACCGCGTCTTTCTCATGACCAAGATCGATGGCCGCACAGCGGCCGCGGCTATGGGACAGCTCGAAACCTCACTGCGTCGCTTAAAGACCGATCATCTCGACCTGATCCAGTTTCATGAGATCATCCGGGATGACGATCCCGATCGCGTCTTCGCGTCGGGCGGCGCGCTGGAAGCGATATTGAAGGCGCGCAATGAAGAAGGGTTCGTTATATCGGCTTTACCGGAAACAAGAGCCCGCTGATCCATCGCAAGATGTTCGAAGTCGCAGTTCGCCACAGTTGCCATTTCGACACTGTTCAGATGCCGGTGAACATCATGGACGCGCATCACGACAGCTTCCAAGACATCATCTTCCCCATCGCACAGCGGCAGGAAACCGCCGTATTGGCGACGAAGACCCAGCGGTCAAGGTTTGTGAAGAACCGCTGGCTTGCATCCGCCAGCAGGACCACCGAATTGCCGGTTGATTCAAAGGGGGGCGAGATGTCCAAAACACGTTCTATATTGACCCTCTCCGTGGTGCTAGCCGGGGCATTGGGTGGCGTTGTCCTGGCTGCGGGGCACGCGTTTTCGGCGGAGGGGATCACAGAAGTTGCGACCTTCAGACACCAGGTGACGGGAGTGACTGTGACGACGGACGGCCGTATTTTCGTAAATTTCCCGCGATGGACGGATGATGCGCCCATCTCGGTCGCTGAGCTTCTGCCCGGCGGCAAGCTGCGTCCGTATCCGGATCAGACCTGGAACAGCTGGCGAAACGCGAGCGCTACCAAAATGTCGGTTGAGGATCACTTCGTGTGCGTCCAGTCGGTCGTCGCTGATCAGCATGGTGCACTTTGGGTTCTCGATCCGGCGGCGCCGGGCAACGAGAAGATCCTGCCCGGCGGCCCGAAGCTCGTCCGGATCGATCTCGTGACGAACAAGGTAACGAAGGTAATCAGCTTCTCGCCTGAGGTGGCGCTTCAGGGCACCTACCTCAACGATATCCGCTTCAGCCCCGATAGTAAGACTGGGTACATCACCGATTCCGGCACGCGTGGCGCCATTATCGTCGTGAATCTTGAAGACGGAACTGCCTTCCGTGCGCTTGATGGGGACGCGAGCACGCAGATTGAAAAGGACGTTGTCGTCCATGTCGACGGCAAGCCGTTGCGCCGGCCGGACGGTCGACAGCCGGCCTTCGCCGCCGACGGCATCGCCCTGTCGAATGATGGGGAGACGTTGTACTGGCAGGCGTTGACCGGAAAGACGCTCTATTCCACGCCACTGCGAAGCTGACCCGATCGACCTTGGCGGCTGACATCAAGGCCGCCGTCAAGACGGTGGGCACAACCAATGTCGCGGATGGCCTCTGGATGAGCAAGGCGGGGATCCTCTACATCACGTCTCCAGAGGACAATTCCGTCAAACGGTGGGTCAACGAACGGGCTGAGATCGTCGTCACTGATAAGCGCTTGCGGTGGCCCGACACGATGTCGGAGGGGCCCGACGGGACATTGTACGTGACGGCGTCCCATATCCAGGACACCTACTGGTTCAAGCAACGGGCGCCCTCATCGATCTCAACAGCGCTGTTCAAGTTCGCCGCTCATCAATCCCCAGCGCCGCATCTGTCCTGGCGATGAGACGGGCATCGAGCCTATCGCCCTGGCCAGCGCAGGCAGTCTCCCCGAGCAGCCGTTTCGTTACTGATGACGCAAGCGGTGGCGCAAAATCCGTGCCGGAGCCGACTGCAATACCCAGTTACATTTCGTAGCGTTTCTGTATCCTAAAGTCGAATTTCGGCGTGGTGAGATCTCGCGTAGTCTCGTTGCGTCCATAGGGGTTTACCCACTCCTAGGGGCGGAGACCTTCCAATCCCGTTGGTCGCAGTCGGTGGAAGCCCGACTCAGAAACCCCAATCACTATTGAACACTGTAATGCAGATGTCATTCTGAGATGAATAGCTTCTCCCCTCTAGGGTGGCGGCTCAAGCTAGTGAACCCAGATTGCACACTCGATGCAGAGCGACGCTTCCATGATCTAAAGAGCTTGCTCGCCGCCGCCATGATCCTTCGCAGGGAACGCCCGGATCTCCGCCTCATCATTACGGTCCCCGAGGAGGCTTCCGAGGAAGATCGCGGTCTCGTTGAGAAAATCGCCAATCGGGTTCCACCGCAATCAGAGTAAGTTCATGACGGGCGGCCTCAGCGAAGCTGGGAAGGGGGATTATAAAATGAGGAGGGAGGCCTGAGGCTTAGCTGAAAAAGCCCGAGCTTCTACTCCAACCCCTGCTCGCAGCCATGTTGGCCGTTACCGCCGCTGGTGTTTTCCGCATACGCCTCGGTCTGGGCTGATCCAGAAGATTGAGATGATGAAAATTTTTGCGCTTTTCGCGATCGGCATCGGAGCGGCCGCATTGTCTGCATGCACTGGACCAAACTCGCCAGCCACAGGATCGCCGCCTGTGCCGTCGGCTTCACCGGCAGCTTCCAGTTCAGCCCCAAGCGCCGGCGCGGGGTCCGCGGGGAAGGCGACCGCCGCCGCAGTGGGCAATGCAGCGCCGCCGTTCAACACTAGTGGATAGCAGTAGACATTGGCACGGGCATCAGGCAACGGGGGCCCTTTCGGAGCCATCGGCCTCAGATCGGATCCGACACGAGCGTCCTTGAGCTCCATCTGCGAGCGCATCAGTGACGCGACGCTCACCGCGTAGCGCCACATTCAGCGACTCCCACCTTCTAGGATCGTCCTCCTCACTGCTGAGGCTCTTTCGCTGCACCGAAAAAGAGAATCCTAGATGTAAGCCCGCCAGCTGTCCTCTCAAACCGAGGAATTTGCGAGAGGAACTTATGACACTCGATTCGCTCGCCGCATGCATGCGGTGACGTCGCTCGACATGAGAGCACCTAGCACGGCGAGGTTACGAACTCGATCGCCACGCCTCCGTTCAAATTTTCGCCTTCTCGACCGCCCTTTGAGCGGCTGCGCGGTCACCGCGCCCCGTGACGCGAAAATCGCCGCCATTGAGCCGATTGTAATTTTGGAAAAAGGTCTCGATTTCGGCAGGGAGATTTTCCCGAAGATCATCCAGGCTATGCACATGTTCATGAGTTCGGGCGTGCGTCGTGACGGCCAGTAGGCGATCGTTACGCTCCCAGGCACCGTCCTTGGAACGCTGCTCAGCCTCGATAACTCCGATCAGTCGCGCTTCTACCACGCATCCGGATATCGCCGGCGCGTCCAACAACACCAGAACGTCGATGGGGTCGCCGTCGTCGGCCTGGGTCGAAGGAATGAATCCGAAGTCAAAAGGGAAAAGCATACCTTCGGGCAGGACATGCTTCAGTCT
>NZ_LMUG01000097.1:13836-14558 GCF_009766125.1 Acidisoma sp. S159
TCGAGATGGTCCGACGCTAGCACGGAACAAGACTTGTCCGCAGAGGCCTGCAACCGACGATGACGTTGATAAGCATCAAACGAGCGCCGTCTTCGGATCCGCAGCAGACGACGGATAAGGGTCGTAAAAACTCAATGGGGGCTCCCCATCGAGATAGTGTGACTCGGCTGCGCATTGGAGCGGGCGGGTGATCGCCGCATCTGAGGGTTTCGTCCGGTCGCGTGACCGGGTCACTTCTTCCCAGGCGGAACTTTCCCATGTCTCAAGATCCTACGACCCTCTATCCGCGCCCTCCCTTCGAGCCACAACAGCAGAGCTTTCCTGGCAAAACGGCCCCGATGAACCCTAAGCCAGACCATGGCGAGGAAAGCCACAGGGGCAGCGGTCGCCTTGCTGGTAAGGCAGCGTTGATCACGGGCGGAGACAGCGGCATCGGCCGCGCTGTTGCGATCGCCTTCGCCCGCGAAGGCGCCGATGTCGCCATTGCCTATCTGTCGGCTGAAGAGGCCGAAGCGCGTGAGGTCGAGGCGCTGATTACTCAGGCCGGCGTTCGCGCCTTACTGTTGCCGACCGATATCTCCAAATCAGCCGAGGCGCGCGCGATTGTCGCCAGAACCACCGAGTTCTTCGGCAAGATCGACGTGCTCGTCAACAATGCAGCTTTCCAAGTCCCGACGCCGTCGCTCGAGGAAACGAAGGACGAGGACTGGGAGGCTATGTTC
>NZ_LMUG01000098.1:0-216 GCF_009766125.1 Acidisoma sp. S159
ATCGACCCGCCGACAGCCTGCGCGTGCTGCGGTGGGAACCGGCTCCGCAGGCTCGGCGAAGACGTGACCCGTACGCTGAAATCAATTCCCCGGCAGTGGAAAGTCATCGACACCGTGCGGGAGAAGTTCACGTGTCGCGATTGCGAGAAGGTCAGCCAGACACCCGCACCGTTCCATGTAATTCCCCGAGGATGGGCGAAGCTGGCCAAGGTTCCG
>NZ_LMUG01000099.1:0-853 GCF_009766125.1 Acidisoma sp. S159
GACTGAAAGCACGCAGAGCATTCCGGATTTTCCGTATCACAAATACGCCGAGTTGCTCGGCCTGAAGGGGATCTTCGTCGATCATCCCGACAAGGTCGGCGCTGCCTGGGATGAAGCCCTGTCGGCTGATCGGCCCGTGATACTGGAGGCTTACACTGATCCCAATGTTCCGCCGCTGCCGCCACATATTACGCTGA
Source organism: Acidisoma sp. S159 (assembly GCF_009766125.1). Classification (NCBI taxonomy): domain Bacteria; kingdom Pseudomonadati; phylum Pseudomonadota; class Alphaproteobacteria; order Acetobacterales; family Acidocellaceae; genus Acidisoma; species Acidisoma sp. S159. Next base: position 198 of record NZ_LMUG01000099.1, read on the forward strand.
AGGAGGCGCGCAATTTCATGACGTCTTTGCTTGATGAGCCTGAGCGAGCCAGCGTCATCGTCAATAGCGCTAAGGAGATGCTCGCGAGCGTCCTGCCCGGAAAGGGTTGATCGATGTGCCCCGATGCGGCGATTGGCCGGGTGACCGCGCGCGCCTACACGGTGCCGACTGACGCCCCGGAGGCCGATGGCACCTTCGCCTGGGACAGGACGACACTTGTCGTTGTCGAGGTCGCGGCCGGTGGCGAGACAGGACTGGGCTACACCTATGCCGATGCCTGCCTTTTGCGCCTCATCGAGAAGACACTTGGCCCCGTTATCGCGGGGGCCAATGCGATGGACATGCGGGCGGCTTGGACGGCCATGCAGCACGCGGTGCGGAATCTTGGACGATCCGGCCTGGCGGCATGCGCTATCTCGGCGATGGATGTCGCGCTCTGGGACCTCAAGGCTAAATTGCTCGGCGTTCCCCTCGCCTCGCTGTTCGGCCAAGAGCGCGCGTCGGTGTCAATTTACGGCAGCGGCGGCTTCACTAGTTACGACGACGCGCAGCTACGCGATCAGCTTGCAGGCTGGGTAGAGAGGGATGGCTGCCGGGCCGTCAAGATGAAGATCGGCACGCATACCGATCAGGATCCCCGTCGCGTCGCCATTGCC
>NZ_LMUG01000100.1:0-373 GCF_009766125.1 Acidisoma sp. S159
CAGTGGCTGAGGACCAAGGCCTGGCAGCAGTGGCCGATGCTAGCCGCTTCCTGCAACTGGAAACCACGGGAGCCGTGTGATGGCTGATGTGGTGACCAAGTGGGTCTATAACTTCGGGGCCGGCCATAACGAGGGCCGCGCCGAAATGCGCAACCTGCTCGGCGGCAAGGGGGCGAACCTCGCGGAGATGGCCGGGATCGGCCTGCCGGTGCCGCCCGGTTTCACCATTACCACTGATCTTTGCACGGCCTTCTACGACAATGGCCGCAAATACCCGGATGATCTCGACGCCCAAGTACGCAGCGCCCTGGCGCGGGTCGAGGAGGCCGTCGGCCTGAACTTCGGCGATCCGGCCAAGCCATTGCTCGTCTCG
>NZ_LMUG01000100.1:722-855 GCF_009766125.1 Acidisoma sp. S159
AGTCGTCGAGGCCTACCAGGATCTCGTGCTGAACGAGACCGGCGCCCCCTTCCCCCAGGATCCGCAGGCCCAGCTATGGAGCGCGATCGGCGCGGTCTTCGGCAGCTGGATGAACCCGCGCGCCATCACCTAT
>NZ_LMUG01000017.1:0-68828 GCF_009766125.1 Acidisoma sp. S159
CCATGATCCATGTCGCCATGGGAAGCCTGCTTTTACGCCGGATCGCCCATGACTGACCTTTCTCAAACGGACTGTAAGACCCGCAACGATCCTGGTGGCAGGATTGGCGAACCAAATCTGAGCGGAGAGAACGGCGACTACCTATCTGTCTGACAAGGTTGCGATCCTCCTCGAGGTTCCTGATACGACCCGAAACAAAGGCGGAGCCTACTCGCGCTTCGCGAAGAAGAACTGCGGCGCTGAGCAAAATCCTCACCGCGTATCCCATCAAATCGTGCGCCGACATTTCTTGACGTCGATCAGATTTCGGGTCTCGGCACGCCCAAAGCGAGACCCGCGAGCCCGAGGAAGTCGTCGCCCGCTCCCTGCAGGATCACCTTCCCCTTCGTTCATCCCATAGCGATTTCTAGGAATACGGCGCCGGAACGCTGAAGTGGTTGACGCGGCCTTGCAATCACCATCGGCTTGAATGCGCTTGGGGTCCCCCGCAGGCTGTGGAAGATTATCGCCGGCCACACGATTCTGACCCTTCCGGTCGTGACTCTTCTCGTCCTCGTGCGGCTGGAGGGGCTCGATCGCAACCAGGAGATAGCGGCGTTGGACTCGGGAGCGCGACCATGGCGCGCTTTTCTGACCGTATCGGTGCCGCAAGCCCTGCCGGGCATACTCGCCGGCACGATGATCGCCCTGGCGATCTCGATGGATGAGTTCATCCTCACCTTCCTCGTGACCGGCTCGCAACAGACCCTGCCGCTCTATATTTTTGGATCGCTGCGGATTCGTGTGACGCACGAGTTGAACGCGATTGTCGCGCAGCAGCGCGTGGTGCTCGCTCGTGCGCTAGTAAAGCGGCCGGCGGTCCTCCTGCTCGACGAGGCGCTAGGCGCGCTCGATCTCAGGGTGCGGCGCCAGATGCAGGATGAGCTTGTCCGCATCAAGCGATCCACCGGAACCACGCTGGTCCATGTCACGCACGATCAGGAGGAAGCTTGCGCTATCGCGGACCGCATCGCGGTCATGAAGGACGGGTTGATCGCCCAGGTCGACACGCCCGAGGCTTTATGCAGGGCGCCTCGGAGTTCCTACGTGGCCGGCTTCATCGACGCCGGAACGATCGTTCGCGGCAGGAACACCGTCGCGGAAGCTCCGTCGAGATATCCCACCCCGACATGACGTTGACAGGGAAGATTCCATCATACCTAAATGAGGCGCAAACGATCACTGCAGTGCTTCCGCGCAACAGGATCAAGGTGAGCCTCGCGAAGGGATCGAGCGATCAAGCAAATGCGGTGCGGGGAACTGTCGAGCGTTTTGTCTTCACCGGCTCCGTCTTCAATACGCACGTGCGAGTGATCGAAGGGCTGGAGGTTCGCGCGGCGCTGACGATCGAGGAAGTTTCGATGTTGGGCGAGGAGAGTCTCCACCCGGACTCATACTTGGAGTTGCATTGGCGCCAAGAGGACATCGTTTTCGTGGAAGACTCGTAGATCGCTGTCACCCACCGGGTTGCTCGGCTACTAAGCCGTTCTCAACGGCGAGAGGACTGGATAGAATATGCCAAACGACTTGCGGATCGGCCTCGTCACCGAAGCTCTGATCAAGTGGCCCTTACCCGATGTCATGGACTGGCTCGAGCATGACGTGCCCGAGATCACCGACCTCGAAATCGGGACCGGCGCCTACGCACCCACCCAACATTGCGACATGCCTCAACTCCTGGCGGATAAGAGCGTCCGCGCCGCCTGGCAGCGGGAGATCGTCGCTCGCGGCTTTCGCATCGCCGCTCTCAACGCATGGGGCAACCCGCTGCACCCTGATGTCGCAATCGCACAGGCGCACGACAAGGCCCTTCGTGACACGATCACGCTTGCGGCGGCGCTTGGTGTGGACAGGATCGTAGCGATGGCCGGCTGTCCTGCGGGCGCTCCGGGCGATGTCACGCCGGTCTTCGCCGCCGGCGGCTGGCTTCCCTATCTGGAAAATGCCCATCTCAAGCAGTGGCAGGATGTCACCATGGGTTATTGGCGCAACCTGAGCGAATTTGCGCAACGCACCCATCCTGGGCTTCTGATCTGCCTTGAGCTTCACCCCGGCACTGTCGCGTACAACGTCGAAAGCTTCGAGCAGTTGGCAGGGCTGAGCCCCATGATCGCCGCGAATATCGACCCGAGCCATTTATTCTGGATGGGCATGGATACCGGCGCCGTGGTGGACCGACTCGCTGGACGTGTCGGCCATGCGCACGCGAAAGATGTCGTCTTCAACACGAAGCAGCTTGCGCTGAACGGACTGCTGGACCGCCGCTGGCCGATGCCCCCAGAGGAAATGCCCTGGACCTTTGCGACGGTCGGGAGCGGCCATGACGCTCATTGGTGGCACGGTTTCAAAGCGCAGTTATCCACCTTCGGCCGCGCCCGCACCATCGCGATTGAACACGAAGATCCGTTCGTTGCGCCCGAACTTGGTATCAAGGCCGCCGCGAAACTCTTGGCAGTCAAACCTGCCGCGGGTACTGCTTCTGCCTCTCCTCACCGAGCCATGGAGTGATATGCAGCCTCATGTCGCTTCAAGCGGCGGCTACGCGACCGCACTGGCAATGTAAGCCAGGCGGCCGTGCGCCGGCCCCGAGCGGAAGGGAGACCGGCATCACTCTCGCGGGGGTTTGACGCACGGTTCCCGTAAAAGATAGTAGCTGTTACTGCATGGTCTCCACCTCATCCGCACCAAGTTGATTTACGACCGTGTCATGCAGGGTCTTGAGTGCCGCCGAGACCGATGTCGTCGGATCTTGCGCGATTTGGCCGGTGGCCTCTTCTATACCACGGGCCCAGACAGCGAATCCGTCGTTCGAAGGAAGTAGCTTGTCATAAGGAAGAAATGTCGCGAACTCGCCATTGAATGGCGGCGCATAATTCACGTAGTCGGGCGATTTGGCGACCTCGGTATCGGGCGGAACGAAACCCGCCTTGGTGGCGATAAAGACCATGTATTTTCTTTGTTGGAGGAGATTGACCAAGTCCCAGGCCAGATCGGGATTCTTGCTTGCTTTCGAAATCGCGACATCCCATCCTCCCAAGGTACCACCTTGACCAGGGGACTGACCCTGTGACGTCGGAAACGCTGTCGCGCCCGCCGCTGTCGCCGCCTCGGCCCAATGCCGATTCTTCTCCTTCCAAGCACCGCCATACCAGTTGGACCCAAGTGCGATCGCCAGCTTTTGCTGCGCCATTAGGCTGACCGGTACCGCAACTGCTTTAGGCGAAAACAGATCGGAAAGCTGCGCCCCGAGCCCCGCCGAATACACGTCTTTGTAGAATTGCAGGACGTCCCGCAGACCGGGGCTGTCAATCACGTATTTTTTCGTTTTCGTATCATAGATGATGGGCGTTTTGGACGAAAAGATGACTGCACCAGAACCTTGCAGGACACCGGTCGGTCCCGCGCTGGTGCCAGCGGCGATCCACAGTGGAACAACCCCGGGAACCTTCTCTTTGATCGCCCGGGCCGCCGTCAGAATATCATCCCAATTGTGAGGGCTCCACGGCACGGCAATGCCGGCCTTCTGCAGCATCTCCTTGTTGTAATACATGCCCGTATTGTTCTCGCCAATGTCCGCGGCATAGACACTTCCGTCGATCCGGCCTTCATCCTGGATATTCTTTGGAAATCGGTTCCAAAACGCGCTAGAGCTTAGATACTTATCGAGCGGCAACAAATAGCCGGAGCTTTGGAACTGACCGATATAGGTTGTGGGAAGCTGGATGACGTCAGGCGTTGTGGATGGCGAGCGATACTGCAGGGCAATCGCGTTCATCTCATCGGTGTCGGTGCCGCCGTGCGGCTGCAGTTCCAATGTCACGTTCGGATGTGCAGCCTCGAACTCCTTCTTGATGTCATTCCAATATGAGACCGAGTCCGCATCTTCGTCGAAGACATAGGCGGAGGAGTACCCGACCTTGATGGTCGTTTGGGCCGAGGCGGCGCTCGCCCAGCCATAGGTAGCCAGCAAAGCCGCGACTGCCGTGGCCCCGCTCAACATCGCATTCCGCGACGTCAGCCTACGTGTTCCGAGCATCTTCATCTATCTCCTGTTATGGTTCTAGTTTGCTCTAACCTCAGCAAACACCTCCGGCTGCCACGTCTTCACCGGGCCCGATGTCGTCGGCAATAGTAGGCTTTGCTGTGTTGTCTTATCGAATAAGTGGAGATGCTGCGTATTGATTTGGATCCTAATTCGGTCGCCGATCGCAATCGGAGTACGGGGAGGCACGCGGGCCACTAGCGTTGTGGTCTCGTCACAGCGAGCGGTAACGAGGGTCTCGGACCCCAGCGGCTCGACGACTTCAACATCGCCGTAAATGGCATCTTGTGGATTCCCTGGATCGCATAAGACGTCCTCGGGTCGAATCCCGACAAACACCTCGGCGGATGAAGACGAGTTGGGAGACACAAAACTCGCCGGGTCCATCCGGATCGTCCGGCCCAGGACCTCAAGCACGGGCGAATTGTCGACGCTACCTAATCGTCCCGTCACGACATTCATCTTCGGCAATCCGACAAAGGTCGCGACGAACAGATCCGCTGGGCTATCGTAGATCTGCTGTGGCGTACCCACCTGAGCAAGGTGTCCTTTGGACATCACGGCAATCCGAGTAGCCATCGTCATGGCCTCCGCCTGGTCGTGGGTCACGTAGACGATTGTAGCATTGAGCTTCGTGTGCAGCCGGATGAGTTCGGCGCGCATCTGCGCCCTCAAAGTGGCGTCCAGATTTGACAGAGGCTCATCCATCAGAAACACCTTGGGTCGGCGTAGCAATGCCCGCCCTAGCGCTACCCGTTGGCGCTCACCCCCCGAAAGCTCCGCGGGCCGACTGTCGAGCAAGCGTTTAAGGCCGAGCAGTGTCGCGACCTCGTCCAATTGTCGGTTCATTTCGGCTTTGGGCACCCGCCGCAACTTCATCCCGAAAGCCAGATTCCCACGGACGGTTTTGTGCGGATATAGCGCGTAGTTCTGGAACACCATGGCGACGTCGCGCGCTTTCGATGGTAGCGCATTGACTGTCCGCTGCCCTATCGCAATGCGCCCATAGGTCGGCCGTTCCAGACCCGCTAGCATTCGCAGGCTCGTCGTTTTTCCGCAGCCTGACGGACCGAGCAGAACCAGAAACTCGCCATCTGCAATGTCGAGTGACAGGTCGTTGACCACGGGATGGTCTCCGAACAGCTTATAAACGTGCTCGAACTGCACATCAGCCATCGACGTTCGCCGTCGCTATCATCGCGAAGTTCCATGTCATCAGCCACGCACCCCCCCACCGAAGGCAAAGCCACCCCTGAAGATCCTGGCGATCAGGAGATAGAGAACCACGACCGGAAGTGAAAACAGTAGAGAGAATGCAGCCAACTGGCCGAACTGTATGTAGCCATGCGATCCGAGGAATTGATATATCGCGACCGTTCCAGGCTGGTCGTCGGGATTGGCATCCAAAACCAGGGGAACGACAAAGGCCCCCCACGCACTGATGAAGTTGAAGACCGCCGCGACCGCGAGCCCCGGCAGAACCAGCGGCAGGACAACATGGAGGAGGACGCGCAGGGTGCCAGCACCCTCAATGCCTGCGGCTTCCTCAAGCTCCATCGGCACCGCGTCGATATAATTCTTCAGCAGCCAGATCGCGAATGGCAGCGCGCTCGCGGCTAAAAACAGAGAGGTGGTGAACCTGGAGTCCAACCAGTGCAGCGTCGCGTATATCTGATAAATGGGAACCAACATCATCGTCACCGGCAGGCCGGAGGCAAAGAGCACCAGGAGCATCACCGTGCGTTTCCCAGGCACGTGCCGCCGCGACAGCGTATAGGCAGACAGCAAGGCAAGTCCGGTTGCGACGACCGTCGTCACCAGAGCCAGATAGAGGCTGTTCACAAATGGCTGCAGGCCATGGGCGGTTAGAACCGCCCGAAAGTTCTCGATGGTCAAGTTCGGCAGGCGGATGCTCCAATCCGCGTTTTTATCGACGGCTGCCAGAACCAACCAAAGGAGCGGCAGGGCAAAGGCTACTCCAACAATGACCAGGGTCGTGTTGGTGGCGATGCCTGTCGGAGAAAGTCTCGGATAGTCGACAACGATCAACGGCCCGGTAGGCTGTAGCGTCGGTGGGGCCTTCCGGTTCAAAAACCTCATGCCGCCGACCTCGATGTTCGCACGAATAAGAGCGACAGCGCTGCCCCGATAAGGATCAGCACAAGCGAAATCGTGGTGCCGTAGCCGAGCTCATAGTAGTTGAAGGCCTCCTGGTAAATATAGACCGGCAGAGTCATAGTCGAATTTCCTGGACCGCCCTGCGTCAGCGTGTAGATCAGCGTAAAATCTGAGAGATTGAGAATCGTCACAAGCAATAAATTGGTCACAAGTGTCGGCCCGAGCAATGGAAGAGTGATCGACCAGAGTCTTCGGAACCGGGAAGCGCCCTCGACATCAGCCGCCTCCAACACTTCACTGGGTATGTTGCGGAGCGCCGCAGAAAAAACGAGCATCGAAAATGCCGTACCGCGCCAGAGATTGGCGACAGAGACGGTCGTCATCGGAGCGGAAAACAGAAAGTTGGTGTGCGGAGATCGCGTCAATATGCCTAGCGTGCCGCCGGCCTGCGAGAAGGCATACCAGACAAACGCTGCGGTAACCTCGGGAATGACCCATGCCGCGACAACCAATACTCCGACCGAGAGCCGGATCGGCATCAACGACCGCCGCATAAGTAGTGCAAGAGCCAATCCGACCAGCGTTTGGCCCACCATTCCGGAACCGACGACGAAGATCAGAGTGAGCTTGACCGAAGTGAAGAAAACCGTGTCGTGCATGAGCCGGGTCGGGTTGGCGAGCCCGGTGAACCACCATCTCTGCGCATGCGGGCCGATAAGCTGCAGGTTCGTGAACCCGAGAAATAGCGCATAGACGATCGGCCCGACGAACAGGAAGAACAGAAAGCCGCCAGGTAAAGCCAAAAGAGCGGCGCTGCTGAGCTCAAAGCGCGGCTTATCCTGCCGATGGCCTAGTTGGAACCTTGTATCGCTTCCCATTGATGAAGCCCGTCCCGACAAATATCGTTCAGCTCAGCACGTGCGTCGATCCTGTCTCGAACTCGCAATCCCAACGCACCTGCGACCCACCACTGCCGATCAATCGACCGGTTTGTGGCGGACTACCTCCGAACGGCAACAAAACCGCTTTGGAACGTGACAGAACGGTAGGGACAGCCCGGTTTCCCTGTCAAGCATTATGCCAGGACTGGCTCACGATTGTGTTCGCCCGATCTGGGACGCCCTTGTGCGATCGAGAGCCGATATTCCGATCCGACCGACTTGCTTCGAGGCACTCAGGGGAAATCCAGCCAAAACAACCCGATATTTTCGTCGCCCAGGAAACTCAAGTTGCAGCTCCCTCGCATCTGATCTATCTCGTGGAGCGTTCCACAGCTGGGGCGACGAATGGGTGGAAAGCTCTCGGTTCTGAAAAGCATCGAGATCCGGCTCATCTACTCGCGCGCTCGAGCCGCTGATCCTGCCTGCCATGAACAAAGCATGGAATGAGTGTGATGCGCATTACTCGCGTGCATAGCCGGGTCGTCGACTTGCCACTGCCCGCTCCATTCCATCCCGCCTGGGCGCGCGGACGCAATCAGACCAACGTCCTTCTGGTTCTGGTGTCGGTGGAAACCGATGCCGGACTCATCGGTCACAGCGCGGCGCATGCTGGGCTCGAAGCCGCCATCACTGTCGAACGCTTCATATCGCCATATTGGATCGGCCAGGATCCGACCGGGGTCGAGCCTCTGTCCGCTGTCCTCCGAGATGCCGAGATTCTCGGTCCCCCGGCGTATTTTATGGAAATTGCGCTCTGGGACATTATCGGCAAGCAAGCTGGGCTTCCGGTCTACAAGCTATGGGGCGGTGCGCAGAACCAAGTGGCCGCCTATTGCGCCACAGCTGAGCTGCGTTCGCCGGAGCAGCGGGTCGAAGATATCCATCTTATGCTCGACCAGGGCTATCGCGCGGTGAAACTCCGTTTCCATCATGATGATGTCCGGCGCGACCTGGGAGTCGTGGAAGCCATCCGCAAGGCCGTCGGCAACCGTATCGAAATCATGATCGATGCCAATCAGGCCGGGATCGAGCCGGGGCTGACTGCGCACCGCATCTGGGGCTTCCAACGCGCGCTCGCCGTCGCACGCGAGTTGGAACAACTCGACGTGCTCTGGCTGGAGGAACCGCTGCCTCGATACGACTATGCTGGCCTCGCCCGGCTGCGCGAGAAATTAGACGGAATCAAGATCGCTGGCGGCGAAGACAATCACGGCATTCACGAATTCAAGCTTCTGATCGACCGCGGCTGCTTCGACATCCTTCAGCCCGACGCGCTTCTTTCCGAGGGCATCTTCCAATTGCGCAAGGTGGCCGCGATGGCCGAAGCAGCACATCTGGAAATTGCGCCCCATACCTGGGGCAACGGTATCGGCCTTCTCGCCAATCTGCATTTGGCCGCCTCGACGCCGAACTGCACATGGCTCGAGTTTCCGCACGACCCACCCAGCGGCTTCACCGCGTCCAGCCGGGACCAGATGCTGCGAGAGACACTATCGATCGATGCGCAAGGCTTGGTCGCGGTTCCCGACAGGCCCGGTTTCGGCTTCATCCTCGATGAGGATCGTATCAGCCACTACACCGTTGCCGAATTCGGGTAGACCTCTCACATGCGCCGGCACGATCACTCGCGCCACAGATACCCTTTTGCTTGACATTTCTAACCAACAAAAAGTATCCAACGGGAGTTTGGAACGATCCAAGGGGCGCGGCAAGATGTACGATGGCCCGATGATTGACTGCGACGTGCACCACGCGCGCGCGACAGACCAAGAGCTTCTGCCCTTTCTTTCTCGGGGCTGGCACGAATTCATCTCAAATCGCGGACCGGCCGGCATCATGCCGCTCACCGTACAGGATGGGCTGCCGAACCCACACGGTTTTATGCGTGCCGACACTTTTCCTCCCGATGGCAGTCCGCCAGGCTCGGACTTCGAAATGCTCCGTCAGCAGGTCTTGGACCGTGGCGATGTGCGCCGCGCCATTTTGACCTTTGGCGACGACAGCCATGTGGCCGGCCATCACAACCCCTATTTCGCCGCGGAACTGGCCCGTGCGCTGAACGACTGGTCGATCGATCGTTGGCTCAGCCGTGACGAACGCCTTGTCTCATCAATCATGGTGGCCACTCAACTCCCCGAGCAAGCTGTCGCCGAAATCCGCCGTCATGCCGATAACCCGCGGATGGTCCAGGTGATGTTGGTGGATAACCCCCATCGCTATCCGTTCGGCCATCCCGTGTTTCATCCGATCTATGCGGCCGCGGAGGAAATTGGGCGCCCCATCGCGATCCATGGCGGTGCCGGCGGATGGGCCAATCCCGCCAGTACTGGTGGCGGCAAGGTCAATTTTTATTTCGAGGCGCATACCCTTTGGCCTCAAGTCGTCATGACGCATCTTGTCTCTTTCATCAGCCACGGTGTGTTCGAGAGATTCCCTCGCCTCCGCCTGCTGCTGATTGAAGCAGGCGCGGCCTGGTTGCCCAGCCTGCTCTGGCGATTCGACACTGACTACAAAGGTCTGCGCCGGGAGGTTCCTTGGCTCAAGAAACTGCCGAGCGAATATGTCCGGGACCATGTCTGGCTGACGACACAGCCGCTCGAGATCTCGCCAAAGCGGGAACAGGTGGCCGAGTTGCTGGGATGGGTGAATGGCGCCGACCGTCTTTGCTATTCGTCGGATTATCCACACTGGGACGCCGACGAGACGAACTATATCGCGAGCCGTTTGCCCGCATCTTGGCACCGCCGCGTTTTCTTCGAGAATGCCTTGAAATTCTATGGCTGGCAGGAAGCCGATGTGGCGCCGGTAGGCGGGAGAAACGCGAAGTGACGACGGATGTCGGCCCGGTCGAGAGTTTTCCTGACGGCCAGGTCTCAATTATCACCCTTGGACGTATCGAGGTCGGCATCATCCGATGGTCTGGCAAAGTCTATGCGGTGAGCGGAATTTGCACACATCAAGGCGGCCCGCTCTGCCGCGGGGTTCTTTCCGGCCGCCTCGCCGGGACCGCGCCTGGAGACATGACGCTCGAAGACGCCGCTCCTGTGATTGCCTGCCCCTGGCATGGATGGGAATTCGATGTCTGCACCGGAGAGGCGATCTGGGACCCGGCCGTGCGTGTCCGCACATTTCCGGTCAAGATCGTCGCCGACCGCGTGCTAGTCGAAATCGGCGCGGGCTCGAGGCGTTGGTTGGCAAGCCCACGAGCGGATGAAACGTAAACCTTTGGAGCCCACAAGGCTTCCCACCATTGTCGATGTCGCCCGGTTAGCCGGAGTCTCCAAATCGACCGTCTCGAACGTCATCCGTGATGCCGCCTGCGTCGCGCCAGCGATGCGTGCCCGCGTGACCAATGCCGTGGCCGCGCTGAACTACCGCCCTAATGTATTGGCGCGTCAACTCGTACAGCAGCGCACAAAGATATTTGGGGCAGTGGCCGGCGACCTTGCCAACCCCTTCCACGCGGAGATGGCAAAGCAGATCGAGCAGCATGCAGCCGCGAAAGGCTATCGGGTCATGTTCGTCAATACGCATGCGGACGAGGTCGATGAGGCGAGTCTGGAGCAGCTCTTGGAATATCGGGTCGCGGGAATCCTATTCCTCGCCCATGCCGGCATGTCCGAACGCGCGCGCCTGCTCGTGTCGGGCAAGTTGCCGGTCGTTTTCGTCACCTGCAGCGCGGATTGGGGCGATGTCGTATCGGGCGACGACCATCGGGGAGCCGAAGTTGCCACGCGCCACCTGATCTCCCTTGGCCACCGGCGCATCGCCTATTTCGCCGACCCGATCGTCGAGGATGCCGCGGATCGGGCGCGCAGGGCAGGTTATCGCGCGGTCATGGAAGAGGCAGATCTCCAGCCAAACGTGTATCGCTGGCGCCGCTCCCCTCCTGGGCTGCTGCGCAACAATCGCGAAGTCTCGCCCGAGAGTCTTCTGCTGGGGGAACGCAGGGTTACTGCCATTTTCTCCTCCAACGACCTAGGCGCCATCGAAATATTGGATTGCGCCGACCGGCTTGGCATTCGGATTCCCGAGGATCTTTCGGTGGTCGGCTTTGATGATATTCTGCTGGCACGGCTTGCACGCATCAATCTCACCACGGTCGTCCAGCCGCAGCACGCTCTCGCGGAGCTGGCAATCGACACGCTCTCGGCGCGAATCGCCGGAAGTCTCCCCACCACACCCGTCCGACGCACTGTTGAATTGCACCTTGTCGTTCGCGGATCGACAGCGCCACGCTCGCCTGAGTGATGTGCGAATACTGACGCCGGCGATTGGGAGCAGGCTCACTACTTCAGGATGCGGGCGCGGATTGACGCTCCAAGCTCAGCCGGTATGGGTACGTTGCGCCCGGCTCGGATGGCACTTGGGGCGCCTAGCGCTCCGCGGCACGTGCCGGCGGTACCGGCAAAATGATTTCGGAAGCGATCTTCCAGTCCTTTCCGACGCTAAGCCAATTGATGATCATCAGAAACGGCTTGGGTGCTCCACTCTGCCCCGCATATGAGACCGTAATGTTCATAGGCACGTACGACTCCGCGACGTCGCTTGTCAGGCCAACGACTTTGAGCTTCGAATAGTCCGGCTCGAGCACGACCGGGCCGGAGGTGCCGATGTCGTGCAGCTTCTGATCGATGGCCTTGTTGCCCCAGAAGCCGGCCCAGTTCCCCTCGGACGGGATCGCGCTCTTCGCCACCAGAAGGGTCGAGGGCGATTGCCAGAACATCCCGTGGAGAGCCTTGAAATCGTGCTTGTTGGCCAATTCCATGAGCTTGCCGAACTGCGATTTGATCGTTTTCAGGGTCACAAAATTCAACGGCTCATTGCTGACGGCGGGAGCCGCCACGACAGCCCGAGTGGAAAGAACCAGAGCGGTAACGGCGAAAAGAAGCATGTTGCGCATCTCGGCATCCCTTTGCAGGTTGAACCATCGCTTACGAAGGAACACGATCCACGCCCGCTTCTCGGCGATGTTCGCGCCCCAGAGCGAGCCCGGATTGACGAGTCCTCGCAAAGATCGAGCAACGCATTGTAGAGCTGGCGCGTGCCCTCCGCTGACATGTCCGGCAGTCGGAATCGCGTAGAGACTGCCGCACGGGCTCGCAACAGGTCAAACCGCCTTCGGCGAGGTCAGATAGCGTGGAGCGGGATGGGAATTGCCGAGATGGCCGCTTAGAACGCGGCGAGCGGCCTCGTAGGACGTCCATTCCTGACCGTCTTGCAGAGGAGGGATAGTAACTACCTCGCCGGCGTCAAAGCCCGCGAGTGCGGCGGCAACCAGATCCTCGACGCTCATGACGATCTCGCCCGGCAGGTTATGGTGACCGCCGACGCCGGGGATGTCCCAGAAGGCGGTCGCGGTCGCGCCGGGAAGCACTGCCTGGATCCGGATCCCCTTCTCAGATAGCTCGTGCTGGAGGGACTGGGTCAGCGCGAGCACATAGGCCTTGGTTGCGCCATAGGCGCCGTTGAGGATCTCAGGGCCAATGGCAACGATCGAGGCGATGTTGATAATCGCTCCGGTGCCGCGTTCGACAAAGGCCGGCGCTGCGGCGTAGGTCAGTCTGGTCAGCGCGGTGACGTTGATCCCGATCATCTCCTCGATCTTGCCGACGTCGGACTGCAGCAGTGGCGTTGCTGCGCCGAAACCGGCATTATTGACGAGGAGCGCGATCGTTGCGTTCCTACCCAGGACATCCTCGATCCGGCGCAGATCGGCGGCATTGTTGAGGTCGGCCGTCATCGCGTTGACCGCGCGGCCAGTCTCGTTGCTGACGCGCCGAGCGACCGCCTGCAGTTTGTCAGTGTTGCGCGCGACCAGAATCAGGTCGTAGCCACGCCTCGCCAATCGGTCGGCGTAGACGGCGCCGATGCCGCTCGAGGCGCCAGTGATAAGAGCGGTGCCCCTGCTTTGAGAATTGGTCATTTGTCCCTCCGTCGCGGCCGTCATGCCCGGTCGAGAGAGGCTAGCCTTGTCCGTCTACGGCTTGAATGTCATATAAACGGCAATTCAGGACATTCTGGAGCGAGTGATGCGGAAGGTCGGGTTCATCATTCATCGGGGATATTCGCCGATGGGCTTCGCCGTCAGCACAGCCTTCGAAGTGGCGAACCTCGTCACAGGTGGGATGCATTACGACGTCCGTATGCTATCCGAGCACGGCGGCCCCGTTCGAACTTCCTTGGGTTTCGAAGTGGTGACGGAAGCCTTCGCAACCACGCCTTACGATCTCATCGTCATCGGCGGTGCGATGGAGGATGCGTCATCGGAGACCGTCGATTTTGTCCGGTGTACCCCACAGTTCGCGCGACGTGTAGCTGCGACTTGCGTGGCGGCCTTCGTCCTGGCCGAGGCAGGGCTGCTCGACGGGCGGCGTGCAACCACCCATTGGATGCGCGCCCGTGAGTTGCAGACGCGCTATCCGAAGGTGCGCGTCGAAGAGGACCGAATCTACATCGCCGACGGTCGAATCTGGACCTCCGCCGGCATGACGGCAGGCATTGATCTAGCTCTGGCGCTGATCGAGGAGGATCTCGGGATCGAGGTGTCGCGCAGTGTTGCGCGCAAACTCGTGCTCTACCACCGGCGGGCCGGCGGCCAGTCGCAATTCTCATCATTGCTCGAACTAAATCCCAAGAGTGACCGGATCCAATCTGTTCTCACCCACGCCCGCCGCCATCTGACGGAACGGCTAAGCGTCGAGGACCTTGCCGAAGTCGCACATCTGTCGCCGCGCCAGTTCAGCCGGGCATTTCACAACGAAACAGGCCAGTCGCCGGCAAAGGCGATCGAACATCTGCGTCTCGAAGCCGCGCGGACCCTGATGGAGGACACGACTCATCCGATGGACGTGGTGGCGCAGCAGACAGGCTTCGCTGATCGTGACCGGATGCGGCGCGCCTTCCTGCGGACCTTTGGACAACCACCACTGGCGATCCGGCGAGCCGCCGGCGGCGGCGATGCTCAAGCCGTAGCGCACGCGTTGCCACGGTAACTGAGGCGTTTCCTCAGGCCGCCGCCACAAGGCCGCAATGCGTGCCGCCGTGATTATGACCGACAGGCTAAGGAGCTACGATGCAGCGAAGCGGCGGGTCCTGCCGACGTCAATCATCGACAAAGCCGCTATTCTGAACCACGGGGCCGAAAACTCACATCGGCCGAGACGACCTCCGGGACGGCAGATGCGGCAATTGTAATCGCTCGAGCAGGCTCCGGACTTCCTCTCCTTATACGCGTCCATTTATGGCCACTTTCATCCACACCGGCATCGACTGGCAGCGGATCCCGATCGCGCGATTCGGTCCGGGTGGTTGAATGCCTTGCAGCGGCAGCATACCTGCGCCGGCACACGGCTCGGTCGGCGCGGCAAACCCGCCCGCGACTGCGAGTCGCCCGCCGCCTGTTATTGCTTCAATCTCAATTGCGGGAGTTCGGCTCTCCACTCCCCTCCTCTTCCCGTCCTCCCGACATCGAAGTGAGCCCGGTCGGCGCTACTGCCGTAGCGGCGCGAAATGCACCGCATCCTCAATTACGTCGTCCCGGCTCCCTCCGCGTCCAGACGCAGCGAACGATCAATTCGGTATAGGTCATTGCTAGACTGATATGAGATGCGGGTCATCATGCTCGGCAATCCTGAGAAACAGCGTAGCGGGAAACGCGCGCGAATACTCAAGCTGGATTATCGATTGCACTACCGGCACAACGCAACAGGGCCGCTAAATTCGCCTGTCAATTAACGCAGCCATCTCCACTCGTGAGCCGACACCAGCAGTCGCTAACAAACTTGCTAGCGGGCGCTGTCTCATTGGAATTTGAACGCGCGGCATCGAACAGCGATTTACTAGCAGGGGGACAATTAAATGGAGTCATAAGACGGCGACCTGAGCTACGCGCAACAATGCGGCTCGCAAGCGAGCCGTTCGAGGAAAGAACGATCGCGGCCAAGTTCGTTTGGCCCAAAAAGACAGGCGAGCATGCCAATAGCATGCTCGTTTGGCGAGCCGCGCAGATCAATAATTCCTGTTGTTGCGGCCCTCTACGTCGCCCCTTTGGCCCAGCCAGCCCATGTCCAGCTAAGGTCTCCAACCCTCTGCCGCACACCCTTTTGACAGGTGTCAATGCCGACACGGCATCAGCGTAGCGATAGTCGCTAAGAGACGATCGGTCCGCCAAACCAGCTCCGTGGGTTGAACCCATGACAGAAATGCCGCCGCACAGGAGTGCGGATGACAGCAGTGTAACTAGGTTCAGGACCCTTTACACGGTTCGACGCGGTGTGATTCTGGGGGCAACGGAGGTGTTCGATGTCCCGAGTGCCACTGCTGACCGAGGCGCAGATGCGCCGGATCGAGCCGTTTTTCCCGATCTCGCGCGGGCTGCGGCGCGTCGATGACCGCCGTGTCATCAGCGGGATCATCTAACGTGATCCGCAAACAGCCTGCAGTGGAAGGACGCGCCTACGCGGCTACAGCCCGCACCAGGACGCTCTATAATCGCTTCGTCCGCTGGAGCCGGCTCGGCGTGTTCGACCGCATCTTCAAAGCCCTAGTGGCGCGGGCCGCGCATACCGGAACGGCTGATGATCGACAGCACCCACCTCAAGGCGCACCGGACAGCCGCCAGCTGGCAAAAAAGGGGATGCTTCACGCTGCATCGGACGCACCTGCGCGGCGGGCCGAACTCGAAACTTCATGCTGTCTGCGATGAGAAAGGCCGGCTCGTCCGCCTACTGCTGACCGCAGGCCAGACCAGCGACCATAAAGGCGCTGCGATGCGCCTGCCGGTTCTCCCACAGGCGCGCGAGCTGCTCGGCGATCGCGGCTACGATAGCGCGGACTTTCATGCCGACATCCTGGCGCGAGGCATCCAGCCCTGCATCCCGTTCACCAGAAAGCGGAAGACCGCGATACCGCACGACAGCACGCTCTATCGACACGGCCACACCGTATCGAGAACGCATTCGGCCGCCTCAAAGACTGGCGCCGCATCGCCACGCGCTACGACCGATGCGCCCACACGTTCTTCTCCGCCATCTGCATCCCCGCAACCGTTATCTTCTGGCTGCCGTAACGAGTCCTGAGCCTAGCTAAACGATGGCGCATTGGCAGCAACTCGCTTTTTGACAGGTGTCAACTACGCCACGCCTCGCAGCGTTGGCTCCTGGTCGCTCTGGACAACAAAAAAGAGAACCTGTTGCGTTTTCACTGCGCGATGATTAGTAACGGAGAATGGGCGAAACCAGGAAAGTTTAGCGTAGATGCCAGATCACGGTGTAGCGCCCGAGTTTGAGCCGGTTGATGAGGCGATCCGCGCCGACGCCGACGCGTTGAGCGCAGAGCTGTTCAATCTGCGGGCGCGGCTTTTCCCACCTTCAGCAGCCAAGCCACTTAGACTTTTTTCAAGTGGCGAAGCCGCTGCTCTTATCGGGATAAGTGACGCCTATTTACGCCAACTTTCGCTTGCGGGTTTCGGCCCTCAGGCAATCAGCGTCAATGGAGGACGCCGATCTTATTCCTTGCAGCAAATCAATGAATATCGCGGCCACCTTTCCCGCGAAGGGCGCGACTATTTTCCCAGACGTCGAGCTGGAGATCAGCTCCAGGTGATCGCGGTCACGAACTTCAAGGGCGGCTCAGGCAAAACCACCACTTCGGCGCACTTGGCGCAGTACCTCGCTTTGCGTGGGTTCCGAGTCCTCGCGATCGACCTGGACCCTCAGTCAAGCCTTTCGACCTTATTCGGGTTTCAGTCAGAGACCGACCTCGCCGAGAACGAGACCCTCTATGCCGCAATTCGCTATGATGAAAGACGGCGCCCTCTACAGGAGGTCATTCGGACGACGTATTTTACCGGCGTCGACCTAATTCCCGCCAATCTTGAACTTCAGGAGTTCGAGCACGATACCCCGAGAATCCTCGCTGCCGGTCAGCGGGGAAAGCACAGTCTCTTTTTCAATCGGCTGCGGGAGACTCTGTCGGAAGTAGAGAGCAATTACGACGTCGTCATCGTGGATTGTCCTCCTCAACTAGGTTTTCTGACTCTTGGAGCGTTGTGCGCAGCCACAGGCGTTCTTGTGACCGTCCACCCTCAGATGCTTGACGTCGCGAGCATGTCTCAATTCCTGCTTATGACCGCTGATTTGCTGAGCGTCGTGCGCAAAGCTGGCGGCGAACTCCGATACGATTTCCTCCGATACCTCATTACACGATATGAGCCTCAAGATGGCCCGCAGACTCAGGTCGTCGGCTTCCTGCGAAATCTCTTCGCGGAACGAGTGCTCACAAATCCGATGCTTAAATCGACGGCCGTTTCAGACGCCGGCCTGACAAAACAAACGCTCTACGAAATTTCTCGTCAGAGCATGGGACGATCGACGTATTCCCGTGCGGTTGAGGCTTTGGACGCAGTCAACGGGGAAATTGAAACGCTTATTTCCAAAGGATGGGGCCGCTGACATGACAAGACGTAGAGACATGCTGCGGGCCGCGTTCGACAAAGACCAGCCTGCTCCTGACACGGGTTTGGTCCCCCAGGTGCCCGATACCTCCATGCGAGTACCCTCGGCTGCTGTGCGCGCTATGGGACTGACCTTGGGCCGTATCGAGGAAGATGCCGCTCGGGTTGACGCTTTATCAGATAGCCTCGCTCGGGGGGAGCTGGTCCACGCCCTTGATCCCGAGGTCGTGGAGCCATCATTCGTCGACGATCGGATCGACCGAACCGCGGACCCCGATTTCCGGCGGCTGGTGGACAGCATCCGCTCCTCAGGACAGCAGGTTCCCATCCTGGTGCGGCCGCACCCCACCGCCAGCGGCCGGTACCAGGTTGCCTATGGCCATCGCAGGCTCGGAGCCTGCCTAGAGCTTAAACAGCCCGTGAAGGCGCTTGTCCGCAACCTCAACAATGAAGAACTGGTCGTTGCGCAAGGGAAGGAGAACGCTGAACGGAGGAATTTGTCATTCATAGAACGAGCCGTGTTCGCCGCTCATCTCGAACAACAGGGCTTCGAACGGGCCGTCATCCAGGCCGCCCTTGCTGTTCATCCCGCCGAGATGACGAGACTTTTATCGGTGGCCAAGGGAATCCCTCAAGCGGTGATAGCCGCCATCGGTCCGGCACCCCGAGCAGGACGACCGAGGTGGATGGAACTTGCCGAACTCTTGGGGCACCCGAAGGCACACGAGGTGCTTCAAGATCTAGTCACCAAGGCATCCTTTAGGCAGGTCGGTTCAGACACTCGGTTCGACCTCGCTATCGGCTGTTTGCGCGCTACAAGGACCGAGTTAAACCCACCCGTTTTATTTCATGACGCTAAAGGTCGTATCGTCGTCAGGGCGGAAAGCAGTGCCCTCGGCTACCGATTTCTCGTCGATGTCAACGCTGCGCCTGGTCTCGACAGATACCTGTTAGACAAGCTTCCTGAGCTCCTCGCCGGTTTCAACCATCGATAGCTGTGTGGACTTTGGCGATGCGGCCGCTCGCGACGACCGATAGCCCCTACCCAAGCCGCATCTAGGTCTCACTGTGTGGACTCTCGCGAGGCAAAAGGGGCTTGCGTCCGCGGACTCCGCAGCCGTGGACTGTTGCGAGGCTGGCCTATCGATCGGTATCTCCATCCCGAGTCGCCCCCAACAGCTGTCAAAGACCCGTGGAAAACGCCAACAGCCCGAGTATGGACTGTAGCGAGATAGCCGTGGACTTTTGCGAGAAGCAACCAAGGGAAATCAACGCTTTACGCGACTTATCCTGTGGACTTTAACGATTATACTAATAGTAGTCTTCTAATAAGCTTCGAATAGGCTACCTCGCAAAAGTCCATGCGGACGGCGACCTCGGCTTCTGGCAGGCTAATGTCAGTTGATAAGTGTCCTAGGTGATCCAATGGGAACGGTGCATACGTTGATTGAAAGCAGAGGCCGTTTAGGGGCCCTTGGTTTCGATTTTGACCGTCGCATTGTCGAAACTGCGGCCAACTACATGGCAGACGAAGACAACGGAATCGGCTTTGTCTATTCAGGGTGGGCGCAAGCTGCACTTCCTCATCGTCGTCTAAAAGACGATCAGACATGGCAGATAAACTCTGACCACGTTAAACTCCTCATAGAACCCGGTCGCCGGGCAACGGAGGTAGGTGATCCAATCTGGGTGGGAGTACCATATGGATCCCGCGCCAGGCTCATCATGCTCTATCTACAAACCGAAGCACTGCGAACGAATTCGCGGGAAATAGAGCTTGGGAAATCACTGCGCAACTGGCTTAGCCGGTTAGGTATTCCCATCGGCGGAAAGTCACTCAAGGACGTTAGGGAGCAGGCTGAGCGGATTTCCCGGTGCAGGCTAACGTTTCATGTTCAAGCGGCCGGACGGGCGGGCCTGGTGAACCAAAACATCATGGATACCGCGATGTTTGTGGATGGGGCCGACCCAGCCCAGGGCAGTCTATTTCTCGAAACTGCAAAGTTGTCGGAAACATTCTACGAGCAACTGCGAAAGCACCCGGTCCCCCTAGAGGAAGCGGCGATCAGAGCAATAAATAATAACTCTATGGCGCTCGACCTTTACTGCTGGCTGGCCTATCGTCTTCATGTGCTTACTGGGCCACGCCAAGTAACGTGGAAGGCACTTATGGGTCAGTTTGGTGGCGGGTATAAGGAGCAGTTCCACTTTAAACCGCGATTTCTAGAGAACCTGTCTCTCGCCATGGCGGTCTATAGGGATGCAAAGGTCGACATCGACGAAAAGGGGCTGACACTTCGGCCCTCGCGACCACCAGTACCTCAAAAGCAAGGTGTCGCCGCGGCCCGCTGACCGGGCTGGTGCGACTCGCAAGAGTCCACTCCAGCTTGCTCTCAAGAGTCCACACTCGATCGACCAGTTCGACCCGCTGACGGGTACACCCATCGCCGCAACGATCGGCTAGCCCGACCGACAGCGGCGATGTAGGCAAGTGTAATCCGAGTCGCGCCTGAGGTGACCGCAATACGCCGCATAGTTCAAC
Organism: Acidisoma sp. S159; assembly: GCF_009766125.1. Taxonomy (NCBI): domain Bacteria; kingdom Pseudomonadati; phylum Pseudomonadota; class Alphaproteobacteria; order Acetobacterales; family Acidocellaceae; genus Acidisoma; species Acidisoma sp. S159. The sequence goes on from NZ_LMUG01000017.1 coordinate 20,139, forward strand.
TCGATGTCCCGTTTCAGCCTCTGCGACCGGCATGCAGCTGCGGTTCCTCACCCAGGAGCTCGAGACCATCAGCTAGCAAACCGTTGATAGGAGTGGGCGGGAAGTGGGAGAGCGAAGGCGCGCCAATGACAAGCGAACAGCGCAGTTGGTCGAGCTCTAGGCAACAGAATCTGTCCGCACCCGTCCGAATTCTGACCAACCGGGGCTTAACTCCGGGAAGGGTGGCTGCCTGGTCGATCAGACGACGATTCACTATTCCGCTCGCGAGCAACAGACGTCAGGCCGTCGTGGGCGTACAGCCCTATTTTAACCACCGACTATCAGCATTTTTCTGCGGGACAGGCACGGTAGATCACGTTTACCGTGCCTGTCCGCGCAAGAAGGATCAATTGCCATAGTCACCGGATGGATTCAGACTGGCACGGTGCCGACGGCGTCGTGAGCAAGTGTGCGGGGGCTTTGGGGCAGCATGGCGGCTAAGACGGGCATTGCGGCTCTGCCGCTTACCGCGGACCAGCCTTTACCTGCGGCGCGCCGCTAAAACCGTGGCCGCCAGCACGACCAAGCTGCTGGATCTCTGACGGTGACCGAGACGCCCGCCGAGGCTCGCACGCAGGGCTCAGAAGACTTCGTGCCGGGCGGGGGGCGCGCTCGCGCTGCCTCAAACCGACTGGCTGCGGCACGACCTCGCGGTCACCGGACCGCCGGAGGACGTCGCGGCCCTGCGGCAGGCGGCGGAAAGGGGCAGGGAGCCATTCCCTGGCATTCGGGTGCTGATCTTCCTGCCCAGCACGAGGTGTCTAGTTTTTGTTCGCGGACGTCCCAGCTGATACGGGCGACGACAAGGGCGATTTGCGAGCCGTTCTCGCGTTGCTTTTGCCAGTCGCGCGCAACCGGATCGGTGTCACCTGCAAGGCTACGGCGCTTGCCGCGTATCAAGTGGAGACCTCATGGCGGCCCCGATAGAACATATCGTCGTGCTCATGCTGGAAAATCGCTCCTTCGACAGCATGCTTGGCTGGCTCTACCCTGACCGCCCCGATTTCGACGGACTGACAGGGCGGGAGACCAATCCCTGGCACCGCGATGGCGGCGTTGTGACCGTGCCAGTGTGGAACGACCTTGGCATGAGCCGGACCGAAGCCCGCGGCCCCGACCCCGATCCAGGCGAGCTGTTCGACGATATCGAGGCACAGCTATGGGGGGCCGACAGCGTGGGCATCAATGGCCACGGCCAAGGCACGCCATCAATGAGCGGCTTTGTCGACAACTACATGCGTCAGCCCCGCAGCCCGGATGGTGCCGAGCCGAACCCCGCCGCGGTCATGCACTGCCATTCCCCCGCTCAGGTGCCGATACTGAGCCTCCTCGCGCGCTCATTCGGCGTTTCAGACCGCTGGTTCGCTTCGGCGCCGTGCCAAACCTGGCCCAACCGCTTCTTCATGCACACCGGCACAGCTGGCGGCTGGGTCAACAACGATCCGCCGCATTGGCCCTATCGCATGCCCACGATTTTCCGCCGCCTCTCGGATCATAAGCGCGATTGGGCGATCTATTTCCACGACCTGCCGAACACCGCGATGCTCGCCGATATGTGGAGCAAGCTTGCGACGACGCATTTCCGACTGTTCCACAAACAGTTTGAACAGGATGCGCTGAATGGCGAGTTGCCGTCCTACACCTTCATTGAGCCGCGCTACTTCGTCTCACGGGTCCACAACAAAATTCCGAACGATCAGCATCCGCCCACCAACCTAGTGCATGCTGAGGAACTTATCGCCCGAACCTACAACGCGCTGCGGCAGGGACCGAAATGGGATAAGACGCTGCTCGTCATCACCTATGACGAGCATGGCGGCCTCTATGACCACGTGCCGCCACCATCCGCGACGCCGCCCGGCGGCCCCTATCCGGACGGCTTCACCTTCGACCGCTTCGGTGTCCGCGTTCCGGCCGTGATCGTCTCGCCGCACATCCCCGCCGGCAGCGTCTTGCGTCCGCCACTTGACGAGGATGGTTCCGGAACACCTTTCGACCACACCTCGATCATCAAGACGGTGCAGGAGCTCTTTGGTCTCGGCGCGCCGCTGACCGAGCGTGTTGCCGCAGCACCGTCACTGCTCCCCTTGCTGGGCGATGCCGGCCCGACCAACGCCGGACCGCCACGCGTCGACTTCGTTCCCGTGTGGCCGACCCCGGCGGAGGTGCAGCGTCTACGAAAAGTGGATAATGAGAGTGGCTTGCAACTCAGCATGAGTGGCATTGCGGCCACCCTTCTCGGCACAACTGCTCGCGTTGCCGCCCACTTCCGACATGGGATCAGAAAAACCGCCTCCAGCGCTGGCTTCAGCCGGTCACGGTCCGCGACGCGACCATGAACGGCCAGTCTAAAGTGGCGTCTCGTTCCATTCGCCACGACGAGATCAGTGCCGGTCGGCTCGTCCCACCTTCAAAGATAACCAGAGGCCGACACCCCCGATTGGCGTGTGGTGGATGCGTTGGCGTGAATCCGCCCGCCACCTGCCGTGCGCCTTGCGGCAACCTCGTTGCGTTCTGCCACCTGTTCCCGAGAAGGCACTGGACCCACCGCTTCGCCTAGGGGCAGTAGCTCCCGGCACCTCTTGGCCGGGCTGGAGCTCGCGCGCGAAGCGCTCTGCCCCGCCTCCTGCTGCGTTAGATGGTGATGCCGGAAAGCCCCCATTCCGCCGGGAGGGCACAACCAGCCGCGCTAAGGCCTGGCGTGGGGGCCGAAGTAGGCTCTTCTTGGGAAGCTGGCCGGGCTGTGACGCTTTGTGACTAAACGACGCCTTGGAACCCTCAAGTGACCGCCTCACCTGCAACCAGCATGAGAGGCTTTACTTGTTGGGAGAGATTACCGCCGGATGGGCTTAGTCGCATATGCTCTGAAGTTCCGCATTACCTTCTACGTTATCGCCGTGCTGGTGATGCTGGCAGGGATAGGCGCGGCCGTCGTGATGCCGAAGGACGTTCTGCCCGAGGTCGACATTCCTGTCATCACGCTCGTCTGGACATTCACAGGCCTTGATACGCCCGAGATGGAGAGCCGGGTTACAACCTACACCGAGGTTTCAATCAGCAACAATGTCAGCGACATCAAGTCGATGCAAAGTACTACTTTGCAGGGAATTACGATCCAGCGGATTTATTTTCAACCCAGTGTCAGTATAGACCTCGCGATCTCCCAGATCGTTGCCGCCACAAACTCGGTCCGTGCGGTTCTGCCTCCTGGAATTCAACCGCCGGTGATCATGCGCTTTACGGCGTCCTCAGTACCGGTCATCCAGTTGGTCATGTCTTCCTTGAAGGAGACGCAGCAGCAGCTTTACGACTACACCCAATACCGCATCCGTCAGACGCTCGCGACCAATCCCGGCGCTACTATGCCGCCGCCTTATGGGGGCACACCGCGTCAGATCATGGTCGATCTCGACCTTCACGCCTTGCAGGCGCGCGGCCTGACGCCGCAAGATGTCACCAACGCGATCACTGCCCAGAACGTCACCGTCCCCTCCGGACTCGCCAAGATTGGCACGACTCAGTTCGTCATTCACATGAACTCCGTGCCAAGCGTGATAAGCGCGCTTAACCAAATCCCCATCAAGCAGATCGATGGCGCGCCCGTGCTGATGCAGGACGTTGCCTATGTTCGGGATGGCGGACCGCCGCAACAGAACATCGTCCGTCAGGACGGCAGACCCTCGGTCCTGCTCACGGTTCTAAAGAACGGCGATGCCTCAACTCTATCAGTGGTCAACAACGTCAAGAGGATGCTGCCCTCCATCCAGGCGGCGGACCAAGGGACATGAAGATCACCCCGGTCTTTGATCAATCTGTCTTCGTCTCAGGCGCCATCGGGGATGTGATCCGGGAGACCGTGATCGCGGCCACGCTGACGGCCCTGATGATTCTCTTGTTTCTAGGTTCATGGCGCTCGACGTTGATCGTTCTGATCTCGATCCCACTGGCGATCCTGACATCCCTCGCGATACTCGGCGCGATGGGCGAGAGCATCAACATCATGACGCTGGGCGGCTTCGCGCTGGCCGTCGGCATATTGGTGGACGACGTCACAGTCGCCATCGAAAACAGCTATCGCCTCATGGATCAGGGGAAACCCTTCCGAGAGGCAGTGGCCAAAGGCGCGGCCGGCATCGCGAAACCGGCCCTCATCTCCACCCTCTCGATTTGCGGCGCCTTCGTCTCATTGCTCTTCCTTACAGGAGCACCGAAATACATCTTCACCCCGCAGGCGCTCGCCGTCGTCTTCGCTATGCTCGCCTCGTATTTCTTCTCTCGCACACTCGTGCCGATCCTTATCGATGTGCTGGTCAAGCGTGAATACGAGAAACGCGATGCGGCGCGCCAGGATGACCACACATCATCCGGCAAGAAGGGAAGCTTCGGCCGCTTCCATGAGGGTTTTGAGCGGCGGTTCCAGGCCTTCCGAACAGCCTACATCGGCCTCCTCTACGCCATCTTGCGCCATCGCTGGCGACTGCGATTGTCGCTGGGCTCACTCTCCTCGTCGGCGGTAGCCTGGTTCCCTTCATCGGTACCGATTATTTCCCCCAAGTCGATTCCGACCAGATGACGCTGCATGTTCGCGCGCCGCCCGGTACCCGAATCGAGGTCGCCGAACAGCTTTTTCAGGGAGTCGAGGACAGCATCCGTCAGGTGATCCCAGCGAAAGAACTCGGCACCATTATCGACAACATCGGCCTACCGTCGATCAACTACAACCTCGCCTTCAACGATGGCTCCTTCGTCGCGTTCTACGATGGCCAGGTGCTCGTGACCCTCAAGGACGGCCATAAATCCTCCATAGCCTACATGAACACGCTGCGCCCCATCCTGCGCGACAGGTTTCCCAACACTGTCTTCTATTTTCAGCCCGCCGACATGATTACCCAGATTCTCGATTTCGGGTCCCTCGCGCCCATCGATATTCAAGTCACCGGCCGTCATCTGGACAAGGACATGGCAGTCGCGGGCAAGATCCAGAGAGCGCTCACCCATGTCGAGGGCGCCGCCGACGTGCACCTCCAGCAAATCAATTATGGTCCAGAATATTTCGTGGATGTCGATCGCCAACGCGCCTCCGAGCTTGGCCTGACGGAGCAGCAAGTGGCCAACAATCTCGATGTCTCGCTATCCGGCAGTTTCCAGATTACCCCCAATTTCTGGAACGACCCTAAAACCGGGGTGCCGTATCAGGTCTGGGTTCAAACGCCGGAATTCCGCAACGATTCCCTTGCCGCGCTCGAAAATACCCCGCTGCTGCTAAGTTCTGTCGGCAATGGCGGCACGGTTCAGCTATTGTCCAATGTCGCGACGATGACCCGGCGCGCCGAACCGACGGTCGCGACTCACATCAACATGGCACCAACCTTCGACATCATGGCGAACGTGCAGCAGCGCGACCTCGGCAGTGTCGAACGCGCAATCGACCGCATCGTCGCCACGGCGCAGAAAAGCCTCGCGCCGCCTGACAAGATAGCGATACGCGGGCAGGTGGAGAGCAAGGACCAGTCGTTTCAGAACATCGCCATTGGATTGATGATTGCGGTGGTCGCCGTCTACCTGCTCATGGCGGTCAACTACCAAAGCTGGGGTGACCCCATCGTCGTGCTTTGCGCTCTGCCAATTGCGTTCTGCGGCATCGCGGCCAGCCTTTTCATCACCGGCACGACGTTCTCCATCCCATCGCTGATGGGCGCGATCATGAGTGTCGGCGTCGCCTCCGCGAATTCCATCCTCCTTGTGACCTTCGCGCGCGAGCACAGGGAGCGTAATGGCTCTTCCGCCATGGAGGCCGCCATCGCCGCGGGTGCCGAAAGGCTGCGTCCCGTGTTGATGACGGCGGGTGCCATGTTCGTCGGGCTGATCCCCATGGCGATCGGCATTGGTGAGGGCAGCGAACAAAACGCGGCGCTCGCCCGCGCGGTCATGGGCGGCATCGCCGTCGGCACATGCGGCACTTTGCTTTTCGTCCCCTACCTCTATGTCCTCCTACGCCAGCGCGCCCCAAAAACGCCGGAGAATTACCTGTGACCGACGCCCAGCTGTCGCAGCCTGAGAAGGACGACCCCGACTCCGGCTCGGATCACGACGAGAGGGCATCGGATGATAAGACCACGCAAAAGGAGACCTCGGAGGAACCGCCCCCCGCACCGCCGCGCGCGCACGTTTTCATCGGCGCTGGACTGGTGATCGCTGGTCTATTGGGCCTCGGGGTCTACAATCGCGTGCAGCGTGGCGCCGCCGCTTCCGAGACACAAAAGGCGACCGCAATTTTCGCTCCAACACTGCATGTCGCGACAGTGCGCAGCGATAACTCGCCGATCCGGCTGACTTTGCCTGGCGAAACCATGGCCTACGACACGGCCTCGATTTTCTCGCGCGCGACCGGCTACGTCTCGCAGCGTCTTGTCGATATCGGCAGCCGCGTAACCCGAGGACAGCTTCTCCTCCGCATAGCCGCGCCGGATCTCGACGCCCAGGCGGATCAGGCGCACGCCCAGCTCGGGCAGATGAAGGCGCAGCTCGTGGTGGCGCAGGCGCGTCTGGCGCAAGCCGAGGCCGATTCAAAGCTCGCCAAGGTCACCAATGGCCGCACAGGGACACTCGCGGCCGAGGGCTGGGCGACCAAGCAGAGTGCCGACAACGACGCGGCCAACGTCAGCGCTCAGGGGGCTAATGTCGCGGCATCCCAGGCGAGCGTCCAGGTGGCCCAGGCAAATGTTGAGGCGCAGACCGCGACGCTCAACCGGCTCCAGCAGCTCACCAGTTTCGAGCGGGTAGCGGCGCCCTTCGACGGAGTGGTAACGGCGCGGAACGTCGATTCCGGCGACCTTGTGACCATGGACGCCGCCTCGGGGCAACCGCTTTTTGTTGTCCAGCGGGACGACATTTTGCGGGTCGTCATCGATGTCCCGCAGAGCGGGGCGGTCAACCTGCGGGAAGGGCTGAAGGCGACGATTTCAGTCCCGGAACTTCCAGGGCAGCAGTTTGACAGTGTTATTTCCCGAACGGCTGTGGCGCTTTCCGCCGCATCTCGAACGTTGCGAGTAGAGGCCGACATCGACAATAGGGCGCATCGTTTGAACCCCGGACTTTACGCCAATGTCTCGCTAGCTATCCCGCGCGTCAAACCCGGCTTGATTGTGCCCTCCGACGCGCTGGTATTCGACGCACAAGGAATGCAGGTTATGGTCGTGAAAAACAAGATCGTGCATCTACACCGCGTATCGATCTACCGTGATTTCGGGACTACCGTGGAACTTCTGGGTGGAATTGCAAAGGGCGACCAAGTCGCGCTTACGCCGCCGGCGGATTTGAGGGACGGGGACCATGTACGAGTGGCGTCATCTCCAGCGTCGGCACGATAGGCCATCTGAGCCCTCCGGTGCCCGACCTACAGGGCTGGTGCACGGTTTGCGGCATCAGGTGACCGAACGCTCCCGGGGCTAGTTCGCACATTTCGACCGAAAATCCCGGAATGGCAAAGCAAACCTATGTCTGAATGGTCGCTCTCGGGAGTCTGGCGTGGGATCTTGTAGAACGCTGTTGACTCTTTCGCGGCCGTCCCATCAGCTTTCGATGCTGCGTCTCAGTAGTGGAATCCGCTGGATACATGCACTCAATCCGAAGTTCTTGGGCCGCGATCGTTAGCGGTGTTCCAACCGTCGTGATCATTGAGAAGTAACTCAATGTACGACCGTTTCTCATAAATCCAATCGGTATCATGGGTAAGGCGGGCGCAAGAGCGGTGACACCCTGGATGTTTCTAGCTTCGCCACCAGAATAATCGAGCAATGCTTGAATCAGTTCCGTCGTTTTCCGATCGACTATTTGCCCGATCGCCTCACGGTGAATACGTGCGAGAAGGCTCTCCGAAACATTGCCCCAATTGGAGATAAAAGGACGCATTCCGTTGGGATCGAACATCAGATGCAGCAGATTACGCGGTTTTGGGCGCGACTCCATGTCGATGAATTTTCCAAAGAAGCGCGGCGCAGCGTCGTTAGTCATGACCACATTCCAGTAGCGGTCCATGACTACTGCGGGAAATGGCTCATGTTGATACAACACGCGTCTGAGGGCATTCACAATGCTCTCCATCTCTGGTCCATCGAGCGGACTCTCGGGATAGATGGGCGCATACCCGGCTGCCAGCAGGAACCCATTGCGCTCTCGGAGCGGGACATGCAGCCCCTCAGCGATGTGCATCAGTTTCTCCCGGCTCGGGATGCTACGCCCGCTTTCGATGAAGCTGATATGTCTTTGAGAAACGCCAGTTTCGAGAGCCAGATCGAATTGGCTCTTGCCGCGCGCTTCACGCCAGTAGCGCATGAGTTTGCCCAGCCCGCTCTCGGGGCGCCCGGCCCCGCGTCTGTCAGGCCCCATCGCGTTATTTCTCATTCCAGTCTTCATTCCCCGCTGTCTACCACGATAAAGCTTGGGCTCGATTACCTTTCATGTAATTGAATTCATTCCTGCCAAGCTCTACTCAGAGTGTCGAACGAGCAGTCACTGCGCGATGTGCCCGTGACTCCGTTCACTTTCATCTCCCTGGAGGCAAGCGCACATGACAGACTTTCCGGTTAACACCATCGATACTGCGCCCGAACGTTCGAAGGCTGCTCTCCAAAAGTTGCAAGCGACCTTCGGGATGATTCCCAATATTTTGGGGTCCATGTCGACATCTTCAGTGTTGATCAATAGCTTGGTCGGCCTGTTCGAAAATGTCCATGGCGGCAGCTTTACTGAAGCCCAGATACAGACACTGCTGCTGACCAATGCAGTGACCAATGAGTGTTCCTGGGCCGTCGCGTTCCATACGGCCCTGGCGCTCAAGGAAGGACTGGACCCGTCTGACGTTCAGTCCATCCGTGACCGACGACTGCCCAAGGACGAGACGCTTGCTGCCTTGTCGGCTCTCGCAAAGGCGTTGATCCAGAAACGGGGTCGACTCGAGGATCAGGACATCGAGCGCTTCATCGCCGCCGGGTTCGGCAAGGATCTTGCGCTTGAGGTGATTGCTGTGGTCGCCGCGTCCACGATCACAAACTACACCGGGAGCGTCACGGAAACGCCGCTAGAAAAACCCTTCCAGCCACACGCTTGGCAAGCGTAAGGAGTGGACATTTTGGCTGGCAACACGTTCAGTGCTTATTAAAAAATCTGTAGGTAATCCCCGGCAGAATCGGCCTCTTCATCGCGGCCGAGCTCGCGTTCGGCTTCATGACAAGCATCTTCACTAGCGCTTCTTAAGATATATCACGATGCAGCTTTTCGGAAACGCTACATTCAAACGGCGGCCCCTACGGATGGGCCGGGTGGGTAGTCCGCGTGCCCGCTCAGCCAGTTCAGCCACTCGGCGGCCGTTGGTCGATGGCGCATTCAGATCTCCTGGTGGACTTGCGGTCACCCGTCCATTTGACCAAATCTTAGGGTTGGCTAGCATGGCATCCTGCCCGCCTGGTCTTTCTAGATCGTAGCTTTAGCCCGGTTGGCCTGAGCTGCCGTGAGGAGGTGACGTCATTGCGGCGGGTCGTTGCAGCGGCTTCTCGGATTAGCCGAATCGCCTGTGCTAGGACCTGTCGACCCCACAACTTCCAACAAATGAGCTCATTTACACGATGGACAACCCTATCCTTGCGGCCCTGGTGCCTGTCATCCTCTTGCTTGCGTTTGGTGTTGTGGCGGTAATCGCAAGTCGCGCAGGAAGGCTGAGTCCCATTGTCGGCTACCTGGTGCTCGGCTTGGCATTACGAGCCGCCGGCGCGTCAATGGTTGTCAACAGCAGCACCATCGGCCTCCTTGCTCAGCTGGGAGTCGTCTTTCTTTTGTTTGATATTGGCCTCCATTTCTCGCTAACCCACGTCCGACGGCAGGCCCGAGACATCTTCGGCTTTGGCCCGGTGCAGATTTTGTTTGGCACAGTTCTACTTGGTATCCTGGCATTTGCGACCGGGCTGGCGCCGCTGCCGGCCCTTTTCCTGGGAGCCGTTTTAGCGCTGAGCTCGACCGCCGTAGTTGCGCCTCTGATCGCTGAGCGTCACCAACAGAGTTGCCCTGTTGGGTTAACGGCTACCGCAATCTTGGTCTTTCAGGACGTAGCAGCAATATTCCTTCTCATTGTAGCCGGGGCGCTAGGTGGGGGCTCGATTCTTCCAGTAGCGATGTTCGCTCTCGTCAAAGCTGCCGCAGCCTTTGCGGTTGCGGTGGTATTGGCGCGCCTAGTTGTTAAGCCACTCTTTAGGCTTGTCGCTCACACAGGACAGGAGGAAGTCTTTACCGCTATGGCGTTGCTGGTCGCGCTGGCGGCGGCCTGGGCTACGGGGCAGATTGGGCTGTCACTGACGCTGGGAGCCTTCCTTGGTGGGATGGCCGTAGCCGAAACACCCTACCGGGCCGTTATCCAATCTGAAATCAAACCATTTCGAGGATTGTTGCTCGGCTTTTTCTTCATCTCGGTGGGCTTGTCTCTTGACGTTGGTCCGCTTCTGCGACTGTGGCCTGCGGTGATCGGGGTCAGTGCGGCCCTCGTCGCGGCGAAAGTCCTGACCAATGCGGCGGCGAGTTTGGTCTTCCGCTGGTCGGTGCCCGGATCTTTGCAGTTGGGCTTCCTGCTGGCTCAGGGGTCCGAATTTGCTTTTGTTGTATTAAGCTTGCCTGCTGTTCGAGCGCTTCTGGGGCCAGTTCGGGTCTCAATCGTCGTTGCGGCAGTGGCGCTCAGCCTCGCGCTTACGCCAAATATCGCGCAGATCGGAAGGCAGGTGGCCGGTCAATTGCGTCGTCGAAAAGCAAGAATCAACGACCCTGAGCTGGAGCTCAAGGAGCTCGCGGCCCCCGTTCTGATCATCGGGATGGGCCGGATTGGGCGAACATTGGCCGATGGATTGAAGGAATTCGATATCCGCTATATCGCTGTCGAGCGTGATCAGCGCAGGTTGAGCGAGGCCATTGCCGATGGTTATACCGCAGTGTTTGGCGATATGGCCGATCCGAGACTCTGGAATTCGATCGCATCGCATGGTCGGAAAATCAACGCCTGGACTGGCGTTTCCCACGAGACAGCCCAGGAAATCATACCCTTCAGCCGGTCGCTCTACCCGGGTCTCACGCGGTTTGCGGCGGTGATCGGAGAGAGCGAAGTCGAGCGTTTTGACCTGCTGGGCGTGCGCGCCGTCGTAGACCGTAGCTTCCCACCAGGCCTGGATTTTACAGCAGCGATTCTGAACGCACTCGATGTTGAAGGCGACGCGATCAATAACTGGATGCGGCACCAACAGGAACGGGCGCTCGTAGGCGCTGCACGTGGTTCGGCTGCCGCGTGAATGAATGAGGGTTCTGTTTAGTCCCGCATCACAGCAGAACACTGCGGCGCCCCATGCATCGCCGACCTCCCCGCTTGTCGGCGCCATGATCTCGCTGAGCATCGGCTGCAGGAGCAGGATCAGTCGCCGCTTCTGATCGGCAGAGAATTTGATCGGTGGATCGGTGTCTCGCAGGTATCACGTGCCGGGGGTTGCTGCTAGGTGGTCCTCAAAGACGCCATAACAGCACGCCGAGACAAAGTCACTCGAAGCTGCCGATCTAGAGTCGAAGGGTTTTCGGGAGTGGCACCAAAATCATGCTCGGAAACTCGCCCTGATAAGATTTGCGGCTGATCTCGGCGACACGGACGCGCACCAAGCGTTGGTCGCGCCTGCAAATGCTGGTAAAATGGCATGTTGAAGATACGTCCTTAGTGACTGCTAGCCGCCGTCAAATTGACCCAAGCTTCGCCGAAGAATGCTCGCAGCTCGGGCCGCATGTTCAACTGCGGTACGCGATTTCTCGATCGCCGCCGACGAAGTCGCGTTGCGTATACGCGCTCCGGGCGTCAGTCATCGTGCCGGATGGTGCGCGATTTCTTGCCAATTGCCCCGGGGTCCGGCGTAGTGGCGCCGACGAAGGCCCGATCTGCATCGTGACTCGAGCGGGCGGCGTTGCTCGTTGCGGTCAATACCAGGGACTGGTAGGCCTCAACTAATCCTTGCCGCTGCTTGCACTTCGGAGCCATTCAAAGTGGATACCCATCGCACTGCTATCGTTCAGCCTACTGTTTACATGGGGGTGCTAGTCGCCCTCGGCCTCTCCCATCTTCTAAACGACACCATCCAATCACTTATTCCCGCTGTGTATCCGCTGCTGAAAGCGAGATTCGAGCTAAATTTCGCTCAGATTGGGATCATCACTTTGACCTTTCAGATAGCCGGATCGCTCCTCCAGCCCGCGGTGGGACTTTACACGGATCGAAATCCTCTTCCTTATTCCACCGTCGTCGGGCTTGTCTTCACATTTTTTGGTTTGATTGGCTTAGCTCACGCCTCGAGTTACTTCCTGACACTTGTCTCGGTCACCTTCGTCGGTATCGGATCATCAATATTCCATCCGGAGGCCACGCGGTCGGCGCGCTACGCTTCCGGTGGGAAACAGGGTCTTGCACAGGGTATCTTTCAGGTTGGCGGCCAGACAGGGGGTGCCCTCGGTCCTTTGCTCGCAGCTGTCGTTATCATGTCTCGTGGACAGACGAGTCTTCAATGGTTTTCACTAATGGCGATCTTCGCTATGGCGCTGATGACCTGGACCGCGCGCCACCATGCGGGGATGCGCGCGCACTTCGAAGCCGCGACTGCACGTTCTGGCAAACATGAGACTGATGGGCGGCCATCACGAAAGACGGTTTTGATTGGCTTGATCGTGCTTATTGTTCTCATGTCGTCGAAGCTTTCTTATCTCGAGAGCTTTCGTTCGTTTTATACGTTCTACCTCATCGAAAAGTTTGGCGTGTCTATTCCTACCTCTCAGGTCATGCTCTTCGTATTTTTTCTGTCATCCGCGATTGGGGTTCTGCTTGGTGGAATCGTCGGGGACCGAATTGGCCGCTATCGCATTATCTGGATCTCGATCCTAGGTCCTCTTCCGCTGACGCTGCTACTTCCCCATGTCGATTTTGTTTGGACCGGCGTGCTGACCGTGCTCATCAATATCATCATGGCCAGCGCGTTTGCTTCCATTATGATCTACGCCATGGATTTGGTTCCCGGCCGGATCGGGCTTATCGGCGGAATCTTCTACGGCTTGAATTTTGCTGTAGGTGGTCTAGCCGCCGCCTTTCTCGGCGGACTAACTGACGTGATCGGCATCGAAAGCGTGTATCGGATCTGCTCATTCTTGCCCCTGGTGGGACTGCTGACGGCCTTTCTTCCAAGGCAACGCCTGACCAGAGAATCGCACCAGGACCCGGCAGCGAACTGAGCCCTTTCGGCAAATGGACGAGCGAGCGCCAAGTCGTAGCCGGTAGCCGTCGCGAAACCTGTTAGGTCCGCCGTCAGACGAAGGGGCTCTCGCGGAACATCTGGCGTGGCGTGGCGGACTATTGAGTGTCAACACCCCGATGAAGTCCCAAGGCCACGGCCTTGTAATCGTAGGTCGGATAGAAGTCGGTCCTAAACCCACCCCAGGCGGTAGTTTCGATGGCGCGATTCACCTCTCTGAGCTTCGCTGCAGGAACGCGTAGCGTCACCACCTGGCCTATCCCCATCAGGACGTACCAAGACACCACATCTACGCCTGGGGGCGGGAAGGCTGCGAAGAAACCTTGCTCCTTCAGCTCCTGGTTAATCTTACCAAGCGGCTTCGACTCGTCGTGCCGCAGGAAGATAGTCAGCAGGAAAGTGTCATCGTTTGCCGGCGTTACAAGCGGCGCGATTTTTGGCATTTCTGGCGCAGGAGGCGTCTGCGCCGTCGCGGTTGCGGCGGTGGCGGCGACCAAAAAGGCCGCCGCGAAGCGGAGGAGGCTCATCACGTTGGTCCTGTCGGGGGTTGGGGTTGAGGAGGCACCAGTTTGCCAAAGGACCGACGCAGCTGTCGAGCTTGATCGATGATAGAGAAGACCCAAAGTGCCGGGTGTCACAGTGCATGCGCGGTTTGTTGATTTGCCTCGGAATAGGCCGCCATCACCATCAGGCACTCTGCCTGGGGCGAAGCGAATGAAATCACCTCAAGCTCGGGGGATCTTTCGCCGCAGCTCATGATAGGCGCTGCATCGGCTTTTAGTAGAGTCTCCACTCGTACACAATTTCCACTGGAGGCGCCGCTCGATTATGTCGGGGGACGTTGCCTCCGATTGCAGCTTAAACCCTGTAGGCAGGGTCTTTCCCCCCTCTACTTCGGGGCGGAAACGGATTCGCGCTCGATCAAGCGTGTCGGGAGTTCACGCCGCCTTGGCGGCTCAGCCAAGCCTTCAATGCGTTCTATCAGCATACTAACAACTTCCCGACCAAGGTCGTACGCCGGCTGTGCCACGACGGTCACAGAAGGTGTGGTTGCACTCGTCCAGTCGGCGTCGTGGAAGCTGATCAGTGAAATGTCTCTCGGTATTATCAATCGGACATCCTTCGTAGTGCGTAGTATGGCAAGAGCTATGAGGCTGTCAGACGCCAATATGGCAGTAGGTCGGTCGCTCAAATTTAAGAGGTCAGCGATGACATGCTGGGCACCTTGGCGATCCGTGACGCCGAAGCGGATATACCGATGGGGATCGGGAATGCCGGCGTCTGCTAAGGCCTCTGAAAATCCCGCAATACGATTGGCAACCGTGGACAGACCGATTCCTGTCGCATCGCAAAGCGTGTGCTGCTTCATGCCAGCTGCTGTAATGTAGGATAGGCGAGTGTGGCCCGCAGCGATCAGCAGCTCTGTTGCGCGCTTCGCGGCGGCTTTGTCGTCTAGCACCACGGCATCGAACCCAAGCGCTGGGATTTCGCGATCCATCAACACGACCGGGCGTCCGATCGTGGCGATATTCAGCAGGTGCGCGGTATCCCCTGAAGCAGCCGGCGCGATAATGAAACCGTCGATTTGCTTACGCACCAAAACCTCGAGGGCGGCTTTTTCCTCGGCCACATCCTCTCCGGAGTTCACTAAGACGACATTGAAGCCGCGTGCCTTCGCACCGTCGCTCACGCCTCGAACGGCCAGTCCGAAATACGGGTTCTCGATATCGCCCACGATGACGCCAATCGTCCCGGATCGTCCAGTCGTCATTGTCCTTGCAAGGTCGTTGGGAAGGTAACCGAGGGCGGCCGCGGCGGCGGTGACCTTGGTCATGACTCTCGCGCTGACCGCCCCATACTGGCCCAGCGCTCTCGCAGCTGTCGCTTTCGAGACTTCCGCCAGGTTTGCAACGTCCTGGACGGTAGCGGGTCTGCGTAGCCCCTGATCCTTGGCCATTCGGCGCCCTAACTGAGTTTCTGGGCCACCGTCAAGGTCCTCTCGGTTACTAAAATTAAATGTTGAGACCGGTCTCAATCGATGGCAAGGTTAGATGTAGACAGACCTCAACCAGAGCCAGAATGGAGTCGTGACGATGAAGCAATGCTCCCGAAGGTTTTTCGGCGCTGCCGCGTTCGCTGCCGTCACGGCACTCTACTGTGGCGGTAGCCCTGCTCAAGCCGCTCCGCCGAGCGGCAATCCCTACCACCTTATCGACCGGTCGGTGATCAGCGTGGGCACCGTGGGTGACGCGAAGCCCTACGCCTTCATCGATGCGAGCGGAAATTTCACCGGCTTCGACGTGGAGTTATTCCGAGACGTCGCGCAGCGGATAGGCTTCGACAGCGCGCACGTTACCTTTACCGGCCAGGACTTCTCGGCGTTGATCCCATCGATCGCAAACGAACGCTTCGACGTGGCCGCTGCCGCCATCGGCGCGACGGCCGCACGCGAGAAAACGGTCGATTTTTCAGACGGCTATCTCGCAGGCTTCCTCTCAGTGATCACAGCCGAAAACGGCATAAAGGTTCCTGCGGATCTCGACGGTAAGAGGCTCGGCATTCTACAAGGCTCGCTGCAGGAGATTTATGCGAAGGCCCATTTCAAGAAGGCTAACCTGGTCGAGTTTCCCGATAATAACTCGGCCATTTCGGCTCTGAATAATGGCACGATTGATGCGCATTTCCTGGATTACGAGCAGGCGAAGCAGACGGCACAGCGCTACAAGCTTCGGATTGCGATAAATGTCCCGTCCTTCGACGCGCCCGCAGGCTTCGTTGTAATGAAAGGTAACAATGCCTTTCGCCAGGCGATCAATAAGGCTCTGCATGCGTCAATGCAGGACGGTACTTGGGAAAAACTCTTCGTCAAGTGGTTCCCGGGCTCGCCGCTGACACCGCAATATCTGCCCCACCACTGACGCCAGACGCGACAGATGGGTTGGTTAGACACGCTGCAACAGACTTTCCTCGACTGGCCGTCGATGCTGGCGGTTCTACCCAACATGATTACGGTCGGGCTGAAGAACACCTTGATCCTAGCGGTCTGCTCGACCGCAATCGGCGCCGTCATTGGCCTTGTCCTGGCGGTAATGGGGGTCTCCCGCTCGCCTTGGATCAAGGTCCCGGCACGAGTTTATACGGACATTTTCCGTGGCTTGCCTGCAATCGTGACAATCCTCCTCATCGGCCAGGGATTCGCGAGACTGGGACGAATGCTATTCGGGCCGTCACCCTTTCCGCTCGGCATTCTGGCACTGAGTCTTATTGCCGGTGCTTACATCGGGGAAATCTTCCGTTCTGGTATTCAAAGTGTCGAACGCGGTCAGCTTGAGGCCTGTCGTGCGCTTGGGATGAGCTACCCAAAAAGCATGCGCCTTATTGTCATCCCGCAAGGGGTGAGGCGGGTCTTGCCGGCGCTGGTCAATCAATTCATTGGCAACATTAAAGATTCCAGCCTTGTCTACTTTCTAGGCCTCCTCGCGTCCGAACGTGAATTATTCCGGGTAGGGCAGGATGAGGCCGTGGTCAGCGGCAATCTTTCCCCGCTGCTACTGGCTGGTATCTTCTATCTGCTCATCACGGTGCCCCTGACCCATGCCGTCAACTTTCTCGACAATCGGCTGCGGACCGGACGGCGACCAACCGATGTCGTCAGCGGTCTACAAGAAGTGACCGAGACGGAGGACGCGAAAGTCATTTCGGGGCGCGACAGCGCGCGAAGGCCAGCGGTTGATAGACGGGACAGCGACCAAGTCTTTGGGCGGCTGGAGGCAATTGGGCTGGAGATGGCCTACGGCCCACTTCAAGTTCTGCATGGCATTGATCTCTCGGTCGAACCGGGAACCGTAACCTGCATCATCGGGCCCTCAGGATCTGGCAAATCTACCTTGTTGCGTTGCCTCAATCGCCTCGTCGAACCATGCGGAGGCGACATCCGGCTCGACGGCGAAAGCATGCTAACAGTGAGGCCAGACGTGTTGAGAAGACGCGTCGGCATGGTGTTCCAGCATTTCAACCTTTTTCCAGACCACACGGCACGCGCCAATATCGCACTTTCGCTGCGGAAGGTGCAGGGAAAGAGTAAGGCCGAGGCATTCTCTATCGCAGATTCTCGCTTGGCGGATGTAGGACTTTCTGCTCGTGCCGATCATCGACCGATCAACCTGTCCGGTGGCCAACAGCAGCGCGTGGCAATCGCGCGGGCGCTCGCGCTTGAGCCGGAACTCATGTTGTTCGATGAAGTGACTAGCGCGCTCGATCCCGAATTGGTCAAGGGCGTGCTCACCCTCATGGCCGAACTCGGCCGCCGCGGCATGACGATGATCGTAGTAACGCACGAGATGAACTTCGCCAGGAAGGTCGCCGATCAGGTGGTCTTCATGGACGAGGGAAGGGTGGTAGAAGCCGGCCCCCCGGAAGAGATCTTCGGCAACCCCAGAAGCCCCCGACTGCAACGATTCCTGTCAGAGGTTCTGTAGCGCGGTCTCTTCGCTCTCATCAACAATCAGCGTCCTCCGCGGCGACGACGCCGATAGGGCCACGATGCCGTCTCCCCATCGAGATTCCTAGAAGGCAAAAGCAAAATGACTGAATTATCCAAGGGTTCCAAGGTTGTCATTATTGGCGGTGGCATTTTTGGCGCGTCGTCAGCCCTGCATCTCGCACGCCTTGGAGCCGAGGTTACTCTTGTCACTGAAGGAAAGCCTGGCGATGGAGCCTCGAGTCGGTCTCTCTCCTGGTTGAACTCATCTCGTATGCGTTCAAACGAGTATCATCGTCTCCGCATGCTCGGGATCGACCGCTACCGGACCCTCTCGGCTCAGCGTCCCGGGGTGAATTGGCTGCGCTTTGACGGTGGTCTAACATGGGATGCGGATGATGAAAGCAATAAAATCGCTAAGGTCTTCGATCATGAGCGTAGCATGGGTTACGATGCCGTCCTGCTGGCGGCGGACGAAGTCGCAGGGGTAACCCCGGGAGTCGATGCTAGCGCAATCTGCAAACCCGGCGCGATATTCAATGCGGGCGAGGGATGGGTTGACCTGCCCTCGCTGATCACCGTACTGCTCGCTGAATTCGCAAGACTTGGCGGCAAGGTCATTAGCGATTGCGGACCTGCCTCGGTTGCGGTCACTGCAGGACGGGCGAGCGGCATAATAATGGCCGATGGACACCGTATCGCCGCGGATGCGGTGCTGGTTGCTACTGGCGCTGCTGTGCCGAAGATGGCGGCCGCAGTTGGAAAACGTATCCCGGATGGAACGCTGATCTCGTTGCTCGTCAAAACGAAGCCGATCGACGTTCCGCTACGCGCCGTCTTAAATGCGCCGCGCGTTGCGATCCGGCCAACGCCCTCTGGCGCTCTCGTGCTCGATTCCGCCTGGTCCGAGCGAGCCGTCAGCGCGCTTCCGGATGGCTCATACGATGTGAAGAACTGGGTCATCGAGGAACTTCTTGAGGAGGCTTCGGCGGTGCTCGTTGGGCATCCGGCACTGGAACTCGACGATATCGCGATGGGAGCAAAGCCGATACCGGAGGACGGTGTGCCGGTGCTCGGCCGGCTGGACGAGGTTCCCGGCTATTATCTCGCGTTTAGCCACAGCGGAGCGACGCTGGGTCTGATCGTGGGAGAACTCCTAGCAGGCGAAATTATGACCGGCGCACCGCACCCCCTGCTAGCGAAGTTCCGTCCCGGGCGGTTCGTCGGCTGAGCGACAGGAAAGCAGCCGATTGGTCTGGAACGGAAGATCCTCAGATCGGGTGGTTTCGTGTAATCTCCAGCTGCACACTGGCCGAGGGTCATTAAGGCAGGGGATCCGATTATTACCGTGTCTACGAGCGTTGCGGAGCATGCGGTGACAGAATAGAGCTGACCGCGATGAGAATTCCTATCGCACTACAGCTCGAAAAGTTCACCGTCTCGTCGGTAATGACTGGCGGGCCGAACAGTGGGTCGGGAGCAGCGCGTGATCCATCGAAGTGAAAACTGACGGTCAACACGCGATAAGATCCCTCTCGCGTGTTGGTGGGTGTTTGGCCTTCGAGCGCTCGGAAACCCCCTTGCTTGCGATAGGGAGATTGGGCGACCCGGCGGGTCGCCGATCGACTGACGCTTAATGCGTGGGCGGACCGACCGGTTCAGCTTGCGGCTGGTGCTGCGGCTTGAGCTGGCGAAGTTGCGCTGATGGAAGCGTCCCTAAGAACGCAGCGAGGAGGGGAGGGCGGCCGGGTGAGGCATCGCTCTACCGGCCGGCTATTCCAATCCGCTGGTGCGTTCGGGCGGGTGCCAGAAGCCACCTCAGTATTCAGCGCGTGTGCATGTCCTCAAGAGCGGCGGCAAGCTCTATGAGATCCCGCTGCAATCGTGATACTCGTGATTTGCCAAGCTTTGCGACGGCAATGGCCTGTAGTTCATTTTTCACCTCCGCACAGGCCGCGCGTATGTCGACCCCACGCTTCGTCAGGCGCACGATCTTGGCGCGTGTGTCGGTTGCGTCGGGCACCTGCTCGACATAGCCGCGTGCTTCCAGCTCGCGAACCAGCTGACTAATCGCCTGTTTGGTGATTCCGGCTCGCTGCGCCAAGGTGGTGGGTCGGGCGCCGGTCGCATCAAGTAGGGGCATGAGGCTCGCGAAGGCGGGGGTCATGTCTTTGAACCCACAACTAGCAACCTTGGCCATCATGGTGGCGGTTAAGGCACGGCTGGCGGCAGCCAAGGCCGGTGCAAAGTTGACCCCCTTTTCTTCCTTTGAGCTACTCACGAGCGCCCACGTCGTCGCCGAACCAAAAAATCATCAAGGCTCTTGACCATATCATCAAGGTGCTTTACTTTCATTAGTCAAGGTAGTTTACCAGAACGTGAAGCGCAAGCAAAGGAGATTAAATGTCAGTACCAACGATCGCGCAAAAAGGTCCATATCCCGTTCAAGTTGAAGCAGGCGCGAGCTACTACTGGTGTTCCTGTGGATTGAGCAAGACGCAGCCCTTCTGTAACGGAAGCCACGCCGGCAGCGGCCTCTCTCCGATAAAATTCGAGGCCATAGAAACCAAGACGGCGTACCTTTGTGGCTGCAAGAGCAGCAAAAGTGGCGTCTTTTGCGATGGCAGCCACACCAAGCTCTAAAGATCGTTGCGACCTGGCGACGAGGCGGCCGCGGCGGAAGCGGAACGCTGCGGGGGTCGAAGTATTGACGCAAGTCGGATCTTCACTATCCGGCTTATTTTCTTCCGGAGCGACAAGCGTCGTGGCCTGACCCCGTCGTGCGCAATCTCTCATCTATCTAATTAAACGGCCGCTGTTAGCGACGATGGAGGTCATCATGAAAACGCTTGAACAAATCACCCCGCAAGCGGCGGGGGCTCTGGCCTTCAGCCCTGACGGGGTCCTCTTCGTCGGCGACAACAAGCTCGGCGCCGTCTTCGCCTTCGAGACGGAACGGGGCCAGGCTCCAGTCTCACTTGATCCCTTCCTCTTCGAGTCGATCGACGAGAAGATCGCCGGCGTGCTGGGCGTGGCGGTGAAGAGCTTGGTGATAAATGGAATGGCCGTCCACCCCGTCACGCGCGAGCCATACCTGTCCGCCGGAGTGCGCAACGGCGATCGCCTGGAGCCTGCGGTCGTGAGCGTCTCGCTCGCCGGAGAGGTCCGGCCCTTCGATCTCTCATCGTCGAAGATGACAGTACACCGCCTGACTGACGTTCCCGACGAGGGCAAGACCTTTAGGTCGCGGGCCGGCTCTTTCCCATATCCGCCGGCGGCGGTCTTCGACGAGAAGGCGCGTACGCCGCTCCGGTCCATGACGATCGTGGATCTGAAGTTTCACAACGGCGACGTGTACGTCGCCGGCGTCTCGAACCAGGAGTTCTCCTCCACGCTGCGACGTATCCCCAATCCGTTCACCGGGGCCGCCAGCGAGACCCAACTGGAAATCTACCATCTCGCTCACGGCCTCTACGAAACGCGTGCGCCGATCCGGACCATGCAGTTCGCCACCATCGATGGCGAGGACACGCTCGTCGCCGCCTACGCTTGCAGTCCGCTCGTCACCATTCCAGTCTCCGAGCTGAAGCACGGCGCCAAGGTGAGGGGCAAGACGATCGGCGACATGGGCAACGGCCAGCCCATCAGCATGGTCGCCTTCCGTGATGGGGACGAGGACAAGCTGTTCATCACCAATCTCAGTCGCGGCCCCATGATAGTTCCGCTCTCCGGAATCCGCTCCGCTGAAGGCTACACGCCCGAGAACCGACCGACCCAGGACAAGATGCTGGACCAACACCCCAGCATGCCGGCCGGGCCGGTCGGCAAGCAGGTGCTGTTCGTCGGATCGTCGTTGCGGGCCGACCTGTTCAGCGACCGCTTCTTCGTCTCGCTGACCCGCTATGCAGATACCGGCGATCTGGCACTTGAGACCCTGATGACCAGCCCGCTTCCCGGACGGCTAGACAAGATCTGGGTAGAATTTGATTTCCCGGGCGCCCAGTTCCCGCCGAAGCAGGCGGCGTGACCGAAGGAAAGCGAGAGGGAAGCAGTGGAAACCGCGGCGGGGAAGCGCTTGACGACGATGTCGGTTCACCGACACGCCAGGCGAGCGTTCGGCCGTCCGTACACGGTCGAGCGTCATTTTGCGAGAGCCGCGAATTGAATGACTGAGATACCCATCCGCATCTCTCCCCAAGCCAAGGTGCTCCCTGCCAACACCCTGCGTTTCTATATACATTTCCCGAGGCCAGGAGAGGCGCACTTCGATCGTGAGCGACTCTGGCTGCTGAACGAGGAGGAGCAGGTGGTGCGAGACCCTTTCCTCGTCCTGTCGCAGGAGCTCTGGTCGCCTGATGGGCGTCGCCTAACGGTGCTGATGGAGCCAGGAAGGATCAAGCGCGGTCTTGGGGCGGACCCGGCTCACGAGCCGGCCCTTGTCGTCGGGCGGTCATACAGCCTTGTCGCCACGGCGCTCGGGCAGACGGCTCGCCATACCTTCCGCGTAAGCGATCCAGTTCTAGAAGCGCTCAAGGAGACCTGCTGGCGTATTGTCTCACCGACGGTGGGGAGCCTAGATCCCGCTGTTGTGCACTTCGACAGGGTTATGGACGCGGCCCTCTGCGAGAATGAGATCGGAGTCCGGACCCCTTACGGAGAGGTCGTTCATACTCGTGTTTTACTCACATCGGATGGAACAGCGGCGCAGCTTATCCCAGGCCACCGTTGGAGTGCCGGGGAACACCGCCTCGTCGTCTCTGAGCGTCTCGAAGACGTTTGTGGCAACAGGTTGGGCGAGGCTCTAGACCATGACCTGGGTGCCGTTGGACGACCGCGAGCCGGGATGATCAAATTCGCTCCGCGCGGCCGACACGTCCTCGTCTGCTTAGGCCTTGAGCTTGAAGCGGTCGGGACGCGGAGCAGCGCAAGTACCTAGCCCGAAGCTGCCTTGATCTTCTATTGAGCCTAATGTTGCGATGCAGCACGACGGGAGCTGTTCGGTGGGCGTATTTGATGCGATGAACACTCTTCTCACTATTTTTTCAGGGTTAGCTCGACAATATCGTCGAGGCCGGGAAGACCGGCGTGCAAATCGTCAAGATTATCGGCAAATTGCAAATGAGCTCTCGATGTATACCGATCACGAGCTTCGTGAACTTAGGTTAAGCCGTGTGGACATTCACGCTGTTGCTTCAGGCACCGATCGTCCACGAAGAAAGAACGATGGCGGTCTCGCGTCGGGCGTACCCGGTGACCGGGTGGCCTGAGTCGCCCATATCTGCTCAACGGTGTGAGGAGGGCCATTCCGCGTCAGACAAATGTGCCGCGGTCTGCGCCTGCGGTGGCTTAGAACGCAGGGAGCGTCCGGAGGAGGTATGTTAGCGCGGTGCGATCTTGACGCTGAGCTCCTGCCAAGAGGAGCTCAGTAGGGACGTGGTATGCAAACCATCTGACCCAGCCACGGCGGATCCACAAGTGTTGCTGTTGGGTGGCCGAGGCTACGGCTGGTTGCATACGAAAAGTAAGGGTGCCGCGGTATGATCCGGATCTGGGGCCGTTCTTCGTCTTCTAACGTAATGAAGGTTTTGTGGTTGCTGGACGAGCTCGGCTTGGACTTCGAGCGGATTGATGTGGGCGGACCATTTGGCGGAACGCACACGCCAGAATATCTGGCGATGAATCCGGCTGGTTTGGTGCCGACGTTGGAGGAAGATGCGTTCTCGTTGTTTGAGAGCAACGCGATCCTGCGCTATTTGGGCAGCGAATACGCATCTGACAGCAACTGGTATCCGGCTACATCGCGGCTGCGCGCTCATACGGATGCGTGGCTAGACCTCCAGCAAACGCTGCTGACGGGGCCGTTGAACCGGGTCTTCATCGGGCTCGTGCGGACGCCATCGGAGAAGCGCGATCCGGCAGCAATTGCGGCGGCAGCCCTCGAGACAGGACGGGTATGGACAATTGTGGAGGCGGGGCTCGCTGGCTGTGAGTTCCTGGGCGGCGCTCAACCGTCGATCGCCGATGTGGCGTTCGGGCCGTCCTTGCACCGCTGGTTTATGCTGCCAATTGATAGGCCGGAGTTGCCGATGTTGCGCGCTTGGTACGATCGATTGTTGACCCGACCGGCTTACGCGAAGCACTGCGCGCAGCCGCTTTCCCCCTGACGATGCGGATCTACGAGTAGCGTGACGAAGCAGTATTTCGCTCCACTTCGCCGCCGAGCTTGACGGCATGGCTATAACCGGCACGAGCTGAGGTCTCGGATTCCGATTCAGCATGCACTGGGACACGCTCGATGGTGCGGCCCCGCGTTGAGGTTCGAAGCCCACTGCCGCTGGCCTGCGGTGTAAAATACTAACCTGCGCTCTGGCGGCTGCGGGTTTGCGAATAAACGAGGAAGCGTAAAAAGTCGCCGCGCCGGCTGTTTCGGGCGAACTTTGCTTCTGGCACAGCGACGGAGTTATTTAGCGGTGACGTGCGACCGCGACGCCCATCGATGCCGTGATCCGATCCAGATGATTGCGCGCAAAGTCAGGCCTTTGTCGACTTCATCGTGGACGCTTTCGCGCGGTATCCGTGCCTCCCGGGGGCAAATGACGCTTCTTCTGCTGCTGGCCTTAGAGTGCATTCCAAACAGGAATAGAGATTATTACCATTCACGACCTACAGGGCTTCTCCTCGATCTCATAATCGAGGCTCTGGCGCCCGTCCCGACGACTCAGCTCGACATCAAACGCGAGAACGGCTGGAGTTGGAAATATATCTGCAATTAGATCGGCGGTCACTCCGAAGTGCTGATCGTCGGCGCCATACTGGGTCAAATGAGTCGACCGAGCCACAGGCGGTTGCGGCTACAAAGTTGCTTAGCTTGTCCGAGGGCGAGCGAACCAGGCTCAATGAGGTGCCGATGCCCGGTGAGGGCGTAAAAATGCCGCGGAGCGATCCGCTAGCTATCGCCTCTACGAGTAAGTGATGATCGACAGACTGGCCTGGAAGCGCTACTCGAGTAAGAATTCGGCGACGGCATAATGTCCGCGATCGACTTCGACTTCGACATGGAGCGACCGCCGAACCCAATAGGTGATCGCGTCAAACTCACGATATCCGGCAAATTCTTGCCGTTCAAACATACGGCGCGATTGGCAACAACATCGAGTATGGGTACAAAGAACAGTAGCGGTGAACCTTCGGTCGGGCTGGCACTCGTCGCACTAGCAAGCTTTGGGCTTTCAGTAAGGGGTCGGCCGCTTAATCAGCCGGTAGCGACCACTTCGTCGCCGGCCTCCTTCTCGTCATCGGCGAATTTCGATCCGAGCTCCTGTTCGATAAAGCTCGCAAACGCCCGCGCCTTCGTGCTGACGTTGCGCCCCGACGGGAATACGGCCCAGAGATCAATCTTCGGCAACGACCAGTCCGCTAGGACGCGTGCCACGCGCCCAGACGCAATCTCGGGCGAGAACATCCACTCCGAAGCGACCGCAAGGCCTATCCCCGAGATCACTGCCTCCCGCACGCCTTCAGCTGCCGTGAGGCGAACCCGACCCTTGAGCGTGACGGCGCTTTCGGCCGTGCCTTGGGTGAACGTCCAGACGATGCCTCCGCCGCGCCGGTCGTAAATTACCGACTGATGCGCCACGAGGTCCGCCGGCGTTACCGGAATTCCGGCTTCCTCGAGATAGCTGGGCGCACCAACGACGACACGCGGGCTGCTGCCGATCTTGCGTGCCGTTAGTGACGAATCCTGTTGGTCACCCATCCTGAGCGCAATATCGATGCCGGCCTCGACCAGATCGACGTCGCGATCGTCGAGAAACACCTCGAGGTCGAGAGCCGGATGCATCGCCATGAATTTGCGAAGCCGTGGCACGACGTGGAGCCGAGAGAAGGTGACAGCGCCGCCGATTCGCAGCCGGCCAGAGAGCGCTGCGGCCGCCCCGCGGGCCTTGACTTCCGCTTCGTCGGCCTCTTCGACCGACCGCTTGGCGTGTTCGTAGAAAGTTTCGCCAGCTTCCGTCGGTGTTAGCCCTTGGGTCGAACGCAGCAAAAGCTTCACACCAACCCGGTCCTCGAGCTGGGCGATGATCTTGGAAATCGCCGGTTGGCCGACGCGGAGCTGACGCGCCGCACCGGTGAAAGAGCCGGTATCGACGACGCGCACAAAGGCGTCCATGGCGGCCAGTCGATTCATCGTCATTCCCCGTCGGAATGAAGGATATCTCCTTATGCAGCCTCCTCTCGTCAAGTGCACATGGGCAGATACGGTTGAGACGCTCTTCGAACATCCAACCGAGGCTCCCCCGATGTCTTTGAAGTCGCGACTGGCAGCGCTGCGCAGCCAAGCCGAGAGCGACCTTCCCCCGGGCACCTTCGACCGCTTGCAGGCGGAAGCGGCGCGCCTGCGCGCTTCGGGTATGCTGCGGCGAGCACTCAGGGCAGGCGACACAGTGCCGGATTTTCGGCTGCGGGACGGGCAAGGCGCCCTGGTTCGGCTCCGCTCTCTATTGCAAGGCGGACCCGTCGCTATCTGCTTCTATCGAGGTGGCTGGTGCCAATTCTGCGCTCTCGAACTCGAAGCCCTGACCCGCGTAACTGGCGAAGTCACCGTCCTCGGAGCCTCCCTCATCGCGATCGCCCCCCAAGTCAGTAAAGTTCGACTTCTGTGCCAAATAGTGCCCACGCCGTTTCCACTGTTGGCCGATGTCGGCGCCAAGGTGGCCACGAGCTTCGGCATTGCCTTCATGCCGGCCGACGAGCTCCACAATGACTACAGGGCACTCGGCCGTCCCGACAGCGCCTGCTGTCGCACGCCGCTTCCGATCCCCGCAACCTACGTAGCCGATTCGTCCGGGCGGATTGTCTTCTCGTACCTCGATAGTGATTTCACCAAGCGGATCGAGCCGGCCGAGATCCTGATCGCGTTGCGCCGCCTGCAGTCCACGCGCGTTGCTGCCACTGCAGTTTCCGCAGCTGCCAACCCGCCGCCCTCCAGGCGACGTTCCTGAGTCCCACCCCGAACAGACGGAAGCACCGATGTACCAAGTTTATGCCTTTTCGACTCCGAACAGCGTGCGCGTGCCGATCGCGCTTGAGGAAATGGGGCTTCCATACGAGCTCAAGCCGATCAACGTGCGCAAGGGCGAACAAAAGCAGCCCGACTACCTCGCCGTTAATCCGAACGGCAAGGTCCCGGTATTGGTTGATACCGAAGGACCTGACGGCCAGCCACTGACCCTCAGCGAGTCGGGCGCCATTCTGATCTACCTCGCGGAGAAGAGCGGCAAGCTGCTGCCAAAGGACGGAGTCTACCGGGCACGGGTCTTCGAACAGATGTTCTTCCATCTGACTGGCATTGGCCCGGCGCTCGGCCAAGTCGGGTTCTTCAAGCGTCAGGCTTCTGAGCAGGTCCCGTTAGCGATCAACCGTTTCCAAGCCGAGTCCGAGCGCGTCTTCGCTGTGCTCGATGGGTTGTTGGCTAAGCGCACATTCGTCGCCGGTGACGCATTCAGCATCGCAGACATCGTGCATTTCGGCTGGTTGTGGCGTCGGGAGTTCGCTGGCATCGACTTCGACAATTCGCCGAATATTGCGCGCTGGTATGAAATGATCGCGGCACGGCCGGGCGTCCAGGCTGGTATCGCCAAAGTCACTGCCCTCGTGCCGCCGGCCTGATCGTCCAAGCCCTCGTGCCGGCGGATGTGCGGCAGCCAGCCGAAGCGGGCGGCCTCATGAGAAGCTGTCGACATGGAGGACTTCGAGAAGTTCCCGATATTAACCTCGTGATTAGCCTCGAGCCCGTCGTCGGGCGCCAGCGACGTTGCTGATCCGGCTGCGCGGGACGAACTCGCAATCACCGATCTTCGGCATGCCCCCACCTCGACGATGCTCGATGCACAGAGCATCGGCGTTTTGAAACGCGGCGGCACCAAGCTGTCGCTGATCACGCTCGGTTTCGCATCATTCCAGAGCAGAATAAACTTTAGTCTCGTCTCCGAACTACAGGCTGTCCCCTCGATCTCTTATTCTCAAGCTCTGGCGCCGATCCCGGCGCCCCGACGCCCCGCGCCGCACCAGTGACGAGCGCGTGGGATAATAGAGATCGAAGGATTCGCTTATATGAGCAGAAAACTAGAGGGCAAGGTCGCCGTCGTGACCGGGGCCAGCGCCGGCATTGGCCTCGGTATTGCCAAGGCGTTCGCCAATGAAGGTGCGCGAGTGTTCCTCACCGGCCGCCGGCAGTCAGAACTTGATAAGGCCGTGGCCGAGATCGGCAATGGCAGCGTTGGCATCCAGGGCGACGCAGGGAAGCTCGCCGATCTCGACCGCGTTTACGCGACGGTCAGGGAGAAGGCCGGCCGTATCGACGTGCTGATGCTGAACGCCGGGTTCTATGAATTCATGAAGGTCGGCGAGATCACCGAAGAGCACTTCGACAAGACCTACGCCGTCAACGTCAAGGGCCTGCTCTTCGCATTCCAGAAGGCGCTGCCGCTGCTGCCGAAGGGTGCGTCGGTGATTTTCACCGGCTCGATCGCCGGCTCGATCGGCATTCCCAACATGTCGGTCTACGCGTCGACCAAGGCAGCTGTCCGTAACCTGGCTCGCGGCTGGCTGCATGACACAAAGGAACTGGGTATCCGCATCAACGTGCTGAGCCCTGGCCATACGCTGACCCCGGGTCTTCAGTCGTTGATCCCACAAGAGGCACATGCCGGAATCATCAATATGATCCCGCTCTCGCGCCTTGGCACGCCCGAGGACCTGGGCAAGGCGGCCGTGTTCCTAGCCTCCGACGACAGCGCCTACATCACCGGCATCGAGCTTGATGTCGATGGCGGCGTCTCCCAGTACTGATCGACCCCCAAAGGGGACGGCCGGTTGGACCCGACCTGCCGTCCCAGCAACTTCTGGCCGTCCGCCGAGGCGGCCGTTCCGAGACCCCCGCCGAACCGGCGGCGGTCCCAATTTACTTCGAACAGGAACCATGCCGATGAGGCGCTTTGCCCTTCTCGTCAACCTCAAGGCCGCTGTCGGCCACGAACAAGAAGTCGCCACCTTCCTGGCCTCCGCACGAACATTAGTCGACGGGGAGCCCGGCACGATTGCCTGGTTCGCCGGTCGGCTCGACACGAAGAGCTTCATGATCTTCGACACGTTCGACGATGAGGCGGGACGGGACGCCCATCTCAACGGCCCCGTCGCTGCGGCGCTCGGCGTCATATCGAGCGACCTTCTTGCGGCTGCGCCCGAGATCCATAAGGTCGACCTCATCGCGGAGAAACTGCCGTGACGCGCGCGGCCGTTCTCATCAACGGCGCCAGGGTATCGGCGAGCGCTGCCCGATCGGCTGACAAATCGAGGCGCACGGGTCATCTGTCTCGCACGCGGCCGTTCGGACCATTTCCCGGGCGAGCTCGTCAAGGTCGACCGCGTTAAAGCGGAGTTAGATCTGACTTATTTCAGCAACCGTACGCTGGGAGTGAGCTTGTCGATCCTCGTAGCCTTTGTCGCATCGATCACGCCTGCCAACGCGCGTGGCTGCTTTTATACCGGCTCTGCGGGCATGGACCTACAGCCGGACGTTCACGCCCTCGGACAATGGCGGTGGCAACTTCGGACGAACGATCACCGCGACCCGCCCGAATGGCGCGACAGCGACGAGCTCGTTCAACCGAAGGGTAACCAATTGGACGATAACCGATAGCCGAGCCATCACCGGGTTCAACGGTGCGACCTCAACCGGCACAGTGGCGAAAACCGGCCCAAACGGGCATAGCGTCACAGAGACGCGTCCGCGAGCAAAAACTAGACACCTCGTGCTGGGCGGGAAGGTCAGCACCTTCGAGACTTGCTCGCCTATTTGCACGTCCCCTGGCCGACGTTCATTTGGGGGCTTGCTCGGCCTGAAGCCCGCGCTCGACGGCGACGAGAGCCGTCACACGGCAATCGCCGACACCGGAACACGTCCCTCAGCGCTGGAAAAAACGCCCGCAAGCTACATTGCCGCGTACGCACCCGATGCGGGCGCCCACGCCCCAGCAGCGCGAAATGGCTACGCGCGCACACGCGCATACGGTCGAGATAGTCAGCAGCCATGCCGGTATCTTATCCCATCCGAGCCAGGTCGCCGCGTTCATCGAGCACTCCGCCGCTGCGCCCCATTAGTGCGCGGATGGACGGCAGGTAAAAGAGGTAAGAATTTCATAGGCGGGCATGCCCTCGACCGGCCGCGAGTTACAATACTTGCGAGCACGACGAAAATCCGGTCGGAACAATGTCCGAAGGCCCTCTGTGCTCGCCGGGCATTTGAGGTTGGATGCTCCAGCCCGGCGGACCAGGTTTATCAAAACTTCATACTGATTACCGCACCCGTCCTCACTAGATCGATATAGTCGTTGAGTTGGTCGAACCTGATGGTTGTTATCGTATGGCGGATGCGGCCTGAACGGCTAATGCGATGAATTCACTAAGTTTCGGTCCAAGATCATCTTGAGTCTTGAGAGACGATTATGATTCGATAGCGGCTGCCCCGATTCGCTGGAGCCCCCCGATGTGGATTGTCGAGAACCGCGCTCGCTATAACTGGAGCAAACTGCGCTACCCGAGCGACCTAACAGATGAGGAATGGGCTCTGGGCAAGACGGAGATCCCGCGGGCCAAGCGTGGCGGGCAACAAGCGGATTGTGAATGTGCGCGATGTGACGAACGGCCTGATGTATGTGCTGAGCACTGGCTGTCAGTGGCGCGCGATTCCGAAGGACCCGCCGCCGCGCAGCACGGTGGATCACTCACATGAGGAGTTTCCGGTCAAGAAGTCTTACCAAGGCGACATTGGTCAGTCTCCTATGGTGTTTCAAATCGGCACCTAAGTTCTGAGCGCATTCGATATGACGCTGCCCGTTCCGAGCACGATCAAGCTCACATCCGGTCGCCGCTCCAACGGCTACACCAATATCTCGCTTGCGGCGGGCAAGGCTCGAGAGAACGAGACCATTCTACTTATCGGCTGTTCAAGCCATATGTTCATCGGTTCGTCCAGTTGGATCCGCCAGGACTGATCAGGTTCTAAAAGATTGCGAAATTTGGTTCACGCCTATCGTCAGGCGGTCTTCATCACAACCCTATCGATTACGACACCAGCGGTCACATATTTCCAAAGTGCGACCAGCAGCTTTCGCGCCATTGCCAATCGTTGTTTTCTTAAGATGGCCGCCGCTGCGCGTGACCCGTTCCTTGAACCAGTGGCTGAGCGCTGACTCTGGCTGATGACGAAGCCAGAGCCAGGCGAGCTGGAGCAATGTTGTTCGTAGTCTGGGATTGCCGGCCTTCGATACGCCCCGTTCCCGATCGATCGATCCGCTCTGCCAAGGCGTTGGAGCCAGGCCCGCATAAGCCGCAACTTGTCACCGGTTGTCGAAATGTCGGAACGGCCCCTCCAACCACAGGACAGCGGCGAATTCAGACCCGATGCCCTTGATGTCGAGCACACCATCGCCGCCGGCGTAGCGGCGCGTTCAGCGTCAAGCAAGGTATCCCGCTCGACCTCCACCATTTTGATCTGCGCGAGCAGTAGTTGCAGGCGATCGAGTTCGCGGGTTGCGGCAGTGATAAGGGAACGGACTGAAGGCGGGAATGTTGAACCTTCGTTGCATAGGCTTGACGTTGGCCCAGGCGCCACGGTCCGTCAAAGTCCCCGAAGAGCGTCACTGTCGTAGGCCCGATCAGCCAGAAGGATTTGACCCGCGCCGATGGTGTCCAGCATGTCACGCGCGCTCGTGCCGTCATGGGCTTGGCCTTCGGTCAGCTTGAGGGCAATGGCATTGCCGTTGGCATCGACGAGAGCGTGGATCTTTGTCGTCAGTCCGCCGCGCGAGCGCCCCATGCATCGGGATGGAGTGTCGTGACCTTCGTCGGTTTCCGGCGGGCCCCCTTTTTGACGTTCGCCGCATGCTGATGGACCCGGATCGAGGAAGAATCGATCATTTGAAGATCACCGTCAAAGGCTCGCGAGACAGCCTCGAAGACCTTGTCCCAAACACCCACCTTCCGCCAGCGGACGAAGCGGTTGTAGCAGGTCGTGGGAGGACCATACCGCTCTGGGATATCTGCCCACGGTGAACCCGTGCGCAGCCGCCAATAGATGGCATTCAAGACACGGCGGTCATCGGCGCGTCGTACGCCACGAGGCTTATTCGGAAGCAGTGGTTCAAGATCGACCACTCAAAGTCCGTCAGCTCATATCGGCGCGGGGTCATGTTCGCTCCCTACTACAAGCAGCTTGAATCAGACTTCCTTGCCAGCGGAATTCCGTTTATGAGTTCGAGACCTAATTGTTTAGTCCCGCATTGTGATGGTGCGGGCTGGTTTTGAAGCGCTCGAGCTGGATCGTCCATCGCTGACAGATGAATTCGCAGGCGTTTGAGCTTCGCGGTCGCGATTGCCGGTCGCAGGGACCCCGGGCTCCTTGATCGCGCGGCCACTCCCCATCCGGTTTGACACACGACGGCAATGCACCTGCTTCAATCGGATGTAGATGTATGACTACGTCTCGCCGGGATGCCCGAATAGCCGGACCAGGCAGCACGAGAACACCGCGGCGTCGCCTGCTCTAGGTTTAGGCGATGGCGCGGGCGCATGATGCGAGCGACAATCGGTGACATGGAAGATGTGCAGTCGCCGATAGCCGAACCGGCGCCGCTCCATGGCCAGTGCCCGCAGACACTCTCGGGGCGCCGCGTCGTTCAACCTCGGCACTCCCGGCGCCAGCGACCTGGAGTCGATCCCACCGACGAAGAGAATACTCGAGTAAAATGCGCTTGGTCAGCGAAGCCGCAATTCAAGGCAATTTCGGCGATTTGCATCCCAGTCTGCAGAAGTAATTCTTTCGCTAAATCGACCCTTAGGCTCATTAGCCAACGATGTGGCGGCAATCCTGTGCTACGTGCGAAGGCGCGGCTAAAGTGGCCTGGGGACAGCCTGCATTCGGCGGCGACTTCCGAATACCGCATCGCGCCATTTAAATTTCCTCTGATGAGCTCCTTCGCCCTTCGTAGCTGCCAGGGCGCCAGACCGCCGGACGTGGCGATTTTGCCAGCGACTGTAGCGCCGTATTGGCCCGTTAGATGAGCGAGCAAACCGTAAGCGATGTGATCGACAAATAGCTCGTTAACTTCATGTTGGCGCTCCATAGCTGGCAGTAAGCTTGCAGCTAGGCCGGCGATCGTAGGATCGGATACCGTAGACCCGAAACTGACCATTAAACGGTCGATCGACCTTTTGTCGGTCTCACGACTGACCTCGTTCAGAGTATCTCTGTGAATGTAGAAATTTAAGCTATCTATCGGCTCGCAAATGGCAAACCTGATCTCGTCTGTTAAGTCATAGAAGGCTGAACTGTTCTTTGGACGTTCCTCGTCAGGTTGAAGCCGCCCGCCGATCCACGCCCGCGACTGCGTCACGTCGCGCAGCCTGACAGTAAGTGAATATGCGTTCTCGGTCGGTGTCGGTGCGGTAACGTCGCAACGAGGTAACTTACAATCAATTCTAGTGACGGCGAAGATA
The DNA here is from genome assembly GCF_009766125.1 of Acidisoma sp. S159. Lineage (NCBI taxonomy): Bacteria > Pseudomonadati > Pseudomonadota > Alphaproteobacteria > Acetobacterales > Acidocellaceae > Acidisoma > Acidisoma sp. S159. The sequence continues at coordinate 53,526 of NZ_LMUG01000017.1, forward strand.
GAGTTGCGAATCTCTCGAACAATCGTGGGAGGAGGCTCGGAGATGCCAAAGCGGCGGGTAACCGCAGCACCGTAGTAAGCATTGCGGCCGGAGACTGGTTTTGGCGCGGCGATGCTTAGGCCGGTTTTGTATCGAGATTCACAAGCGGTTCTCATTGCAGAACTGCCGCCAGCGTCACCAACATACCCGCCGCACATAATCATATTTCCCAGATCGTCTATCGTGTATGCCAAGCCTCTTAACCGGCCCGTGAATGAAAGGCTTTGCGATAGATGAGGTCAATGAGACTATGGTCTACGTGAGATTGACGACGTCGATGGTTGGCGCAGATGTTCGAGATTTTGCATCGAGACGTGGAATATCATTCGTCGAGCAGGAACGGAGTGTAGAATACTGCGGCTCAAGCAGATGTCCTTGAAGTGCCACTAGTGGCGGAACGCAACGGCCGGCGCAGAGATGGGGGTTAGCTTAGAAGAAGTGTAGCGGTCTAAGCGTTTTTCGCCATCGAACAGTTTGCGCAGAACTATCGCTGAGTTTGTCTCGCGGATAGTCGCACTGCAGTCACCCAGGTACTTCAAGTTTGGCCGCGAGCTTGACCAGATCAGCGAGAGAAGCGGCCTCCATCTTCCGCATGAGACGACCGCGATGCGCCTTGACCGTAATTTCGCTTATGCCAAGTTTGCCAGCGACTTGTTTGTTCATGAGCCCGGAAACGACCAACGCCATGACCTCGCGCTCGCGGCGGCTGAGGAGGTCGTAGCGACACCGCGAGGACTGCATATCCGCCGCCGTCTCCTGCCGGTTGGCGCTGCGCTCCAGAGCGCCGCGGATTGCGGACAGAAGCGCCTCGTCCCCGAAAGGTTTTGTCAGAAACTCGACAGCGCCTGCCTTCATCGCGCGCACACTCATTGGAACATCGCCATATCCCGTTATGAATATGATTGGCATGTCCGCCCGCTCGCCAGCGATCATCTGTTGAAGATCGAGACCATTCAGATCCGGCAAAGACACATCAAGGACAAGGCAGTTGGGAGACGCGGCAGGCGGCGAAGCAAGGAAATCGGATGCGGAAGCGAATGCGGATGGCTGCCAGCCTGCTTCGAGGATTAGGCCTTCCAGCGATTCCCGCACCGAGATATCGTCGTCAACAATGTAAACGACCGAGTCGGCGCTTCGCATTGACAAATGATCCGTCTTATTTTCTGTCACGACAAGTTCACCCATACTCCTCGCTAATCTTTGCACGCAAGGAGATTGAACTATTTTGGCTTCAGCGCTGTTTCCAGAGCCGTCAGCAGCGCGGTATCGCTAAACGGCTTGAGGAGGCACGCGACGGCGCCGCGTTCGCGGACCGTCAGACGGATTACCTCTTCACCGTGTGCCGTAATAAACACGATCGGCACATTCCGCTTTCGCTGGATCAGCTCGCTCTGGAGATCGAAGCCGGACATCCCCGGCATTGCATAATCAAGAACCAAACACGCGGCTTGCCTTAGCCGGTCCGACGTCAGGAATGACTCGGCGGAAGAGAACGCTTGGGCATCGTAGCCGAGTTCCCGCAGGAGGTCCGGCAGAGACTCCCTTACGGACTCGTCGTCATCGACCACCGCAACATAAGGCCGTTTCGGCAACGTTATTCCACTCCGCCAGTGCAATGAGATTGGGCTGGAGCGAACGACGTGCACGCGATCCTCCCATACACAATTCGGGAACGAAAAAGCAGCCTCAAGGTGTCAGTCAAAGCGTCGAGGCTTCCGCGGTGTACGAGAATTCGAGCCATAAGCATTCCGGTCTTGGGTATCGGGAGCCATCTCTGCCAAAGCGTGTTCAATCAAATCGCGACGGTTCCCGGAGGAGACGGTTTGCGCCTCCGGTCCAAACTCCTCTTGCTGTTCGACAATGCCCCAGATGGGGCTTGCACGGGCATTATACCTAGGTGTTGGTTTTGAAGTTTTGTCGCCTCGCCGGGCCTGTGAAGCCCAAGTCTTTCGCAGAGGGCGGCTTCTAAATTGCTTCGAATCAGGCGCGCTGGGTGAGGATCCCGCTAGGACCTTTGGAAGCGATGGACCGTCTTGCGCAAATCACTCCGGCTCAAGTCCACGCACAGGAGCCTGCCCTAACATATTGAACATAGAGTGATTCCCATGCCGGCGGGATTAAGGACGGCCTGGTCGAGAAATCGCGGCGATTGACGAAGGGTAACGGGGCATGAAGGGTTGACACCGTCGCCCGGGAGAGTTCAAAGCACTATGTACGGCTGCTCAAAAAATAGGCTATTCACCTAGACGCAACTTGCGCGACGGCAAATTCCGGTAGAGGGAGCGCTCATTGAAGCACGCTGCGCCAGAAATCCGGTTTGCCGGATCGAAGCTTGATAGGGCGCGACATGTCTGCGCCTTCTTCAATAGCAACGAGGAAGAATACGACGTTCTGCTCCCTTTTATAAAGGAGGGGTTTGAACTCGGCGATAGGGCAGTTCATGTCGTCAATCCGGGCCAGCGCGACGACCATTTGTTGCGTCTGACCACGGCGGGCATCGACGCAGCGGCGGCCGAACGACGTGGTCAATTCGAGCTCAGAACCAATGTTGAGACCTACCTGCGCGACGGGCATTTCGATCAGAACCAGATGCTACAAACTTTCGAGCAACTGGCCAAGGGAAGCGCCGATTCACCGAACGGCCTGAGTCGGATTGTCTGCCGCATGGATTGGGCCGCGGAAGATCGGTCGTATATTGACGACCTGATCGAATTCGAATCGCGCGTCAACGATGTGTGGTGTCAACACGACGATGCGGTCATCTGCACATATCATTTGTCGAAATTCGGCGGCGACACGGTGATCGATGTTATGCGGACGCACCCGATGGTCCTGATCGGAGGCATTCTGCAAGAAAACCCATTCTATTTGCCGCCGCAGGAGTTTCTGCGTGAATTCCGCGGCCGTCGATCCGGGGCGTAAAATGGACGATTCTCTGCAGCGGGCTGCGGCAGAGACCAGGCGCCTTCAGAATTGCATCAGTGATCTGGTCGGCGTACTCGCACTTCCGGCCGTTTGGGCGGGTTGCGAGCCGAGACAAATCGCCAAAATTCTTATTGACTCGCTTTATGGCATGCTTCAGTTGGATTTCGCTTACATCAGAATGACTGATGTATCGGCTGAAGCTCATGTCGAGCTGGCTAGAATGAGGGCGGGAACCCGCCCACAACCTTCACCGCAGGAACTGGGCGAAATCCTCCGTCGTTGTTTGGGAGACGAGCCACGAAGCTGGACCGCAGGGTCATGCAGAGTCTTCGCGGATGACGCCATTGTAGCCGTGCCCTTGCAACTGGGGCTCCATGGCGAGTTCGGTATGCTGGTGACCGGCTCTGCGCGTCCGGATTTTCCGCGGGATCATGAAACTGTCGTGTTACGATCGGCCTCAAACCAGGCGGCGATAGGACTGGACGGAGCGCGGCGGTTGACGGAGCGTAAGCAGGTAGCCGAAGAACTCGATCGACGAGTGGCGCAGCGGACCAGCCAGCTCGCGTCCGCAAATGAAGAACTGCGGCTCCAGGTCGGTTTGCTGCAACATCTTCCGGTCGCGGCATGGACCTTCGCGCCTGATGGCACACCGGACTTCGTCAATCAGAGCTGGCTGGAATACACCGGGCAGTCGAGTGCCTACGTTCAATCTCAGCCTGAGGCCTGGATGACTGCCTTACACCCCGACGATCGGGATATTGCATCGCGAGCCTTCTGGAAGGGGGTAGGTTCGGGGCGCGATTTTACCTTCGAAGTCCGCTTTCGTCGGGCTCGGGACGGAGCCTACCGCTGGCATCTTAATCGCGCCGTAGCGTGGTATGGCGCTGATAGAAATGTCCAGAGATTTGTCGGTACATCGACCGATATTGAAGAGCTCAAGCAGTCGCAGGAAGATCTTCAGCGAGCCGAGGAAAGAACAAGTTTAATCATCGACACTGCCTTGGATGCGGTGATCACCATGAATGCGGGAGGAATGATAACGAGCTGGAACGGGCAAGCCGCGCTCATGTTCGGGTATAGCGCCAGCGAAGTTATTGGCCAGCGTATGTCCGAGGTGGTCATGCCGGCGCGGTATCGGTCGGCTCATGAAACTGGCCTGCGGAAGTTCTTGCTCACGGGCGAAGGGCCAATCTTGCGGCGGAGGATCGAGGTTTCGGCGATCCGCCGTGATGGAGCCGAGTTTCCCGCCGAACTCCAAGTCGTGCCCATGCGGCTTGGTCACGACTGGGTATTCAGCGCTTTCATTCGTGACATCACGGAGTCTAAGTTCGCGGAAGGCAAACTTCGAGAGAGCGAATTCAAGCTCCGCGAAATGACCGAGACCATCCCGGAAATGCTTTGGAGCGCGACGCCAGACGGCAATCTCGATTACTGTAACGCTCGCATGCTTGACTATACCGGCTTGCCCGTTGAAACAATTATGGGGGCCGGTTGGGGCCGGTTGCTCCATCCAGATGATGTAGACCAGATGACACAGGCCTGGATGTCGTGTGTATCATCCGGCGCACCTTATCGTGCTGAGGTCCGTATACTTCGTGCCGCCGATCACAGCCACCGCTGGTGTGTGATAAGCGCCTTGCCGTTGCGTGATCGGGAGGGCCGCATCTTGAAATGGCACGGGACGGTCGTGGACATGCACGACTGGAAACAGGCGCAGGAGGAGTTGCGCAACACCCAGGCCGAGCTGGCACATGTCACTCGCGTAATGACAATGGGGGCGCTGACGGCGTCGATTGCCCATGAGGTCAATCAACCGCTCGCGGGTATCATCACTAATGCCAACACTTGCCTGCGGATGCTGGCTGCCGATCCTCCCAATCTCGTCGGTGCACGGGAAACCCTGCGGCGCACGATCCGTGATGGAAACCGCGCATCCGATGTCGTCGCCCGGCTGCGCTCATTATTTAGCAAGAAGAAACCTGCAAGCGAGCAGCTCGATCTAAATGAAGCGGCACGAGAGGTGCTGACGCTTTCGCGCAGCCAGCTTCAGACAAGCCGCGCAGTCCTGCGCCTGGAATTCGACGATGACCTTCCCCCTATCGTGGGAGACCGCGTGCAGCTGCAGCAGGTCATTCTAAACCTTATCCTGAACGCGGCCGAGGCTATGCAGGAAGTCGATGATCGCCCCCGATGGCTGGTCGTCAGGACTGCGCTGGTAGACGACGATCATGCATGCCTAACCGTTCAAGACGCGGGTGTGGGCTTCGACCCGCAGGTGGCAGAGCGACTTTTCCAGCCGTTCTATACGATGAAGGACGGAGGCATGGGCATCGGCCTTGCCGTAAGTCGATCAATCATCGAAAGTCATCACGGTCGCCTCTGGGCGGAACCCAACGAGGGTGCGGGCGCCAAGTTCAGTTTCACAATCCCGATGCGATCCCGGCTTGAGGAGACCCCCATCAGCGCGCTAGATGTCTAGACCAAATGTTCGCCTGAGGAGGGGTGACCCGTCTCGCAGTATGCAGGCTTTTCGAGGGTTGCGCCGAGTGGTTTGGCGCCGAGCCTCATGCATAGGAGACGGGTCGTGGAAGAGCTTATCACCTACGTTGGGCTGGATGTTCACAAGGACACGATCGCGGTAGCGCTTGCAGACGGCGGCAAGCGGGGAGAAGCGCGCGAGCATGGTATCATCGTCCACACCTTCTCTGCACTGGCCAAACTCGCCGCGAAGCTAGCCCGTGGTGGACGCGAACTGCGGTTCTGTTGCGAGGGGGGCCATGCGGCTACGGCATACAGCGGCAGTTAACCGAGGCTGGACATGGATGCGTTGTGGTCGCCCCGTCGTTGATCCCGCGCAAGCCGGGCGATCGGATCAAGACCGACCGGCGCGATGCGATCAACTTGGCCAAGCTTCACCGTGCTGGTGAACTAACGGCGGTTTGGGTTCCAGATCAGGCCCATGAAGCGGTCCGCGATCTGGTGCGTGCACGGCTGGCGGCGGTGCGTACCCTGCGTCAGGCACGCCAACAGCTCTCTGGCTTTCTTCTGCGCCACGGTCACCACTACAACCGACCGGCTTGGACGCTGATGCACCGGCGATGGCTGGCAGGGCTGACGTTTGAACACGCCATACATTACATTGTCTTGGAAGATTGTATTGCCGCAGTCGAGGCCGCGACCGCCCGTCGCGATCATTTGGAAGTCCATATAAAAGCGGCTTTGTCTGATTGGTCACTTCGGCCAGTCGTCAACGCGCTGCAGGCGCTTCGCGGTTTGGCGCTCGTCGCAGCCGCGACCTTGGTTGCCGAACTCGGCGACATCACCCGCTTCGACAATCCGCGCCAACTCATGGCCTACCTTGGCCTGGTTCCGTCCGAACACTCTAGCGGACAAACACGCCGCCAAGGTGGCATCACCAAGGCCGGAAATAATACGGCGCGGCGGATGTTGATCGAGGCCGCCTGGAGTTATCGATTCCCGGCACGGATCAGCCGGGAACTGCTGCTCCGGCAGGAGGGATTGACCAAGCCCATTCGCGAGACGGCCTGGAAGGCGCAGGAGCGACTGTGCCAGCGATATCGTAAGCTTGCGCGGGCGAGCAAACCGCCGACCGTTGTCACCGCCGCCATCGCACGCGAATTGGCAGGATTTGTCTGGGCGATTGCTAAACAGGTCCAGGCTGCCAACACATAATCCGTCGCTTAAGCCCTGGCACGACCGATAAGGAGATCGAATAACCCCAGGAAGCATCCAAAGCTGAGCAAGGCAGGCGGCACGGTCACGGCCAGGAGAACCCTCGCAAGCACTACCAGCCGGAGCTCATCCGACGCTGGATCCTAGACAGAGGAAGCTCCGCGACGCATCACCGGTCCGGCGGTAACCAACCCGCGTATCAGAGCATGATCAACCGTCGTTTCATGATCGTGTCGCCTGCCTTGCCCAGCGGAGGCCGTGCTGAAGGGCTCAGGAACGAGCGACAGATTTTCCGTGCCTGCAGCTTGAAGGGGCGAACATGAGAGTGCTTTGAGCTTGGCGGGTGCACGCGGCTTCCGAAGGCCGGACTTCGCCGATTCAATGACCTCGAATTTCAGCACTCGAAGAAGGATTCTCATCATGCGTTGCGCGAGGAGAGCGCTCTCCGGCCGTTGACAGTGGCTTTTCGTCGCCGCGTTGCAATATGGGCTAAGAGACGCGGGGAAAATGACCGAGGGAATTGCCCGACGCCGACTCTTGCCGATTCCTCAAAACGTCTGATGAGTCATAGGGCTCAGCAAAGCAAGCTGAAGAGACGCCGGCGAGTGGAGAGGCTTTCCGCGATTTCGTGCAATTCACGGTAGTGCCGAGCGACCCCGAGGAGTAAAATTGGGACATTTTCCACGAAGGGCCGGACCACCCGCCTGCTCCAACGACGCGCCGACGCGGTCAGACTACATCCGTAACACGATGGGTGCCAATCGACATTGATGCGTAACTGCGCCTCGATACGGTGCGCTCCGCTGACTGGCATCATGCCGGTTCACGGGAGTGCGACGCTTCGAACGCTACGATTCATGATCGCTTGCCAGTGCCCCGATCCACCCGTCCCAGCCTGCGCTGGAGAAGCTAATGGTCGATGCGCCTTACAATCGCACGAGGCGCCATATTTAGCACCCCTAACTCTAACCAGGAGCGCTCGCAATGAGTGTAGCTGCAACTCTGGGTCCAGCTGTTGTCTCTGTAGATATTGTCGCTGCCGCTGCCGCTCTGGTTCCCACGTTGCGTTCGCGGAGCGCGGAAACGGATAGGCTGATTAGACTACCCGACGCGACAATTGCCGACTTTCAGCAAGCTCGTCTTTTCGACATGCTGGTTCCGACAATGTATGGCGGCCTCCAAACTTCGCTGCGCAGCTACATGGATGCGGTGGTTCAGGTCGGGCGGGGGAGTGGTTCCGCCGCTTGGACACTCGCCTTGCTTTCGGCGGGTACCTGGACAGCGACGGCGTTTTACTCGAAGCAGGTGACGGATGCAAGATACTCCGTTACCGGAATGCCACTCACGGCAAGCGTGCTTGCCCCGCTCAAAGTGAAGACTAGGTCTATTGAAGGGGGCATCGTGATCGAGGAGGGTCTATGGAGTTTCAACAGCGGGGCACATCACGCGCAGTGGGACAATCTTGGTATTCCCATCAATGATGAGGCCGGGAAATTCGTTGGCCGCGGATCCGCATTGGTTCCCATGTCGCACATCACTTTTCTAAATGACTGGGATACGATCGGTTTACGGGGCAGCGGAAGCACCAGCGTCACCGCAAAGGATGTGTTTGTCCCAAACGAACGGGTTGCGCTGCTCAGCAAAGTGCTCAGGGAAGACTACGCCTCCGTCCATCTCCCAAGAAGATTGTACCGCATGCCGCTGCTTCCCTTTCTCGCAACCAACCTCGTGTTTCCCGCCTTGGGTATGGCGAAAGCCGCCCTTGAACTCTTTTTGGCAAAGGCACCAAACCGAGGCATCCCCTACACCTGGTACGAGAAGCAGGACGAAGCGGCGGTGACCCACCTGCAACTCGGGGAAGTATCCGCCAAGATTGACGCGGCCGAACTCATCCTCAGGCGGTCGGTCGACGAACTTGAAGCGAGCACGGACCGCAGCACGGCAATGACTCGCGAGCAGCGCGTGCGTATTTGGCGCGATGCGGGATACGCGAGTCAACTCATCTGGGAAGCAGTCGATAAGTTGGCGGCAGCGTCGGGCGGTTCTTTTGCAACGGCAGCCAATCCGATGAACCGATTGTGGCGCGATGTGCGCGTTGCGAGCCTCCATGGCGGCATATGCACCAGCACAACCATGGAGCTGTTCGGTCGGATCTTGTCCGGCAAGGAACCCAATACCGCGCTGATCTAGCTAAACCTTCCGCAGGCTGCCCACCCGGTCCAGACCAAGAAATCTGAGGTTGCAAAGCTTGCGCTTCATTTAGGAGGATCGGGTGACCATTGATGTGAATGCCTGCAGCGACACAGGTGTTCGCAGGCTTCGGGGCCAGCAGCCCGCGCAAGCTTAGAGACCACTCGCAGAAGCCGTGCCGTCCGGGTTGTTCTCCTTGGGCCGGCAGCTGGCGGCGTCTTCGACGCGACGCCACCTAGATCCGCAGCGCGAGAGTAGCCGATCGTCAGCGTTGCGGTGATAATCGCCGTGGCCGCAAACACAGCCGCATATTGGGCCGTTAGAAGACAAATCCGGGCGACGATTCTCGAGAGAGTGGTCCGCCACAGCCCGCATGGTGCAAGGGTGGTCATTTCCAAGGCGCACGAGGCGGTGAAGGTCACGATCATTTCCGCGTCGTCGCACACGAAAGGCATATGATGGCCTTTAAGGGATAGCTGCCTGCCCTGCGTCTGCATGATGCGGAAGCTGTAGCAGCGCCATCTGGTTTTCCAACGTCGCGTGTTGCAATTTGTCGCACGCCACAAAATGCTCAGTTACGGTGCCGTTGTAGCAGCTTGCAAAGGCCAAACTCGCTCGGTTTCCGGCGCAGCACCTATCGGAGAGCGCATTGTGAAATATTGCAACGATGGCGCGGCACGGCATGGTTCACATCCATATAGAATTGATGATCTGCCCATCAGGACCAGAGTAGTGGATATCTGAAGTGAAGAAATCTCGCTTGTTGATGGCGGCGCCGCTCGCTGGCATCGCCTTAGTCGTCGCATGGAAGGAGGTGCAGGCCCACGGAGGCGGCCACGCAACGACGCAATTGGTGCCTTCGCCTGTGCCCATCACGAGTGCACCTGTGCGGATTAAGGATGTGCCGATCTTCCTCGACGGTCTAGGGACCGTTCAGGCCTTCAACTCGGTTGAAATCAAGGCTCAGGTCACAGGCTTACTGATCGACCTTCCCGCACGCGAGGGGCAGGAGGTCAACAAGGGGGATGTCGTCGCCCGGATTGATCCCGCCTCCTTCAAAGCGTCGCTGGACGCGGCTGTCGCGCAGCGCAGCGAGGACGAGGCAGAGCTCCAGAGCGCTCAGCTTGACCTTCGCCGCTTCCAGGCCCTCGCCGCGCGTAGCTATGCGCCGGTTGAGCAGGTGGACGATCAACAAGCGACGGTGAGCAAGGAAGTCGCGAGCATTGCCGCCGATGAAGCCAATATCGAGAAAGCGCAGATCGATCTCGGCTATTGCGTTATTCGCGCACCCTTCGCCGGTCGCGTCAGCTTGTACCAGCTTGATGTCGGGAATTTGGTTCAGGCGGATAGTTCCACGGGCATTGTGTCAATCACGCAGGACCAACCGATCGCCGCTGTTTTGACCTTGCCTGAGGATGAGCTGCTTCAGGTTCAGAATGCCCGCGCAAAAGGGCCAGTGGCGATCGAAGCCTATGATAGCCAAGGCAAGGCGCTTCTTGCCCGCGGCACGCTACTCACGCCCAACAACGTGATTGATACGAGTACGGGAACCATCTCGCTCAAGGCGGAGTTCTCGAACACCGACGGGCACTTATGGCCTGGACAATTTGTGAACACGCGCGTGCAGATCGATACCCTACACAAGGCGGTTACGATACCGTCGCTGAGCGTGCAGCATGGGCCGGATGGACTCTTCGTCTATCTGGTGAAGCCCGACCAGACAGTGGCACAAACTGCTATCGATGTAGGCTACGTGGACAGCGGTCTGTCGGTCGTCACGAAAGGGCTTTCCGACCACGGAGTCGTTGTGCTCGCAGGCCAGTCACGACTGGCACCCGGAATGCATGTCAAAGTTACCAACACCCCGAAACAGGCTCGGCTCTCGGCTGGCCAGCCCGCTGTGGCAGATCCCTCCTAGGTTGTACTACCTTCCGTCTGTAGGACGCCAATAGCCGATGAGCATCTCCGCGCCTTTCATCAAGCGGCCTATCGCCACATCCCTCGTCGCGGCGGCGGTATTTCTCGTTGGACTCGCCGCCTATCCACTGCTTCCGGTAGCACCGCTCCCGAACGTCGAATTTCCGACGCTTACGGTCACGGCGCAGTATCCTGGTGCGAGTCCAGAGACGATGGCATCGACCGTCGCGACACCGCTCGAGACCGAATTCGGGCAAATGCTGCCGGGTCTGTCTCAGATGACTTCGGCAAGCGTGCTGGGCACGACGCAGATCACGCTACAGTTTGGCCTAACGACCAATCTCGGGAACGCTGAGACTCTTGTTCTGGAGGCGATCAACGCGGCCGAGGGTTCATTGCCGGCGGCCATGCCAAGCCCTCCGACCTTCCGGGCAATCAACCCGGCCGATAGTCCCATCATGATCCTGGCGATGCAATCCGATCAGGCCCCGATCACTGATGTCGATAGTTACGCCGAGAACGTCGTCGAACAGCAGATCTCTCAGCTTCCCGGGGTCGGCCAGGTCCTGGTGGGTGGTCAGCAGACCCCCGCCATCCGGGTCCAGGTCGATCCCGCACGACTCGCCGAGATGGGCCTCACCCTGGAAGATGTTCGCAGCGTTTTAACGAGCGCGACCGTCGATGATCCGAAGGGAAGTGTCGACGGCCCGGACCGTTCCTTCACCATCTATGCAAACGATCAACTCACGCGAGCCGCTCCCTATAACAATGTCATCATCGGCTATCGTAGCGGCGCTCCTGTCCGAATCAGAGACATTGGACGAGCGATCGCCGGACCGCAGAACCGTGAGCTCGGAGCCTGGACGAACGGCAAGCAGTCCGTCCTTCTTCTGGTCTTCAAGCAGCCGAATGCAAACGTCATTTCCACTGCCAATGGTATTAAGGCGCAGTTGTCCGCGCTGGAGCGGGATTTTCCAGCGGATATCCATCTCAACGTGGTGTCCGACCGCACGCTGACCATCCGGGCCTCCGTGCGGGATGTCGAGTTCACGCTCTTGCTGGCAATCTGCCTCGTCGTGATGGTGATCTTCCTGTTCCTCCGTAATGTCTGGGCCACAATCATTCCGAGCGTGACCATTCCGGTGGCGCTGGCCGGCACTCTGGGTGCGATGTATCTGTGCGGGTTCAGCCTCGACAACCTGTCGCTGATGGGTTTGACGATCGCCGTAGGCTTCGTCGTCGATGACGCCATCGTCATGCTGGAGAATATCTTCCGCCATATCGAAGGAGGGATGAAACCTGTCGATGCCGCGCTGCAGGGTGCGGGCGAGATCGGTTTCACCATCGTCTCGATTAGCGTTTCTCTGATCGCCGTCTTTATCCCGCTGCTGCTCATGGGCGGCATTGTCGGCCGGCTGTTCCGCGAGTTTGCGATTTGCGTGACGATGACAATCGTTATCTCGGCGATGATCTCTTTGACGCTGACGCCGATGATGGCCGCGCGGTTCCTCACTGCCGAAGCGCATCAGCATGGGCGCTTCTACAACGCGGTCGAGCGGGTGTTCGATGGCATGGTCGGATTCTACGCGAAGACGCTCGACGTCGCGCTGCGGTTCCGACTGATGACGCTCATAGTCTTTCTGGCGACGGTCAGTCTGACGTGCGCGCTATATGTCTTTATCCCGAAGGGGTTCTTCCCGACACAGGACACCGGCATCATCATCGGCATCACGGAGGTGGCGCAGGACGCCTCCTACACACAGATGGCAGCTCGCCAACAGCAGGTCGATCAGCTGGTGCTGCACGATCCCGCCGTAGCCTCAGTCGTTTCGTCCGTTGGCGCAGGAGCAGGTGGCCAGACGGCGAATAACGGGCGGATGTATATCACGCTCAAGCCATGGAATCAGCGTCCCGGGGAGGACGCCACGAAGGTGATCGAGCGTCTCGATCAGAAGATGGGTAGCCTCGCCGGTATTCGGCTTTTCATGCAGCCGGCTCAGGATGTCAGCGTGGGGGCGCGTTTAGGGCGGACACTTTACCAGTACACGCTGGAAGATACGAACCAGGGGGAACTGAATAGCTGGGCGCCCAAAATTCTGGCACGGATGCGACGGCTTCCGATTTTGGCCGACGTGACGTCGGATCAGGAGAATTCGGGAACGACCGAGACCTTGACCTACAGTCGCGACCAAGCATCGCGTTTCGGCATTCTGCCGGCCACCATCGACAACATCCTGTACGACGCCTTCGGGCAGCGGGAGGTCGCGCAGTACTTTACCGGGAACAAAGCTTACTACGTGGTTCTCGAAGCGACACCCGATGAATACGGCAAACTGGCTACGCTCGAAAAGCTTTACGTGAAGTCATCCTCCGGGGGCGCCGTTCCTCTATCAACGCTCGTACATGAGACATCGGTTCCGGTGCAACCTCTGGCGATCAATCACCAGAGCCAGTTCCCCGCAGTTACCGTCTCCTTCAATCTGAAGGGGAACGCCTCGCTGGGAGCGGCGGTCACGCAGGTGCAGAGCATGGAAGCCTCGATGGGGGTTCCGGCCACCGTGCAGGGAAGCTTCCAGGGGACCGCCCAGGCGTTCCAGGCCTCGCTCGGCTCCGAGCCGATCCTGGTGGCTGCGGCGCTGATCGCCGTCTATATCATCCTCGGCATATTATACGAGAGCTACATCCTCCCTCTGACTATTCTCTCGACACTCCCATCCGCCGGTGTCGGTGCTCTGCTGATGCTGATGATCTCCCACTACCAGCTCACCGTCATCGCGCTGATCGGCATCATCCTCCTCATCGGGATCGTCAAGAAGAACGGAATCATGATGGTTGATTTCGCCATCACGGCCGAGAGGCGCGACGGCCTATCATCCCACGACGCCATTCGCCAGGCCTGCCTCCTGCGCTTCCGGCCTATTCTGATGACGACCATGGCAGCGCTCTTCAGTGGGCTTCCGCTGATGCTGGAGAGCGGCGCCGGTTCCGAACTGCGCAAGCCGCTCGGCGTCGCCATGGTCGGCGGGCTTCTGCTCAGCCAGGTGCTGACGCTCTATACGACACCAGTGATCTATCTTTATCTCGACCGGCTACAGCAGGTGCTGACACCGGCGCGGAAGAAGCGCATGCCGCGTCTTGCCAACAAAATGTCGGGGCAGCCGGCCGCGGCAGAGTAGGTGGGGAACACTTGCCCCGGGGTCGATCTGCAGTTGCTGCCCTGGCGACGTCGCAATCGCCTGCCCGTCAAATGCCGATCCCCGCTCGGGCTTATGGAACAGGACAACGCCGCCAGCAAAGTAACGCGGCATTGTTTTTGCGCGCAGCCAACTCCCTCGATAATTGTCTGGCTCCCCACCTAAGCGCGTGGAGTTGCATCATCGCCGTGGCCTCTGCGGGCTGTCTTTCAGGTTCCGAGAGCTAACGCCCTCACGCGCGCTGGAAGATAGCGTCCTGCAGCAGACGCGGACCTCGGGCTCTGGGACAAGCTCGGCACAGCGCCGGAGCCGACCGAGAGCACTGTCCCAAGCCGAGCGTGCCGCCGCCCGCTGGAACTCGCTCTCTGGTCGGTAGAATGGCAATAACCCCTCAAACCATTTCGCCATTTCCGCACACAGGTGAATGCCGACGCTTATTGTATCGACTTAGCACCGAATCAAATTAGCCAGCAGCTTTTTTTACAGCGCCAACCGTTCGGTCTTTACTATTTCGATCCGGTTTTCGGTGCGAATCAGATCCAGACGTACAGAGTTTAAATGAACATGGAATTGGTGGCCGACCTTTATGGTGAACTAAACCATTGAGTAACTTGGTGTCCAGTTGGCGCCGCATAGATCGCTTGATCTTGGAATCCGCGTAGGCGGTCTGCAGATCAGATGTCTTCCCAATCCTGGGGCACGCTACTTTCAACTCAATCTCTAATATCGCACAAGGAATTACAAAATGTCTGGCTATACTTACCCCACCGCGCCGTTTGCCATATCCACTTCACAGATCACCACGGTCACAACGCCTTTCGTTGACACCGCAGCGATAGAAGACGAAACTGGGGAAGTCGACGTTGTATCAACGCCAGCCTCATCGCAATGGTCCGTATTTCCCGAGGCCCCTGCATCGAACACCGTCTTTATCCAAGGCACTGTTGTCGGTGGCTCGACAATTACGATCACCTATACGGGCTTGTCGGGCGAAGAGGTAACCCTGACAGGTGTAGTATTTGAGACGAGTCCGAATTACTACCTCGTAGCCCTCAACGGGGTCATCGGAGGCGGCTTTTTAACCGGAGGCGAGTATATACAAATAAGCAACGCGGCAAACGACGCCAGAACTTCCGTCACATACGGGCCGCAGAACGACGCGGCGCCTGTTAGCGGTTACAATGAGGACACCACGCCTTTTAATGGCGACTCGGCCTCGGCTCCGCTCTCACCCGCGCTCCAGTCTGGGGCAGTTGTGACGATAGGTCCAGACAACCTGCTGCCTGACGGAACGCCGGTTTCTGGCGGAACGGTCCTGGCGGGCGCGACGTTGATTGTCGATGCG
>NZ_LMUG01000017.1:68838-89085 GCF_009766125.1 Acidisoma sp. S159
CAGGTCTCGACGTTGCCAGGTTGGTGTGACGGCCAATTCACCTAAGCTCGTCTTGGATGGCGATAGTAGCCTTATCGTTCAATAATTGCGGCTGCGCCAAGATCAAGATGGCTCCCAGAAGCACGTAGGTATCAAGGGGAAGTAATGAGCAAGCAGCAGAACCTCGCCGCAAATATAAAGCTTGGCGAAGCCGTTGCGAGCGGGGATTTTTCGATCTTCGATCAGGTATTCGCGTCGGACGTCGTCGATCATGACCCAGCGCCCGACCAAGGCTCCGGCCCGGAAGGCTTCAAGACGTTCTTCACCATGATGAGGACCGCGTTTCCCGACCTCAACGTTTCGGTCGACCACCTGACCCAGACGGAAACTGACATTGCAATGGCCTATACCATTCACGGCACGCACAAAGGCATATTTGCCGGCATTGCTCCGACAGGCGAGACGATCGCTGCCCGCGGGATGCAGATCGCTCGCTTCGAGAACGGGCAAATTGTCGAGCGGTGGGGGAGTTCCGACGTGCTCGGTATTCTCACGACACTCGGCGCCAAGGTCGGCTGACCAGTGACCAACTATGATGCCGTTGTCATCGGCGCCGGTCAGGCTGGCGCGCCGTTAGCCATGCGGCTGGCGGGTTCCGGGCTGAAGGTCGCTATCGTAGAGCGGGCATCGGTCGGGGGTACCTGCGTCAACACTGGTTGCACTCCGACTAAGGCGCTCGTGGCGAGCGCGTATGCCGCGCAGCAGATGCGGCGTGCAGCGGAATATGGCATTGTTTCCCAGTCACCGGTACGCGCCGACATGAGGCAGGTTAAGGCCCGCAAAGACAAGATCGTCGCGGACAGACGCGAAGGACTGCGCACGAGTCTCGAGAGCACCGATAACTGCACGCTGCTTCATGCGCCGGGCCGCTTCCTATCGCCTCATGAAGTCGATGTCGGAGGCATCGTCCTGAGGGCTGATCGGGTGTTTATAGACGTGGGGTCACGAGGGGTCGTGCCACTGATCCCCGGCCTCCAGACAGTGGATTATCTGGATAACGAATCGATCCTGCAGCTCGATATACTCCCGCGTCATCTCATTGTCCTCGGCGGAAGTTATATTTCACTGGAATTCGCGCAGATGTATCGCCGCTTCGGGAGTGAAGTGACGATCGTCGAGAGGGCCTCGCGCTTGATATCTCGTGAGGACAGAGATGTTTCGCTAGCGGTTCAGGGCATTTTGGAGGCGGAGGGTATAGCCGTCCATCTCGGTGCGACCGCCACGCGGGCCGTGCAACGGGATGGAACCATAACGCTCTCTATTGAGAATGGGCCTGACATCACCGGATCTCATCTGCTGCTCGCTGTCGGCCGGCGACCGAACACCGACAATCTAGGCCTCGCGGCTGCCGGCATCGAACAGGACGACCGCGGATTCATTAAGGTGGATGATGAGCTGCGGACCAATGTCCCGGACATCTGGGCAATGGGCGATTGCAACGGCCGGGGGGCCTTTACCCACACGGCCTACAACGACTATGAAATTGTAGCGGCGAATCTCCTCGACAATGATCGCCGCCGCGTGAGCGAACGCATTCAGGCCTATGCAATTTATATCGATCCCCGCTTGGCCGTGTAGGGATGACTGAGGCGCAGGCAGGAGCGTCGGGCCGCCAGGTCCTTATTGGCCGGCGCCCAATGACGCAAGTAGCGCGCGCCATCGAAAAAGGCGAGACACATGGCTTCATAAAGGTGCTCGTCGACGCGGCGACGCGACGCTTCATTGGCGCCGCTATCCTGGGGCCAGGAGGAGACGAGGTCGTCCATAGCATCTTGGATTTGATGGCAGCGGACGCGCCATATACCGTCATGCAGCGAGCCGTGCACATCCACCCGACCGTCAGCGAACTGCTGCCAACGGTGCTCAGCACTCTCCAGCCGCTGGATCCCGAAATCGCGGACAGCGCCCCTTAAACCTTCGCGTTCGGCGGGGCCGCAGCTACGAGCGAATCGAGCCGCAGTCTCGAATCTCCTTCTGTTGCTAGTACACCTGAGATGATTGTGCTGGGTGCGTGCTGCGATACTTGTTGGCCCAGGAATACAATGAGGGTGCGATCTGCCTGCCCCTAGTTTGAGTAGAGGCGCGTGCGGAGGAAGCATTCGGGTTTGATTTTAGTCGTTGGTTGTCCGAACCGCGTATTAGCCAGCAACTTGGGCTTCGATATTGCACTGTACTGAAGCCGCAGCGCTTCTTGGGGATGCTCCGTCAAAACAACAGGAATCGTCGTGGCGCTGCGAGGCGAAAAGAAGTGTTTTTAGCAATCTCCTACAATACTAGCGCATAAATAGTGCGAAAAATGCTTTCTGACTTGCGGTTCGCCGGTGACCACATCTAGCGTTCCTAGGTCGCTGGGACGGCCCTGGTAAGACCGACAAGAAATAATGAATGGCCTAGGAGAGCACAATTGCGTTGTTTTGGTCTCTCGGAAGGGTGCATCGAGATGGGGTGGTCCCGTATAATACAAGGAGTTCTTCATGAGCGACATAACTAGTGGAATTTCGGCAGAGTTGCGCGAGCTTTGTCTGAGCGTCTTGCTTTCAACTCCCGATTCATGCGAACCAAAAGTGCGAAAACAAAAGGCGAACGACACCATTGCTTCACTGAGCCGCGACAAATATAAAAGCGTCCCTTGCTCGAACCTGGCCGCTGCGGAAGGGGCGCACTCGACGTCAAGTAAGGCACCAGAGCGAGCTGGCGAAGCTCCTGCCATCTCGCGACGCAAGCCCTCTGAATTGCAAACCTGGCGATTCCGCCGTGTCCAAACTTATATCGGAGATCACATCGCCGACACCATCAGATTGGCGGATCTGGCTCGCGCCGCTGGCCTCACGCGGATGTATTTCGCCGCTCAGTTTCGTCAAAAGACGGGTGTCCGGCCGCATGAATATATCGTCCGTCAGAGGATTGCGCGCGCACAGGTTCTGCTCATGGTTCCACAAACGAAGATTATTGAGGTCGGTGTATGCGTCGGCTTCACAAGCCAGGCGCATTTCACAACTGTCTTCCGTCGCTACGTGGGGATCACTCCGCATCGCTGGCGGCTGTCGCAGACCCCCGAAGGCTCGCCGAGACCTGCAAATATTCACTCGACTCGCACAGACGCCCAATCATCTCAGCCACACAACACCACACGACAAGCGGCGATCCTGCGTTAGCGGCTCAGAGACCTGCGGAGAGCATAGCCCGCGAGGCACAGGACATAAGCGCTGTTTGCATACCCTGCGACAGTTCGACCATGCGAAACCAATCGGCCGCTCGAGACTTCACAGCGGCGTAGTACCTAGGCTTGGTGCCCCAAGGAGAACGGCCATGTCCGTAGTGCCGTCATAGTCTTCTCTGAGGAGTTCAGGGCCGCGTTCAAATCGCTGCGCCAGCCGGCGTAATTTAAGGCTACAAAGGGGGCGCAAGAATGAGGTCGCGCCTCGCGCAGCCGAGGCGCTGTCGCTCGGCCTTGAACAAGGGAGTATGAGCATGGCAACCCCCGATATGCTTCGCCACACACGCATCCCTCTGAAGCATGGATCAGGTTCGATGCCTGCTGTCGGATTTGGCACGCTGATTCCCGATCCGCTCGCGACCAAACAAGCGACGCGAACCGCGTTGGAAGTGGGCTTCCGCCAGCTTGATTGTGCCGAGCGCTACCGCAACGAAGAGGCGGTCGGCGAGGCAATACAGGAATCCATCCGTGCCGGCACCCTTCGCCGGGAGGACCTCTTCGTTACGACGAAGCTGTGGAATAGCAATCATCGCCCTGACCGGGTCGAAGCCGCCTTCGAC
Organism: Acidisoma sp. S159; assembly: GCF_009766125.1. Lineage (NCBI taxonomy): Bacteria > Pseudomonadati > Pseudomonadota > Alphaproteobacteria > Acetobacterales > Acidocellaceae > Acidisoma > Acidisoma sp. S159. Next base: position 72,655 of record NZ_LMUG01000017.1, read on the forward strand.
GCGAGTTGCAGGCGCCTGCAAGTCGATTATATCGATGCTTACCTCATCCATACCCCCTTCGCCTTTCAACCCGGCGACGAACAGGACCCACGGGACGAGCAGGGCCATGTCATCTACGATTCCGGGGTCACGCTGATCGAAACATGGCGGGCGCTTGAGAACCTTGTGGATGGGGGCAGGTGCAGGTCGATCGGCCTATCCGATATCACTTTGGAGAAACTACGTGAGATCGTTGCGGCTGCGCGGATCATGCCTTCTGTGGTGCAGGTCGAATCCCATCCCTATCTGCCCGAATGGGAACTGCTCGACTTTTGTCAGGAGCACAGCATTGTTTTGCTTGCATTCGCGCCGCTGGGGCATGGACTTGAACCGAGAGTGACGGACGATCCGATCATCGCGGCGATTGCACGGCGCGTCCGCAAGACGCCTGCGCAGGTTGCATTGGCATGGGCTGCTCAACGGGGCACCGCTTTTCTGACGACCTCGACCAATCCCGAGCACATCCGGGAAAACTTCGACATCGCAACGCTGCCTGAAGACGCCATCCGTGAAATTCGGGATGGCGTCACCACGAAAGTCCGGTTCAACCAGGTCGTAGGAACTGGCGTGCCCGGATTCATTCCTCGGCCCACGTAGCGACGTCGCACGGCGCGAAAGGGGAGTGTCGACTGTCCTAGATTGGATGCCCGTTAAAGGTCGATCACGATATCGCCTTGGGGCTTAGAGCAACATATCAGCACGTTGCCCTCGGCTGGCGGTTCGACCGGGTAGGGCTGATAGCCGACGGCGCCAGCGATGAGCGCGGTTTCGCAATTGTGGCAGACGCCTGTACGGCAAGACCATCGGACGGGAACGTCGCAGGCTTCAGCCAGTTCGAGGATGCTCTGGTATGCCGCTCCCCACGGGACGTTAACGCCTGAGCGCGCAAAGGACACGAGCGGCCCTGTGCCGGCCGCCCCGGTAGGCAAATGCGGCTGCTTCAGGGGAGCCGCGGCGATTCCGGGCGTCAAAGCCGGACCCGCTCCAAACATCTCGCTGTGGATTCTGTTGGCGGCAACACCCCAGGCCGCGAGGCTGGGCATCAGGTCGGTCATGAAGGCCGGCGGACCGCAAAGACAAAAATCGGCATCGCGTGGCACGCCCAATTCCTGCAGCAACGGCAGGCTCACGCGGCCAGGAGCGTCGAAATCGACAGCGAGCCGGTCCTTGGAACCAGGCGAGCTATAGAGGATGTGGCGATGGGAGTGGGGCAGGGCCGCTAGGCAAGCACGCACCTCCTCGGCAAACGGATGCTCACCGCCGTCGTGAGCCCCGTGGATCCACCAGACCTCCCTTGGCGACATGACAGCAGCCAAGGCGTGCAACATGGCCAGCACAGGTGTGGCGCCAATCCCTGCGCTCAGCAGGACGACGGGACCGCTGCCGGGCTGCAGCACGAAACTGCCGCGTGGCGCTGTCACATCGAGGATATCACCGATCTGAACCCCATCGCGGATATACGCGCCGGCAACCCCGTCGGGATTGCGCTTGACGCTAATTCGATATCGGGCGCCGCCAGGCTCGCCCGATATCGAATAGCTGCGCAGCAGCGTGGGTGCATTGGGTGTCGGGTGCAGCCGGAGGACGATAAACTGTCCAGGGAGGCCAGGTGCCAGAGGGCGGCCGTCGGTAGGCTCCAGCACAAGCGAGGTCACGCTCTCGCTCTCGCGCTTTTTGTCGAACACCCGCAGCGGGCGAAACCCCGTCCATGCCGGCGGCGGCCCGGCGCTTGGGGCGAGACCCGGATTGCCGCTTGTGATGCCGCTGCTCTGTATCCGTTCGAGCAGGGCCTTGAATGAAGAGTGCCAGCCCGCGCTGAGCTCCGGAATGCGCAACGCCTTTTCGAGCCGGTCTGCGGGATGGCCAGGCTTATACAAAAGGGCATTCACCTCGGCGATAGTCATGCCCTCGGGCCCCCGCGCTTCCCGCACAATCTCAAGGCCGGCCTCGACCTCTCCTTCCTCCAGGACACGGAGATAGAAGCCGGGTCTGTCGTGCGCGACGAGCAGCGCGGCCATCTGCGGCTCGTTCATGCGGATGCCGACCCGGTAGCAGGTGACGCGCGGCTGCGTCACTTCGAAGACGGCACTCCCGATCCGATACCGGTCGCCGATGCATACTTCGCTGTCGGATAAGCCATCGACGGTGAAGTTCTCGCCGAACTGGCCATACTCGATGTCGGCTCGGTCGAGGTGGGCCTGCCAATGGTGATAGGAGTCGATCTGGTAAACGAAGACGGCCCGATGCTCGCCACCGTGGCCCGCCATATCTCCTTGGCCGTCTCCCTCGATATTGAGCCGCCGCACCATCCGTGGGCCTCGAACGGGCTCTTTCCAGACAGCAGTGTGGACGGTTCTTCCCTGCCATGCGATGTCGCGGGGAAGTCCGACATTGACGGAAAGCAACCGTGCCATCAGAGGGCTGTCGGAGGCATCGGCCCCACCCCTTCATCCGTCGACGTCACGGTGTGCACGAGAGATCGATACTTGGTCATCGCTACTCATCAGCTGCCACCTACGCAGGATAGCGCGATCCATCGTCGTATTCTTGTCGATTTCAAACCTCGAGGAGTTATTCGATAAGGTCGTGCAGACGGGAACATGCCATGGAGTTCCGCTTATGGCACAGCTCTATCTAGGCCGGTGGGATGTGGATGCTTTAGGAAACCGGCATGGTCGCCCCCGAACTCCGTGATCGCTCGTTCCTGTTTAGGGCATACTCAGATGCCCCTGTCGTGGTCGCGCGGACGAGGTCGAGCGCCTCATTCACTCGAAGCGCGTCGTAGTTTTCGATAGCGGGGTCGAAGGTTTTTTCCTCAATCGCAGCGACTTCACAGCCAAGTTTGAAGATCTGACCAGGCTGCCGCGGGGCCCAGCCGGGTTAGAGGCCTCGCCCAACATCCTGGTACGGCTAACCCGCGTCTCCGTCGCCTCCATTGCGCTGATCCGCGGCGGCGCAACGCTGACTCGCGATGACGAGGCGATCACCGGTGTTGGCGTCAGTGGCGGGACGGTGGACCAGGATGTCGCGATCCTTGAGGCGGCGCCACTGGCCTCTTAGCTTGCCCAAACATCCTTGGGGTCACGCCGCAAAGGGGCCGCTGGAGGTGGCAATCTGTTGGTTCGGGTGCTTGCTTGAAAGCTCCTTTACATGCCACGCAGGGCACTGGACGCGCCGGGCGTCTCAGCCTAGACCGCGAGGTGACAACGGCGGTTTTCAACGGTCTATGATTGCATTGGTTGATTCGGAGGCAATCCCAGGGTAGGGAAAAACTGTCGCCGGATCTCCGAACCAGCTTTTTCTGAAAGGTGTCCGATGAGTCGGGAGCCATTAGCCATTGACCTGAACGGTTTATTCGCTTTGGCTACGGCCGTGTCTGGTCGGCGTCTTATCGCCATCGTAGGTGCGCCTGGCAGCGGCAAGTCTACCGTTGCCGAAGGCCTTATCGCTCAGGTCAATGCAGTCCATCCCGGCGGCGCAGCCATTCTTCCAATGGATGGATATCATTTTGACGATGCCGTTCTGGATGCCCGTGGCCTGCGCGCTCGAAAAGGTGCGCCCGAAACGTTTGATGTTGGCGGACTCAGGCACATGCTCAGCCGCCTCAAGCTCAACGATGAGGACGAGATCGCCGTTCCAGTATTTGACCGTGCGATTGAGATATCAAGGTCGGCCGCCCGGCTGATCCCGAAAGCCGTGCGCGTCGTCGTTGTCGAAGGCAATTACCTGCTATTGGGCCTTCCGCCATGGTCCCACCTGCATGTGGCATTCGATGCGACAGTGATGATTAATGTCTCGGAGGAGGTCCTTCGCCGGAGGCTGACAGAACGTTGGGAAAGCTATGGCCTTTCACCTGCGGAGGTTAAAGCCAAGGTTGAGAAGAATGATCTGGTCAACGGGCGTTTCGTTATGGCGAACAGCGCGACATCAAACTTCGTCTTGCACGGCTGAAACGAGACTTCGCTCAATGTGATGGGGCCGCAACGAGCACAGGCATCTTCGAGCACTGACAGCGGCGTGTCCCACCCAATGATTACTGCTGAAGCTGCGATGCGCGAGTGGACGCCGCGGCGTTTTCGATAGGGGAGGAAGAGTTCCTAGCCACCGTCGGTACATGCTTCCCTCCTGCGTCACGCTCGGTCGCGCTTTCCGGCGACGCATTGTGCGCCACTGTTTTGAACAAGACAGGAAAAGCCATCCGTTAGATGATCGCGAACTTCGGCCGAGCCGATTCAGGCGGTCGTGCGAAGGAGGAAAGTAAGTCATGCGTGGAAACGCGTTCGTTTTGCTCGTCTCTATTGTCGCCGCATTAGGCGGACTATTGTTCGGCTACGACACGGGCATCATTTCGGCAGCCTTGTTGTTCGTCGGCCACGATCTCAATCCTCACGGCAGCGGCCTGGATGACCTTGCCAAGCAGTTAATCACCTCTGCTATCGTCGCTGGTGCCTTGATCGGGTGCATGGGGGCCGGGCCGATCTCGGATCACTTAGGGCGGCGCCTGGTCGTGGTAGCGGCGGCGATCATTTTCATCGCAGGCTCGGTGGCGGCCGCTGCATCGGGATCGGTCGATGTGCTGGTAATCTCGCGTTTGGTGCTCGGCCTCGCGATCGGTGCTGCCTCGCAAATTGTGCCGGTTTACATAGCAGAGCTGGCACCCGCGGCTCGGCGTGGTGGCTTGGTGGTGCTGTTCCAGCTCGCCGTGGTCAGCGGTATCCTACTTTCCTCGATCGTCGGCTGGCTGCTCGGGGCTAGTGGCGCATGGAGGCTGATGTTCCTACTCGGTGTCGTGCCGGCGGTGGTACTTCTTGTCGGGTTGATCTGGCTCCCCGAAAGTCCCCGCTTTCAGGCCCTGAACGGCAACCGCGATGGGGCGCGGCAAACCTTGCTCCGCCTGCGAGCCAGCAAAACGGAGGTCGATCGGGAGCTTGAGGAAATCGAGCAGACGGTGCACGCGGAGCGCGGCTGGAAAGAGCTTTTCCAACCGAAACTGCGGCCAGCGCTGGTCGCCGGCATGGGCGTAGCAATGTTTAGCCAAATCACCGGCACCAATGCGGTGATTTATTACGCGCCCACCATTCTTGCCTCAGTGGGATTCGGGAAGAGTGCCGCGCTGCTGACCTCGCTCGCGATCGGCGTTACCATCGTCGGGTCGACGATCTTCGGCATTTGGGCAGTTGATCATTGGGGGCGTCGCAAGCTCATGCTCCGCTTCCTGCCGTTGGCCGTGTTATCGCTTGTGCTCCTCGGCTTCGCTCTGTTCGGCGGCACGCCGCATGGCTGGATGCGTTGGCTGGCGGTAGGCGGTCTTTTGGGCAATGAGATCTTCAACGTCGGTTCGATCTCGGTCACCATCTGGCTTATTGGCTCTGAGGTGTTTCCGCTCGGCGTCCGCGGCAAGGGAATGAGCATGGTGGCGCTGTCGCACTGGACGTTTGACCTGGTGATTTCCCTCACCACGCTCAGCCTGGTCTCGAGCCTTGGCGCAGGCGGTGCCTTTTGGCTCTTCGCCTTTATCAACCTCCTCGCCTTCGGCTTTGTCTGGCGCTACGTACCCGAGACGCGCGGCAGGACGCTTGAGCAGATCGAGAGCGATCTGCAGAGTGGTCACTTCCGGACATGACGGATCGTGCCGTTCCGATCGCAAAGCTGCAAATAGTCCGAGACCCTGCTACGCGGCGGCAGGTCGGACAGAAGCGCATTCCACCGACGTCCCGTAGAAAGCCCATAAAGGATCGCGTTCAGCACTTCGGATATTCAGCGTCCCAACTCGACCGCCGCACTTGGCTGTTCGAATCAGTGGCTCGATCGACGCTCATTCGGCGAGCGCAGGACGAACGTGCCCGGGAGGTCCGCCCCGCGTTACCTTCAGGCGCCCCGGCTCGCCCCCGCTGGCCAACAGTGCCGCATCGTAGGTGAGGATCGCGCCATCGGCGAAGGTCACGCGCCGCGCCGCTGCCGTACCCGCGGCCCCGGCACCGAAGATCACCATCGTCCTGGGTCTGCGTCCTCTTGCACCGGTGAGGACGGACCGATAGGGCCGAGCAGCAGCCGGCCCGCATCAACCCGCAGGTCAACGACCGCAGGCGACGCCAAAAAACGCCCGGTGTCCAACCCGAATGCCGCCTTGTGGCAAGGGCATAGCATGGTGACGTCGTGCGGAACGCCCTCCGTGAGCGGTCCGCCGGCATGGGGGCAGATCGCTCCCACCGCGTGGCACTGTCGACCGCTCCGGGCCAGCAGCACCTTGGCGCCGTCCCGCTCCACGGCGCGCATCGTGCCTTAGGCAAGCCCGGCCGCATCGCCGACATCGATCTCCATAAGACAGTCTCCCGCTATCAGACGCCACGCCTTAACCATGGCACCCGGAACATGAGTTGTAAGGCCAGCCACGTGCCTACCTCGCCGAGACCTGGGAGGGCCTTGCCGGCTCCCGATAGAGAAAGCACCTAGGCTGCGAATGGGCTATTCGCGATCGTCGCGGCGGATGAAGATGACACCGGCACCCACGAACCCGATGCCAGATACGCCCTGAGCCGCGACGCGGGACGAGCACGACTTGGTAGGGAAAGAGCACGTCCATGAAGCCGCACTTTGAGATGAGCATGAACAGGGCGGCGGCGCCACCGACAAGGGTATAGGTTCTCAGCCCCGCGCCCTGCGACGGATCTCGCGTTCAAGCGAGATCAGGGCAGACAATATAAAAGCAAGCGGGAGTTCCGCGAGCTGCAACCATCTTTGGCCTATGAGGTTAGAAAAGGCCGAATACTATTCGGCTGCACGTCACGGGCCAGAGGCACAGTCTAGCTCTGAGCCACCGTCCCTCGTTGAAGAAGGACCGGGCCCGGCACCTGAATGGCCACGAATTCACCTGTTGCGCCCTGCCAGACGCAGAGTAAATACCAAAGGCCGATCTGTTATCCCGAGGTCGCCACCCTGGTCAACTTGCTCGAGCGCCAGCTAAGGAAAAGCGATCGTTAGCGGGCAGCCGGCTTCCGATGCGAGCTCCCCAAGGTTCTCCTATACATTCGCGTTTCTGCTCATTCAGCCCAAAAAACATGCAGAGCGCACTGATTGAGATATCTCAGAAGGCAAAACAAGTTTTTTAACCTCGGGCTAATAGTCCTGCAAACGAGTATCGCCTGAGGTTGTAAAGGCAGTCGCTGAGCTGGTGCCGATGCGGTTCGCGCCGGCCGCAATCATCGCTTCCGCGACCTCGCGGCTTCGCACACCGCCGGAGGCTTTGACTCCGACAGCTGACCCGACCGTCGCGCGCATCAATGCCACATCCGCGACCGTCGCCCCTCCGGTCGAAAATCCAGTCGAAGTCTTGACAAAATCTGCACCCGCTGTGACCGCAAGCTGGCAGGCCATCTGTTTCTCATCATCTGTCAGCAGGCAGGTCTCGATGATGACCTTAAGCACCGCGCCCGTGCATGCCGCTCGGACCGCCGCAATGTCATTCCGGACATAGTCAAGCCGTTGTTCCTTCAAGGCGCCAATCGCAATGACCATGTCGATCTCGTGGGCCCCCGCCGCCATCGCTGCGGCGGCTTCTGCCGCCTTAATCGCGGAAGGCATGGCACCAAAGGGAAAGCCTACCACCGAACATGTTCGCACTACGCTTCCGCTGAGGAACCTTGCGACAAGCGCGACATGCACAGAGTTAACACAGACGGTCCGGAAGCCATATCCCATCGCTTCTTCGCAGACTTGACGGACTTCCACCTCAGTTGCATCGGGCTTGAGGATCGTGTGATCGATCATCCATGCCAGAGTGGAAGTTCTGTTGCTTTTGCTGTCAGCCATTTGCTGACTTCAGCTGTTCATTGCCGTGGGAGAGACGGTCGATCCGATACGGCAGATTTGGTACGGGTTCGCCAAGCACGGAGGTATAATTGCGGAGAAACGGAACGGCATTACCCCAAAGCATGGAGCGATCGGCCGTCAGCACGGGCTCGGGTGAGTATTGCGAGATATAGGCGCGGCGCAGCTTCGGTGTCGTATTGGCCCCACTGGAATGCAACGTGAGGCTGCCGAATACCGCGATAGTGCCGGCCCGCGCGACGAATGGCAGTCCTTTGTCAGACCCGGAATAACCTACCCAGTCGTTGGAGGGAGGGTCGAATTCATGAGGCACCGCTGTCCGGATTCCACTTTGGCTTGCCGGCAAGATAGAGATCGTACCGTTTTCCTCCGTCACATCGTCCAACGGGCACCAGACGGTGATATAGGGCTTGTGGTTACGGTCGCCATCGACGGCGTTGACATAGCCGGAATCCTGGTGCCAGGCGAGCTTCATGCCCGCTTCCGCTCCCTTCACCACGAAGCCATCGAAGAACAGATAGGCATCGGGCCCGAGAAGCGCTTCGCAGATCGATTTCATGACATCGCTGAAAAGATACGCGCCAAGAATCGGGCGGTCGCGCATCGGAAAGGCCGCATGATATCGCTTGTTGCGGTGCGTAATGCCGAGCTGGTCGACGCCCATGCGGTCCATTTTCTCGTCCTCCCGCCGGACGAAATAGGCGCATTCCTCGCGCAACATCGCCAGCAGATCGGGCGAAACCGCGTTTTCGAAGACAGCGTATCCGTCATCCCGAAACCGGCGCCGCTCCGTCTCGCTAACGTCGAATTCTGACATCTTCTCCAACATTGTCTCTCCCCGTTTTGCTGTCTAGGTGACGAGCCGGTTGCGAAGCATGGCAACGTCCTGCATGAATCGCGCGACCTTCTGGCGATCGACCGCGCTCCACCAAGTGCCATCCATTTTGAGCGAGCTGCCGATGATCACGCCGGCGGCACGCTCCAGAATAGCGCCAACATTGCTGAGGGTCACGCCACTGCCGACCAGCACCGCAAGCCGCGTCGCGCGGCCGATCTCCTCTAGTTCCTGCAAATCAACAGAGTCGCCGGTGCGCTGGCCCGTGGCGATCACGGCGTCGGCGTCGAAGAACTCCACGTCACGCGTGAGTTCAGAGATGGAGCGGTCCGCGACGATCGCATGCGCACCATGCTTCACGTGTGTATCCGCGAAAATCAAAACATCCTTTGCCGAGATCGAGGCGCGGTAGCGCAGGATTTCAGCGGCCTCCCCCTCGATAAAGCCCTCGTTGGCGACATAGGCATTCGCCCACTGGTTGACGCGGATAAACACAGCCCCTGCGGATTTGGCGATCGCCAGGGCCGGAATCCCTGCATTGGCAAGCACATTGATGCCGAGCGGCACGTCGAAGGCGCGCCTCACGCGATCGGTGATGACCGCCATGGCAGCGGCGGTCTCGGGCCCGATCCGGTGCGGCTTGAGGAACGGCAAGTCGCCATGGTTCTCGATGATCAGCCCGTCGATGCCGCCCTCGACATAGGCTTCCGCGTCGCGAAGCGCGCGATCGTAAAGTGCTTCAACCGCTTCGCCATCGTACCGCGGAGTGCCGGGAAGCGGTGGGCAGTGCAATACGCCGATCGCCACCTTCGTCTTTTGAAAAATTTTCAAAACCGCATCCCCGCGGTCATTTGAGATCGCCAAATTCATGCCGCACCCTGATGGCCCACTGAATTATTCGACTTATCACAGCCCTTGATGTGGTCAAAGCTCCACTTTCTTTCCTCCGCGACCCCGATTCCGGCTTGTCCTCCGTCGCCGAAGTGTGCCCAATTGAAACCTTCAAATATCCAGCTCCAAGGAGGTCCTATGACAAAACGCGCCCTACTGGCGCTCGCGGCCTTCGCCGGTCTCGTGGGATCCGGCGGCATAGCATCTGCCGCAACACCACCGACAATCTGTTACGTTACCTTCAGCCTGCAGGTCGAGTATTTCCAACTCGGCGTCGGCGGCGCGAAGAAGGCGGCGAAAGAGCTCGGCGTCAATCTCATCGTGCATGATCCGCAAGCTGACACCGGCAAACAGGTCGAGGACTTCGAGGACTGTATCGCGCGGAAGGCCGATGCCATCATCATCGACCCGATCGAATCCACGGCACTTGCCGGACCGATCGAGGAGGCGGGCAAGAAAGGCATCCCCATCGCGGCGTTGGATACCCCGATCAAGAGCCCTTATGTGGTCATCCAACTCGGTATCCCGCAATTCGACGCCTCGCGCGAATTCGGCCAGTTCATCTCGGGCTACGTCATCGGCAAAATGGGTGGCAAGGCGAAGATCGGCGTCATGCTGGCCTCGACCGAAGTCCAGCTCGCGCGGCGGGACGGATTTCTCGCGGCTCTGAAGGATGTGCCAGACGCCACCGTTGTCGCGACGGGAGACGGCCGCAACGTCCTGGAAACAGCTCAGTCAGCGGCCGAGAACATGCTGACCGCGCATCCCGAAATCAACGTCATCTACGCGACCGGAGATCCGCAGCTACAGGGCGCACTGGCCGCCGCCGCCTCGCAAGGTCGCAAGATCGCCTTTTTCGGTTGGGACGACGTGCCTGAGCCCTTCATCAAACCGCTGCAGGACGGCCGCATCATCGGCTTCGTTATGCAGGCACCACAAATCGGCGGCGAGATGGCCCTGCGCTATCTGGTCGATAAGCTCCAGGGCAAATCGATCCCTGCCCGTTATAGCTACAACCCGACGATCATCACTCAATACAACCTCGCGCAAAATCGCTGAGCCGTGACAGGGGAAGCTTGCAGCTTCCCCTGTCACGCTTCTCTTTCTCGACGACTTCGAAGGTCTATAAATTGGCGAGACTGGATCATCCCGTGACAGGGCCGTCAGGCTTGAACCAAAGGGCAAGACGGCTGGCGGTCCTATCGGTTCGCTACGGAACCTGTATCGGATTGGCCCTGTGGCTCGTCGCCATGGCCTGTTCGTCCGATTATTTCCTCACCACCATCAACCTGCTCAACGTGGCGCGGCAGACCGCGCCGATCATCATAATCGGCGTCGGCTCGACCTTCGTCATGGCAACCGCCGGCATCGATCTCTCGGTGGGGGCGATTGTCGCGCTCGTGTCCTGCCTGACCTCGGCCTGGCTGACGGATGGGCTTACCGCGAGCCTTGTCGTCATTGCTGTGATCGCAGTGGGGGCCTGCCTCGGTGCTTTGAACGGCTTCCTGGTCTGGCTCGGGATACCCGCCTTCATCGTGACGCTCGGTGGATTGGTGTCCATTCGCGGCATCGCCTTCGTCTACAGCAACGGCTATGCGACGCCGATCACGAACCCGGCCATACTTTGGCTGGGGCGTGGCGCGGTCCTGGGTGTTGACGCGCCAATTCTGATCGCTCTGCTCGTCGTCGTTGCGGGGGTCTTCACCCTCAGCCGGAGTCAGCTTGGTCTCCACGCCCTCGCAGTCGGTGGTCGGGAGGAGGCGGCCCGGGTGATGGGCTTACCAATCGGCCGCATCAAGATCCTTGTCTATGGCATCTCCGGTGCCCTGGCAGCACTGGGAGGGCTTGTTCTCGCGGCGCGGCTGTCGAACGGATCGCCCAATGCCGGCATGGGGCTGGAATTGGATGTGATCTCGGCGGTCGTGCTCGGCGGCACGAGCCTGTTCGGCGGCTCGGCGACCATCATCGGCACCATCATCGGCGCCCTCTTCATCGGCTTCATCCGCAATGGCCTCAACCTTCTCGACGTCAATCCATACTGGGTGCAGGTCGTGACCGGCATCGTCCTGGTCGCGGCGGTGTTGCTGAACACCATCGTCAATCGGCGGGTCGAACAATGGGCGCGGGTTTCCGCGACAGACGAATGAGCGCGCCTCTCATCCGCATGCACGACATCTCCAAAGCCTTCGGCGCCGTTCGCGCCTTGTCCCATGTCGGGCTGAGCATCGGCGAAGGCGAGGTGCTGGGATTAGTCGGCGACAATGCCGCCGGCAAGTCGACACTGATGAAAATTCTTGCCGGCGCCCACCAGCCGGACAGCGGCACGATCGAGGTCGGCGGTCAGGCAGTCGTCTTTCACGGGCCCCATGATGCGCGCGGCGCGGGCATAGAGATGATCTACCAGGATTACGCCCTGGTTCCGGCGCTCACGGTGACACAGAACATCTTCCTCGGCCGCGAGGTTCTCGGCGCCTGGCCGCTTTTGCGTGTCCTGCAGCGGCGCCAGATGGATGAGCGGGCAAAAGCCCTCTTCGCCGCCCTGGGGCTGCGGGTACCCTCCGTCTCCAGCCCGGTGCGAGAGCTGTCGGGCGGGCAGCAGCAGGCCGTCGCAATCGCCCGCGCGACCGGTTTCGACGCCAAGCTGGTCATCATGGACGAGCCCACTGCCAATCTCGGCGCGCCCGCCATCGCCAAGGTGCGGGACACCATCACCCGGCTGAAGCTGCAAGGGGTGGCGGTCATTCTCATCAGTCACCGGCTGGAGGATGTCTTCGCGGTCGGTGACCGCTTCATCGTCATGAAGCACGGCCATGTCGTCGCGGCGCGCGAGGTTGGCGATACGCATGCGGATGAGATTGTCCAGATGATTGTAACAGGCGCCGACCCGCGCCGATCAGCGGCGCCCGCGGACCCGAAGCCTTGAAGCGCCGCCGCGCTACTATGGTGGATGTCGCGCGGCTGGCGCATGTCTCGGTCGGCACCGTGTCGAATGTGCTGAACGATACGGTCGTCGTGCGGCCCGAGACCCGCGAAAAGGTCGAGGCGGCGATCCGCACGCTGAGCTTTCAACCAAACGCCCTCGCGCGCTCGCTGATCTCGAGTACGCGACCGGCGCCCGCTCGATCGCAAGACCCGGACCTCCCGCAGCTCATCCTGGTGGGTGCGGCGAGTGTGGACTACACCGCCATGCTCTCCGTGCTGCCGCACCGCAATGACCGTATCACTGCCCGCAGCATCGAAAAATCACTCGGCGGGCCAGCGGCAAACACCGCCGTCTTCGCTGCGGCGCTAGAGGACCGCTTCCCCGTCGCCGCCGAACTCGTGACGACCCTCGGGGATGACGCCGACAGCGACTGGGCACTGGCAGAGCTGGCCCTGAAGAACGTCAGCACCATCGCGATCCGCCGGCAACGCAACCAGCGGATAAGCCGCTGCATCGTGCTGGTCGAGCAGAATGGTTCGCGCACCATCCTGAATGAGCCGGTGGTGCTCCTCGAATCCGACCTCACACCCTATACGAACCATCTCACCCAAGAGCGGCGCTGCCTGCATGTCGGCGGCTCGCAGATCGATACGGTGTTGAAGACGGTCTTGGAGATTGGCGGCACGGGCACTGAGCTCAGCCTGCAGATGACCGGCCTGCCGAAGGCGTCGCAGACAGCAGCCAACGTGGCGGATCTGATCGGGCATTTCGACCTCGTATTCCTCAACCGCGATGTGATCCAGGAGGCTACCCGATGCCGCGCTGGCCTTGGGCCGGTGGTCGAGGCGACCCTGGCGCTGGTGCGGAGCGTATCGCCCAAGGGCGTCATGATCCTGACGCTCGGAGAGGATGGCGCCCTGGTAATCTTTCCTGACGCTCAAGAGCCGGTCCATGTGCCTGGCCTGGCCGCGCATGTGGTGGACACCACCGGTGCCGGCGACGCCTTTGCCGGTGCCTTTCTGGCGGTCTGGTTGAACACTCATGATGCGATTGCCGCCGCCCGCTACGGCAACGCGGCAGGCGCTGTCGCCGTATCCGTAGAGGGAAGTCAGACCTCGGTCCCGACCGCGACCCTGCTAGAGCGGCTTTTGGAGGTTGCCGTTAGGGCGCCTCAGACCCTGCAAGGTGTCGTGCGCCTCGGGCACGCGGATAAGGCGCAAGCATGAAGGTCATCGTCCTTGGAAATTGCACGGTGGACCTGTCCTTCGCTGTGCCGCGCTTTCCGCTCGCGGGTGAGACGCTGCTGGCGACGGAGCGCAGCGTCGACCTTGGTGGCAAGGGTGCGAATCAGGCGTTGGTCGCCGAGCGCTTCGGCGCGCTGACCATGCTGGCCGTACCGATCGGGCGGGATGTCGATGGCGACTGGGCTTGCCAACGGCTGGCGGCCGAGGGCCTTTCCCTCGCCGCGGTGACGCGGGTCGATACCGCAACGGATCAGTCAGTCATCTATGTGACGCCCGATGGCGAGAACGCTATCGTCAGCACGCATCAGGCGGCGCGCACGACCACCCCCGATTGGGCGGCTGAGGTTTTGCGAAGGCATGCGGAGCCGCATGACATCCTTCTACTCCAAGGAAACCTACCGTTGGAGACCACGAGGGAAGCTTTGGCGCAGGCCCGCGCGATCGGCTTGATGACGGTGCTCAACCCCGCGCCGATTCAATATTCCTGTGACACGCTGTTCCCTTTCGTGGATTTGGCCATACTGAATGAGATCGAGGCGGTCGAGCTAGGTGGCGCAAGCGAGCCGGTTCAAGCCGGCGTATCAATCCAGGCCCGCTGGGTTCCGCAGGTAATCGTGACGCTCGGCGCCACCGGCGCCGTCCTGATCGATCGCGACGGGGTCGCGCGCGTCCCTGCCCCGGCGGTCGAGGCTGTGGACACGGTCGGGGCTGGTGACACGCTCTGCGGAGCCCTCGTCGCCGCGCTCGCCCGCGGCCTATCGGTTGCCGCGGCGCTGCGCCTGGCCGTTGAGGCCGCTTCTCTTGCTGTCACGCGCAAGGGCACCCAATCCTCTTTTCCATCCCGCTCCGAGGCGAGAGCGATCAACGAGAAACACCCATGAGCCAGCCTCTCCTGTCCGACGAAATCCTCGAGGCGAACGGCGATGTTTGGCGGGCGATGCAGGAACATCGCTTCGTCCTGGATATTGGCCAGGACCGGTTGGATCCACGCGTCTTCCGTCGCTACCTTGCCTACGAGAACGCGTTCGTCGAGACCGCCATCACGATCTTCGGCTACCTGCTGGTAAAGGCGCCCGGTCTGACGGAGCAGCGCTGGATGATCAGTGTACTGAAAGCCTTATCGGAAGAACAGATCACCTATTTCCGGGAGGCATTTGCGGATCTCGGCATGGCCGACGCCGAGTGGCAAGATATCGACTTGCCCATGCCGGTGCTGGCCTTCGAGCAGGGTATGTTGGCCATCGCGGCGCATGGCCCCTACATCGAAGGCATCGCCGCGATGTTCGCCGCGGAGTGGATGTACTGGCATTGGTGCTGCGCCGTCGCGAAGTTGCCGATCTCAGACCCCGTCATTCGACGTTGGGTCGAACTGCACGCTGCGGAAGAGTTCGCCGCACAGGCCCGGTGGCTGAAGCAGCAGATTGATCTAGTAGGGCTGACTCTAGAGGATGTGGGTCGGAAGCGCGTCGCACGGATTTTCCGCAGAGCACTGCTTCTAGAGATCAGCTTCCACCACGCGCCTTATGAAAGCTAACGCGGACAGTTTGAATGTCGCAACGGGGCTTCGTGAATGCAAATGTCAACACGCGATAAAACCCCTGCTAACGTCTTGAGACTCGGACGCATAGGAATTGTCAACCACACCTGATTGGGCCATGATGAATTTCGAGCGGAGCCGACGGCTTCTAGGGTTGAACAAACCTGCAGTTTCGAACGTCGTATGAATCAAACGAGCCTGCTTTGGATCTAACATGCCCTACCCAAGACCTGCGTGAACTGTTTGCCATGTCCGGCAAGAAAGCCCAAAAAAAGTCATTGTCTGTGACCCGGCGGGGGACTCGTCTCCTCTCCCGAATAGGTCGCGCGGAAGAAGGGCTCGAGCACCTACGCCACGCACAGCGTATAGACTCATATTTCGATCCTCCGTGGTACTCGCCGGGGCTCGGGAGCGCCCAATTCGTGCTGCGCCGCTACGCAGAGGCTTTGGCAGACTTCGACCGAGGCGCGCCGACGGACGCTGGCACATCCGCCATGATGGCGGGATGCTGCGCGAAGTTGGGTCTTGCCAAACGTGCCTTTGAACTCGTAGCGCGCTGCTTGGCTATTCAACCCGAGGCGTCGATAGGCAATCTCGTCAGTCGGATCGTCTTTATGGGCACGGGTGACCGCGAGCATCTTGCCGAATGCTCAAGTTTCGCCGGGATGCCCGAATAGCCGGGCCGGGTCAGCACGAGAACACGTCGGCGTCGCCTGCTCTTAGATTGAGGCGATGGCTCGGGCGTATGATGCGAACGACAATGCCTGACAATATAGTCTATGTTTGCCGTGCCCATGTGTGAGCGGAGAGCGGGTGCCGTACTCACTGGCTGAGGCCAGGCTCGGCGAAGCGTAGCGAGTGGGAAGGGGGCTCAGGTGGCGGCGAAGTCGCTGAGCCGGTATCGCGGTTTGCTGCCCACTGCGGAGAAGACGTCGTTGGAAGTGCGACTGATGATGCAATTGTCGGTGTGGCGCGGCTGGCGGTCTTTATCGGCAGGACTTCGGTCAATCTGCGGGGTTGCATTTAGGCTCTGACTCACTTTTGATGGATGTTGGGATTACGCGGAGCCCATAACGCGCGCCTGAAGGAGATCTAGCTTTCCGCGGCCATACATCTGGCGTTTGACGAGCTTCAG
>NZ_LMUG01000066.1:0-333 GCF_009766125.1 Acidisoma sp. S159
TCTCACACTCCTCCGCTTATTGATATGCTTAAGTTCAGCGGGTAGTCCTACCTGATTTGAGGTCAAATTTGATGATGATTTTGTCCGAAGACCATTATAAGCGGACTCTGAGGGATCAAACGACAGCGCAACATGATTATCACACTGACATCCGGAAGCCAAAGGTTGAATTCCGCTGATGCATTTGAGAGGAGCCGACCAATATGCGGCCAGCACCTCCAAGTCCAATCTCCGAAAGGTCGTGAAACCCTTGGAGTTGAGAATTTAATGACACTCAAACAGGCATGCTCCTCGGAATACCAAGGAGCGCAAGGTGCGTTCAAAGATTCGATG
>NZ_LMUG01000091.1:0-45353 GCF_009766125.1 Acidisoma sp. S159
AAGTCACCCCGCAGATAAAACCTAAGGCGCCACCAACATATCCCTTCCATTCCTGATGCAATTTTCAAAGAACAAACCTTAGAGGCGCTAGCTGCCGGCGTCTTCGCCAGAACCGCACCCCGTCGGTGGAGGCGGGTTCTATGCGCCTCACCTCGGACTGTCAACGCGGAAATGTCAAAGCGATGACAGACAAAACAGCCACTTTTAACAATGCGTTACGTCAAAACGTCACACAGTTTAGTCAAAGTCAGGTCGATTTAGGTTAGGCATGCGCACTATGCGCAAAAAGGAGAGCTCAAATGGAGGCATGCGGTTGACGCGGTGGCCACGCCCATCCAAGGGCGCGACCAACCGCCGCAATCATGCCGCCTGCACCAGCCGGTCGTTGATCACCAGACCGTCCTTGCCAGCCGAGATGTCGATCGTCTCGCCATCATGCACGGCGCCTTCCAGGATCATCCCCGCCAGCGGATTCTGCAGTTGGCGCTGGATGACGCGCTTCAGCGGACGTGCCCCGTAGGTCGGATCGTAGCCCTCCTCGGCCAGCCAATTGAGCGCCGCCGTCTGCACCTTCATCGTGATCTTGCGATCGGCCAGCAGGGCACGGAGACGTTCCAGCTGGATATCCACGATCGTCGCCATGTCCGCCCGCTGTAGACGGCGGAACAGGATCACCTCATCCAGCCGGTTGAGGAATTCCGGCCGGAAATGCTGCCGCACCAGCGTCATCACCTGACCTTGAACCATCGTCGCCGCCTCGCCTTCGGGCTGGGCCGCGAGGATATCGCTCCCCAGGTTGCTGGTCAGCACGATCATGACGTTGCGGAAATCGACCGTGCGCCCCTGACCGTCCGTCAGCCGCCCATCATCAAGCACCTGGAGGAGGATGTTGAAGACATCCTCATGCGCCTTCTCGACCTCATCGAAGAGGATGACCTGGTAAGGCCGCCGGCGCACCGCCTCGGTCAGCACGCCGCCCTCGTCGTAGCCGACATAGCCGGGAGGCGCGCCGATGAGGCGGGCGACGGAGTGCTTCTCCATGAACTCGCTCATATCGACGCGCAGCAGCGCCCGCTCGTCGTCGAAGAGGAAGGCAGCGAGCGCCTTGGTCAGTTCGGTCTTGCCGACGCCAGTTGGACCGAGGAACAGGAAGCTGCCGATCGGGCGGTTAGGGTCTTGCAAACCGGCACGCGCGCGCCGGACGGCATCCGAGACGGCCTTCAACGCGTCCTCCTGCCCCACCACGCGGCGACGCAGTTCATCCTCCATGCGCAGGAGCTTGGACCGCTCGCCTTCGAGCATCCGCTCGACCGGGACTCCGGTCCAGCGCGATACGACGGCGGCGATGCCCTCCTCATTGACGGCCTCGTTGACGAGGCGTCCGTCCGATTGCTGGGCAGCCGCGATATCCCGTTCCAGCTGAGGGATCACGCCGTATAGCAATTCGGAGGCGCGGCCGAGTTCGCCGCGGCGCTGGGCGCCTTCCACCTCGATGCGCGCCTGGTCCAGCTTCTCCTTTAGCTTCTGGGCGTCGGCGAGGCGCGACTTCTCGTTGCTCCAGGCGGTGCTCATCGCATCCGACCTCTCGCCGAGTTCGGCGATTTCCAGCTCCAGCTTCTCCAGCCGATCGCGGGAGGCCGCGTCCTCCTCGCGCTTCAGGGCCTCGCGTTCGATCTTGAGCTGCAAGAGCCGGCGATCGAGTTCGTCGAGTTCCTCGGGCTTGCTGTCGACCTGCATGCGCAGGCGGCTGGCCGCCTCGTCCATGAGGTCGATCGCTTTGTCGGGCAGGAAACGGTCAGAGATGTAGCGGTTGGAGAGGGTTGCCGCCGCGACCAGCGCGCCGTCCGTGATGCGGACGCCGTGATGCAGTTCGTATTTCTCCTTGATGCCACGCAGGATCGAGATGGTGTCGGCAACCGATGGCTCGCCCACAAAGACCGGCTGGAAACGCCGGGCCAGCGCCGCATCCTTCTCGACATGCTTGCGATACTCGTCGAGCGTGGTCGCGCCGATGCAGTGCAGTGTGCCGCGCGCGAGTTCCGGCTTGATGAGGTTGGAGGCGTCCATCGCGCCGTCCGCTTTGCCGGCACCGACGAGGGTGTGCATTTCGTCGATGAAAAGGACGACCTCGCCTTGGGCGGCTTCGATCTCCTGCAGCACGGATTTCAGCCGTTCCTCGAACTCGCCGCGATATTTGGCGCCCGCGACCATCGAGCCGAGGTCGAGCGCCAGAAGCTTTTTGTTCTTGAGCGCCTCCGGCACGTCGCCATTGACGATGCGGATGGCGAGACCCTCGACGATCGCGGTCTTGCCGACGCCCGGCTCGCCGATCAGCACCGGGTTGTTCTTGGTGCGGCGGGCGAGAACCTGGATGGTGCGGCGGATCTCCTCATCCCGGCCGATGACGGGATCGAGTTTGCCGTTGCGGGCCTGTTCGGTCACGTCGCGGGCGTATTTCTTCAGCGAGTCGAAGGTGGATTCCGCGTTCTGGCTGGTGACCTTGCGGCCCTTGCGGATGTCCGTGACGGCGCGATCGAGGGCCTGCGCATTGGCACCGGCTTCCCGAAGCGCCTTGGCGGCGGGGCCTTCGCCCGCGGCCAGGGCCACGAGCAGGCGATCCTGCGCGACGTAGTCGTCGCCGGCCTTCTGCGCGGCGGTTTGTGCCGCGTCCAAGACGCGCACCAGTTCGGGCGTGATCTGGGGCTGACCGGCACCGCCGCCCTGCACCTTGGGCTGCCGCGCGATCTCGAGGTTGACGGCGTTGAGGGCGCGCGCCGGATCGCCACCGGCGGCGCGGATCAGGCCGGAGGCGGCCCCTTCCTCGTCATCCAGCAAAGACTTCAAGAGATGTTCGGGCGTGATTCGCTGATGGAATTCGCGGATGGCGATGGTTTGCGCGGCCTGAAGGAAGCCGCGAGACCGTTCGGTAAATTTTTCAATATCCATTCTGTGTCCCTTTCTAAGGCGACGCCTCCGGCCCATCCCTAGACTTAGGCAATGGACCGCGATGATGTCTTCTCAGATGGGACGACCGGCCGCCTTGCTCAAGAGGCCGTGATCGCATTCGGCTTCAGGAAACCACTGGCTCCGGGACCGCTTCGGGCGCCACGGCTTCCTCGGGATCCGGCACCGGAGTCAGGACCTTTCTACCCGCCTCACTCGGCCGCAAACCTGGCGTTGGCGGGTCGCCCACGGCCACTTCGACACGTACGGTCATAGAGGAAAAATCCTCGCGGCGACCGAGATAGCCGCCGGATAGCGGGAGGGCCTGATGGGGTTCCCTCGCCATGCAAACGCGGATCAGGTTGCGGCCGGCGATCAGCCCATTCGTTGGGTCATATTCAACCCATCCGGCGCCGGGCAAATAGATCGCGCACCAGGCGTGGGTGGCGCCGCCGCCCTTCATCGGAGCTTCGCTCTGGACCAGCTTCTCGTCATAGAGGTAGCCGGAGACGAAGCGGGCCGCGAAGCCGAGCGAGCGCGCTGCCTCCATCATCAGAACCGCGAAATCCCGGCAGGCGCCCTTCCGCTCCGCAAGAGTCTTGAGTGGCGGGTGCGTGCCCTTCGCCTCGCGCCCCTCATAGGTGAAGTCGGATTTGATCGCCTGCGTCATCGCGATGAGCAGGTCGCGCGTACGCGCGGTCCCGCCCGGCCGCAGGAAACTGCGGGCCCATTTTTCGACCTGACGGTCCGGATCGGCGTAGTGCCGCTCCATCAGCCGGCTGAGATCGGGGTATTCATCTCCCGCATAGCGGAAGGGATAGGTTTCCGCGGCCGGTTCGATCGGCAGATCCGTGGCGGTCGGGTAATGCTTGAGGTCCAGTGCGGAGACGATCCGCAGCTCCTCCGTCTCAGCATTTTCCCAGTCGAGGATACAGACCGAGTTGCCGAAGACATCGTGAGCCCAGCGCGTCCGCGCGCCCGGCGGCGTGATCCAGAGAGTCGCGTCGAGCACGCGCAGATCGTGGCTGTCATGCGGGCGCATCATCAAGCGATGCTCCGTGAGCCTCACCGGGGCGCTGTAGCGATACTCGGTGGTATGGACGATTCGGACCCTAGGCATGACGCGATCCTAACACAGAGATCTTTCCCGATCCCTTCATGCGGCAGGTCTATCCGCCGCCGCATGCCGCGCCATCCCCCGCTTTCGGCCACGGAGCATATCTTTACAGCCAGCAAGCTTCGCACGCGTCCGGCCAATCTGGCCGAGGCCCGCGAGCTTGCGGTCGAAGAACGCCATGCTGGCGACCTCATCACCCATCGGGTCGTGTAGCCAGAAGAAGAGCGTCGGCAGCAGGATCGCGGCGAGACTGGCCCGCTTGGTGTACCAGCTGAAATCCGACGAACGGTCCTCGGCGGCGTACCATATCTGGTCCACCAGCCGCCCGGCGACGCGCAGTCCACGGCTGGGGCGGAGCAGCCAGGCCGCACCGCGCCGTGCGGCTTCCCGATTTGGCTCGAGAGTGACCAGCAAAGCCTCGACCACACCGCGCACGCGCTTGCCGAGCCGCATCTCGCCGCCGATGCGGGGCTGCGCCGCGATCAAGGCCCGACGCAGGGAGAGATCGAGGAAGGCTTCCACCATCTCCGCCGATCCACCAGGAAAGACGAGATCAACGCCCAGCGCATCCGGCGTCTCAGCATAGGCGGCTTTGAAGGCGCGCGATCCCCAGCCGAGGCTTGGGACAAAAGGCAGCATCGCGTCTATCGCGGCGTCCTGCTGCGGATCGGATTTAAAGGCCATGTCAGGATCCCGGGGGAAGCATGGGCTGGAAGCGGGCGACTTCCTCGTTGAACCCCATCAGCGAGAAATCGCTCATACGCATTGTATAAAGGACGCCATCGAGATGGTCGTTCTCATGCTGCACGATAACCCCATGGCGACCCTCCGCGACTCGCTCAATCCGCTCGCCTTCCCAGCCAAGGCCGATGTAGCGGATGCTGGCATGCCGGGGCACCGCCGCCTGGAGACCAGGGATGGACAAACAGCCCTCCCAGCCAAGCGCCATTTCCGGCCCCAGCGGCACAACTTCCGGGTTGATGAGGACATGAGGACCGGGGCCAGGCCCGGTTTCACCGGCCAGACGATCATCGGGCGCCACCGACTTCTGGTCCACAGGCGCCGTTGGCAGGCGGAAGACGAAAAGCCGCAAGGAGACGTGAACCTGCGGCGCCGCGAGACCCACTCCCCCGGCATCGATCATCGTCTCTATCATGTCATCAATGAGCCGGCGGATTTCCGGCGCGGTCGGATCCTCGACCGGATCCGCTCTACGCAGGAGGACCGGGTGACCCATCCTTGCAATCTTGAGGATAGCCATAGACAGAAACCTCGATCAAAGTTTGGAAAGGGTTTGCGGCATCGGATGATCGTGATATAGGCCCGCCTCTTCGGTGGCGGGCCCCCTATGTGCTCCGCTCATCTTTATACCGCAATGCAACGTAACGGAGTAGGCGGCCAAGTGCAGGTTCTCGTTCGGGATAACAACGTCGATCAGGCCCTCAAAGCCCTGAAGAAGAAGATGCAGCGCGAGGGCATCTTCCGAGAGATGAAACTGCGTCGCCATTTCGAGAAGCCGTCCGAGAGACGAGCCCGTGAGGCCGCCGAAGCTGTGCGGCGCGCGCGGAAGATGGAGCGCAAGCGCCTGGAGCGCGAAGGCTTCTAACTCCGACTACGGAGTCCTGGCCACGATATCCGCCCGCCGGTGCAAACCGGCGGGCTTTTCGTGTCCGCGTGGCAGTTCGATGAAAATAATCGCACTGCACAAAATTGTGTAATGCCCTCACCCGCCTAGAAAATCTGGAGTTTTCCTGCGCGTAGCTGGTCGGCTGCCGCACCTGTGGCAAACACCGCCCCATCATTGCCGCGATGCAGCACTATATGCGTCAAAGACAATTCAGATGCCTGTTTTAGGCAGGAGAGGCGAAAAGATGCGGATCGCTCAAGTTGCTCCTTTGGCCGAGGCAGTCCCTCCCAAGTTCTACGGCGGGACGGAGCGCGTGGTGTCCTACCTGACGGAAGAGCTGGTCGAAATGGGGCACGACGTGACCTTGTTTGCCAGCGGTGACTCCGTAACCTCGGCGACCCTCGATGCCGTATGGCCTCAAGCCCTGCGCCTGGATCCGACCGTTCGCGACTGGTCCGCGCCGCTTGCCATGCTGCTCGAGCGCGTGCGGCAGCGGGCGGAGGAGTTCGACGTTCTCCATTTTCACCTGGACTATTGGCCGGCCTCGCTCTTTGGCCGCCACAACATCCCTTATGTGACGACGCTGCATGGCCGGCTCGACCTTCCGGAGCTGCGGCCCGTCTATGCCAGCCTGCCGCCGATGAATGTTGTTTCGATTTCCGAATCGCAGCGCCGGCCGCTGCCGGAGCCGAATTATGTCGGCACGGTGCTGCATGGGCTGCCGAGAGATCTGCTTACCCCGCAGGACGTGGCACCGACATATCTCGCCTTCCTCGGCCGGATCTGCCCCGAGAAGCGGCCCGACCGGGCCATCCGCATCGCGCGGGCGGCGGGCATGCCGCTCAAGATGGCGGCGAAGGTCGATAAGGTCGATGCTGAGTATTTCGAGACGGTCATTCAGCCGATGATCGCCGAGGGTGGCGTCGAGATGATCGGCGAGATCAACGAGGCGCAGAAGCCTGCCTTCCTCAGTGGGGCGAAGGCGCTCCTCATGCCAATCGACTGGCCGGAGCCCTTCGGCCTGGTGATGATCGAGGCTATGGCCTGTGGAACGCCGGTGATTGCGTACAATCACGGCTCGGTGCCGGAGATCATCGACGAGGGTGTGACCGGCTTCATAGTCGAGGACGAGATGGGGGCGATCGCCGCCACACGCCGCCTGAACACGCTCCCGCGCGAACGGGTCCGCGCCAGGTTTGAGGAGCGGTTCACGGCGAGACGGATGGCTGAGGATTATCTCTCGGTCTACGAAACGCTTGCCCGCAGCCGGCGCCCGCGCCTGCGTCTCGTCAGCGGCTAGGGTGTGATGATCTAATACTGCGCGCCGAGATGCAAAGATTCGTCATGGCACCCGAAGGCGGGGCAGCCCCCTGCGTGCCATCCACGCCTTGCCTTCGTCACGCAAGCAAAGGCGTGGATGCTCGGCCTACGCCGAGCATGACGAGGCGGAATGAGCGGTGTTTAGACAAGACATCCACACTAAGCCGATTCGACCTCGCAACGAAGAAAGGGCGGAGCCTTAGCGGCCCGCCCGATCTCCTGCCCCGAATAGCCTGAACTCGTCCGTCAGCGCCGCACTCTCCGACCGCGCAAACGCGACCAGTCGCAACGTCGTCGAAAGTTAGAGAGCCTTGAGGTTTGTCGCGGCGGCTTTGCCCCGCTCCATTGCTACATCGTAGCTAATCTTCTGGCCTTCGTTAAGGCCGCGAAGACCGGCAGCCTGGACCGCGGTGATGTGGACGAAAACATCCTTGCCGCCGTCCTGCGGCATGATGAAGCCGAAGCCCTTCGTGCTGTTGAACCACTTAACAGTGCCGATCGCCATAGCGTAACCATCTCCGTCCAAAAAAGCCGCGCCGTCGCGCTGAGGACAACCGGGGCTTTGGAAGACTTAGCGTCGCCTTAGACGAAGGCTCGGCAAGGCAAGCCAAAAATCGATTGCATTCCTCCTCTGCAGAAAATCACCCCTCTTGTCAATTGCTCCGAGTGTCCCATTGGAGAAAACGAAAAAGGGGTCGGCGCGAACCGACCCCCTCTTGCGATAGCGTTATGTTTCTGAGCCCGTAAGACAGGCTCGGAAGCAACAGACTTTATTAGAAGTCCATGTCGCCCATGCCGCCCATTCCGCCGCCGCCACCCGGCATCGGGGGGGCCTTCTTCTCCGGACGCTCGGCCACCATAGCCTCGGTGGTAATGAGCAGGCCGGCAACGGAAGACGCGTCCTGCAGCGCGGTGCGCACAACCTTCGTCGGGTCGATGATGCCGGCGCCGACCAGATCCTTGAACTCGCCGGTCTGCGCGTCGTAACCCCAGTTATACTCGTCCTTCTCAAGCACCTTGCCGGCGATGACGGCGCCATCGGCACCGGCATTCTCGGCAATCTGACGCAGCGGCGTCTGGATCGCCTTGCGGACGATTTCGATGCCGAAGTTCTGGTCGCTGTTGTCGCCCTTGACGTCCTTGAGGATCGCGGAAGCGCGCACCAGGGCGACGCCGCCGCCCGGAACGATGCCTTCCTCGACCGCCGCGCGCGTCGCATGCAGCGCGTCGTCCACGCGATCCTTGCGCTCCTTCACCTCGACCTCGGTCGAGCCGCCGACGCGCAGCACGGCAACGCCACCGGCCAGCTTCGCGAGACGCTCTTGCAGCTTCTCACGGTCGTAGTCGGAAGTCGTGTCCTCGATCTGCGCGCGGATCTGCGCGCAACGGCCGGCGATGTCCTCTTTCTTGCCGACGCCTTCGACGATCGTGGTGTTCTCCTTCTCGATCAGCACCTTCTTGGCGCGGCCGAGCATGGCGAGCGTCACGGTCTCAAGCTTGATGCCGAGATCTTCGCTGATCACCTGGCCACCGGTCAGGATGGCGATGTCTTCCAGCATGGCCTTGCGGCGATCGCCGAAGCCCGGAGCCTTCACGGCCGCGATCTTCAGCCCGCCGCGCAGCTTGTTGACGACGAGGGTAGCAAGCGCCTCACCCTCGATGTCCTCGGCGATGATCAGCAGCGGCTTGCCCGACTGCACCACGGCTTCCAGCAGCGGCAGCATGGGCTGCAGACCAGACAGCTTCTTCTCGTGAATGAGGATGTACGGGCTTTCGAGGTCCGCAACCATCTTCTCGGGATTGGTAATGAAATACGGCGAGACATAGCCGCGGTCGAACTGCATGCCCTCGACGACGTCGAGCTCGGTCTCGATGCCCTTGCTCTCTTCGACGGTGATGACACCCTCGTTGCCGACCTTCTGCATGGCCTGGGAGATCTTTTCCCCGATATCGGCCTCGCCATTGGCGGAGATGGTGCCGACCTGCGCGGTCTCGAACGGCGTCGTGATCTTCTTGGAGCGGGTCTTCAGCTCTTCGACGACCAGGATGACGGCCTTGTCGATGCCGCGCTTGAGGTCCATCGGGTTCATGCCGGCGGCAACGGCCTTGAGGCCCTCGCGCACGATGGCCTGGGCCAGCACGGTCGCCGTCGTGGTGCCGTCACCGGCGAGGTCGTTGGTCTTGGAGGCCACTTCGCGCACCATCTGGGCGCCCATGTTCTCGAACTTGTCGGCAAGCTCGATTTCCTTGGCGACCGTCACGCCGTCCTTGGTGATGCGCGGGGCGCCGAAGCTCTTGTCGAGCACGACGTTACGGCCCTTGGGACCCAAGGTCACCTTCACCGCATCGGCGAGGATATCGACGCCGCGCAACAGGCGCGCGCGCGCATCGGTGGAAAAACGAACGTCTTTCGCTGCCATATTGAAAAAGTCCTTATTATTTCTGGGAGGAGTTGAAGCTAGAAAGCGCCGTTCAGGCCGCCTTCTTGGCCTCCACGCCGCCGGCGATCACGCCCATGATGTCGGACTCTTTCATGATCAGCAGCTCTTCGCCGTCGATCTTGACCTCGGTGCCCGACCACTTGCCGAACAGGATGCGGTCACCCTGCTTCACGTCCAGCGCGACGATTTCGCCACGCTCATTGCGGGCGCCGGAACCGACGGCCACGATCTCGCCCTCCATGGGCTTTTCCTTGGCGGTATCGGGGATGATGATCCCTCCCGCCGTCTTCTCTTCTGCCGTAAGACGGCGAACGACTACACGGTCGTGCAGGGGACGGAACTTCATTCGGATCGCTCCTGAATGCGGATGTTGCGCTTATGCCCCGCGCTGGCGGCCCTCAGTTTGCGGCACCGGCCTCACGCGATTGGCACTCTCTTCATGAGAGTGCCAGCGATCTAGAGGGTCACTTCCACGAAGTCAAGGCTACGGCAGCACTCTATGTAGATGAGTGCCAACCTACTGATTCGGCACGATTTATCTTGTTCCTGCGAAAAAGAGCCGCCATCATCCTGCTGACCCGCAGCCGCGGGAGCGCCACCCGAAGGAGCCACCCTCAAGTCCCTGACGATCACGAAGGATGCATTGATGCGAGCCACCGACCGCGGCGACTATCGGCTGACCACCGCCGAGATCCTCTATCACCTGCCGGATCATCCGGGTGTCCTTCAAAGCTATATCTGGCAGGACGTGGACCTCGCCCCGGATTTCCCCGGACTGAAGAAATTCCTCGATTTCTGGCAACGGGAGATCGAGGGCAAGCTGCATTCCGTTCGCGTCGGCGCCGCGACGCTCGGTGCCGCGCCCGCGCAATGGGCACAGGCCCCGGGTAGTCACGCGCTTCACTAGGTTTGCGACGGCGCTTTAGGGAGGGGCGCCGGAGGTCTTAAGGGCTCGATGCAGGCATACGCTGGCCGTGCTTTCGCAGGGCGGTGATCGCGGTATAAGCCGCCATGCCCTTCGATCTCGCCATTGCACGCGGCCGCGCGAGCGGCGTGCCCGCCACTCGATCGCGCCGCGCGGTGTCTGTCTGGCTTTTCCTCATCTGTTTCATGCTGCTCGGCATGATCGCCCTCGGCGGCGCCACGCGCCTGACCGGCTCGGGGCTCTCCATCATGGAATGGGCGCCGATCAGCGGGATTCTGCCGCCGCTGACGCACCAGGCCTGGGAGCATCTCTTCGCGCTCTACAAGCAGATCCCGCAATACAAGCTGGAGCATAGCGGGTTCGGCCTTTCGGGCTTTCAGCACATCTTCTGGCTGGAGTGGATCCACCGCTTCTGGGGCCGTCTGACCGGCATCGCCTTCCTGGTGCCGCTAATCTATTTCGCAGTCACCGGACAGATCCGGCGCGGCCTGCTGCCGGGGCTGATCCTCATCTTCTTCCTCGGCGCGATGCAGGGTTTTGTTGGCTGGTTCATGGTCGCCTCGGGCTTCCTGCCGGATACGATCCATGTCGCGGCCTCGCGCCTCGTCGTTCATCTCGTCTTCGCGCTCGTGCTGTATGTAGCGATCTTCTGGGTCGCCATGACCGAGTGGACGCCCATTCCGGCCGCCGCGCCGGGCGCCGTCGGGTTGCGCCGGCTGGTCTGGGCCGTGGTGGTCCTGACTTCGCTTACCATCGTCGCGGGCGGGTTCACAGCGGGGACGCGGGCTGGCTATGTCTTCAACACCTTTCCCTTGATGGACGGCAGGCTGGTGCCACGCGACTACGCGACCCTGACGCCGTTCTGGCTCAATTGGTTTCAGAATCTGGCGGCCGTGCAGTTCGATCACCGGCTGCTGGCGACGCTCACCGGCATAGCAGCACTTGCCGCGACGCTTTGGGGCACCAGCCGCGCGCTTCCCTTGCCGCAAGGCGCGCGCGATGCCCTATCGGCGCTTGGGATGACATTGGTGGTGCAATATGCCCTCGGCATCGCCACATTGCTTCTCGTGGTGCCGGTTGATCTTGCGACTTTGCATCAGGTGGTGGCGGTGCTGCTGCTCAGCGCAGCCCTCATCGCCTTGCACAGCCTGCGCGGTGCCCGGCCCCTTTCGCGGAACGAGGTTCGATAGATGCTGTCTTCAGCCACGCCACTTGAGACCACGGACCGCTTGTTCTTCGGTCAGGCGACCTCGTCGCTCGACCGCCAGGAAGCGGAGCACATCACCTCGGAGGCGCTGCACGGCGCCGATGACGGCGAACTCTATCTCGAATACCGCGAAAGCGAGATGCTCAGCCTGGATGACGGGCGCATCCGCATGGCGAGTTCCGACACCGCCCTCGGCTTTGGGCTACGCGCCGTTTCCGATGAGGCGACCGGCTATGCCCATGCTGGCGAGATCACGCGGGATACGCTGAAGCGGGCGGCGGAGACCGTCAGCGCGGTGCGCTCCGGCCATTCGGGCGAAAGCTCCGGTGCGCCGCGTGCCACCAACCAGCGCCTCTATTCCGACGAGAACCCGCTGCGCACGACCGATTTCGCGGTCCGCACCCGGCTGCTTTCGGAGATCGATGCTTATGCGCGGGGCAAGGATCCGCGCGTCATCCAGGTAATGGCCTCGATGGCGGGCGAATGGCAGGCGGTGCAAATTATCCGCGCCGACGGCAGCCGCGTCGCCGACTTGCGCCCCCTCGTGCGCCTCAACGTGGCCGTGGTGGTCGAGCGGGACGGGCGGCGGGAAACCGGCAGCTATGGCACCGGCGGCCGTTTCAGCTACGCGCGGGTGATGGACGAGGCGGTATGGCGCGCGGCAGCCGACGAGGCTTTGAGGCAGGCAGTGCTCAACCTCGACAGCGTCGCGGCACCGGCGGGCGAGATGGAGGTCGTTCTCGGCTCCGGCTGGCCCGGCATTCTGCTGCATGAGGCGATCGGGCATGGATTGGAAGGCGACTTCAACCGAAAGAAAACGTCGGCTTTCTCTGGCCTGCTCGGCCAGCGCATCGCGAGCCCCGGCGTGACCGTGGTGGATGACGGAACCATCCCTGATCGCCGCGGCAGCCTGACTGTCGATGACGAGGGGACACCGACCAGCCGCACGACGATGATCGAGGATGGGATCCTGATCGGCTACATCCAGGACCGGATGAACGCTCGCCTCATGGGCATGCGCGCGACGGGCAATGGGCGGCGCCAGTCCTATGCGCACGCACCGATGCCGCGCATGACGAATACGATCATGCTCAACGGCCAGCATACGCCCGAGGAGATGATCGGCTCGGTGAAGCGCGGCCTCTATGCCGTGAACTTCAGCGGCGGCCAGGTCGACATCACCTCCGGCAAGTTCGTCTTCTCCGCGAGCGAGGCCTATCTGATCGAGGATGGCCGGGTCGGTCCGCCCGTGAAGGGCGCCACGCTGATTGGCAATGGGCCAGACGCGCTGACCAAGGTGACGATGGTGGGCAACGACATGGCGCTCGATGCCGGGATCGGTACTTGCGGGAAGCAAGGCCAGGGCGTGCCGGTGGGCGTGGGTCAGCCGACCATGAAGATGGCCGGCCTCACCGTGGGCGGCACGGGGAACTAGCTAGCCTGATACCGTCCAGGCAAGCTCTGAGAGCGTGTTGTCGTCTTTAGTTCGAGCCGCGCTTATCTCACCGTGGCATGCTCGACAAAGGCCGAGCATGCCACGACGGATCTTTGGATCCCAGCTCGACATTAGATCCACACGCCTTCAACTCAGGGCGTAATGCCAGGCGGTAGGGGCGGCAGGCTGCTGCTAGAAGGCGGTGGCGCCGGCGGGGCGAGCGGCGCAGGCGGGGCGCTTGGCACCACGGCGGGCGTCGAGACATCACCGGGCATTGTGGCCGCCGGCTGCGCGCCGATTTGGTCGGCACCCATCGGAGTCGGCACCGGGTTGCCGGCGGGCAAACCCACGCTGCCACCTGGCATGGTGTCGGGATTGACCGTGGGTGCCGCCATCGCCGGGGCGGGCATTGCCATTGGCATCGGCGGTGCCGCGGGCGGTTGAATTCCGTAAACCGGCGCGGGCGGCGTGCTGTATCCTGCGGGAGGTGCCACCGGAACCAGCGGTGTGGGCGCACCGGGCATTGCTGACACGCTGGTGTCGGGAACCGCCGTCAAAGGCGGCAGGGAACCACTGCCAAGGTCTTGCGTCTGCACCGGAACCGGAGCGGCCGCGCCGCCCACGGCTGAGACGCCGCCGACCAACCAGGCGCCAAGGTTCTGCCGGATCTGGTATTCGAGCTGCACGTTCTCCGCATTCATCATGTCCTGCGTGATCGTGTACAGGAACGCCCGCAGGGCCTCCGGACTCGTGTCATCGGGGGTAGTGCGGGTGCGGGTGACGGTCGCATCCGTGTAGCCGGTGCGCAGTCCGTCGGCCGAACGCACGCTCAGATGGATGGCGACGGTCGCGACAACCGTGTCACCGACCCGGCGCAGCGAGGCGTCGTTGACCTGCACCGTCGCGGTGCCCGAGCTTCCCGAGGCGACCAGCCGGTCCTGGATCATCGCCTGGACAGCCTGCAGAGGCGTTTCCGGGCTGAGGTTATCGATGTCGCTACCATCCGCCGGGGGAACGTAATTCACCTGGGTGACGATGTTGCTGACATTGAGCGAGATGGGCGCCAGGTAACTGTAGTGCAGCGGCGGGAAAGACTGCGGGACGCCCGCCTCCTGACTGCAGCCGGCCAAGGCCAAAGGCGCGGCAAAGCAGGCCCCGAGCAGCAGTTGACGGAAATACGGGACGTTCACGGCGTGTCTCCTGTTCTGTCGTTCGGTCTCTCAGTCGCGACCAAGCTCACGAAGTCTCAACCTCTGAGGGCGCGGCGGGGAACTCGCCGCGAGGAAAGCGGAAGTCGATGTTGCAGAATTCGCAGGTCATGGCGATGTCGCCATCAATCACCATCGCATCAAGATCGCCACCGCCGAAGTTCTCAAGAATCGCGGAGAGTTTCGCACGCGTGCAGCGGCAGCCATAGGCCAGAGGGCGGGGCCGGTCGGCGGCCACCCCCTCGGTGTGGAAGAGACGGTAGAGCAACTGCTCGGCCGGGAGCGTGTCGTCCAGCAGCTCCTCGTCCGACAAGGTGCCGGCAAGCGTCGTCGCCGTGCGCCAGCTTTCGTCCTGTTCGGCTTCGCTCAAGGTCAGATTGCCCTCGCCGCCTTGGGCAACCCTTTCGAGGATGAGAGCCCCGGCGCGCCAGCCGGAACGGGTATGGGCGCAAGCGAGATGCAGCGCGCATTCCAATTGCTCGCTGGTAGCGAAGTAATGCAAGGCCATCTCGGTCAGGCTTTCGCCCTCGATCGCGACGATGCCTTGATGCCGCTCTCGGTCCCCGCCTTGGTCGACGGAAAAGGCGATATATCCCTCCCCCAACAGAGCGGCGTCGCTCGCCGCCATCTCGTCCAAGACGTCGAGCTTGTTCTCCCCTGCCCGCGCATAGCCACGCAGGGCACCTTGGTCCGTGCAGTCGGCAAGCATGAGGCTGACCGGCCCGTCGCCTTTCGCCTGAATGCTGAACACGCCCTTGAACTTGAGTGCCGTCGCCAACGCGGCGGTAAGCGCCAGCATCTTGCCGGCCAGCAGGGTTACCGCCGGTGGATTGTCGTGGCGCGTCAGCAGGGCGTCGGCGAGCACGCCGAGCCGGATCAACCGGCCCCGTACGGGGCGGCCGGGGAGATGAAAAGGCGTTACGCCGCGCGGAACCACGATGTCAGGGACATTGGGACGGCCGCTATCGAGGAAGGCTGGAGTCTCGCTCATTGTCTCTAGATTAGTCACCGCTGCGGCTTTCGCCATGCATGATCCGCAAAGAGGTCAATCGCCGCTGCCGGTTAGCCATGGCACGCGCAGCACCGGAACCGAGCCGAGGCTCACCGCGCCAGACTTGAGGGTGAGCGGAACGTTCAGCGCCGAGGGCGTGGCCGAAGCCGAGGGGGAGATCAGCAGCCCCAACATGGCCCTCAGCGCGGTGGCGGCCGGACGCTTGAGAACGTGGCTATGGATCAAGTACTCGATCGCGGCATCCACTCCGGTCGCATGCAGACGCGCCGTGCCTTCAGGTTGCAGCGTCGCACCCAGGGAGATTTGGCCCTCTCCACTCGCGGCGAGAGGGCCGTAGTCGAGACGCAGCAGACGAAGGTCAAGGCTGCCTCCGCTGTCACGCCACGCCGCGAGCGTCAT
Source organism: Acidisoma sp. S159 (assembly GCF_009766125.1). Taxonomy (NCBI): domain Bacteria; kingdom Pseudomonadati; phylum Pseudomonadota; class Alphaproteobacteria; order Acetobacterales; family Acidocellaceae; genus Acidisoma; species Acidisoma sp. S159. The sequence continues at coordinate 15,635 of NZ_LMUG01000091.1, forward strand.
CGGCGCACCGCCGGGCATCGCCGTCGGGCCGGAAATCCCAACGGCCCCCGCCAGCGCCGCCACGCGGCGACCCAGGCCGAGGCCATTCTTCTCGGGCAGGTCAATGTCGGAGGCGGAGACAAGCATTGCGATCGCGGCGCGGTCCCTGCCCGCGCTGCGATCGACGGACAAGGTTCCGACCATATCAGCGATGGCGAGGCTGCTCGGCGTTGCCGCAGCATTCGGAAAGGCGGCCAGTAGCTGGCGCGCACGGAACGTCGCGGCGGTCGGCGCCCCGCCGGGCTGAAGCGCCGCATGCGCCACGAGGCGTTCGGCCGCGAAGGGAATCGGCCCTGAGCCCGCGATGGCTAAGGTCTGCCGGCCTGTGGCGGCCAGATAAAGGTCGTCGGGATGGCGGATGTCGAGCGCGAGGGTCAGCCGATCGGCCGTCCAGGTGATGCCGCCGGGCACCATGTTCTGTGGCCCCACGATATTCAGATCCGGGAGGATAAGCGCGGCCGCGAAGGGCCAGCCCGCTCGGGTCGGGGTGCCATGGGCGATCGTCCACCCCGCGCTTCGCTGCTCCGCCTCCCAGGCCGCGAGATGCGTGTTCATCCGGTCGGCCACCCATAGCCAGGCCCCCGTCCAGCCAGCGACGGCCAGGAGAACAAGGAGGATCAAGCCGGCCAAAACCCGGCGGAGGGGACGCCTTCTGCGCATCCGCCTGCATATCCCCATGCGCCTGCTTGCCGCCACCCCGCCCCGCTTATATGCGTCTGCACGCAAAGCATCGGAGACGGGGATGGCTGCGAAGTCGGTGAAGAAGGTCGTGCTCGCCTATTCGGGCGGGCTCGATACCAGCGTGATCCTGCGGTGGCTGCAGACGACCTATCACTGCGAGGTTGTGACCTTCACCGCCGATCTCGGCCAGGGCGAGGAGCTGGAGCCGGCACGCCGCAAGGCCGAGATGCTCGGGATCAAGGAAATCTTCGTCGACGACCTGCGCGAGACCTTCGTGCGGGATTTCGTGTTTCCGATGTTCCGCGCCAATGCATTGTATGAGGGGCAATATCTTCTCGGCACCTCGATCGCCCGGCCGCTGATCGCTCAGCGCCAGATCGAGATCGCGGAGCAGGTGGGCGCCGATGCGGTCGCTCATGGCGCGACGGGCAAGGGCAATGACCAGGTGCGGTTTGAGCTCGCTTATTATGCGCTGAAGCCGGATGTGACGGTGATCGCGCCGTGGCGCGAATGGGATTTGACCAGCCGCACCAAGCTCATCGAATTCGCGGAGCAGAACCAGATTCCGGTGACCAAGGACAAGCGCGGCGACGCGCCTTTCTCCGTCGACGCGAATCTGCTGCACTCGTCGTCAGAGGGAAAGATCCTGGAGGATCCCGCGATCGAGGCCGACGAGATCGTCTATCAGCGCACCATCCGGCCCGAGGATGCGCCCGACCAGGCAACCGTCATCAGCATGGATTTCGAGCACGGTGATCCCGTCGCGATCGATGGCGAGCGGCTGTCTCCGGCGTCGCTGCTGACCAAGCTCAACGCACTCGGCAAGGCCAATGGCATTGGGCGGCTTGATTTGGTGGAGAACAGATTCGTTGGGATGAAATCACGCGGCATCTATGAGACGCCGGGCGGCACCATTTTGCTTGCCGCACATCGCGGGATCGAGAGCATCACGCTGGATCGCGAGGCGGCGCATCTCAAGGACAGCCTGATGCCGCGCTATGCGGAGCTGATCTACAATGGCTTTTGGTTCAGCCCGGAGCGGCGGATGCTGCAGGCGTTGATTGACGAAAGCCAGGGATCGGTGAGCGGCCGGGTGCGGTTGAAGCTCTACAAGGGCAATGTGACGGTGATCGGGCGGGAAAGCCCGAACAGCCTGTATTCGATGAAGGTTGTGACCTTCGAGGATGACCAAGGCGCCTATAACCAAGTCGATGCGCAGGGCTTTATCAAGCTGCAGGCTCTCCGGCTGCGGTTGGGTGCCGCGGCGGGACGGAAGGGCGGCGCGCTTTAAGCGCGCCCCACCCTTCTGCGCAGGTGATGCCGGGCTTCTTACGTGCGCGGCACCACCTGCCCTGGCTTCATGCGCTTCAGAGCCCCGATTTCGTCGGCCCGGCAGTTTGGATAAAGGCCTGACCCGATCTGAAAAAATCGGTTTTGTTGTTCAATATATTTTTGCATCCCTGCTACCCGAGCCGCCTCAATGAGATTGTTAGTCTCTCGCTCACCCCAGTTTGTTCCGTCAAATGTGAATTTACCGGGAAGCACGCCAACCACCGTGCCATCGTAAAATTGCTGGATAATCTGCTGGGGATACACGAGACGCGAGTCCGTGTCCCGGTAGGTCCAAGGCTTGTACCATGTCCAATTCGGCACCTTAATTACAGTGCCACTAGGCGCAAGATTCGTAAATTGCTCCTTATTCAACCAGTTTATTAATCCGAAGTTGGGGCAATCAATTTTTTGGCCGTACGGTCTGTTGGTCCCGCCAATAATATCGTCTGTAATTAAATTATAGCCCTGCTGGATCCTGTCGACTTGCTTAAGCGTCCGCGCATGGTCGTAGATTGAACTCGGCGTAACATTTCCGTAGTCGAAACTGCCTCCCTGGCCAACTGCCGAAAGAGCGTCATTATATCCGTCAAACATCGACGCGCGCAGAAACCTTGGGCTAAGCGGATTGAACTGCGTTTTCAATTGCTGAGTGGTGCGCAGCGCGTGGTCTCCCAGATCGGACAGCTGAGGCCTGATCGTGCGGTAAGCACTTTCTGAAAGTGGGTATTCTAAATAACGTTCAAAGGAGTCGTCGAACCTTTCCATAAATAGATTCGCCGCCTCAGGGCTGAACATATTGTCGGGGCCGACGGAATACTGGAAATAAAACTCCGCCAACTTGCGGCCACTTCGAGCAGGGAACCCAGCTGACGACCTCATTATAGCAAGATTGACGGCTTCTTGCTGGCGCGGCGTAAGCTGCGCCAAGCGCTCGCGCGTCATGGCCATGAGGTCGCTGAATGTTACGGCCCCATTGGGAGCAGCGCGCACGTTGATGTCATGCGCGGCGGGGGCAGGCAACCAGGCCTGGGCGCTCGGCTGGAATGCTGCGCCGCCTGATGCGGAGTCTAAAACATTTTTTGAGAGAGCCGTCACCGGCATGCCGACCGGCTGACTGGGCATGTAAGAAGCCGGCGGGGTCACAGTGACAGTTAGCCCTGTTTGAGTGTGGCCGGCCTGAGGGGCCGTTGGGGCGCCTCCATTCAAATAGTTGTTGTATGCGTACTGAAGCGCGTTCGTCGTAGTCTTCCCTAGGTAATCAACAAAGGGCTGGTAGAGTGGCACGGCCGCAGCCGCGGCATAGGATGCGTAACCCGGCCAATACTCGGTACTGTTGCTGGTCAGGCTGGCATTGTTGGTGGTCCCATTGGACAAAGGTTCGATCCTAAATCAACACAATGTCCTATTTACGGTTAGAACTTCTGAATATTACCTTAGCTCTTTGTTTTGGTATCGAATCATGCGATCGATCCGTCATGACTCGCAGCATGTCACGACGCCCTGCGTCCCATTACCTCGGTGGCATCAAGCGCACTATTCTGCCCCTCTCTGACCGCCGGGCGCGAAGGAGGCCGATCCGCGAACGACTAGGCCCCTGGAGCGGGCGAAGGGAATCGAACCCTCCTAGCTAGCTTGGAAGGCTAGAGCATTACCACTATGCTACGCCCGCCCTGGACCCCCTCAATAGCGCTACGCGCACTCGGCTCGCAAGGCCGCGATGGCGATGTGTAATGTGGCTGGTCCCCGCCATCAGACTGAGGGATAACTTGGCCGTTAGGCCGGACCCACACGGTAAACGAGGCGGATGGACGATCAGGTATTGGCCCGGCTGGGAGAGGTGCTCGAACAAGCGCCCCCGCCCGTCAGCGTAACGGAAGCCGAGGCCCTGGCGAGGCGGCATTACGGATTGACGGCGACGGCCACGCCGCTGGCCGGCGAGCGCGACAGCAATTTCCACCTGCGCGATGGGGAGGGACACGAGTATGTCCTGAAACTGATGCATCCGGCGGAGGATCCGGCGGTCGTCGATTTCCAGGATCAGGCATTGCTGGAAATTGCCCGCCGTGACCCCGCGCTGCCGGTACCCCGCCTGATCGCGCCACAGTCTGGGGGCACCAGCGTGCAGGTAGAGGACGGAGCGCCGCCGCGCATCCTGCGGATGCTGACCTACTTGCACGGCACGCCGCTCGGCCGCGGACCAGCCGCCGATGCCGCGCAGCGATGCCAGCTCGCACGATACCTCGCCCGGCTTGACCTCGCGCTGAGCGGTCTGCGTCATCACGCCGAAAGCCACGATCTGCTTTGGAACCTGCATTATGCCGCCCGCACGCGGGGCTTGCTCGCTCATGTCTCCGACCCGGCGCGCCGGGCGATCCCGACGCAATTCCTCGATCGCTTTGAGCGCCATGCGCTGCCGATCCTGCCGGGCCTTCGCGCTCAGGTCGTCCACAACGACTTCAACCCGCACAACGTTCTGGCCGATGGCGACGGCATCGCCGGGATCATCGATTTCGGCGATATGCTGCGCGCGCCACTTGTGCAGGATCTCGCGACCGCCGCAGCCTATCAGGTCGGAGACGAGGCGGCACCACTCGGCGGCGTTTCGGAAATGGTTGCCGCCTATCACGCCGTGCTGCCGCTGCTGCCCGAGGAGGTGGAGATTCTCGCCGACCTGATCGCCGCGCGGCTAGTATTGACGATCGCCATCTCAACTTGGCGCGCGGCGCGGCACCCGGATAACGCCACCTATATCATTCGCAACCAGGGAACCGCATGGCGCGGCCTGCATAGTCTCAGCACTATCTCGCGCGCCGAGAGTCAAGCGGTTCTACGCCGCGCCTGCGGGATGGGATGATGTTCGCATGTCGATGATCAATGCCTATGACCGAAACCGTGCCGATGGTGTCGCGGCGCGCGAGCGTGAGCTCATCAAGCGCCGGGCGGCTTTGCTCGGTCCTGCCTATCGTTTGTTCTATGCTAATCCGGTGCATGTCGTGCGTGGCGAGGGCGTTTGGCTTTACGACCCGGATGGGCAGGCCTATCTAGACGTCTACAATAACGTCGCCTGTGTCGGTCATTGTCATCCGCATGTCGTGGCGGCTCTTTCGCGACAGGCGGCGACCCTCAATACGCATACGCGCTACATCAACGAAGGCATCCTGCTGTACGCTGAACGGCTGCTGAGCAGCTTCCCCGCTGAGCTTGGCCAAATAATGTTCACCTGCACGGGTAGCGAGGCAAATGACCTCGCCTATCGCGTGGCCTGTGCGGCGACGGGCGGCACGGGATTCATCGTAACGGAACTCGCCTATCATGGCGTGACTTCCGTGATCGCTGGGATGTCCCCGTCACTGGGCCGCGCTTCTCCGCTCGGATCACATGTGCGAACGGTGCGGGCGCCTGACCTGTATCGCTCGGATGGGCGCGATGTCGGCGAGGTCTTTGCCGAGCATGTGCGCGCGGCGGTGGCGGATCTTGCGGCGCATGGTGTCAGGCCGGCGGCGCTGCTGGTCGATACGATTTTCTCGTCGGATGGCGTCTTCGCGGAGCCAGCGGGTTTCCTGCAACCGGCGGCGGCCGCCATCCGCGAGGCGGGGGGGATTTTCATCGCCGACGAGGTGCAGCCCGGTTTCGGCCGCACCGGCGAGGGCATGTGGGGATTTTCCCGGCATGGGCTGCGGCCCGATATCGTGACGATGGGCAAGCCGATGGGCAACGGCCACCCCGTCGCCGCGATGGTGGCGCGGCCGGAGTTGCTGGAGCGCTTCGGCGAGCAAACGCGATATTTCAACACCTTCGGCGGTAACCCGGTTTCCTGCGCGGTGGGGATGGCGGTACTCGACGTCATCGAAAGTGAGGGCCTGATCGAGAATGCGCGTCTGGTGGGCGCTCATCTGCGAGATGGCCTTGTCGCGATCGCTGAGCGCCACGCGCTGATTGGCGATGTGCGGGGAGCCGGTCTTTTTGTCGGTGTCGAACTCGTTACGGACCACGCGACGAAAACACCGGCAACCGAGATTACCGCGCGTCTCGTCAACAGCTTGCGGGACAAGCGTGTGCTGATCAGCGCCTCCGGCCCGGCGGCCAATGTGCTCAAGATCCGGCCGCCGCTGGTTTTCACGCGCGCCCATGCAGACCTGTTCCTGACGGCGATGGACGAGGTTTTGCGGGAGATCGAACGGGATTGAGCGCTCGCGGCGCTGCCGTCCTACTTTCGGCTGATTGGCAGCCTAGGAACGCCTCTCTAGCGTGATCCGCCTGGCAAACGGGCGGTATCGGGCAGAATGAGCGGCTTGAAAAATTCGCGTGACAGTTCCCTGCGAGATCGCGCGCGCGCCGTCGTTCCCGGCGGCATGTGGGGCCATATGAACGCCGCTGCGCTGCCGGAGGGCTATCCGCAGTTCTTCGCACGCGGCGCCGGCAGCCGCGTGTGGGATGTCGATGGCAATGAATATGTCGACTTCATGTGCAGCTGGGGGCCGATCATCCTCGGCCACCATCATCCCGAGGTGGATGAGGCGGCAAAGCGCCAACTAGCGCAGGGCGACTGCCTGAACGGACCGAGCGAAGCAATGGTCGAGCTGGCGGAGACCCTTGTCGAGATCCTGCCGCATGCCACTTGGGCTCAGTTCCAGAAGAACGGCACCGACGCCACCACCACCGCCGTTACGGTCGCCCGAGCCGGTACAGGGCGCCGCAAGATCCTGGTGGCGAAGGGTGCTTATCACGGCGCCGTGCCCTGGTGCTCGCCCTCGCTCGTCGGCGTGACCGCGGAGGATCGCGCCCACATCATCCAATACGAATACAACGACGTGGCGAGTCTTGAGCAGGCCGTAGAGCAGGCGAAGGGCGATCTCGCCGGCATCATCGTCAGCGCGTTCAAGCATGATTTCGGGTTCGACCAGCATCTGCCGACGCAGGATTTCGCGCAAGCCGCCCGCGCCGCTTGCGATGCCGCCGATGCCGCGCTGATCGTCGATGACGTGCGTGCCGGCTTTCGTCTCAACCTCGGCGGAAGCTGGGAGAATGTCGGTGTGCGGCCGGATCTTTCGGCCTGGAGCAAATCGCTCGCCAACGGCTTCTCGATCGCGGCTTTGACGGGCAATGACCGGTTTCGCGAAGCGACGACATCGATCTTCACCACTGGATCCTTTTGGTGTTCCGCGCTTTCCATGGCGGCTGGGGTCGCGACACTGCGCGTCCTGCAGCGGGATGACGGTGTGGGCCATATGACACGGCTGGGCCAGACGCTGCGGGACGGGCTGGATGCGCTGAGCCGCAAGCATGATTTGCCGATCCGGCAGACCGGTCCCGTGCAGATGCCTATGGTGCTGTTCGATGACGATGCCGATCGCCGCCGCGGCTTTGCCTTCTGCGCCGCCGCTTTGAAGCAGGGCGTCTACTTCCACCCGCTGCACAACATGTTCCTCTCCGCCGCCCATAAGCCCGAAGACATCGCGCGCGCCCTGGATGCGGCCGAGCACGGTTTTCGCGCCGCACGTGCTGTCCCTTCGGCGCACGACTAAAGGCGGCAACCCGCTTTCGATCGGACGTCGTCAACCTTTGGAGGCTCAGTGATGGTGCTTGCGAAATTCTGTCGATCCGGCTTGCTTTCCGCCGCATCGCTGGCGGTCATGACGGCGGTTGCCGGTTTGGCGACTCTTGGCACGGCGAAAGCAGATGATTCGTCGATCGTCGTCGCCCGCGCGATGGACCTCAACTCGCTCGATCCGGCGCGCGCCTATTGCGACACCTGCCAGATTTATCTCTCGGCGGTTTACGACACGCTGCTCACGCTCGGTTCCGACAACAAGACGATTGTTCCCGACCTCGCGCAGAAGTGGGAAGTCAGCCCGGACGTCACGACCTTCACCTTCCACCTTAACCCAGCGGCAAAGTTCACTGACGGAAGCCCGGTGACGGGGACCGACGTGAAATGGTCGCTGGAGCGGCTGAAGAATATCAAAGGTGGCGCGTCCTATCTGATGGACAGCCTCAAGTCGATCGAGGTGAAGGACCCGCAAACCGTCGTCATCACGACCAAGACACCCAATTCCGAGTTCCTCGGCATCTTGGCCGCGACCTATGTCGGCATCATCAATAGCAAACTCGCTTCCGCCCATGGCGCGAATGCGAATGCGGATGCCGCGACAAGCGACACGGCCGATACCTGGTTCCTGGCGCATTCGGCCGGCAGTGGCGCGTTCACGCTGCAAAGCTATAAGGCAGACGATGCGCTGCGGCTGAAGCGGAATGATGATTACTGGGGCAAGAAGGCGGCGGTCGGCGGCGTGATCGTGAAGCAGACGGCCGACGCCGTGACCCAGGCGCAGATGCTGCAATCCGGCGCGGCCGATATCGCCATGCAGATCGATCCCGATACCTCGAAGACCATCCACGACCCCAATATCGTCTTCAAGACGGTGCCGTCCTTCAACTATGTCTATGTCGCCTTCAGCCCGATCGCGAAGGGTGCGCCGGTGACATTGTCCTATGACGTGCGCAACGCGATAGCTTTGGCAATCGACTACAAGGGCGCGATCGACTTCACGGTCGGCGGCGAAGGGTCGCTGCAGCCCTCCGCGATCCCCAATGGCTTCCCCGGTACCGAAAACCTGCCCGATCCGGTCACCGATGTCGCGAAGGCGAAGGCGCTGCTGGCCAAGGCAGGGCTTGCGGATGGTTTCAAGCTCGGTCTCGAATTCCCGGCGATGGATGTTTACGGCATCGATCTCTCGTTGCTCGCACAAAAGCTCCAGCAGGATCTGGCGCGGATCAAGGTTAGCCTCGTTCTGAAGCCGCAGACTTTCAATGTCTGGGTGACTGACATCGACACGCCGGGCGTGCCCTTCACGATCGGCTTCTTCGCGCCGGATTATTTCGGCAGCGCCCAGTATGTGCAGTATTTCGGCATGCTGCCCGGGAATATGCCCTGGGGTAAGCGCGCGGGTGTCGGCACCACGCCGGGCCTCGACGGCAAGCTTGAGCTCGACATGTTCAACAAGGCGCTGGCCGCCCCTCCCGGCCCGGCCGGCGAGGCCGCGTATCGGGCGCTTGGAATGAAGATGATCGAGGATAAGGTGATCCTGCCGATCGTGAGCCCGGACCTCGTGCTTGCCTATCGCAGCAACATCGGCGGCGTGCGGTATAGCGCCTGCTGCAACCTGCCGCTGAACGAGATCGTCAAGCACTAAGCCGAAACCGCGCCGATGCTCAGGGTTATCCTCAAACGGCTCGTCCTCATGCCGTTCTTGGTCCTGGGCATCGTGACCGCGACTTTCGTGCTGGCCCAGTTTACCAAGGGCAACCCGCTTGTCTCGATCATTGGTGCGCGCGGGCTCGAGAATCCGGATGTCGTGGCGGCAGCGAAAGCGCGCTGGGGCCTCGATCGCTCGGTGCCGGAGCGCTACGTGATCTACGTCGCGAATCTGGCGCAGGGCAATCTCGGCACCTCCTTCCGCACCAAGCAGCCGGTGCTGACCGACCTCGCGCAGCGGCTGCCCGCGACCTTGGAGCTGGTGATCTGTGCGATGATCGTGGGCGCGGTCAGCGGGATATTGCTCGGCGTGATTTCGGCGCAGTTTCGCGACACGCCAGCCGACCACACCGCGCGTTTCATCGCGCTGCTCGGTTCCTGCATTCCGATGTTCTGGCTGGGTCTGCTGGTGCTCTTTATCTTCTCGGTGCAGACGCATCTGTTGCCGGGTCCGGGGCGGCTCGATATCCGGTCCGATCCGCCGCCCACCGTCACCGGCTTTCTGCTCATCGATACGCTGGTTGCCGGCGAATGGTCTTCGTTTGTTGATGCGCTGCGCCATCTCATACTGCCGTCGCTGGTGCTTGGATGGTCGGTGACGGGCATCGTCTCCCGCATGGTGCGGGCCAGCATGCTCGACGTGCTGGGGCAGGACTTCATCACCATGGCGCGCGCCAAAGGCGCGGGCGAGACGCGCGTGCTGATGAACCACGCGCTGCGCAACGCGCTGATCCCGGCGCTGACGATTCTCGGCTTCACCTTTGCCTATCTGATTACCGGCTCGGTGCTGGTGGAGACGATCTTCTCCTGGCCCGGCATCGGCTCCTACGCTGTCGAGGCGGCACGCGCGCTGGACTATCCGGCCATTACAGGCGTCACCATCATCGGCGGTCTTGGCTTCCTGATCGCCAATCTGCTGACGGACATCGCCTATGCCGCGGTCGATCCGCGCATGCGGTCGGCGGCCTAGATGTCCGCCACCACGATGCTCGCCGCCACCGCGCGGCGCGGGATCTACGGACGCTTCGCGAGGCGGCTGAGCTGGCGTTCCGCGCCCGTCATTCTCGGAGCAGTCATTGTGGTCACCTTCATCGTGATCGCCATCACGATACCGCTCTGGACGCCCTATGATCCTGTGGCATTGGCCGGCCGCAGGTTGCAGCCGCCGAGCGCCGAGCATTGGTGCGGCACCGATGCGTTAGGACGTGACGTCTTCATCCGCACGCTGTATGGCGCGCGCTATTCGCTGCCGATTGCCGCCATCGTGCTCGCGGCGGGTGTCAGCATCGGCACGTTGCTGGGCGCGGTTGCGGGCTTCGTCGGTGGCCTTCTCGACAGCGTGTTGATGCGCTTGGCCGATATCACCCTGTCCTTCCCGCCGATCCTGCTGGCGATGGCGATCGCGGCCTCACTTGGGCCAGGACTTCTGCACACCGCCATCGCGCTGATCATCGTGTGGTGGCCGATCTATGCGCGGCTGATGCGGGCGCAGGTGATCAATGTGAAGGGGCTCGACCATGTCGATGCCGCTGTGATCGCCGGGGCAATGCCTGGGCGGATCCTGTTCCGCCACATCATCCCGCTTTGCTGGAGTCCGATCCTTGTCAATATGACCATGGATGTCGGCCAGGTGATTCTGCTCGCCAGCGGGTTAAGCTTCATCGGCCTTGGCGCGCAGCCGCCGACGCCCGAATGGGGACAGATGATCGCCGAGGGTGCGAGCAGCTTCTATTCCTGGTGGATCGCCCTTGGTCCGGGTCTCGCGATTTTCCTCCTCTCCCTATCCTTCAACTTCCTCGGCGATGGCATGCGGGACCTTATCGATCCCCGCTCCAGGATGTCGCGTTGACCGAGACGGCCGAGAAGCTGCTCGACATCCGGGGGCTGTGCATTTCCATTCCCGGCCGCGAGGGTGCGCGGGTCGCCGTGTCGAATGTCGATTTCGAAATCGGACGCGGTGAGGTGCTGGGTCTGGTCGGGGAATCCGGTTCGGGCAAAAGCCTTTCGATGATGGCGGTGATGGGCCTGCTTCCGCATGGCATGCAGGTCTCCGGCTCGATCCGCTTCAATGGTGAGGAGCTGGTCGGCGCTTCCCAGCGACGTTTGCGGGCCCTGCGCGGTCGCCATATCGCAATGGTGTTCCAGGACCCGATGACGGCGCTCAATCCGGTGCTGACCATCGGCGCGCAGCTGACCGAGGCGCTGATGCTGCACAACCGGACATGGTCGCGGCGACAGCTTCGCGCCCGGGCGATCGAATTGCTGGAACTGGTCGCGATCCCGCTGCCGGAGCGGCGGTTCGACCAGTATCCGCATGAATTTTCGGGCGGCATGCGCCAGCGAGTGGTCATCGCCATTGCCGTCGCCAATGATCCGGAACTGCTGATCGCGGACGAGCCGACGACCGCGCTGGACGTGACGATCCAGGCACAGATCATCGAGATCTTCGACCGGCTGCGGCGGGAGAAGGGTCTAGCGATCATGCTCATCACCCATGATCTCGGCCTGGTCGCCGGGCTCGCTGATAAAGTGACGATTCTTTATTCGGGCCGCGTCGCCGAGCGCGGTGAGATCGAGGCGGTGTTCCACCGGCCCCGGCATCCCTATACCGCCGGTCTGCTGGCCGCCGTGCCCTCGATCGACACGACAAGCGCCCGTTTGCATGCCATCGAAGGCGTGCCGCCGTCGTTGCTGGATCGTCCGTCGGGCTGCCAGTTCCATCCCCGCTGCGCCTATGCCTTGCCGATCTGCATCGAGCAGGATCCGGACTTCCAGTGGTTCGGCAATTCCATGGCCGCCTGCCACCGCGCCGCCGAGATTTTGCCCAATGTCGATTAGTTCCGTGGCCGCCGAGGCGCCGCTCCTCAAGGTCGAGGATGTGCGAGTCGAGTTCCCGATCACCCGCGGCCTCATCTTCCAACGCAAGGTCGGCAGCATCGGCGCGGTTGCCGGAGTCTCGCTCACTCTCGCGCCGGGAGAGACGCTGAGCCTGGTGGGCGAGTCGGGTTGCGGCAAGTCGACCTTGGCGCGGGCCATTTTGCGGCTGGGCACGCCGAGCACGGGGCGCATTCTGTTCAAGGGGACAGATCTCTCGCGCCTATCGCCCGCCGAAATGCGGCCGTTTCGCCGGCATCTGCAACTAGTCTTTCAGAATCCCTATGCCTGTCTGCACCCGCGCATGACAGCGCACGACATCATCGCCGAGCCGTTGCGCATGCTGGGGCTGGATCGACGGGAGCAGGACGAGCGGGTGGTTCGCTCGATGGAGCGGGTGCAGCTTCTGCCGGAGCAGGCGGGCCGCTATCCCTTCGCTTTCTCCGGCGGCCAGCGGCAGCGGATCGGCATCGCGCGCGCGCTCGCGGTCGATCCCGAGATTGTAGTGCTGGACGAGCCGGTCTCCGCGCTGGACGTTTCGGTGCAGGCGGGCGTGCTGAATCTGCTCAAGGATCTGCAGGCGGCGCAGGGGCTCGCCTATCTCTTCATCGCGCATAACCTATCAGTGGTGCGGCATATCTCGGACCGCGTGGCCGTGATGTATCTCGGCAAGATCGTGGAGAGCGCGCCGCGCGATCAACTCTATAAGCGGCCCGCCCATCCCTATACCGAGGCGCTGCTTTCCGCCGCGCCGGTGCCGGACCCGGTGCGCGAGAAGCAGCGGCGCCGCATCGTGCTGCGTGGCGAGATCCCGAACCCGGCGGACCGCCCCTCCGGCTGCGGCTTTCGTACGCGTTGCCCGAAGGCCACCAAGACCTGCGAGGAGATCGAACCGCCGCTGCTAGCCATCGCCGAGGGCCATGTCGCGAGCTGCCATTACCCGAACCGCTGAGCCGAGGGGTTTTGGGGTTGGAGGTGTCCACTCCGCCACGTCATGCCCATTCCACCACGTCATGGCATGCGAAGGCATGCCATGACGGACGTTTTGGTAACGCTTCGATACTAGACCATCCACGCTGAGGCCCGGTTTCTACTTCGCCCGCAGGGTCGCCCATGGTACGGTTCTTGCTCTGTATCTGCGGGACCATGCTGGAGTGGTTATCCATGCGGAATATCGGACCAAATCACGGCCTCCCTGACATGCGGATCGAGGAGGTTCTGCGCTTTGCCCTCGGGGCGCTGCGCGCGTCGTCCTCGGTTTTCTATTGGATCGACGAAACCCTGGAGATGCAGTCGGCTCAGGTCTCGGGCGCCTGCGAGGAAAGTTTCCACCTGTATGAGGGTGGGATGAATTCCTGCGATCCCTTGAATGTCCGGCGCCTGGTCACTTCAGGGAAGCGCGTCGCAACGCTGGATGCGGATCACGGATTAGCGCCCGCCGCCGAATACGCTCGCTATTGCAGTTACTTGCGCGATAGCCGGATCAGCGATGTTTTGGATTTTGTTTTCTGGCACGGCGATTTCGCTTTCGCCGGATTGGGCATCATCAAGACAACGGAGGATCCGCCGTTCTGCGCGGAAGCCTTGAGCTTTGCCGCCTCCATGCAACCCTATATCGAGTTTAATCTCTTCAGCCATCCTCGGTTGCGGCACCAGCGGCTCACCCGACAATTGAGCGCGGCCTACGGGCTGACCCGCCGGGAGATCGAGGTTACGAAACTGGTACGCCAAGGCTGCACCAATCACGATGTGGCTGACGAACTCGGGATCGCCCTGACCACCGTTAAAACGCATCTCATGCGGCTTTTCGACAAGCTGGGCGTCGAGAACCGGACGTCTTTGGTGTCACGCATCAATCAAATGGAAGGCGAACACCTCGCGGCTGCCTGAGCCGCGGGTGCTGCTTTATCGAGCGAAGGTGGGAGGCGCGATCGCCTCCCACCTTCCAGCTTAGTGAAGCAAGTAAGGCGTGAATGCTCGGCCTTCGCCGAGCATGACCTGGCGGATTGGAGGGATCAGTAATCCATCCCGCCCATGCCGCCCATTCCACCCATGCCGCCGCCACCGCCGCCACCGCCCATCGGGGCGGATTTGTCGGGACGCTCGGCGACCATCGCTTCGGTCGTGATCATCAGCGACGCGATCGAGGCCGCATGCTGCAACGCCGAGCGCACAACCTTGGTCGGGTCGATAATGCCGGCCGCGACCAGGTCCTTGTAGTCGCCGATCTGCGCATCGAAGCCGAAGTTGTACGCGGCGTTCTCCAGCACCTTGCCGCAGATCACCGCGCCATCCTCACCAGCGTTCTCGCTGATCTGACGCATCGGCGACTGAAGGGCCTTGCGGACCACCTCGATGCCGAAACGCTGATCGTCGTTGTCACCCTTGAGGTCCTTCAGCACCAGCGAGGCGCGTGCCAGAGCGACGCCGCCGCCCGGAACGATGCCTTCTTCGACCGCCGCGCGCGTCGCGTGCAGACCGTCGTCAACGCGATCCTTGCGCTCCTTCACCTCGACCTCGGTCGAGCCGCCGACGCGGATCACGGCGATGCCACCGGCGAGCTTCGCGAGACGCTCCTGCAGCTTCTCCTTGTCGTAGTCCGAGGTGGTCTCCTCGATCTGCGCGCGGATCTGGGTGCAGCGGCCCTTGATGTCCTCGGTCTTGCCGACGCCCTCGATGATCGTGGTCGTCTCCTTCTCGATCAACACCTTCTTGGCGCGGCCGAGCATCTCCAGCGTAACGGTCTCGAGCTTGATGCCGAGATCTTCGCTGATGACGGTGCCGCCGGTGAGGATCGCGAGATCTTCCAGCATCGCCTTGCGACGATCGCCAAAGCCCGGAGCCTTCACGGCCGCGACCTTCAGGCCGCCGCGCAGCTTGTTGACGACGAGCGTCGCGAGAGCCTCACCCTCGACATCCTCGGCGATGATCAGCAGCGGACGGGCCGACTGCACGATGGCTTCCAACAGCGGCAGAAGCGTCTGCAGGTTGGAGAGCTTCTTCTCGTGGATGAGAATGTACGGGTCGTCGAGCTGCGCCGTCATCTTCTCGGCGTTGGTGATGAAGTAGGGGCTCATGTAGCCGCGATCGAACTGCATGCCCTCGACGACATCGAGTTCAGTCTGGATGCCCTTGGCTTCCTCGACGGTGATGACACCCTCGTTGCCGACCTTCTGCATTGCTTCCGCGATCATGCGGCCGATCTCGCCTTCGCCATTGGCGCTGATCGTGCCGACCTGGGCGATCTCGGCCTCGGTCGTGATCTTCTTGGTGCGCTTGGCGAGTTCCTCGACGACGGCGACAACCGCCTTGTCGATGCCGCGCTTGAGGTCCATCGGGTTCATACCGGCGGAAACGGCCTTGCCGCCCTCACGGATGATCGAGTGCGCCAGCACGATCGCCGTCGTGGTGCCGTCGCCGGCCACGTCGTTGGTCTTGCTCGCGACTTCACGCACCATCTGCGCGCCCATGTTCTCGAACTTGTCGGCGAGCTCGATTTCCTTGGCGACGGTAACGCCGTCCTTGGTGATGCGCGGGGCGCCATAGCTCTTGTCGATGACGACGTTGCGGCCCTTGGGGCCGAGTGTCACCTTCACCGCGTCGGCGAGAACGTCAACGCCACGAAGCATGCGGCTGCGAGCGTCGGCGCCGAAGCGCACATCTTTGCTGGCCATATATGTTTTCTCCTTCTAAGTCAGGTCTCAAATGGGTAGCCCCCGGCGCTCGAGGCTTTCCTGGTGTGCCTACCGCGATGACCGGTTTCTATCCCGGGCCGGGTTTGTCAGCGTGCCGTCATTTTGCCGACGGCTGGCCCTCGACGATGCCCATGATGTCGCTCTCCTTCATGATGATGAGTTCCTCGCCATCAAGCTTGACCTCTGTGCCGGACCACTTGCCGAACAGGATGCGGTCGCCGGCCTTGACGTCGAGGGCAACGATCTCGCCGGTCTCGTTGCGGGCGCCCGGGCCAACGGCGATGACTTCGCCTTCCATCGGCTTCTCTTGGGCGGTGTCGGGGATAATAATGCCGCCACGGGTCTTTTCTTCGGCCGTGACGCGGCGGACAACCACGCGGTCGTGGAGGGGACGAAACTTCATGTTTCTAATCCTATGAATTGGGCGCGCAATACGTTAGCGGCACCAATTTCGCCGCCGATCGCGAGCCGGCACCTACAAAAAATAGCACTCTTCGCGTAAGTGTGCCAGGACCGCCACCAGTTCTCTGGCGACCACCTGTGCGGCAAAGAGCCAATCATCTATGTGGTGATTGGCACCATCCGCGTGTGACGCCCAGCCGCCTGCGCCGTCTATCCTGCCATTAGCGGCGCTACGCCTACCCAGGCGCCGATGCTGGGCCCACATAGACCCACCCTCCCTTCGTCACGTCTTCCGCGTGGATGCCAACGCCCTGGTAGAATAGCCAGTGGCCCATCTCCCAGCCCCAGACACGGTGTCCATAAGTTGGGTGGCTCACCCAGTGAAGGGTTCCATCGGCCGTGCCGCGAGGAGGCATGCATACGTCCACTATGTCGGTCTCCTCTCAACAGATAACTATGGGCGCCTGCCGTCGTGACTGGTTTTACCAGGGCACCGTCTCGCCGCGGTAATTGAAGTAGCGAAGACCTGGCTTCCCGGCTAGCGCCTCAAGGGCATCGACGACGCCTGGGATGCTCTCCTCGATGCTGAGGTTTGCCTGCGGACCACCCATGTCCGTCCGCACCCAGCCCGGGTCCACCAGCGCCAGATTGCGTCCAGCGTGCCTGACGGCGTAGGAGCGCATCAGCGTGTTCAATGCCGCCTTGCTGGCCCTGTAAACCTCCCAGCCGCCCGATTCATTGAGGCTTACGCTGCCCAAGCTGGATGACATTGCCGCAATCGTTCCCTCCGGTCGGACAAGGTCCCCAAGCGCTTCGATGATCCGCATCGGGCTCAACGCGTTGGTCACCATGATCCGGTTGAATTCCTCGGTGGAGATGCTGTCCACCCGATCGCCGGCTCCAAGCGAGACGCCCGCGTTGAGGAATAGGAGGTCAATCTGACTGCCGGATAGTCGCTTCCGGAGCGCGTTCACGGCGTCAGGGGCGGTCACCTCAAGCTGTTCGATCGCGAGCCTTCCGGCCGACTGCTCCGCGACCTTGTGGAGGTCGGTATGGGAGCCACCCCGCACGGTCGCAATAACGGACCAGCCGCGTGATAGCCATTCCCGGGAGAGAGCAAGACCAAGGCCGCGTGAGGCGCCGACGACAAGTGCGGTCCCAGGTTTGGCGACAGGCATCAGGCTTCTCCAGAGGTCAGGCAGCGGGGATTTGGTCCTGCAGAATTACCGCCGTTTGGCGGCGAGGCAAGGCCGATTAGGCAGCGATCCGCGACGCTCTTGAGGTTCCGATCACTGTGCCGGGCAGCCCTTGACAGCGTCGTCTTCGTCCTCTTTCTGGCATTAGCCTACGTATATTCAGCTCGGCCCAATGTTGACGAATGCACACGCCGCTGGGTTTCGATATTTTTGCCCGTCGCCCTTGAAATTGACTTTCCATCGATCATCGAGCCTTCCTTCGGCTTCGCCCACGCCCGCGACGTAGCGAAGCCGCAGGTGTTTCCAGCCAAACACTGGTTTGAAAAACCCATGAAGTTGCCATCGTGCCCTGCGCGGCAGAAATCATCGACGGCAACCGTGAGTTCCCGCACTCCCTGAGGAACGTCGCCCTGAAGGTTTCTTGGAAACCGTATGTGCAAATGTCGTAAGGTTGAAGCTGTGCACAAGGGTGGCACTATTTGGCTGGAATTTACTTACTTTGAGCGCTCGGCCGATCGCCATTCTGTTCCCCTGAACACATTCCTGTTTAGCATATGCCTTGACAGAACAGCCTACTTTCCAATAATGCCATGTTTCTCGTTCCCCAGACAGCTTAGCTGCTATCTCTCGCTGCCAGATGAGCAGCCATCGGAACATGCTTGTCGGATTCAGGCTCGATCCCGGCTGCCACTTTAATTCTGAGGCCGCCTGAGGCAAATTTCGTCCCAAAACCAAGAGGATAGTCGACTGTGTCAAAAGCCTTCATCGCTTCCGTCCGATTGAGGTCGCTTTCTGTTCCGTGATGCTTTCGCTCCAGCTTCTCAGCGAAGCAGAGCGGAGGCGGCCGTCTGAAATCGCCGGAATCCACGCGCGATTTCCTGAAGGGATCTTACGGTTGCTTGAAGGACTTCGTCGTCTTCATGCGTCTCGATCGTTCGGACGAGGCATGGGAGTTCCACAGCTCCCATCGGCAGGCTTATGCTTCGTATAGCATGTAGCTGCCTTCTGAGTTCCTCAACGTCGGCAGCTGTCATAGCCGCGATTAGCTTAGTTTGAACCTCGATGAAATCGCTCGAGAACGTGTCCAGCAGACTCCGATAGGTGTCAGGGCTGAGATCCTGAACGAGAGCACTCACGACTTGATGATCGATCGCTGGACACTCGAAGCTTTTTTCCGAATCAACCCCACTTTTCGCTTGGCCGTCGATCCCTGAGGTTTGCATTCTATCCATTGAGCGCCTCAACAACCTCCTTTTATCAGGTTCGGAGAATAACTTACTCTGTCTCGTGCGGCAATGACCGTTGGGTCAACTCTGGAGCCTATAAGCTTCAGATCTATGCTACTGCGCGCTGCAGGCATGGAGCAGCGCGTCGCAGTTAGCATCCAATTACTCCGGCCTACAGTCACGCCGAAAAGCGACGTGCCTGTGGTGTAGAAATACGCCGTGATCGCGATCAACTTTCGTCCATATCCCTTTTGCGCGAGCCACTATCTGGCGCGTCGGAGTGAGGCGGCGATGGTTCCAAAGTACGCCGACCTTGCGCGTGAGCTGCAAGAGGAGGCAATGCAGGTGCGATGGAGAGGGACGGCGGCAGCGGCTAGAAGAAAGATTACATTCGCGAGATTAGCTGGCAGACATTTGAGCTTAGCTTAGGGAGTTGCCCCGTTGAGATGGAATATCGGTATTGACAACATCGCGCGGGTTGTGGGGTTCCGCCCTCATGATCTTCTAGAGCCAAAAATCCAACGACGTTTGCGGGATTGACTCGGGCGCAAAACCTTACGTTCCTGAGGAGAGTGGGCCACTCATTTGGATTTGGCATGAGCAAGCTGAACGATCCGACTGCCGCGGGGTTCACGGCCGGCGAGCGAGAGTATATCCGGCGAGAGCTCGATATGTTCTTCTCGACATATCCGACGGTCGCCGAGGGCTTTATGCTCAAAACCTGGCGGGGGCGGACCTGAGAGCGGAAAGCCTAAGCTCTCGCCCATCGCCAACGGTCTGATCGAGCGGGGGCTGATGCGGCTTGATACCGGATCACGTCCCCCTCGGTTATTCTTCACGACAAAAGGGCTGGCCGAGCTGCGGGCAATGATGACGGACCGCCGTTTCGCCGATCCGAAGAAGTTTCAGCACATCCGGCAGGAACTTGGCATCGACCCCGTCCCAGAATCCTAGGACGATTGTAACGTCGGCGACGTAGTTACCCCGCTTGTCACTGCAGGAAACGCGGAGCATGGAAACATCCGAAATGCTGACCAAGGCGTAGCTGGGTCAAGTTGCGAGATACAGGAAGAAAGCTGCAGGCACAGCAATGATTGTGACGCCGCGCGCCTCAGCTCAGATCCGTATGTGTAGGTCTCAGTCGATCCCAATTAGACGTGTCAGACGGCTTAGACCGTAACCCACGATGCTTGCGACCAGCAGAGATGGAATGGGCCGATTCGTCGTCGCACGGCGGGTATCGGCCGCTACGGAGCGAACCCGATCCACAGTCTCACCATAGGCACCCTGAGCATCGGCGGCGACCTGGCGAGCTTTGCCTTCGAGAACGAGGATCGCTAAAGCAAAAGTTGCCAAAGCCAGAACTGATTTCATGGATGCATTCTCCCTGCTTATGTGCCAACTCAGCGAGGATGAAGCAGCTTGCCCAGCGCGTAGCCGACGGCCCCAGCTATTAGCAGGGCGATCAACGGTTGTTGCTCCACACCTTTGCCAACAGCGGTCGCAGCATCTGCCGCCTGCTCGACTACCTCGCCGTACGCGTCTCGAGCTTGGCCGGCCACCCGACGCGCTTTGACCTCAAGCTGAGCTCTGGTGTCCCCAGCCAAGGCATCCTGGACCTTTTCAGCCAAATTCTGGAAAGTGTCTCCAATGCGATCTGCGTTCACGCTCATCTCCCGAACTTCCGAAACTTAGTCGACGTGTGCGTCGGGACTAATCAGCTGATCAGGCGTAGGAACCCGTGTCGCTGAGACTGCCCGCCGCGTTCTCTACTCTAAGAGAGCACATTGGGTGTCATCCGGTTCGCGCAACCTGAGTTGGCAAGGATAGGCTTTGACAGCACCAGGATTGCCAGGCCCGTCTCACGCAGTTGCTCAGTCACTGCTGCGCTGAAGCCCGACGACCAGTCGCTAGTGACCTGGCCGCACGTAAACGCACCGAGAAAACGCGCGGATGCGCAAGCAAACACTGAGTGATTGCAGGAATCTAAACTGTAATCCGGTTGCGACTGCCAGTCCGTGATCAGGCGATCACTGGCCGGGACCTGGATGGGGGCGCGCCCGACATCGCGGCCTCGCCGCTGGCGTGCGCTGTGTCTGGCAGCGCCATGACCCGGAAACCATGCAGAAGCGGCTCAAAGCCCTGGAGGCCAAAAGCGCCCAGGACGGCCTGGTGCTGACAGAGGCCCAGGTTGCAGCCCCGGAGCGCGCCAGCTGGACAAGGAGGCGTTCGGCGAGTTCGAGAGTGACTGCCCGGCCTATTACGGGGCTCAGGACACGTTCTATGTCGGCACGCTCAAAGGCGTGGGGCGCATCTATGACCAGGCCTTCATCGACACCTACACCAAGCTGGGCTTCGCCAAGCTGTGTGACCGCAAAACCCCGATCACCCCGGCCGATCTCCACGACGACCGTATCGTGCCGTTCTTCGACCACCAGGATCTCAAGCTATGCCGGGAGCTGACCGATCGCGGACCCGAGTTTTGTCGCATCTGGCGGGCGGGGACATCGGCCACAGCCGGACCAAGGCCCGCAGCCCGCAAACCAACGGCATCGTCGAGCGGTTCCATAAGACCATGCTCAGCGAATTCTACCAGGTCGCCTTCCGCATGCGAATCTAAAGCAATATCGCGCAGCTGCACTGACCCCGACGTCTGGATGGCCAGCTACAACGAGCAACGGTCCCACCAGGGACGCTGGTGCTATGGCAAGACACCCATGCAGACCTTCATTGACAGCAAACCCGTCGCCAGAGGCAAGATGCTCAATGCCGCCTAACGTCGGACACGATAGGCCATCCGACACCATCCAGGGCATCTGTCAGATCGAATCACGACTAGTACACTTAACGAAAGTAATTGTCGTTGCTGTAGCGGGGTGGACCAGGATGTGCGGCCTAAATGGTCCTGCACCCGACGGGTGCCATCGGCCAGGTGTTGCCTGGTTGGCCTCTTTGTGGTCTCTGGAAACACCGAACTCCTGACGGAGCCACTCGACAGCATCGAGATCTCCCGTAGAACTCCGCCGCCATCCGGCACGCCGCGCTGTACGGAGGAACCATGGTCAAACCTCATCGTCTGCGCAGGAAGGATTTCGTCTTGACTCCGGTCAAGTGTTCCCACGTCAAAGAGCGCCTGTCGAAATGCCTGACAAGGCCACTTGTGGCTCTCGCGCTGCTCCCGCTTGGCGGCTGCGGCGAAGAATTCCGGCTGTTCTACCCCAAAGGCCCTGTCGCAGCCGCGCAGCTCAAGTACACAATGATCGATGTGGGCATCATGCTGCTCATAATCCTGCCGACAACCTTGATGCTGTGCCTTTTCATCTGGCGCTACGGCAAGGCGCGCAAGGCCGCCTACGATCCGGATTGGGCTCATTCTATGACAATCGAGCTCCTGATCTGGGGCGGCCCGATCGCGATCGTCGCCCTGCTCGCGGTTTTTACCTATGAGTCCGTCATCGAGACCAATCCCTATGACCCGACCGTGCTCCGCGCGCCCGCCGGCACGCAGGTGCCAGCGCAAGCTCCATTGGAAATTGATGTCATCACGACGGACTGGCAGTGGTTCTTCATTTACCCGAAGCAGCATATCGCGACGATCGACGACCTTGTCGTGCCACAGGGGCGGGTAGTGCGGCTGCGGATGACATCCACATCAGTCACAAACGACTTCTTCATCCCGCAACTTGCACCGATGATCGACGTGATGCCCGGCATGCAGACGCGGGACGCCTTTAGTTCCGACGGTCCAGGAACGTTTACCGGCTTCTCCGCCGACTTCAGCGGTGCGGGCTTTTCATGGATGCAGTTCTCCACCCGCGTCATGAGCGGGGACGGCTTCAGCAGCTGGGTAGCCGGAGTGCAGGCGGGCCAGGCGCAGCCGAACCGCGGTGCCTTGTCCTACGCGGTGTTCCAGAAGCTCGCTCATCCCACGCTGAACATCGGCGCCAAGCCGGGCTACTTCGCCTCAGTGGACACCGGCGTGTTCAATCGTGCCGTGACGGACGCGTTGAACGGGTTGACCTATCCCGTCCCCGCTGACCTCACCGAGAAAATGGCGCCCGATAGCGGCCCATCCAATCAGCGCCGAAGCTCCGAAAACGGAAAGGGCTCATAGAGTGCCAGTCCATCTGCAGGGCCCCTGGTCCTTTCTGTTCGGCCGTCTCACGCTGCACGCCATCCCCTACGATAACGTCATCATTCTTTTCGCTTTCACGCTCGCCGCCGTCGCGGGCATCGCCATTGTTCTGCCCGTCCTTTACTTCAAGAAAATTCCTTACCTCTGGCGCGAGTGGATCACGACCGTCGATCACAAGAAGATCGGCGTCATGTACATCATCGTCGGGCTCGTCATGATGTTCCGCGGGTTCTTCGACGGGCTGATGATCCGGACACAGCAAGTACTCGCGGACGGACCCCACTCGCCGCATTTTCTAGACGCCTCGCACGGCTACATTCCGCCGTACCACTTCGATCAGATCTACAGTTCCCACGGGACCATTATGATCCTGTTTGCGGTGACGCCAATCCTCACCGGCCTCACCAACGTCATTGTGCCCCTTCAAGTCGGCGCCCGTGATATGGCTTTTCCGTATATGAATGCCCTCAGCCTCTGGCTGACCGCGATGGGTGCGGCGCTCGTCATGGTCTCGCTGTTCGTCGGTGATTTCTCGGATGCGGGCTGGTCTGGCCTGATCCCGCTGACCGAGCTGCCCTTCAGCCCGGGCGTCGGCGTCGACTACTGGGTCTGGTCTATCCAGATCTCGAGCATCGGGACCACCCTGAACGCCGTCAATATGATCGCCACCATCGTCATGATGCGTGCGCCCGGCATGACGTGGTTCCGCCTGCCGGTTTTCACCTGGACGACGCTCTCTACCAACATCATCGGCCTGACCGCTTTCCCGGTTCTCGGCGTGGCGCTCGCGATGCTGAGCTGCGACCGCTACATCGGCACGCATTTCTTCACGGCCGGCATGGGCGGCAACCTGATGCTGTACACCAACCTATTCTGGATCTGGGGCCACCCGGAGGTGTACTTCCTCGTGCTGCCGGCCTTCGGCATCTTCTCGGAAATCATTCCGGCTTTCTCGCACCGGCCGCTCTTTGGCTACACCACCATGGTCGCGGCCACCTTCGCGATTGCGGGTATCGCCTGGCTGGTCTGGCTGCATCACTTCTTCACCATGGGCGCCGGCCCTGGGGTGAATACCTTCTTTAGCGTGGCCACGATGCTGGTGGGCGTGCCGACTGGCGTGAAGGTCTTCAACTGGGTCTTCACGATGTACCGGGGCCGGCTAACCTTCGAGACGCCTATGTTGTGGTGCCTCGGCGGCCTGTTCATGCTGCTGGCCGGCGGCCTGACCGGCATGATGCTTGCGATGCCGGCCATCGACTACACAGTCCACAACAGCGTCTTCGTGGTGGCTCACTTCCATTGCATGGTCCTGCTCATCGCCTACGCGATCTTCGGCGCCGTCACCTTCTGGTTCCCGAAGGTCTTCGGCATGCAGCTCGACGAGCGCAGCGGCAAGCTGTTCTTCTGGACCTTTTCGACCGGCTCCATCCTGGTCTTCGTAGCCATGTTCGCGCTCGGCTTCATGGGGGAGACGCGGCGGCTGGATTATCTTTACGACCCGCACATGCTGCCCCTCCTCATCATCCAGGAGATTGGTATCGGCTTCTACGGCCTCTCCGTCCTGATCTTTGCGTGGATGCTTTTCGTCAGCCTCCGCAACCGGAACACAAGCCTCGAATCCGATCCATGGGGCACGTCGCGCACCTTGGAGTGGCTGACCCGAACGCCGGTACCCTTCTACAACTTCGCTGTCATCCCGCAGATCAATGCGCGGGATGAGCTGGACTGGCGGCGGCGCGGCGGGCTCGATCTCTCGCATCCCGATCGCTTTGTGCCTATCCACATGCCAAGCAACACGATGATACCGATCCTGATCGGCATCTGCTCCTTCGGCCTCGGATTTGGCATGATCTGGCGCATCTGGTGGATGGCGGGAGGCGGCCTGCTCGCCATCATCGCCCTGGTCACCTTCCGCTCGTCCCAGCACACGCCCGGCTACATGTTGCAGCCGGCCGAGATCGCCTCGATGGAACGGCGGACGGCCGCCTCCGGCATCATCGCCGAGCAGCCGTCGCGACCGCCGCTCGTGGAAGCCGGGGCCCACTGATGGCAATTCACCAGCGGCCTGCCACCCCGGACTCGGTGCTGTGGCAGCACGAGGCTGAGGCGCATGACGATATCGCGACGCGCACCCTGGGCTTCTGGCTCTACATGATGAGTGACGCGCTCATTTTTGCGGCGCTCTTTGCCGCCTATGGCGTGCTCGACCAGACAACTAATCTCGCAGGCGGACCCGGTGCCCACCAGATCGTCCACCCGCTCGCAGGCTTCTGGCAAACTCTCGCCGTTATGACGAGCGTCTTCGCCTACAGCCTCGCCAGCGTTGCCATGAAGATGCGCAGCCAGCCGGGCGTCATTCTCTACATCACCATCGCCCTCGTCCTTGGCCTCGTCTTCATCGGACTGGAACTCGGCGACTTCGCACGGCTCATCGCCCTAGGCGACGGTCCGGACCGCAGCGGCTTCCTCTCAATCTACTTCGTTCTGATCGGGACGCACGGGCTGCACATGGCCTTCGGCATCCTCTGGATGCTCGTCATGATCGTTCAGGTGGCAAGGTCCGGCTTCACCCCAGGCATCGTCGCGCGCCTGCTCAACCTGCGGATGTTCTGGCAGTTCCAGGCCTCCGTCTGGGTCTGCGTCTACGCCTTCGTTTATCTTAGGGGAGCCTTCTGATGGCCACTCATGGACAGGATCCGCTGCTGCACTCCGAAGTGCGCCAGGCAAGCACCGGCGGCTATTTCGCCGGTTATGCCGCCTCCATCGTTCTCATGCTGGCGGCGCTGCTGGTCACGCAGCAGCATGTGCTTACCTACCCTGCCTTCCTCTGGGTTATATTCTCGCTCGTCGTTATCGCGCTCGTCGCACAGGCTACGTTGTTCTTCGGCTTGGGCCTGTCCCCGGCTCAAGCCTGGAAAAGCGTCTCGCTCATCCTCACGCTGCCGCTCTTCGTCTTCACGATCGGGCTTTCGGTCTGGATGTTCCACTCGCTTGCGCCGCGCGTTATGCCCGACACGATGCCGGGCATGGACATGACTCAGCAACCGACGTTGCTCGAGTAGCGGCGGCCAGGTAGGGAAACGATCCACATGAGCTTCGCCACCACACTCTCCGATGCTTTCATGGTTGTGTTCCGCGCCCCGCCCGAAACCCATGAGGAGGTCGCCGCCCGCGTAGAGGAAGAGCGGGACGACGCGGCGTCGCCGGGACCCATCGAAATTCGTAAGGCCGGCCTCAATGACCTCGTCTCCGCGCTGCGCGAGGGGTTTGACGACCTCCGCGCATTGCGGACCGACCAGATCACGATCGCAGTGCTCTTTCCGCTTGCCGGCCTGGTTGTCGCCGGCGTCGTCGCGGACCGCGCGCTGCTGCCGTTCCTGTTCCCGGCCGCATCCGGTTTCGCACTGATAGGACCGCTGGCGACGCTCTGGTACGCGGCCCTCAGCCGTGGACGCGAGCTGTATGGAGAGGATGCCGCCGCGCATCCCGTGAATCTTTTCTTCGGGCCACGCGGCCGGTCGCTGCGCGTCCTCGGCGGTATCGCCATTCTCCTCTTTTTGCTATGGCTCGCGGTCGCTGGCGTCATCTATCACTCGACGCTCGGCACTTCATCCGACAAGGCCAGCGCTTTCTTCCTCACCCGGGTGCTGACGACCACCGCCGGCTGGAAGATGATCGTCATCGGCTGTGGCGCCGGCATCATTTTCGCCCTGGTTGCCGTGGCGATCGGCTGCGTGTCCTTCCCACTTGCGCTCGATAAGCCGGTGACGGCGATGGAGGCAATTGGTGTCTCGTTGCAGGCGATGGCGCGAAACCCGGTTTTCATGCTGGGCTGGGGCGTGGTGATCGTCGTCGGTCTGGTCATCGGCGCCATTCCTGGGCTTTTTGGCCTGGCGGTCACTTTGCCGCTCCTCGGCCACGCAACTTGGCATGTCTATCGTCGCATCGTCGCCTGAGCCAATCGCTTCTCAAGTCTGAAATGCAACTTTAGTGCGTCCCACCAACGTATAGCGGCGGGTGGGCGACGCGCTGATTCCGGCACCGGTTCCACCACCATGGCGCCGGCGACAGCACGGCGAAATGCCAGCACCGGCACGAGGGTGATCGCGAAAGCTAGGACACGGCGGCGGGTTGTGTTCAGCATGACAAGCCCGCTTCCCGAAGGTTGCTTTCAAGCGATCGGCCTTCCCGAATCCGCTGCCAGTGCGATCGTCACCTTCGCCACAACGCTATGTCAACCGCGTCGATCGGAAGACGCTTACGGATCCGCTGCCAGAGTTCGGTGTGCGGCTAAGCCCCGAGCACCGTCCATCAGCAGCGGAACACCGCCGTTAGGTCCTGGTGAGCGTCGCATCGATGCGCATCTACCGAACCGCATGGCGAGACATTGTCTCTTATTTAGCTCATCACGCGCGCTTGCGGTTACGTTTCCTTACGTAGCAGCAATCCAACGCAACAAATATCCAGCTAAACGAAGGTCATTCAAACCGCCTACGCCCAATTAACCGCTAAAATTCGAAAGTTTTAGACATGGACAATTTCAGCGCTGATGCCTCCTCCCTTTCGACTTATTCGGAGGACGCAGCAGAGCTTAGCGAGAACTTTGGGCCATCGTCGGCTCCAGCTAAGCGCTCGAACGCCGCGTCGAGCCTAATGCGGCTCGCGTTGATTGACAGTTACAGCCTCACACGCGAGTGTTTCCTGTCGTCATTGGGTGATTTGTATCCCGACAACAAGATCCACGCTTTTGCATCTGTTGACGAGTGCATTTCGCAAGAAGGCAGCGGGTTCGACCTTATCGTCTACTACTCCCACGGCTCAGAGGCCTCTCTTTCAGGAACCTCGCAGCTCCATCTGGCTTTTGAGAGCGCAAGACTGGTCGTCTTGTCGGACCTCGAAGAGGGTCGTCAGGCAAGCACAATTCGCGACGCACTTACGAATGGCGCGAACGGCTTCATCCCAACGCAAACGACAAGTCTCGCGATGACCCTCGCGGCTATCCAGTTCGTGCAGTCGGGAGGCACCTATGTGCCCACTGATGTCATGTTGAAGGAGCGCACAGGTCGCACGGCCGCTGAAGCAGTTGTTCGGTTACCCAGCCAACTGACGGTGCGCCAGGGACACGTGATGGAACAGCTGCAGCTCGGAAAAGCCAACAAGATCATTGCGTTTGATCTCGGGATGAGCGAAAGCACCGTTAAGGTCCATGTTCGCAACATTATGCGCAAGATGGGGGCGACTAACCGGACGCAAGCGGCCTTCGCGGCATATCGTCTGTCCAGTGCAACCACGACGAGCCAATGGGCATCGGCCTGATCAGACGCAAGCTGCGATTGCGTTCAAGTTGCGCTGCCATCGACGATCATCTGATGTGTTGCTGGTAACTTGTCGATACTGACCGCGAGGTCAACGCGGAGTTGAAGTCGTATTTTACTATCTCCTTGCGCGACGCCTCTGCCCGGCTCGCGTCGGCTTGCGGGCCGACGGCGAAGCTAAAGCGGGGCCGGGTTGGCGGAGACTTGAAGATTCCGCCAACCCGGCGGTCGCGAGATCGGGTCGCGGCCGCCGCTACCCCGCGCCAGCGCACTATCCCCGTAGCGGCCACCGCAAATGCTGCGCCCGGTTCGCAAGGGCAACGTCGGGCCAATCTGCGAACCCATGCGTGATCCCGGGTTGGTCCAGGTGCGGCCTGAACCCCGCGACTGCCGGTCAAGAAGCGGCGGTGCGCAGGGTTTTGCACCCTGTCAGGGATACACACAAGAAGTTCACTCCCGCTCTTATATGCACAATTTTAGCTTCTCTCGAATTCAACGCACGCGTTCTAGACCCAGAATCTTGTGCGGGGTGGCGGCGGTCACGCGGCGGAGCCGCTCTCTAGAACACAGACAAGACGCTGCTGGAAACCTTGGTCGCGGAGCTCCCGGCTAGCAAAATGCTGGCTAACTTTGTAAAGGAAGTTCCTCGGCGTGGAATGAAAGGATCTCGTGCCTATTTATGGATTTCAGAGAAGCACACTACCAACACGTACCCGCGATACTGTCGCTGATTGCGCAAAATTCACTTGTTCACAGGGTGTGACTCAGCTTGCACCGAGCACCGGGGGCACGCATGAAAATCGTCACACGCTACGATCGACTACCTATAGAGGAGCGGTCTTTTGACTGGACGGCGACAATGGACAGCTACCAAGCCGGAGATCCGGTTGGAAAAGGAGATACCGAAAAGGCCGCAGTCGCCGACCTTCTCGTGCAAGTAGACCTCAAGGATTATGAGGCACTCGGATTGCTGGAGGCGCCCCATGAGGCTGCTGCATCAAAGAGCTTATCTTGAGGACCTTCCGTGCGAACTACGGACAACGCGTTATCTTCGACACGGCAGCGGCGAACTCGACGCCTCCTAGAAGCAGCAGCTGTTATTATCGTATCGTCACCGCGGCCGATCGCGCAGTAGCTGCTCCAGCTTCTTGCCTGAATCATCAAGGGGTGTGAAAACGATCAGCTTCATATCCGGCAGGTCGCCCACGCCAAGGCTGGAGTATTCGAAAAGCATTTGCCCCGCGGTCGGGTGATTGATGCGTTTCTGGCCCGCGAGCGGGCGTGCCACCTCACGCTGCGGCCACCACTGCGCGAACTCTGTGCTTTGACGCGTCAGGTGAGCGATGAGGCGCATGAAATCCGGGTTTCCGGTATGCCGGGCATAGTCGGCGCGGAACATCGCGAGCGAGGCCCGCGCCACTGCCTCCCAATCGACGAGCAAGCGGCGGTGCGCCGGATCTGTAAATATTAGATGGAGCGTGTTGCGCTCATCGCCCTCGAGCCGCCCATACGGGCCATACACCACCTCGGCTGCCCTGTTCCACGCCAGCACGTCCCACCGCCGGCCGA
>NZ_LMUG01000091.1:45363-45684 GCF_009766125.1 Acidisoma sp. S159
GGATCTGGCAACGGCCGGTCGTGGAGGACAAAGAGGTGGCGCCGTTCGGTAGAATCGAGCTTCAGGGCGCCCGAGAGCGCCGATAGGACCTCGTTGGACGGCTTCACGTCCCGCCCTTGCTCGAGCCAGGTGTACCAAGTTGTTCCGACGCCGGCGAGCATCGCCACCTCCTCGCGGCGCAAGCCGGGGGTGCGCCGTCGGAAGCCATCGGAGAGGCCTACATCGGACGGGACGAGTCGCTCGCGGCGCGACCGCAGGAACTCCCCGGCTTCACGTCGGCGGGCGTCAGCATCGATCGTCGGAGCATCGCTCATGAAGGTC
>NZ_LMUG01000091.1:45694-46735 GCF_009766125.1 Acidisoma sp. S159
GCGGGCATAGTCGGCGCGGAACATCGCGAGCGAGGCGCGCGCCACCGCCTCCCAATCGACGAGCAAGCGGCGATGATCTGGATCTGTAAATATTAGATGGAGCGTGTTGCGCTCACCGCCCTCGAGCCGCCCATACGGGCCATACACCACCTCGGCTGCCCTGTTCCACGCCAGCACGTCCCACCGCCGGCCGAGCACGTAAGCGGGCTGCCCCGTCAGGCTGTCCAACATCCGGCGGAGCGGCTCATTGATCCGCTCTACTCCCGTTGAGCGTTGATCTGGCAACGGCCGGTCGTGGAGGACAAAGAGGTGGCGCCGTTCGGTAGGATCGAGCTGCAGGGCGCCCGAGAGCGCCGATAGGACCTCGTTGGACGGCCTCACATCCCGCCCTTGCTCGAGCCAGGTGTACCAAGTTGTTCCGACGCCGGCGAGCATCGCGACCTCCTCGCGGCGCAAGCCGGGGGTGCGCCGCCGGAAGCCATCGGAGAGGCCTACATCGGACGGGACGAGTCGCTCACGGCGCGACCGCAGGAACTCCCCGGCTTCACGTCGGCGGGCGTCAGCATCGATCGTCGGAGCATCGCTCATGAAGGTCAGGATAGCATAATCAATACTAGGATCAGTTGGAAACTGTTTGCTCCCTTTCGTTCGAGCCATGCTCCCTCGAGCGGCGTAAACGAGACCCGACAGCCTTGTGCGGCCGCTCAATACATTGGAGCATATCATGTCATCTCAGCACACTGTCATCGTCGGAGGCTCATCGGGGATCGGTCTCGCGACCGCGCGTCATCTCCTCGCATCCGGCGCCCGGGTCACCATTACGGGCCGTAACGAAAACCGACTTGCCGAGGCGGGACGCCAGCTAGGAGGGCAAGCGCAGACCTTGCCTATGGACGCAGCTGCGGCTGACGCGCTTCCAGCCCAATTCGCGCAAATCGGCAGGTTTGACCACTTTGTATTGGCCCTCGGAAGCGGCCAGGGCGTAGGGCCTTTCGCGACCGTCAGTCTTGCCAGCGTTCGACTTGGCTTCGAGGAGAAGGT
>NZ_LMUG01000091.1:46745-46839 GCF_009766125.1 Acidisoma sp. S159
GCGGATGATCGCCTGGGCCAGCACGATCGCCGTCGTGGTGCCGTCGCCGGCCACGTCGTTGGTCTTGCTCGCGACTTCACGCACCATCTGCGCG
>NZ_LMUG01000091.1:47092-202327 GCF_009766125.1 Acidisoma sp. S159
GTCTTTGCTGGCCATGTATAATTATTCTTTCTTTTGTCGTGCAGCGGATAGGCGGCTGGAGGCTTGGGGCCTAGGCGGCCTTCTTGGAGGCGGACGGCTGGCCCTCAACGATACCCATGATGTCGCTCTCCTTCATGATGAGGAGCTCCTCGCCATCAAGCTTGACCTCTGTGCCGGACCACTTGCCGAACAGGATGCGGTCGCCGGCCTTGACGTCGAGGGCGACGATCTCGCCGGTCTCGTTACGCGCGCCCGGGCCGACGGCGATGACTTCGCCTTCCATCGGCTTCTCTTGGGCGGTGTCGGGGATGATGATGCCGCCACGGGTCTTTTCTTCGGCCGTGACGCGGCGGACGACTACACGGTCGTGAAGGGGACGAAACTTCATGTTTTTGATCCTGGATCGATGCGAAAGGCAGCGAGCGCCGCAGAGGAGGATCACGGAGGATCCGGCTCAGGCGGTCGACGGGGCGGAGCTTTAGCACTCTTGTAAGGAGAGTGCCAGCCTCGCATTCGCGTGAACGCCTGCCATCTTCCTGGCGGCAGTTCCATCTGTCCGGCTATCGCTATTCGTCCCGTGGCCAATAGTGAACGAATAGCCCGGCGACGAAGAGGGCGACCGGGACGAGTGCGATCCAGGTCCTCATGTCCATTTAGCCCTCCATCCATATTTGGAGAACTCGGAACAATGTCAGGGCCTAAGCTTTGCTAGGCGGCCACGAACCTAGAGCCATCAGCATAGGGATGTGAAGTTGAATGTGGGCGGTATCGCCAGGCCGTTTTTCGACTCCACCGCCGCTCAGCCGTCCAGCGCTTCGCGCATCGTCTGGACCCAGATCGCGGTCTCGCTCTCAACCCTCTCCGCCTCAATAAGGCGAGACCCAACCACCTCACCACTCTCCATGGCGTCGAGGCGGTCACGAAGGGCGCTTTTCTGGTGCGGCTCCAGTAAAGGCAAAAGGGCCAGGATCAAGAGCTCCTGACAGGAGGTCTTGACGCGCAGGCTCGCCACGGTTGTTCGCAGCTCGGCCTCAATTTCAGGGCTCATCCTTCGCTCACTTCCTCATCCCCGTGGCGAGTGCTAGCGGTCTCCCGGCGTGACTTGCCGGTCCCCAGAGTTCGCCGAACCAGGAACATTCTCGGGTGTGGGAGAGGCCCGTCGCGACGCATTCCGTGCCAAGCCAGCAGCGTGTCGAACATGAAGGCGATGAGCGCGCCGACGACACAGGCGAGGGCCGCCCCGAACAGGATAAAGAGCCAGGACGCTATAGCTGTGTCCCGAAGGCCGCCAAGAAATAGGACGAAGGCCGCGCCGCAAGTCGCGGTGCCGCCCAAGGCGCCCAGGGCGACCGCGGCGTCCAATGCCAGAAGCCGCAGCCGCAGCCGCACCATATGGGCGTTCAGCTGACGCCGCTCCGCCTCTGTCGGATCGCCTCGAAGCAGTTCCGATGCGTGTTCGGTGTGATCGGAGACGCGTGCCAAGCGAGTATTGAACACGCCGATGAGGGTGCCGATGCCGGAAAGCAGAAAGATCGGCGTCAGTGCGATTTGGACAACATGCGCCACACTGGCGACAGGATCGCCGCTCGTCAGATCTGGAACCGGAAAAGCCATCAGCTTGACGTATGGACTAAACAGGCCATTGGGCGGGCTTCCTCAGCCTCGGCACACTCCGCGACTGGGTGCGCGAGCGAGAGGTCTTAGTAAGAAATGCTCGATTCTGACAAGCTGGTAGGGCAAGGCCGCTGCATCAACTGGCGCTTTCACGAGGGAAGATCAGTCGAACTCGCGTGCCTTGATCCGGTTTGCTGTCGATCAGCAACCGCCCACCAGATTTCTCGACGAATTCGAGTACCAGGAAGAGGCCGACTCCTGTTCCGCGATTGGCCGTTTTGGTCGTAAAGAATAGCTCGGTCGCACGCTTCAGGACATCCGGCGGCATACCATGGCCACTATCCGAAATCGCCAGCTCGATTGCTTCCTGGCCGGCTTTGCTGTGACCAAACAGCGTCGCGGCCGCTTCGGATGCCGGTAGCACGCGCGTCGCGAAGGTCACCGTCCCACCCTCAGGCATCGCATCCGCGGCGTTACGGAGAAGGCTGAGGAGTGCCAGTTCCAGCTGACCACGGTCGAGGCGCACGAAAATTGATGACTCGGTCAAATCAAGGCTGACACTCAGGCGATCAGAAACAAACTCGGCGCCGGGTTTCTCGATCTCGTGCAGGATCTGGTTTAAGTCGAGCCTTTGATTTCCGGCCACCTGACGCCTTGTCAGCGATAGCAGTTCGCTGGCGAGCGCACCTGCGCGCTTGGATGCCCAATCGGCCCGTTCGAGAGGCGTCTTCACACGATCATCGGCGGCGCGGGCGGCTGCCTGCTCGACGCTGCCCAGCACAACCGTCATAAGATTGTTGAACTCGTGCGCGACTCCCGAGGCGAGGGCCGCCATACTCTCCATCCGCTGCGCCTGGCGCCGCATTGCCTGCCGGTGACCGCTCACATCGATCTGGCTTGCGAAGAAGTAGATCAGCTTGCCGTTTTCGTCGAAGATCGGGCTGACGTAGAGCGCGTTCCAGAATCCCGACCCATCGCTGCGGTAGTTGTAAAGTTCCTCGGTCACGGGTCGGCGCTCGGCGACCGCACTGCGGATACGCGCCACGGCCTCAGGATCCGTCTCCGGTCCTTGCAGAAAGCGGCAATTGCGCCCGAGCGCGGATTCTAGCGTGTAGCCGGTCAACTCGGTGAAAGCGGGGTTCAGGTAGACGAGAGGACAATCGGGCAGGTTGGGGTCGGCGAAGGCCATGGCCATGCGGGTTTTGCCAACAGCCGAGGCAAAGACGTGCTCCGCGAGGAGCGCTTGTTTGGGCACGGCGGGCTCAAGCTGAGTGACGGCGCGCTGCTCAGAATCCATCATCGCGCCATTTATCCCGCATCGGCTCAAGCCGGTTGGCATCAACGGGGGTTACCCCGCATTGTGACGCAATCCTTGGATACCGCGACGAAAACCACAAGCACCGGCGCGATCACGATCCCTGATTAGTCAATCCTTTAGCGGTAAGGTTGAAGATGCCCATCAATAGGGCGGTCGACAGCATGAGACCGGATGCGAGCCAAACCGCGGCGGCGGCCGCGCCCGAATGTTCTCGAAGAACGCCCGCGAGCGCCGGGCCGAGCGACAGAATCACGTAGTAGACGGTCATGAAGGCACCGAGACCTCCCGCGCGGTGTTCCGGGCTTAGCACCCTGGATGGCAGCGCCATGATCGCGCCCGCCGGTGGCCCGATGGCGAGACCGAACACCACGCAGCCAGCGAGCGCCCCCATCCGGGACGGCAACAGCGCCAGGGCAATGCCCGCGAGGGCTGAGAAGACCACGATGGCAGCATCGGTTCGCCCGCTGCGTTGAACGCCAAGGCCGCCCAGCGGAACGGACAGCATGATGATCCACAGCGCGGCACTCACCCAGGCGGCGGATGTGATGGCCGAGAGGCCCAACTCGGTCATTGCCGCCGGAGCGAAGCTGAAGAAGAGCACTAGAGTGAGGTTCAGGTTTCCCCACACCAGACTGGCGACCGTGGTGGGGAGGAGTTGACGGAGCGGCGGCAGCATGGGCAGTCGCGCCGCGCCCGCCATTGGCGCAACAGCACGCGGCGGGTCCCGGTAACCGATGATGATCAGAAACAGCGCGATTCCGCATAGCGCCGCGGCCTCATACATCACCCAGCGCCAGCCCTCCGACGCGGCAAGGGCCGGCTGCACCAGCAGCCCGGCGGCGATTCCGAAGGGCCAGCTGGCCAGCACGACGCCCATGGCAAAGATGATCTCCCGGCCGACAAACCAGTCGGTCGCCATCTTGGTCAGGACGAGGCTAAATATGACCGAGCCGGCACCGCTTACGATGCGGCCGGCAAAAGCCGCTGCCACCGTATGCCCGAGGCCAAGCAGTATGCCACCCAGCACCATCAAAGTGAGCCCGGCCACGCATAGCCTTTTGTCGCCGAACCGGCGCATGAGCAGGCCACTCGGGAAGGCTACGACAATACCTGGGACCATGTAGAACCCGATCAGGCTGCCGATCCCGCCATAGTCGATGTGAAGGTCGGTCATCAGCAACGGAGTCGTCGAAGCAACGGATTGGAACTGGAATCCCATGGCAGTGCGGGCCAGGAAGAGCACGCTCAGGATACGCCAACGCTGGTCGAGCATTTGGCAACGCTCCGCCGCTGCGAGGTTCCGGACACAATGCCCTCCCTCGTCGTCCAGTCGATGGAATGCCGGCCCTTGGCCTTATCGCTCGCCGGGTAGGCGAAAACCGGTCACGACCGGGTAAGTCTCGATGCCGCGCCGATGATATCGAAGAGGTCGAGAAGCCGGGCGACATAATGATCGTGGACTGAGAAGCCGGCGGCCGCGGGATCGAAGAACTGACGCTCCAGGCCATCGATCATGTGTATCAAGCGCCGCCGGTGCAATCCGAGCGCTCGCTGGATCGGATCGGATACGACACCCGCGAAGGCTGCAAAAGTTGCCGACGCGAGCATCAGGCCGCTGGTGGCTGTTATGACCAGCCCGGCGGATGGGAGGGCTGGGAATAGCCCATACCAGAACCCGCCAAGCCAGCCGCCGAGGGGAAAGGCACCGACCGCTGCTTGCTTTGCCATCAGCCCCGCGAGAGCCGGGCCGAGCGAGGCGGCCCCAGGCGTCAGCTTATTGAGCGCGACCGCGCCCGCGCCGAGGTTGAGCAACCCGGTGGTGATCTCCGCAGCCGCGGTTCGCGTGACCCGATACTCGCTCATCGCCCGGCCCAATCGCTCGCGGAACAGCGGATCATCGCCGTGCCGGCCGATTCCGAGGAGTGCGGCCTCCACGGCCTGTACCACGCCGGGCTCGGCGAGAATGGCTTCGGAGAGCGCATCAATCTGCTTCTCGCGATGTTTCTGGGCGATCGGCAATTCCAGCAATTCGGTGTGGACCAGCCACTCGATTTCCCGCGCGATCGCCGTCTCCAACAGGATGGAGCGGCCCAGCGCCTTGGCCGTGCGGGGCGCACCGAGCCGCCGGGCCAGTTTTGCGCCGAGCTGCATGCCGAGCTGCGGCGCGGCCAAACTTAGATTCAGCGGCGCTTTGGCGATATCCCAACCCACAGCCGCCCGGTGCAGCGCGAGCGTGCCCCGTAGCGAGAAATGGGCATCCACGAAGGGAGTTACCCGGGCCCGGCGGTCCGCGAAATAACGGCGCGCGCCCTGGGCCACCGCCTCGATGGCTAGTTCGCGGCTGAGCGCCGGAGGCGGCGGCGCGGCAATGCTGTCCTCCATGGCAAGAGGAAGACACGTGTCGTGGCGTTCGCCCAGCACACGCGCGGAAATTTCTGCGATGTGCCCGAGGGGCCCGGTCCGCCTACAGGCGGACCGTCTGACGCGTCTCCGCGCTGCGCACGGCGGCCTCGATAAGTTGGATCCCGCGCAATCCGTCCGCGAAGGAAGGAAATGCCGCCGGCTCGCCGCGCATCGCGGACCATGCCTGGGAAACAACATTGCGGAATGCGTCGAGATAGCCCTCGGCATGCCCCGCGGGGAGCCTCGACATCCAGGCACGATCGGCCGAGAGTTTATCCGGTGACCGCTGCAGGATCGTGTTTCCGGCGGCACTCCGCTCTACATAGATGTTCGGCTCCTGCTGGTTCCAGTCGAAACCGGATTCTGGACCATCGGCGGAGAGTATTATCGTGTTGGGGTGTCCAGGCGACACGCCGCTCACCGTCATGCTTCCGGCTGCTCCACCAGAGAAGCGGACGAGCAAATCCGCTTGCTCCTCCAGATTGCTAACCACAGTGACGCTATCGCCGCCGGACACCGCGCCTGGAGGACGCGGCCCCTCACCCGCGCCGCCTCTCCAGATACGCTCCGCCTGATGGGTCGAAAACTGCGCGGCGATATCGACGATCCGCTGACCGGAGACGTATTCGGCCATATCCAGCCAATGCACGCCCAGGTCCATTAAGACATAGGAACGTCCGGTTGATCCTGGGGTGAACAGCCAGACATATTTGTCAGCCGCCAAAACATCCTCGGACAGATAGCAGCCGCCCAATCTGCGCAACTTGCCGAAAGCGCCGTCCGCCACCTTGGCCCGCAGAACTTCGACGAGCGGATAGCCGCGATAGGTATACGCGATTGCGCCAATACGATCCGCGCGCTTGGCGGCATCGATCATGCGGAAGCATTCCTCGGCCGAGGTCGCCATCGGCTTCTCGCACAACACATGCGCTCCGCTCTCAAAAGCCGCGATGCTATGCTCGGCGTGAAGGTGATTGGGGGAGCAGACATGCACGACATCCGGTCTCTGCTCACGCAGCATCAGCGGGACATCATCATAGGGCTTGCCCACGCCAAAGGCTGTTGCCGCTTCGATCGTGCGGCTAGACACGCCTACAATCTGGCCACCCAGTTGCCCGATCAGAGTGGCATGGATGCGCGCTATTCCGCCTGTCCCGATGATCGCGGCACGCATCGTCCTAGCCTCCTCTCTCGTGTATCGAACTAAGCCCTCGCAGCCGCTTCGACTACGTCAAGGCCTGCCGCCATGGCCGCCTGCCGAAGGTTCTTGTATCCGAGCGTGGCGTAAGTCAGTGGATTTGCCTTGCGCGGGTCCTGCTCTGCCTCCACCACTAGCCAGCCGTCATATCGAGCCGCGTGCAACTGCTCCAGCAGAGGCTGGAACGCGACGAAACCGTCACCTGGAACGGTGAAGATTCCATCCATGACCGCATCCATGAAGCTCATGTCCGTCGCCCGTGCTGTCTCGAGCACGTCGGAACGAACATCCTTGCAGTGAAAATGCACGACGCGGTTGATATGGCGGCGAAGCAAGGAGGCCGGATCGCCACCAGCGAAAAGACAATGCCCCGTATCGAAGAGAAGGCCGACCGCTTCGCCCGTTTCCGCTATGAGCCGGTCGATTTCAGCGTCGGACTCGACGATGGTTCCCATATGGTGATGAAACGCCATGCCGACGCCGAATGTCGCCATTCGCTCGGCAAGCGCGGTAAGCTTGGCGCCGTAGGCGGGCCATTCTTCGTCGGACAGCCTCGGACGTCGAGAAATCGGCTGATAGATACCGTCATGCCGTCCACGCGATGTATCAGCATAGACGACGACTTTGCATCCCAGATCGCGAAGCAACGTAAGGTGAGGCAGGATCCGGTCGAATTCTTCGCTCACATCCCGGTCGAGAATACCGCCGTCATACCATCCCGAGACCAGCTCGAGCTGGTAGCTTTGCAGAATTGGCCCGAGTTCAGCTGCGGAACGGGGAAATTTGCCGCCCAGCTCCGTCCCGGCGTATCCGGCGGCCCTGGTTTCCGTCAGGCAGGTCTCCAAAGGAATGTCACCGCCGAGTTCGGGCACATCGTCATTAGTCCAGGTTATTGGGTTGATGCCGAGTTTGACGGACATTTTCTATTCTCCCCCCGCTGCACGTTCGGCAGCCTGAAGCGCGGCAACCGCGTCCTCGGCGGATGCGCCTGCTGCCGCACCTCCTCGCACCCAAGACGCAAAGCCTTCCGCCTGCAATTTCAGCGCCTCCATGAAAACAGCGGTTCCGTTCGGAGGAGCGAGAAAGCGACTTTCCGCAGCATCACGTGAGCCGAACACGTCCACGCGACAGATATCGCCATGAATGTGACGACGCCCCAAAGAAACCAAGCCAGTGGCGCCACGATCGAGAGTGCAAAGCGCGGCCGCGCTGTCTGGATCGCCA
The DNA here is from genome assembly GCF_009766125.1 of Acidisoma sp. S159. Lineage (NCBI taxonomy): Bacteria > Pseudomonadati > Pseudomonadota > Alphaproteobacteria > Acetobacterales > Acidocellaceae > Acidisoma > Acidisoma sp. S159. The sequence goes on from NZ_LMUG01000091.1 coordinate 54,850, forward strand.
CCCGCAGCGGGATCGACTGATGTCTGCGCCCTGGCCACTGAGATATTCGACAGCCTTTGACCTGTCAGCCATTGCATTTGGTCAAATTCGTGGACGCCCATATCCACGAAGATACCACCGCTGCGGGAGCGGAACATGGCCGATGGTGGCTCTTCATCCCACTGGTAACACGCCACGAAATAGATCTCGCCGAAGGCACCTGACGTGATGCGGGCCTTGAGATGCTGGAGTTCGGGGACGAAGCGTCGCCAGTATGCGACTTGCAGAGGAACGGAGCGTTGGGAAGCCAACTCGGCCGCGCGTCTCGCTTGCGCCGATGTAATGCCGCAGGGTTTCTCGCAAAGGATCGGAATACCCGCTGCTGTGGCCTGATCCACGACTTCCAGATGATGATCGCTGGGCGTCGCGATCAGAATGCCGTCCAAATCGCTGCGGCGAAGCAAGTCTCCCAGTTCCGCCGAGACCGCATAACCTTGCTCGGTCAGTTCCGCGCGCGTCGCCTCCACCGTCTCGGCCACAGCGACTACTTTGACCTGCCGGGAGGACGAGAGCGCGGCGAGATGCGTGCGCCCCATGCGACCCGCGCCCACCACGCCGAGCCTGAACATCTCTGTCACGGCACGCGCATCCGAGATTGCAGGCGGAGCTGATCCGCCATCAGGCCGCGCCCCCGCTCGCGTTCCAGAATGTCGGACTGTCCCTGGGAACGCGTGTACGATGCGCTTCGATGATGGCCCCACAAAGCGCGATGTCGCGAAGCGCATCTTCACCCGAAGTTGTTGGCGCCCGCCCGGTTGTCGCGCATTCGTGGAAGTGAATGAGTTCGTTCTTAAAGCTCTCGGTAAAGGATGTCGTTTCCTCACTGCGCCAGGCGCGACCGGAAACGGGCTCCCCACCTTCAATGGAGAGCAGCGTCGGCAGATTCCGCACGAAAGGCGAAGGAAATGACAGGGTCAGCCTTTGATCGGGCGCGTAAAAGGCGAATTCCATCTGATATCTGGCGATTCCCGGAAGATCTACCCAAGTGATCACGCATTGTGCCGGCCCAAAGCGGAGAACCGCGGTTACGCTCTGCTCCTGAATATCCGCAAATTCCAGCCGGTCTGGCTCTCCCATTATGCCGCGGATCGTATTGAATTCATGCACCATGCTGTCCAGCAGAACGAGATGATAGGCGCGTCGGCACAGCTCATCCGTCTCGCCGATTGCCGCGGTGATGCGGTCCCGGTTGTCGGCCGCGAAACGCGCGATCAAGTCCTTGGATAAATCATCGGGTTTGTGAAGTGGGTACTGGCGGATATATGGGTCGATAGGCGATTCCAGGGTCGTGACCTTTATCAATCTCAGGTCGAGTTGCGCCTCGCGTTCCTTGAGAAGTCGCAGATATGCGAGGTCGTAGCGCTTGTTGTACGCAACCATCAGCGTGACGCTGCTCTTCTGCGCTGCAACAATCATCGCGTGCCCCTCCGCCACAGAGAAGCACATGGGCTTCTCGACAAGGACATGCATACCCGCTTCCGCGGCCGCGATGGCGATCGGCGCGTGGCTCCCGGATGACAGCACAAACACTGCGTCAAGAGGCAGACGGAGCATCTCCTCCCAACTTCTAAAGGTTTCCGTTACCCCGTAGGTCTTGGCACAGGCCGCGCGCACGCTCTCCGAGACATCACAAATCGCCGCTATTTCAAAAAGCTCCGAGAGCTCACGCAAATAGTGGAGGTGCATGACCTGCGCGACCAAACCACAGCCCACGACGCCGACTTTGAGTCTTTTTGACATCTAGCGGTACCGTGTTTGTGGAACGTTCCAGGTGATGTTATGCAGCCGAACCGTGACTGTCAAGCGTAAGCCTGAAAATCTCAGACCCAGGCTGGGCCTTCCACATTGCTTTGCTCCCCCTGAGAGAGCGTGGAATTAGAATGTTATGCCGTTGGGAGCGATTACCACCTTCATGGCGGCGTCCGTCTGTGCCAACTCGACCGCCTCATGCGCCCGATCCAGGGGCATTCGGTGGCTCACGAAGCGACCCAGAGGTATGCGATCCAGATTCGCCGCCATCAGGCGCATTGAGGGAGCGTAAGAGGTCGCCGTTTCGCCGCCGATACCGATAATGCTCACGTTGCGCGTACAAATATCCGAATTCGGATTGATGCTGACTGGTCCCATATCGACAAATGTTCCAGCCTCGACCACAACGCCTCCAACTCGCACCATCTTCAGCGCCTCCACAAATCCCTGCGGCACGCCGCTGCAGGAGAGCACAATGTCCGCCCCGAGTCCGCTGGTGGCCTCACGCACTCGCCTGACGCGCTCTTCTGCGTTCGTATTGCCGACGAGTAGCGTTAGATCAGCGCCAAATTCCTCTGCCATCCTGAGTCGCGAGGGAAACAAATCGCTCGCGATCAGCTTTCCGGCTCCGAGCAGCTTCGCTTTGATGAGATGGCACATTCCAAGAGGGCCAACGCCCAGCACGGCGACAGACCCGCCAAATCGGTTCCCGCCCATTTGCCCCAAGAGCGAAAGTGCGGTCTCTACGCCATGTGTGACCGCCATGATCTCCGTAAGCACCGCGACATTGTCGGGCAGGTTCTCCGGCACCCGAAACAGCTGCGTGCCTGGGAGCAGATACATGTGCTCGGACCAGCCACCAAACAGATGGGGTGCGAGGCCGCTATGCAGACTGTTGCCGTAGTCACGCATGTTCTCGCAGAAATAGTAAGGAAACGAATTGCGGCAGAAATGGCAGATGCCGCAGGCGACATTCGCTGCCGGCACGATCCGATCGCCCAGTTTGAGGGCCACACCCTCGCTGTCGTAAACGACGCCCCCAAGTGCCGCGACTTCTCCGACGGTCTCATGGCCACAGATGAGCGGATAGGTCAGGTCCCGCTCATGGGCCGTTCCGGCATATTGCTTGCTCTCGCCGCGAAAGGTGTGTTTATCGGTGCCGCATATTCCCGAGTAATGGACTTTCAGAATCACCGCACCCGGCTCTGGGTCGGGCATCGGGAACTCTCGAACACAGATCAGCCCTGGTCTTTCGGTGACGGCCGCCCGAACCGAGGTCATGTGAGAAGGCCCTTCACGTTAATCGCTTCCAATGCAATCTAACCTTTCACGGCGCCGCCCATCGAGAATCCGCCACTGAACGGCCGCGACATCAGGATGTAGAGTACGACTACGGGCAGAGAATAGACGATCGAGAAGGCCGCGATATCACCATAGCGAACCGCCGCGGAGCCGATTAGTCCATAAATCTTCAACGGGCCAGTCGCCTGCGATGGATCGCTGATGAGGACCAACGGCGGCAGGAAAGCGCCCCACGCATTGATGAAGCTGTAAATTGCAGCCGCGAAAATCCCCGGAAGCGCAACCGGAACGGTGACATGAAGGATGACCTGCAGGATATTGGCGCGCTCGATTGTCGCCGCTTCCTCTAGTTCCTTTGGCACAGCATCGATCGCCGTCTTTATGAGCCAAAGCGCGAAGGGCAAACTTGTAACTCCAAGGAACACGCCGGTTGGGACAAGGCTGAGCAGGTCATATTTCGCAAAGACCTCAAAGACGGGGACGATCATGATGGCGACGGGGATTCCCGTCAGGAAAAGAACGCCGACCATGAGTTCGTCGGACAAAGGTATATTCCGCCGCGAAAGTGCATAGCCGCCGAAGACCCCGGCGATGGTAGAGACTCCGGTCGCGACTAAGGAAATCTCGAGGGTGTTCAGCAGGGCTTGAAGGTAGTCACCTCGAGTGACGGCGATGAGGTTGGCGAGTGTGAAATGCGGCAGCTGGAGCGCCCAGCCAGCATTGGCGTCAACGGCGGCGAGGGCGAGCCATAGCATGGGGGCCAAGAATGCGAGACCGATGATGGCGAGAAGCCCGTTCGTGACGAACCATTCCCGCGTTTTTTTCACATCCGCAATGGGCGGCCCGCCAGCGTTTCCATCAGCGACAGCACTCGCCGACTGGATCATGCCAGCTTTCCCTGGGGCCGATAGCCCGCGCGTGACGGCCGCGAAACCCGAACATAGAGATAGGCAAAGACGGTCGCGATTATGACCACGACGTCACCGAGTAGAGCGCCATAGGCCAGTTTGTTGAACTGAAACGCTTGTTGATAGGAATAGATCGGCAGGATGTTCGTGGCATTCCCGGGACCGCCAGCGGTCATGATGTAGATCAGCGAGAAATTTGCGAGACTTAGCAGCGTCACGAGCAGGACGTTCGTTACGATGGTCGGGCGCATGATCGGCAGAGTAAGGGAGCGGAAGATTTGCCAGCGTGACGCGCCTTCCATCTTTCCCGCCTCAAGCACCTCCGCCGGCACAGTTCTAAGACCAGAGGATAAGACAAGCATCGAAAATCCAGCAGTCGACCAAATATTGGCGAGACACACGATCGTCATCGGAAAATCGTTCAGAATGTCGCTATCGGAGCCGCTCAACAGGCTTAGCGTTCCTCCGGTCGTGCTGAATGCATACCAAAGGAGTGCGGCGGTGATTGGTGGCAGCATCCAGGCGACGACAACAATCGCTCCTACCACCGTGCGCAGCCACGTGACAGCGTGCTGCATAAGAACCGCCAGTGCCATGCCTATGATGGTGACGCCAACGACGGCCGAGGCACCGAGGAAGATCGCTGTGAGCTTCAGTGATTCCCAGAACAGACGGTCATTCACCAGCCTGTGGAGGTTCTTCAATCCGGTGAAGTGGAAGTGCTGCGCGGTCGGCCCGACAAGAGCTATGTTTGTCACACCGAGATAAAAGGCAAATCCTACCGGGCCAATGAACATCACGACAAGCAGCAATGTCGCCGGTAGCAACAGGAGAATGCCGACGGCGTCGAGCTGCTGCTCACCGTCGGCGGCCGCGGATGATTTCCACCATCCGCGACGCTCGCCATTCTCCGGCCGCATCGCAGTGGCTCCATTCACTTAAGCGTCTCGACCGCCGATGAGTCGAGCTGATTCGAGACATAGTCGCTCATTACGCCGATGGCCGCGTCAACGGTGGTATTCGGATGCTGAGCGAGGGCCCCGGTCGCTTCCTGCAAGCCATGCGACCAAACAAGGTAGTCACCGGATGCCGGGCTGATCACGCCGTAGGGCAATACCTGTGCCGAGACTGCATTGTACGGGGGCGCGAAATCGACGAAAGCCGGTTCCTTGACAATCAGCTGGTTGGCGGGAACGAAACCCGCCCAATTCGCCGCATTGATCTGATTGATGTCACTCTCCATCAGCTTCACGAGCTCCCAGGCGTAGTGGGGACTCTTGGTCGACGCGGAGACCGCGAAGTCCCAGCCGCCGACCGTCGTGGCAATGTCGGGGGAATGACCGTCAACCGTTGGAATTGGCACTACTCCGGCGACCTTCGTCGCGTCCGCCCAACACGGCGAGCAGATGAGCTTCGTCCAATTTCCACCGTAGTAATTTGAGCCGAAGGTGATGGCGACCTTGCCTTGGGCGATCAGCGTTAGCGGTATGGTGACGGCGGAAGGCGAGAACAGATCACTGAGATTGGCACCCATGCCTTCGCTGTAGACCGAATGGTAGAAATCCAGCACCTCTCGCAGGCCGGGACTGTCCACGACCCATTTCTGAGTCTTTTTGTCGTAGATCGTGGGAACCGTCGAACCCGCCAGCAGATTTCCGGCGCCCTGCAGGATGCCATTGTCGCCTGAGCTTGAGCCTGCATTCAGCCATACAGGAATGATATGAGGAAGCTTCGCCTTAATCGTCCGCGCCGCGTTTAGAATGTCATTCCAATTGTGCGGCGTCCATGGCACTGGCAACCCGGCTTTTTTGAACAGATCCATGTTGTAGTAAAGTTGGGAATCATTCTCACCGGTGTTGACGGCATATGTCTTGCCTTGAAAGACCCCCTCCCCCTGAATGACCTTTGGGAACTGCTTCCACCACGCCTCATCGGCGAGATAGGAGTCCAGAGGAAGAAGATAGCCCGAGGAGGAGAACTGCCCGATCACGGGCGTTGCGATTTGCGCCACGTCAGGCGCAGTGCGCGATGAACGGTAGAGCAAGCTCAGCTTATTGGTGATGTCATCGTACCCGCCGCCAATCGGCACCAGCTGAAGGGTCGCGTCTGGAAACTTCGCCTCGAATTCGGCTTTGACCCCATTCCACCACTTCTTGGTGAGATCCTCGGTATCGAAAACATAGGTTTCACCATAGGCAACGGAGATGACCGTTTTATCCGCGGCGAGCGCGCGGCCAGAAATGCCCGAACTGCCGAGTAAACCGACACCCATAGCCAAAGCGGTAAAACTGGAGGCTAGGTGGCGAGGCTTATATTGTACCATGCGTCACTACTCCTTTTGTGGGGTGTGGCCGGGCATCACCAGCCTGTCCGGAACGGTCAATGATCGAATTTCCACCCTCGTAGTCGAAGGCGTATAAGTAATTTACGTCTAGGACTAACCCGACTTCGTCGCCGACGTTTAGTCTCAAACGACCCGGCGCGCGGCAGATGAGCTTGTTCGACGCGCAAGTGAGAGTCAGGAAGGTCTCCGCGCCCATCGACTCAACGAAATCGATGCGAGCCCGTGGGCCGGTGCAATCGGCCAGGGTATCGGCAATGATGTCCGTGGGCCTGATGCCAACTGAAACCTGTTGTGCTGAAGCATGCGTCCCCTTGATCGAAGCCCAGCTAGGCAGGCGCAGAGTCTGGCCTAACACCTCGATCCTGATACCGCTTTCGTCCTCGCTCAAATGTCCTGGCAATATGTTCATCGGTGGCGAGCCGATGAACGTTGCGACCATCATGTTCACCGGATTGTCGAAGACCTCCTGCGCGGTCCCCGCTTGCTGCAGGCGCCCCGCGAACATGACGGCGATCTTGTCCGCCATCGTCATCGCTTCGACCTGATCATGCGTGACGTAGACGGTGGTAATCTTGTACTGGCCATGCAGCCGCACCAACTCCGCGCGGACCTGGCCTCGGAGCGCGGCGTCCAGATTCGAAAGCGGTTCGTCCATGAGAAATAGCTTTGGCCGGCGCAGAAGCGCGCGACCAAGAGCCACGCGTTGTCGTTGTCCACCGGAAAGCTCACTCGGGCGCCGATCGAGTAGTGCGCTGAGGCCAAGCACTTCTGAAACTTCCAGCAGCGCCTTGTGGGTCTCCGCTTTATTCTCGCGGCGAATGCGCGGGCCGAAAGCTAGATTCCGATAAACGTTCATGTGGGGATAGAGAGCGTAGCTTTGGAAAACCATTCCGACGTCGCGCTCTCCGGGCGGCACGTCATTGACGATGCGATCGTCGAGCCGGATGATTCCGGAGGTCGGCCGCTCCAATCCCGCGAGCATTCGCAAGGATGTCGTTTTGCCACAGCCGGACGGACCGAGCAGCACCAGGAACTCGCCGTCCCTCACATCGAGCGTAAGATCCGCAACTGCGGAATGCGGCCCGAAACGCCTCCACACCTGCTCGATGCTGACAGTGGCCATATCGTTTCCAGCTACGTGGAACGTTCCACACCAAACGGTAAAGCGACCAAGGATGGGCGTCAAGATTTTTATTGTCGCGGCGTTTGCTCTCATTCGGCAGAGCGATCGATGGCTTCCCTGAGCTTCCGCAGGCCGTGCTCCGTTTGGGACTCATCGCAAGCAGCGTAGCCGAGCACCAGCCCCTGCTCAGGGTGCCCGTGCCTGTAATGCTTGGACAGTGGCAGAACATTGATCCCGAGCCGTCGCGCTTCCTCGGCGACACGCCGGTCATCCAAACCCTCCCGGAGCAAGGCGACGACCTGGATACCCGCCTCCCGGGAAATGAGCGTCAGCCGCCCCCCGAGATTCATTTCGGTTAACTCATGGAATCTCTGTCGCCGCGCCGCGTAAATCCGTCGCATGCGTTTGAGATGGCGCGTCATATGGCCCTCGGTGATGAAGTCGGCGAGGGCTGCCTGTAAGAGAAGAGGAGCGAATTGTCCTGTGGTGCTGAGGGCATGAGGGATCCGCTCGTGCAACTCGGGCGGGAGTACCATGAAGCCGAGGCGTAAGGCCGGGAACAGAATTTTGGCGAAAGTGCCGACATAGATTACCCGTCCCGATTGATCGCTGCCCTGCATGGCCGGAATCGGCTGGCCCTGGAATCGGTATTCACCATCAAAGTCATCTTCAATGACCCAGGCGTTGCTGTGTTCGGCAATTTCGAGCAAGCGCAGACGCTGCTCCATACGCATCGTGACGCCGAGCGGGTGTTGGCATGCAGGCGTCACAAAGAACAAACGCGCGGAGTGTGGCGGTTGGTCCATCTGCCAGCCGTCGAGACCGACCCGTAACGGAGCAAGTTTGGCCCCCGCCGCGACGAAGGCTGACTGCGCGCCGAAATAGCCGGGTTCCTCCATCCACACGCAGTCGCCCGGGTCGAGCAGGAGTCGCGCGAGAAGATCGAATGCCGCTTGCGCACCCGTTGTGATAACGATCTGATCTGCGGTGCAGCGCACGCCTCGCGCTGTTCTCAGATAGACCGCGACAGCCTTTCGAAGTGCCGGAAGACCGGCAACATGATAGGTTCCAAACAACGTCTCCCCCGCAAAATTCGCACGCCTTGCCAAAAGGCGGCTCCATACATTGAAAGGGAAGGAACGGGCATCCGGCATCCCAGGATGAAATGCGAATTGGCCCGGCACGCCGTGATGGACCGGCTGAGACATTATTACCTCACCGCGCAGGGACAGCCCTCGCCCCGCCGATGTTGAAGCACTTCGCGCGAATGTCGCCGCGCCAACCGGGAGATCGACCACTACCGGCCGCGCGCCGCAGCGATTGAGGAGGTAGCCCTCTGTGATGAGCTGGTCGTAAGCGGCGACCACAGTGTTGCGGGCGACACCAAGGTCGGCGGCTAAAGCGCGGGTCGAGGGCAACCCGGCACCAGGCGGCAGCACCCGGTCCTTGATCAGTGCGCTCAAGGCCCGATAAAGCTGTCGATGCAGTGATTCATCCTGCGCGCGATCGAGTGTGAGAGCATCTAGTGGAAAAGCTTGCCGCATAAGCCGCTCCGTGGCCATCGAAGCAGGATCGTGGACGTAGCAGCGTTAGTCGTCCACAGAAAACACACGCAGGGGTAGCAACTGGCTCTCTAATTCTTACCAGAACTGGCTCTGGCTGAGTCGTGGCGAGGAATAGGACGGTCTAAAATCTTAATGGGAGGCTGCGAATGAAGGGCGGATCGCATTCCGGCTTGGCACGTGCGGGCACTGCTATCGCCTTGGCCGCGACGCGCTAGAATAGTGAAAACCCACGACACACTTACAATGGCCGATTAAAGTGGCCATTAAATGCGGTCCTATCGGAAGCAGGTCGTCGCCATGAGCACGGTCAGCTATCAAGGCATCGTCAAGAGCTTCGGACCTTTCAAGGCCCTCCACTCGCTCGACTTGGCTCTTCCCGATTCCACATTCCTGGCACTCCTGGGCCCTTCAGGCTGCGGCAAGACGACCGCGCTCCGTATCCTCGCGGGGCTGGAGATGCCGACAGGTGGTCGCGTGTTGATCGGCGATAGGGATGTCACCCGGCTGCAACCGCGAGACCGCGACGTCGCTATGGTCTTCCAAAGCTACGCTCTCTATCCGCATATGACGATCGCGGAGAACATCGGATATCCGCTGAAGATTCGGAAGATCTCCGCGAGCGAGCGTGGGCTCAAGGTCACCGATGTCGCCGCCGCACTTGAGATCGACCATCTGCTCGAGCGCCATCCGCGCCATCTTTCCGGAGGCCAGCGCCAGCGAGTTGCCTTGGCGCGAGCGATCGTCCGGGATCCTGCTGCCTTTCTGATGGACGAACCACTCTCGAATCTCGATGCTCGCTTGCGCCTGACGATGCGCGGCGAAATCAAGCGGCTCTGTCAGCGGCTTGGCGCGACCACACTCTATGTAACGCATGATCAGGTCGAAGCGCTCACGATGGCCGATCTGATCGCCGTGATGAGTGCCGGAGAATTGCAGCAACTGGCCTCACCGGGCGAAATTTATGAGCGGCCCGCCAACCGCTTCGTGGCGACCTTCGTCGGAAACCCGCCTATGAATGTACTCCAGGTGGCTGTCGGCGACGGTTCCGTGCATGTCGGTGGTGTCGCCTTGAAGCTCGACACGCCACGTTTGGCCGCGTGCTCTGCGGCCAAGGTCACTGAGATTGGCCTGCGCGCGGAGGATCTGCACCTCGTCGAGTCAGGATCGGACGGGGCGCTGACGGGCGAAGTCTATGTTGTCGAGCCGATGGGCAACGAGACGCTCGTTGACGTGCGTATTGGTGGCGAGCGCCTCTCCGTTCGTGCCCATCGGGGCTTTACCGCGCCAGTCGGCTCGGCCATCGGCATCAGCTTCGACACGGCCGATGCCTGTTTCTTCAATGCCGCAAGCTTCACCGTGGTGCATCGAGCGCCAAATCACAGGGGAAAACAATGACGGGCATGGAACATCTGAAGCGTACGGTCAGCCGGCGGGCTTTGCTGCAAGGCAGCGCGGGCCTCGCGGTCGGCACAAGCCTTCTCGGCGGTCTGGGCGCGGAAACGCCGGCGAAGGCGGATAGCAAGAAAGTGGTGATCGGGGCTTTCGCCGATGGAGGTCTCACTCCCTTCAAACAGAAAATCCTGCCCCTCGCCAAGGCGGACGGGTTCGAATCCCATTTCCTCGAAGACGAATACGGCGTCACGCTGGAAAAGTGGTTTGCCGACGCGCAGAGTGGTGCCGGACAATACGACCTCTATCTGCTTGACGATCCTTGGGTGCCCCAATTCGGCGCCGCGAAAGTGCTGGAGGACCTCGGGGCTGCCGGGATTGATGGAACCGACCCGGATTGGATCAGTTCAATGATCGATATGGGCTACTGGCCGCCTCGCCAAGGTCCGCGCGTCAAGGGTTTCGAGACCGCGACTCCGACCCTGATTTGCGTTCCCTTCGTCGGCGATCTGCAAACACTGACCTATCGCAATGACGTTTACACCAATGGATCGCCGGTGACGTGGGATGATGTCATCACCCAAGGCAAGGCGGGTGTTGCGGCTGGAAAGATCAAATATCCGGTCGTGTTCCGCGGCGTTTCGGGCAATCCCATTGTCACTAGCTGGTATCCGGTCTTCCTGTCGTATGGCGGGAAGTTCTTCGACGACAAGTGGAACGTGACATTCAACTCTGCCGCCGGTAAGGCGTCAGCCGAGTTCTTTGTCGGCACCATGAAGCAGAACGCACCGAAAGGCGTGGTCGAATTCGATTCTGACCAAGAAGGCGCGGCCATTCTTGGCGGCGATGCGGGGGCGGTAATTGAATATTCCGGCAATGCCCTGAAAGCGGATGATCCCACGCAAACGAAAGTTGCCGGGAAACTCGACTTCGGCATCGTACCCAAGAAGGTCTCGGCTATCTCTCAGATGGGCATCTTCATTGCCGGCATACCAAAATCCGCGCCGAATAAGGCGAATTCCATCGCCTTCCTGAAGTGGTACACGAGCAAAGAGATCCAGGCGAAACTCTCCGAGGCGGGCTCGATCCCCGTCAAGCGCAGCGCTTTCCTGATCCCCGATCCAGGGAACCGCCTGATTCCTGTGGCGCTTAAGCAGCTCGATGCCGGCTGTCTTCCCCGTCCCCGGACGCCCGATTGGGCGAAGGTCGAGGAATTGTTGGGCATTCAGCTCAACAAAGCGCTACAGGCCGGCTCAGGAGGCGGCGCGGCGCTGGATACCGCGGCGACCCAGGTGACCGCCTATCTGACCCAAGCCGGCTACTACAATTGAGCCAAAGCGTTCGACGCACGAGCCGGGAGAGACTTCAGGGGGCAGGGCTTGACCTTGCTTTGCCCTATCTCCTGCTCGCGCCGAGCGTGCTGATCGTGCTTGGCGTGTTGGTCTACCCGCTTTGGGACGGACTGCGCGCCAGCACGAAACTCTACCGCTATGGCACAGTTCTCCGCGATGTTGGTTTCCAGAATTACCTTCACCTCTGGAGCGACCAGCAGTTTCGCAATGCGCTCTGGGTGACGATACGCTTCGTCACCTTCTCGGTTGCCATCGAAACAGTGCTCGGCTTCGCGCTGGCCTTATTCTGCCTGCATGAGTTCCGTGGTATTCGACTTTTGCGCACGGCGTTGATCGTGCCCATGGTCATAACGCCTGTGGTGGTCGGCATCGTTTTCCGGCTGATCTATGCGAGCGATGTCGGCATGATCACGACGCTTTCCGAAGCCTTGGGTGGGTCGCAGGTTCAGATCCTGGGCAACCCAATGAAGGCCTTCATCGGCATCGTCGTGCTTGATGTCTGGGAGTGGACACCTCTCATGTTCCTGATCCTGCTGGCCGGGCTGCAATCCCTACCGCAGGAGCCGTTCGAGGCGGCAAGGGTCGATGGCGCCGGCGCGTGGCGTTCCTTCGTCGACCTTACCTTGCCAATGATGCGGCCTGTTCTGGCGATTGCCATCATCCTGCGCACCATTGACGCCTTCGGCACCTTCGACCAGGTTTTCGTGCTCACGCATGGTGGCCCAGGCCAGGCGACGACGCTTGTTTCACTCTATGGCTACGATACCTCCTTCAAGTTCCAACAAGTCGGATACGCTGCGGCGTTATTTGTGACGATCGGCCTGATCGTACTCGCCTTCGCACTCGCCGCCGTCCGGCTTCTTCGCAGGGTGGAACCCATATGAGGAGCCGCATTTTCAGGGCCGCGGTCGTCACCCTGCTGCTCGGCATCGTGTTTTTGCCGATCTATTGGATGGTCTCAACATCGTTCAAATCGAATGAGGAGATCACCCAGGAGACAACGCTCTATCCGCACGCGCCGTCATTCGCGAATTACGTTCATCTGTTCTCTGAGAAGGAATTTGGCGCCTACATGACCAATTCTTTGGTCGTGACCGCCGCCTCAGTCGTCATCGCACTTGTTTGCGGATCTCTCGGCGCCTATGCGATCGCCCGTTTCCGCCTGCCCTTCGAGCTGGAGCGCAAGGTTGGCGTCGGATTGCTCACTTTGAGGATCGTTCCGCCGGTTGTGATCCTGATCCCAGTCTATCTCCTGATGTTGCGCCTTCACCTGTTGAACACCTGGATTGGGTTGATCCTCACCTATACCGCCTTCAACATCACCTTCTGCGTCTGGATGATGGAGAGCTTTTTCCGCGAAATTCCGGTGGACCTGGAGGAAGCGGCCATGGTGGATGGCGATTCTCGCTTCGGCGCGTTTTGCCGTATCGCTTTGCCGCTTGCCGCACCCGGCCTGGCAGCAACCGCGATTTTCGCCGTCATCGTTACCTTCAACGAGTTTCTCTTTGCGCTGGCCCTGACCGCGACACCGCGCGCGATGACCATGCCGCGCGGCACCGCGACCTTGATCGGTCGGATCGATACCGATTGGGCTTCCATGTCGGCAGCCGGTGTTGTCGGCGCGCTGCCGATCGTCATCTTCGCGCTTCTCGTGCAGCGCCATCTGGTGCGCGGGTTGACGATGGGAGCGGTTAAGTAAGTCGCCCCCCACGGCGATGGCCATTTGCGTATTCACTGCTAGTCGCCAATAGGAACTCAATCATGAAAATCGGCATGATCACCGATAGCCTTGGCGAGCTGTCCTTCGACAACATGCTTGCCGCGGCGGCGGAGCTGAAGATCGAAACTCTCGAATTTGCCTGCGGCAACTGGTCTTCCGCGCCCCATATCAAGCTTGATGAAATGCTGGAAAGTGCCACGGCCCGCACGGAGTTCATGGCCAAGATCAAGGATCACGGCCTGACCGTCGCGGCGTTGAACTGCTCGGGAAATCCTCTGCATCCGGGGCCGACCGGAGCCCAACATCACCATATCACCGAGGGGACGATCAGGCTTGCAAGTCTTCTCGGCATCGACCGCGTCGTGATGATGTCCGGTCTTCCAGGCGGACCGGGAGACGCTAATCCTAATTGGATCGTGACCGACTGGCCGCCGGAATGTCTCGATATCCAAAATTATCAATGGAACGAGAAGCTCATTCCATATTGGCGAAACCTTGTGGGCTATGCCAATCAGCTCGGTATCCGGAAGCTGTGCCTGGAACTGCATGGCCATCAGGCCGTCTACAATGTTCATACCCTGCTGCGGCTGCGCGATGCCGTGGGAGAAACTGTTGGCGCGAATTATGATCCGAGCCACCCCATCTGGATGGGCGCGGATCCTCTGGCGGCCGTTCGCATGCTCGGCTCCGCTATCTACTATGTCCACGCGAAGGACACGCGGGTTGAGCCAATTCCCACGAGTATCGACGGCACGCTTGATGCTCGGGCGAGCACGCGGATTTCAGAGCGAAGCTGGAATTACGTCACCATCGGCTATGGACACGGGGAGACTTGGTGGCGGCAATTCTGCAGCGCCCTCAGGCTGGCGGGCTATGACGACGTTCTCTCCATCGAGCATGAGGACATGATGATGTCACCCATGGAGGGCATGCGTAAATCCGTGGAGCTTCTGCGAAAGGTCGCCATAAATCTCGCCTGACTCCCCGGCTATGGTGCATCCACAAGGCATTTGTACAGGTCCAAAACCGTCTCCGCCATCCTGAGCTGCTGCAGGATGGCCTCGTCCCGCAACCGCCGCGATACCGCTGCAAGGGCCGAGACATGGCTATTGCCGGCGTCTTCCGGGATGAGCAGCAGAAAGACCAGATCCACGGGCCGGCCATCGATGGCTTCAAAATCAATCGGCCGCGCGAGGCGGGCGAAGAGACCAAAGATCTGCGGAAAACCCTCCAGCCGCGCGTGCGGAAGGGCGAAGCCACGCCCAAGTCCTGTCGAACCTAAGCGTTCGCGCTGACCTAGAGCGGTCTGGATATCCCTCGGGTTGACAGCGAGCCGAGCAGCAACCTGCCGAGCAAGCTCCGCTAGCAGATGTTCCTTGTCGCCCGCGCGTAGATCGAGGATGACCTGCTCGGGGCGTATGATGTCAGTCAAATTCATCAGTCGTATCCATGATTTGCATCAGACCTAGTCCGTTCCACGCAGGCGATAGCCGACGCCGGTTTCGGTTAGGATATAACTTGGCTGTTCGGGATCCGGCTCGATCTTCTGTCGCAGGGCGCGAATATAGATGCGCAGATATTGCACATCTGTATCGCCTCCCCATACCTCGCGAAGGATCTGCTTGTGAGTGAGCACTTTGCCCGCATGTGCGACTAACAAACGCAGCAGATCATATTCGCGACGGGAGAAGCGAACTTCCTCGTTGCGAACCGTGACGATCCGCCGCACGATATCCACCATCAAATCACCGCTGCGGAACACCGGCCGCTCGCCGCTTTGCTGCAAGCGATGTCTCTGGGCAGCCCGAATGCGCGCGAAGAGTTCGTCGATGCCGAAGGGTTTGGTCACGTAGTCATCCGCGCCCAGGTCCAGCGCCGCGACTTTGCTTCCCTCGTCGTCGCGGCTGGATAGGACGATGATTGGAATGGACGATCCTTCATCTCTTAAGCGGCGGATGACTTCCAGTCCGTCGATGTCCGGAAGGCCGAGATCGAGCACAACGAGATCCGTGCCTTGCCGGCGCACGATGTCCAGCACGGACTCTCCATCCGCCGCCTCTGACACAGTGAAGCCCTGATTCGTGAGACCTGCCCTCAGGAAACGCAATATAGCCGGTTCGTCGTCAACGATGAGTATGCGGAGCGGGTTGGCACCTGCGATCATGCCGCGTCCTCTTCCTCTATCAATAGCTGCGTCGGGATTGGCAGTGTGATCGTGAACACCGCGCCGGATCTATCGGTTCTATTTCCGGCCACGATGGTGCCCTGCATCGACTCGACGAAACCACGGCAGATCGCGAGGCCGAGCCCTGTTCCGGCGCGCTGCCGGTCAGCACCTCGGACACGGAAGAACTTGTCGAAGACGCGCTCCAAATCTCCCGCCGGGATCCCGTCGCCTTCGTCGCGAATTTGCAGCCGCACACTCTCCCCGGCTCTCTCGGCACTGAGCCGGATTGCCGATCCGGCGGGGGAATATTTGGCCGCATTGTCCAACAGGTTGAAGAGTACTTGTTCAAACAGCACCATATCGATGTTCAGCATCGGCAACCCGGCCTGAAGGTCCACCTGCACCTCATGCGAGGACAAAATAGCCCTAGCGCGGCGCAGAACCGCGCCCACCACGTCAGACAAATCGGCTAGCCCACCCTTGAAGGCCATCAAACCCGATTCCAGTCTGGTCATATCGAGCAAGTTGCCAATGAAGCGGTTCAGTCGCTCCGCCTCCTCCTGAATGGTGCGAATCATGGCCTCGCGCTCGGCCTCACTCAAGGCGGCACGCTGGCTGCTGAGACTAGTCGCGCAGCCGAGAATGGATGCGAGCGGTGTGCGGAGGTCGTGGGAGATCGAGGTGAGCAAGGCCGAGCGCAAACGATCCGTCTCCGCCTCCAGCTTTGCCCGATCGATGTCGCGGACCAAGTTTACACGCTCGATCGCGAGTGCCGCCTGATCGGAGAGTGCGTCCAGCAGCCGTCGCTGGTCCGGGGTGAAGAGCGAGCCCGCCTCATCACGGTCGATCCCAAGCACACCCACGGCGCCACGCCCCGTCTGCATGGGCAGGAACAACCGCTTGCCGCCCGGCAAAGTATCGGCGCCCCGACCCGCGGCGCGATTGTGCTGCCACGCCCATTTGGCCGCCGCCAGATCAGCATCGCCCAGACTGTCCTCTGGAGGAAAACCGGCTTGCACGCTGAGCCCCTCTGGCGGCATGGGCAGCAGCAAGACCACTCGCACTTTCAGCATGAGCGCGACCTGATGAACTGTTGCCCACAACACGTCATCGAGAGATGCCGCACCCGCAAGCTTGCGGCTGAACTGATATAGTTCCTCGGTAGTCTGGGCGCGCCCGCGGGCAGAAACAGTCTGAGCGCGCATGCGCGAAGTCAGATTGCTCGCGACAACAGCGACCACGGCGAAAACGCTCAGCGTGATGACGTTTTCCGGATTGTCGATGGTGAATGTATAGAGCGGCGGCAGAAAGAAAAAGTTATAAGCGAGCGCGCTGAGGAGGCAGGCGAGCAGCGAGGCCGATAGGCCGTAAAGCACGGCGCTCGCCAAAACGCCCATGAGGAAGATCAGCGCGACACTGGAAACCCCGAGGAATTGCCGAAGGAGCAATGCCACCGCCAGCGCGCCAGCGACCGCGCAGACGCTTCCAGCCCAGCCGCTCGGCTCGAGCCGGCGTCCTGATGTCCAGAGCTTGAAAGCGTCTTCGCGTTTGCTCTCACCGGCTTTCGTGTCGTTGGTGAGTACATGCACGTGGATCCCGCCCGCGCGGCCGATGATGCGCTGGGCGGTGGAGCCGAACAGTAACTCCGTCCATCGCGCGCGCTTTGCCGTGGAGACGATGATATGGGTGAAGTTGTTTGTGCGCGCATAGCCCACCACGGTCGCGGCGATATCCGTACCCGGAATCGTCACCGTCTCGCCGCCAAGACGTTCAGCAAGCCGCAGGGCTTCGGCAATATTGGTTTGCTGCGCAGTCTCCTGGCGGCCGCCGCGTGCCGTCTCGACATGGATTGCCGTCCAGGGCCCGCGCACTTTGTCGGCGAGACGCCGCGCTTGGCGGACGAGCGCCGTGCTGTCGGCCGCGCCATCGATGCAGACGAGCAAACGTTCGCTGGCCGCCCAGGGGCCACTGATCGCGTGGCTGCGCATATAGTCGACCATCTGCTCATCGACACGCTGCGCGGTGCGTCGAAGCGCGAGTTCCCTCAAGGCCGTCAGGTTCCCGGCCGTGAAGTAATGCTTGACCGCACTCTCCGCCTGTTGCGGCAGATAGACCTTGCCATCCTTCAGACGCTGGATCAGGTCCTGAGGCGTGAGGTCAATGACCTCGACATCGTCGGCCCGGTCGATGATCGAATCCGGTACCGTCTCACGCACCCGAACGCGGGTGATGCCGGCGACCACGTCATTGAGGCTTTCGACATGCTGAATATTGAGCGTGGAATAGACATCGATACCGGCTGTGAGCAGCTCTTCCACGTCCAGGTAGCGCTTCGGATGACGGCTCCCGGCAGCATTTGTATGAGCGAGCTCATCGACCAGAACCAAGCGCGGGTGGCGCGCCAGAATGGCATCGAGATCCATCTCATCGACAACGCGCCCGCGATATTCGATTTCCCGGCGCGGTATCGCCTCCAGCCCCTCGACCAAGGCCAGAGTTTCCTTGCGGCCATGCGTCTCGACCACACCGATCACGACATCCACGCCGTCGCGCCGCTTGGCTTGTGCCGTGAGAAGCATTTCATAGGTCTTGCCAACGCCTGGGGCGGCGCCGAGGAAGATCTTGAGCCGCCCACGCCCTTCCCGCTGTGCTTCGGCGAGCAGGGCGTCAGGCGAGGGCCGCTCGTCCCGTTCCATCATAGGCCAGCCTCAGTGGTGGTAGCGCTCGGCTTTGCCGGCGCCACGATCAGACGATAGCCGATCTGCCGTTCCGCCTCTATGCGCGCGGCGCTTTCGGAAGTCATCCCCAGCTTCGCACGCAACCGGCGCACTAGCCCTCGGACCCGGCCCATGCGATCGGGCCGGTCGGTTCCCCAGACCCGTCGCAGTAAGTCGCCGAGAAGAACGACGTTGCCTAGCTCCTCCACAAGCATGCGAAGGATCGCGAACTCCTTTTCGCTCAAGCGCGTATCGCGGCCACCCAGGCGAACCCGCCAGCGAACGCAATCGATTTCCAGCCGATCCGCGCGGATCGTCGTGGCCTGGCCGCGTTGCGCCAAGGCATGCCGCACGAGTTTGCGGAGCCGCGCGGCCAGTTCGTCCATCAGAAACGGCTTGCTCATGCAATCATCCGCGCCGGCATCCAAGGCTTCCACGGTCGCGGCATCGTCACGACCGGCAACCAGCATCAGGAGCGGAAGTCCGAGGTCACGGCGGATCGTATCGACCAATTCGAGCCCGCCCATGTCCGGCAGATCGCCGCCGATGATGACCACATCGGGCCGGCTGGCCGCGATCAGCGACAGGACCGCCGACGCCGATGTGCGCACCTCCACCTGAAACCCCCGGGCCGGCAACCCTCTGCCAAGCAGCCGGCCGATGGCGGGGTCAGTATCGGCGACGAGGACGCGACGCCAAGGCGAGAGACCAACATGGGAGACCTGCCCTGAGACTGTTTCCTTCCGAGACGTAACCACCATTAGCCTTTGCCGAGTGCATCCAGGGCGAGGTTGAGGTTAAGGACGTTGACATGGGGCTCGCCGATCAGGCCGAAGAGGCGGCCGGTGATGTGCTGAGTGACCAGTTGCCGCACCTGATCTTCGGAGAGATGGCGGGCCTTGGCCACCCGCGGAACCTGGAACAGCGCTCCGGCAGGCGTAATCTCGGGATCAAGACCACTGGCGGAGGCCGTGACGAGATCCACCGGCACAGGCACGGAGGGGTTCTCGGCTCCCAGTGTCTTAGCGTCGCCCTTGACCCGGTCGATGAGTGGCTTGGCGGTCGGGCCGTAATTCGCGCCGCCGGAATTCGCCGCGTTGTACGGCTGGGCGATCGTCTTCGTGGGATCCTTCGGGTCGGTGCCGCTGGTGGCGGAGAGACGGCCGTGGAAATAGCCCGCGCCGACGAAGTTCTGTCCGATCAGCGAGGAGCCAATCACCTTGCCGTCGCGCTCGATCAGGCTGCCATTGGCTTGATGCGGGAAGACGGTTTCAGCGATGCCGGTTATCGCCAGCGGATAGGCGAGACCCGTGATCGCCGTCAGAGCGACGATCATGAGGATGGCGGGTCGAATCTGGTTCAACATTGGTGTGTTCCCAAATCACCGGCCTCAAGCGAGGCCGATGGTGGTGATGAGAAGGTCGATCAGCTTGATGCCGATAAACGGAACGATGATGCCGCCTAAGCCATAGATCAGCAGGTTGCGGCGAAGCACCGAAGCGGCACCGACGGGGCGATAGGTGACGCCACGCAATGCGAGCGGGATGAGAACCACGATGATCAGCGCATTGAAGATGATCGCCGAGAGGATGGCGCTTTGCGGTGTTGCCAGATGCATCACGTTCAACGCCCGCAGATTGGGGTAGAAAGCGAGGAACATCGCGGGGATGATGGCGAAATACTTTGCGACATCGTTGGCGATCGAGAAGGTCGTCAGCGCACCGCGCGTCATCAGCAGCTGCTTGCCGATGCCGACAATCTCGATCAGCTTCGTGGGGTCGCTGTCCAGATCGACCATATTGCCCGCTTCGCGCGCCGCCATTGTGCCGGTGTTCATGGCGACACCGACATCCGCCTGGGCCAAGGCCGGCGCATCATTCGTGCCGTCGCCGCACATTGCGACAAGCTTGCCCTGCGCCTGCTCGTCGCGAATGAGCTTGAGCTTCATCTCCGGCGTCGCCTGGGCAAGGAAATCATCCACCCCCGCTTCCGCCGCGATGGCAGCGGCGGTCAGCGGATTGTCGCCGGTGATCATCACCGTGCGGATGCCCATCTGCCGTAGCTCAGCAAAACGCTCGCGGATACCGCCTTTGACGATGTCCTTGAGGTGAATGACGCCGAGCAGCTTGCCGTCCCGCGCCACGCCCAGCGGCGTGCCACCGGCCTTGGCGATGCGTTCGGCCTTCTCCGTGAGATCGCGCACAGCGGCATCCGTGGCGCTGCTCCGCACCGCTTCCGCGACACCGCCCGCGGAACGGCCGGCAGGTGCCGCCATCTGCGGCTTGGCGACATAGGCCAGAATGGCATCCACGGCGCCCTTGCGGATCGAAGACGTGCCGATGTCGATGCCGCTGATGCGCGTCTGCGCGGTGAACGGAATGAAGGACGCTTCGAGCGGCGCCATGTCCCGGCCGCGAATGCCGTAGCGCTCCTTCGCCAGCACGACGATCGAACGGCCCTCGGGGGTCTCATCGGATAGCGAGGCGAGTTGCGCCGCATCCGCGAGTTCCAGCTCCGTCACGCCATTGACCGGAACGAATTCGGAGGCCTGGCGATTGCCCAGAGTGATGGTGCCGGTTTTGTCGAGCAGCAGCGTATCCACGTCTCCGGCCGCCTCCACCGCGCGGCCGGATTTGGCCAGCACGTTGAAGCGGATGAGGCGGTCCATGCCCGCGATTCCGATCGCCGATAGCAACGCGCCGATCGTCGTCGGAATGAGGGTGACGAACAGCGCCACCAGAACGACCACCGAGATCGAACCGCCGGCGTATTTCGCGAAGCTTGGGATCGTCGCTGTGGCGAAGACAAAGATGATGGTCAGGCCGGCCAGCAGGATATTCAGCGCGATCTCGTTCGGGGTCTTCTGGCGTTGCGCACCTTCGACCAGGGCGATCATGCGATCTAGGAAGGTCGAGCCCTGGGCTGCGGTGATGCGGACCTTGATCTGGTCCGAGAGCACCCGGGTGCCGCCCGTCACCGCGGAACGGTCTCCGCCGCTCTCACGAATGACGGGTGCCGATTCGCCGGTGATCGCGGATTCGTCGACCGATGCTATGCCTTCGACGACCTCGCCATCGCTGGGGATGAGATCGCCGGCCTCGACCTGCACCAGGTCGCCGATCGCGAGTGCCGACGCCGCGACCTCGTCCCAGGCTCCGGTATTGGCACGCAGGCGCTTCGCGGTGGTTTCGGTGCGCGCCTTGCGCAGGGTCGCCGCCTGCGCCTTGCCGCGTCCCTCGGCGACCGCCTCGGCGAAGTTCGCGAAGAGCACGGTGATCCAGAGCCAAAGAACGATCTGGAAGGTGAAGCCGAGCCGTGCACCGCCCGTGAAAAGATCACGCAGGAGCAGAACTGTCGTCAGAGTCGCCACAACCTCGACCACGAACATGACGGGATTGCGAATCATCAGGCGCGGGTGAAGCTTGCGGAACGTGTCGCCGACAGCCGGCACCAGGATCGCCGGATCGAGCAGGGACGCCGCGGCGCCGCGCTGCCTTTGGTTGGTGTCCATTGGAAATTCCTAGGTCTGGATCAGTAAGTGACGCCGGCATGCATCGCGAAGTGCTCGACAATCGGGCCGAGTGCGAGCGCCGGGAAGAAGGTCAGTCCGCCCACGATGAGGATGGTTCCGATGACCAGCCCGACGAAGAGTCCGCCATGGGTGGGGAAAGTACCCGCGGATGCCGGAGCGATTTTCTTGGCGGCGAGCGCGCCGGCTACGGCCATCATCGGCACGATGAACAGGAAACGCCCCATTAGCATGGCGATCCCCAGGGTAACGTTCCAGAACGGGACGTTGGCGCTGAGGCCGGCAAACGCGCTGCCGTTATTGCCGGTGGCTGAGGTATAGGCGTACAGCGCCTCGCTGAAGCCATGCGGCCCCGCATTCTCCATTGCGCCAGTCCCCACGGGAAGCACCACAGCCAGCGCCGTGAAGCCTAGCATCGAGAGCGGCAGGATCAGGATGGCCAGCATGGACATCTTGACTTCCTTGGCCTCGATTTTCTTGCCGAGATATTCGGGCGTGCGCCCTACCATCAGCCCCGCCACGAAGACCGCGACGATCGCGAAGGCGAGCATGCCGTAAAGACCCGAACCGACACCGCCGAAGATGATCTCGCCCAGCATGATATTGACCATGGGCACCATACCCGCGAGGGGCAGAAGACTGTCATGCGTGTTGTTGATCGCGCCGCAGGACGCATCCGTCGTGATTGTGGTGAACAAGGCGGAGTTGGCGATGCCGAACCTGACCTCCTTGCCCTCCATGTTCCCACCCGTCTGCAGGGCGCTTGCCGCACTATCGATATGCAGCGCCGCGAAGGCCGGGTTGCCGCCTGCCTCGACCGGATAGGTCACGAAGACGCCGACAAGGAAAAGCACGCCCATGATGGCGAAGATGGCCCAGCCCTGACGCTGGTCGCGGATCATGCGGCCGAAGACATTGGTGAGTGACGCACCGATCGCGAAGATCAGCAGCATCTGAACCAGGTTGGTCAGCGCAGTGGGATTCTCAAAGGGATGTGAGGAATTCGCATTGAAGAAGCCGCCGCCATTGGTGCCGAACATCTTGATCGCCTCTTGCGAGGCAACGGGTCCCTGCGCGATAACCTGCTGCGCGCCCTCGAGCGTGGTCGCATTGGTATAGGCATGCAGGTTCTGCGGCACGCCCTGCCAAACGAAGAACAGCGCGGCGACAATGGCAACCGGCAGCAGCACATAGAGGGTACAGCGGGTCATATCGACCCAGAAGTTCCCGATCGTAGAGGCCGAGCGCCTCGCAAACCCGCGAATCAGCGCGATCGCAAGTGCGATGCCGGTCGCGGCCGAGAGGAAGTTGTGCACGGTCAGCCCGGCCATCTCCACGAGATAGCTCATCGTGGTTTCTGGCGTGTAGGACTGCCAGTTGGTATTGGTGATAAAGCTGATTGAGGTGTTGAAGGCGAGGTCCGTATCGACCGGGCCTAATTTCGCGGGGTTGAAGGGCAGCGAGGCCTGAAGCCGCTGCAGCGCATAAAGCGATAGGAAGCCGGCAACGCTGAAAAACAGCATCGCTACCGCATAGGTCACCCAATGCTGTTCCTGATCCTCGCGAACACCGCAGAGGCGATAGAGGCCAATCTCAATCGGCCGCAGAACGGGCGTCAGGAAAGTGCGCTCGCCGTTGAAGACACGAGTCATATAGCCGCCGAGCGGCTTCACGATCAGAATAAGCAGCACGCAGAAAAGCGCGATCTGCATCCATCCGTTGATGGTCATGATGGGCTCCTCAGAATCGCTCGGGCCGGATCAGGGCATAAACGAGATAGACGAGCAGGCCGATCGTCACGGCCCCCCCAAGGGTGTAATCAAAAATCATGTCACGATTCTCACAGATGATCGCAGGCCGTCGTGTACCAGACGGCAATGACAAAGAAGGCGCACCCGCCAACCAGATAGATAACGTCCAGCATTTAAAGCTCCACAAACCGGTTCCGGACCTTGTCCGGGCGAGGCGGGCCTATGCGCTATAGCCACGCGCATAGGCCTACGACCGAGAACCATTCTCCGGTTATAAGGAATTAGAGCCTAAACCGGCATATAAATGCGAGGCGTGGCACGATCGCTACTTATATAAATCTGATATAAACGCGCAATTTCGTAATACTCTGGCTGATCCATTTATTTCTATATGAAGACGCTATACTGCCGTGCCGCGACCACCATCGAAATCCTATGGAACCGGTTCCATACTATGGGCCGTAAGCCTTCCCGTTGGTCGTCTCCCTATCTCTTCGATGCGAAGGCATGAACCACGAAGTGATCGGCGAGATGCATAGCCGGTAGGCGCAACCCTTACTCGGGCGCGGTGTCGAGATCAGAGTCGGGGTTTCCCCAGCCAAGAATCGCTTGCCCGGGCCTACGGCCCAGGGCCGCCGCGATTTCATTCCGTTCAACATCGAAAGCTTGCTTGAGAGTATGTCTGATCATGAGTGAACCGAACCTTCAATTTGTCATCCCGACGAATCGCCTGCGCGATGTCGGTGAGACCGTCGAGGCCTATGACGATAACTTCTGGCGGAACGGGCAAACCGCGCCGATCGTCATCTTCGATGACTCGTCCGTCGCCAATCACGAGAAATATTTCGCTTCGTTGGAGCATACGAAAACCTTTAACCCACTCTTTTATGTCGGCCCGGCGGAAAAAGAGCAGTTCGTCAGCTATATCTGCCGTCGCCTCAGGGACAAAAAGCTTGACGTGCTCGTCCGCAATCTGTTCCGCCCGAGCTATGGCGGCAATCGTAACTTCAGCCTGATGTATAGCCTCGGCGACCTCCTTGTCAGCGCGGATGATGACATGAGGCCCTACGCGCTGATCGAAGACAGCCCGGAGTCGCTCGGCGAAAATGAGATGAGCCGGGGAAAGTTACTAAGGCGAGGTTCGAACGGCCATACGAAGAAGTCCTTCGACATCCTCCGCTCGTTTCGGGACATCCTGGGTAAGACGGTTTCAGAAGCACCCGCCAACTATGAACGCGGCGAGCTCCTCGTCGATAGCAGTATGGACCTCGAGTCCAATACGTCTCTCGGCTTCTCAAGAGAAAACTCACTCATTCTTCAGCCCGCGAAGCTCTCTCGCACCGCCGTCGTCAAAATGGCACAGACATTCAGGACCGGCACCAATGACGTCGATGCCGTCGATTATATCGACATGTTCCTTGAGGACGAGAATGAGACCGATGCCGAAGCTCTCAATGATACCTATGTTCTGGTGAATTTTCGTCCCTGCCTGACGAACAAGAACTGGCGCATGGATTGCGGCGTCGCGGGCTACGACAACCTCAGCGGGCTTCCGCCCTTCTTTCCTACACGCCTCAGGTTCGAGGACTACATATACCGATTGTGGATCCAGCAGCCGCACATAACCGCCGCACACGTGGATTCCGCACAGACTCACATCAAGAGCAACTATATGCGCAATCCATTGGCATCTGAGGTATTCAACGAAGCGATTTGCGGTCTTCTGAAAAGAAAAATTCGCAACAGCCTGAGGAAAACCGACGAGCTCGCCATAGCCTTCGACTACGATGGCGCTGTCACGCTGCAAGATACAGAGGAGATTTTGGATGGTGCCGTTCGGCTACATGCCCGCGTAATGGCGGCACAGCAGCACGCGAATTCCACAGAGCGGCGAGAGGCCCTCGGACTATTTGCGGCGAGCCTATCCCGGGCATTTTATGATTTCGAGCCAGATTTCTTCCAACAGAACGTGAGTCGCATTGTAGACGATGAAATCGGGCTCATAAGATCTTCTCTCGAGATTTGGCCCACGTTGCTCGAGATTGTGTATTTCCAGAAGAATTGCCGGACTCTTCCGATACGGCGAGTTAAGAACAAGGAACGAAACAGCAGCCGTCAGGCTGCCTAAGGGTAGATGCAAAAGTCGCATACGGCAGCTCGTCAGCGGTCGTGATGCCCATATGAAGGCGCGCGCCTCCGCTTTGGAGAGCGCGCGACACTTCGGAGATGAGCAAGCATCCGGACTTTGATTAGACCAGTCGGTGTGCCATCATGGCGAGGAGCGCCAGGCCATTGAACGCGAGAGCTTCGTCCCAACTTCCAAGACTCTGCCCAATGCGTTCCCGTCGGACCAAGGCGGAGAGAGCCGCCGCGCCTCCACCTACGGCGAATGCCAGCCCCAGGACGCTCAGGAAATTGGCGATGCTATAGGCGCCGAAAATCCGAGGGGCAAGCGCACAAGCCGAGAGAATTGCGACGCGTGCCACGGCGCCTTCCAGCGCCGAACGTGACGGGTCATCAAGCCGATCCGCCAGAGCTGCACGCGGCGCTGCGCTCTGACGTTTCTCCACAACCGCGCCAGATGCGGGTTGCCACAGACTCGCCTCTGGGCGCCACTTGCCACCGACAGAGAAACGCGGTCGGCTTTTGGCCGCGGTTGTTGCGTCGGAGACCGGAGCCGCATCCGGCGACGGGTGACGCTTCTCGTTGCCGTCAGAATTGATCTCGGCCTGAGCAGCGAAGTTCTTGTTATCCATGTTCACCTCGTCGCAAACGTATGGAACTCAGAGGTATAAGTTCCGTAAGCGATGTTCTCGAAGGTTTCAGTGCAGCTCCGCACGACGGCGGAGCCGATTGCTATGAGTGCCAGCACCGCGATAACGCGCACAACTGTGGTCACAACTCGATCCATCAGCATCGCCCGTCGACCTTGGCGTATATGACTCTGCTATTCGCCGGCGGATCATCGCCACGGCGCGCCCCGCCGGCACCGTGGTTGTGATACAACACACATAGTTTTTCGATGGGGAACGGAGGAAGAAAGTATAGTATTCGCGTATACGATGAGCGTGGCCGGCGTTATACTACCTACAATAGCCGGCGCGGTGACACCGCCCCGTCGTCGTGAGGCTGGTGCCATTTGGGACTCTCTGATCCAAGCTCTAGGTCGATGGAAGCACTGAAATGAGTCAATCCTGGTCAATCGCGTGGTCGCATGGTCGTGCCACCGTTCATGCCGGCGGCGGCGCGTTAGGACATTGCGAATTTCGCCTCGAAGATGGCCGGTTGGCCGAGCCATTCCATGAGGCGCCCTGGATCGGTCAAGGCCGTAGCGTCGAACCCCCGATCCTGGCAAATCTGCGCGGCGACTTGCTGTGCCTTCCCTTCGGGCGTCCCTACGACGCGTCCGACAACCTGCCCGAGCCTTGGGCCACCGCCGTTACGCGGACGCCTGCAGATTCAGTGTCGGGCGGTCTCTCCGAAAGTGACGAGTATCTACACGGCTATTGCGCCAATTCGGATTGGTCGCTCGTGTCTGGTTCAGAACAAAGCCTGGTGATAAAGCTGGAATACCCGCAAGATTCTTGCATCTTGAGCGTCACCCGAACCGTCCTGCCGGTTCCCGGCAAGCCCGCGCTCGACGTCTCTGTAGAAATTCTCGCGCGCCGCATCTGCGCGCGCCCAGTCGGGTTTCATCCGAATTTCGCGCTACGCGGAAAGCCTGGCTCGTTCCGCATAGAACCGGGCAGCTTTGCCTTTGGTCTAACCCATCCGGGCGCCGATGGCGTTACTCATGCCAAAGCAAACGCTCGCTTTGAAAGACTCGCCGCTGTTCCTGTTTCCGCCGGTGGCACGGGAAGCTTCGACCGTCTCCCGTTTGCCGAGGACCGCGAGGAGATACTGCAGCTGTGCGGGATCAATGGAAGCATGCGGCTCGTTGACGACTCGACACAGGTTGCGTGGACGCTCAGTTGGGATCCGACGAAGCTACCGTCATGTCTTCTCTGGATGAGCAATCGCGGCCGCCATTTCGAGCCCTGGAATGGCGAGAATCTCTGCGTCGGCGTCGAGCCCGTTGCCTCGGCTTTCGACCTCGGGACCGCCGCGGCCGTGAACGTCAATCCGATATCTGAGGAAGGCGTGCATACGGCCATCAAGCTGACGCCGGAGACGCCCTTCGTCCTCGCCTACCGCATCGAGGGAACGAGCCTGGCGCGCTGATCGGACTGTTGGAGACGGACCTGCATTTAGGTATTTTCTGCGGCCCTAATGCAGGCGGCTCCATGGCGATCCAACCGGAAGTCAACTGTGTCGCAACGGCGCTTCAGTGATCTCCAGATCCGCGTCCAGGGAGCGTTGCGGCCGAATACCTACCTTTTGAAGTTCCGCGTGGTAGGCACGAACCGCTTCCACCGGCGCGATCTCTCCATCCGCCACCCGGCGCATGAATTCGACGAGCGCCAGGGGTGAATCGGCAAGATTGATCTTCCGCCCGAATAGCGCGAGCCGGGCGCCTGAGCGCTCCGCCTGAAACAAGAGCTCGAACGTGTCGCGCGTGGTTCCCGCGCCGCCGCCAAGAACTCCGACAACAATCGAAGGATCGAAGGAGGCCAATTCTTCCAATGCCTTCGGACCATTAAATGGGATTTTCAGGAAGCGAGGCCTGTCCGCCTTCGACACTCCAGACAGGCAACGCAATAGGCAATCATTGACAAAAGCCGGAACGGCTTCCGCCTCGATATGCTCCGACGCATTCGGATTGAAGACTTCGAGAAAATATTTGAACCCGATCGCCGCGGCTTCATGCCGGAAGGCGGTAAATGCTTCCAAGGACCGGATATCGGCATCGAGATTGTTGTTGAATGTTACCGAATACAAACCGAGATCGGTACCCGTCACGGTTCGGCCCGGCTCCGGGCTAGCAGATCCATACATCACCCGACTCAGTACCGCTGTGCGGAAGGGACGCGAGCCGTGCTTTGCATAGGTCGAGCCACGAATGCCGCCCCAGCAATCAGTCGCGTCATTGGCCCGGATTGCCGGCTTCACAGCGGAATTCTGGAATACGCCCTGTTCCTGGAGAACCTCAAGATTCGCCGCCGAGGTGAGCATGATATCGACGATATCCTGCTGCACGACAGCCCTGATCTGGTCGAGGTAGTCTTGCCGCGTTTTCCACCCCACGACCCGGCCTTCGGCATCATAGCGCGGGCCACCGACAGTGATACCGGAGCCCATGTCACCATCTTTTGCATCCGCGATGATGAAATCCTGGCGCTTATATTCGCCCTTCAGGATCCGCGCTAATTTCTCGTCCAGACGAGTCATGCTCTAACCTCGCAGTGAAAATGTCGATGGCGAATATAGTCTAGCATATGACACGGCCTGACGATCGAGGGGCTGATCCCGGGAGCCCCAGCGCGTCGCATATGCCAGACAAGTTTCCCAACTCTCCATCGACCCTGTTGTCGAGACGCTGCGGAGTGAAGCCGCAGCCGCCGCATGGGCCAAAACCAGACACCGCTCCAAAGACCAGTTCTCGTGATAGCCGTAGAGAAAGCCGGCCGCGAAGGCATCGCCTGCCCCGTTCGCCCCGATTATCTCTTCCGGTGGAACATTCACAGAGGGATGCACAGCGACTCTGCCGTCCTTCGTGACCGCAACCGCTCCCACCGGAAAATGCACAACCACAGTTTCCATTTCGCCGCGTTCAAGGATGTTCTGAGCGGCTTCGATGCAAGCCTCCACATCCGTCTTTCCATCGATGACAGTTATTCGATCCGCGAGAACGCCAATCTCCGTATCATTGACGATGAGAAGGTTTAGGTGGGGCAAGCACGGAAGCACGAGCGGCACCAGACGCCCGGGAGCGACGCTTGCCAGCTCCAGGTTTGTGACTATCCCCAAGGCGCGCGCGCGACGCAGAACCGTTACCCAGCCATTGGGATCATCGCGATAGGGCTGGTCCATGGTTTTGTGGACGCCGGGAAGGCCAAGGTGAAGAATCTTCGCCGTTGTTGCAGCGAGGTCAAAGTCGTCCGGTGCGAGCAGTGCGCTTGCGCCAGCACGATAGATATGGGTGCGCCGGCCCGAAAGCTTGGACGTATAGGCTTCGGCGAACTGTGTCGTCGTGTCCTTGGCCACAGTGAGCTGAGAGTTCCGGATCCCATGCAACTCCGCTTGCTCGAGCAGAAAGCGCCCCGCGCTATCGTCGCCAACCAAACCGATCGTTTCGACGGGGAGATCGGAATCCAGTTTGCGTATGTCGATGGCGAGGTTGCAGGCTGAACCACCGCCCTGCATTTCGTCGGAGAGTATTTCCGCAACCGCGTCCTCGGCGGGCCAGAACTCTATGACTCGATTGTGATCGACACACCAGGTGCCGCCAGTCAGGATGCCGCGCCGTGTGCCCTGGAACTCCGGATTGGTCACGTTTCGCTAGACTCCGCGACTCTCAGCAGCGATGAGCAAAATATAAGTCTCGGCACGGCTCTCTCAATCCTCCAGAAGATTTCGATTATGCTTCGGGAACAGGGTCTGTTCCTGGCATCGCGCCCGTCATGATCGCGACGACGTCAGCCATCGAATGGGATTTCGGATCCGTCAGCGCGACGCGACGTCCCAATCGCATGACGTGGATCCGGTCGGCTACCTCGAATACATTGGGCATGTTGTGGCTGATCAGAATGACCGGCAGGCCGCGATCGCGTATCGCTTTGATGAGGTCAAGCACCTGCCCAGTCTCGCGAACACCCAATGCAGCCGTCGGTTCATCCATGATCACGAGCTTGCGGGCGAATACGGCGGCGCGCGCCACCGCGACACCTTGTCGTTGCCCGCCGGAGAGATCCTCCACCGCGTGGGTGATTCCGGGCAGGCGAAACTTCAGCTCATCCATATGACGCTGAGCTTCGCGTTTCATTTTTGGCTTATCGAGCATACGCAACCAGCGCCCCAGAGGGCCGGCTCGGCGCAATTCGCGACCGAGATAGAGGTTGCTCGCGATATCAAGCGCGGGCGCGACCGCCAACTCCTGATAGACAGTCTCGATCCCTCGTATGCGTGCATCGAGCGGGCTGCTGAAATGGATCGCCTGTCCGTCCAGCAGGACTTCGCCTTCGTCTGGATTTATAGCACCGCTCAGCACCTTAACGAGGGTACTCTTCCCTGCGCCATTGTCGCCGATGACCGCCAGGACCTCACCATCGCGCAGCTCGAAGTCGACCCCGCCTAATGCCGTGACATGGCCATAGCGTTTGACGATGCCCCTGGTCTCCATGATGAGGGAAGTCATCGCCGTCACATGCGCCTCCAGCGGGAAAGCTGGTCCAGTGCGACAGCGGCAATCACCAACACGCCCGTCACCAGATCCTGCCATAGCGGATCAATGCCCACGAGCGTCAGCCCGTTACGGAGCACGCCGACGATCAGCGTGCCTATCAGCGTGCCCCAGATATTACCACGTCCGCCAAAAAGGCTTGTGCCGCCAATGACGACTGCGGTGATGCTATCGAGGTTGGCAGTTTGCAGCGCATTCGGATCGGCATTGGGAATGCGCCCCAGCGCGAGCCACGCGCCAAGCCCGTACAAAAGCGCCGCGAAGGTATAAACAGAAAGGATGCGGCGCCCGACCGGGATGCCCACCAATCTCGCGGCCGAAGGGCTATTGCCGATAGCGTAAACCTGCCGGCCCCATGCCGTCTGTGTCAGAATATACCAGATCAGCGCGTACAGGCCCAGCATGATGACCATGCCGTAGGTCACTGGCGTTGTGCCGAGGGTGAAGACGTTTCCAGTCCAGGACAGAAGGTCGTCGGTGACAGGAAATGCACCGCCTTGGGAAATTAATCGCGTCGCAGCGGTGACGATTCCAAGCAGACCGAGCGTGACGATGAACGGTGGCAGCTTCAGGCGACTCACGAGCGTCCCGGACACCACGCCGACAAGTGTGCAGACCACGATGGCGAGCACCAGACAGCCCAAGGCATCGTAGCCGTCATTCACCAAGCGTCCGGCGATGATCGTGCCGAGAACCGCAATCGATCCATTGGCGAGATCGATTCCCGCCGTGAGAATCACGAGCGTCTCACCGATCGCAAGTGTGCCGACAATCACGCTTTGCTGCACAACCAGAGAAAGGTTGCTCGGCGCAAGGAATGTATTCGTGACAATCGAAAAGATCACGCAGAAGGCGATCAGAACGATCAGGGAACCAATCGGCGGCCGCGCCAGGGTTTGAAGTATCGACCCAAAACCCCGTTTGGGCTTCACGTCAGAAGGCGGCGCTGAGATAGTCGTGCTCATATCCGCCTTCCGGTGGAGAGGGGCAACGGCAGTCGGACAAACATCCGGCCGCCGTCAGCGATGGGCGCCTCAGCCCCAGCAGTTCTTCTCGCCAAAGGCGACGTCCTTGGCCGTCACACCCGGCAATGGTGTTCCGGTGATGATATACGAGCCGGTATCGATGAAGCCGGTCGGCTTCTTGCCGGTTTTCGCATAATCGACGATCGCGTCCAGACCCTGTTGCGCCATCTTCTTCGGGAACTGCATGACCGTCGCCGCAATCTTTCCCGCCGCGACATATTTCACGCCGAGGCAGCCGCCATCGATCGATGTCAGCACAATGCTTTTAGTCTTGCCGGCCGCCCGGATCGCTGCGTAGGCGCCTTCAGCCGCGGGCTCGTTGATTGTATAGACAACATTGATGTCGGGATGCGCGGAGAGCAGATTCTCCATCCCGGTCTGGCCTTTGTCCTGCTGCCCGTTGGTGTCCTGCTTGCCGACAATCGCGGGATCACCCTCGGCGATTCCAATGCCTTTGAGGAAGCCATTGTGGCGGAAGGTATCGACCGTGCCGCCCGGCGTGCCATCCAGCATCGCGAGCTTCGGTGTTTTGCCCGCGAGTGCGGCCCGCGCATACTGGCCCTGCTGCACGCCAGCCTGGAAGTTGTCGGTCGCGAAGGTAGCATCCACCGCGTCCGCAGGGTCCGTCGCCGTATCAAGCGCGATAACAATGATGCCCTTGGCGCGCGCCTCTTTGACGATGTTGAGGACGCCACTTGAGTTACTCGGCGTGACCATGATGCCCTTTGCACCAGCGCTGATCAGCGATTCCATCGCCGAGACTTGGCCCTCATTGTCACCGTCGAACTTTCCGGCGCGCGCGATGAGTTTCACGCCCTTCACCTTGGCCTCGGCCGCGGCGGCCTGCCTCAGCTTCACGAAGTATGGATTCACATCGGTTTTTGTAACAAGGCCGACGATGATCTGGTCAGCAGCTCTCGCTGAGCCGGTGCCAGTCAGCACCGCTGCCGATGTCATCAGCCCGAGGATCGCGGCTGAGGCCAGCAGTGACTTGCACCGAAACGAAATAGCGGCCGGGCGCATTTGGCGCTTCATTCTTGTGTCCTTTCCTGGTCGTCCCTGACGGTTGCCCGAGCATCAACCTGGCGCGGCCCGTCCCCTTCCAAAACGCTACGGCCCGCCCTGGGTACCGTCAACAAGATTATGATTTGTTTAGGTCATCCCGTACGGGGCTGCCGCGTTATCAGGATCTTTGGCCCGAGGCACGCCCTCGCCCGGCTCCCTCAACCTTTGACGGCGCCCGCAGTTAGCCCAGCCACGAGGTAGCGCTGCAACAGCGCAAAAAATAGGCACGCCGGAATCAGCCCGAGCATGGACGCCGCCATCATCTGACCCCAATCGACGTCAAACTTGCCGATGAAGGTCAGCAGCCCGACCGCGAAAGTCTTGCGGTTTTCGTCGTCGATCAGCATGAGCGCGAACAGCAACTCGCTCCATGCCGCGGTGAAGACAAACCCGATGGTCGCACCCATGCCCGGGAGCGTGAGCGGCAGAACCACCCGCATCAACGCCTGCGGCCGCGTGCAGCCGTCGATAAGTGCTGCCTCCTCAAGATCACGAGGGACCCCGTCGCAGAAGGACTGCATGAGGAAGGTGGCGAAGGGAATGTTGAAGGCGACGTAGATGATGACGAGGCCGGTGAGGCTGTTCGTCAGATGCAAGCTTCCCATGATGCGATAGATCGGCGGGATGACCATAACGAGCGGAAAGGTCTGCGTGAGAAGCAACAGAAAGGCGACGACGTTCTTCCCCCGAAAGCGAAACCGCGAAAAAGCGTATCCGGCGGCCGAGGCGATGACCGTCACCAGCACCGCGGTCGAGACTGAAACCACGATGCTGTTGAGAAAGTAGCGCGGAAAGTTCGTCACCGCCAAAACGCTGGCATAATTATGCAACGTGGCCTTGCTCGGCCAGGCGGTGATGCCCTCGGAATAGAGCAGCGACGAGGGCGTCACCGATATCTTCAGGGTCCAATAGATTGGAAACAGCGCGAAGACCACGAAGGCGGTCACCGCCGCATAGAAGCCGATGCCTCCGAGCATCCGTCCTGGCGAGTATCTCGCGCGGCTCATGGCTGGGTCAGCAGCCGGCGGCGCATGCCGATCAGAACGAGCGCATAGAGAACCAGCAGCACCAGCAGCAGCACTGCGACGGCCGACGCATATCCCTTGTCCATCGCGCGGAAGGCGCTGACATAGACATAGGTCGCGATGGTATTCGTGGAACCGGCCGGGCCGCCGCCCGTCATCACGAATATCAGATCGGCGAAGGTAGCAATCCAGATCGTTCGCAGCATGACGGTTATAGCGATCGTGGGCGCCAGAAACGGGATCGTCAGCCAGGTGAAGCGCTGCAGGACGCTTGCGCCGTCGAGCGCCGCCGCCTCGTAAAGCTCGTTGGGAATGGATTTCAGCGCGGCCAGCAGGGTGATGGCGAAGAACGGCACACCGAACCAGACATTCGCGAGGATCGGCCCCCACATCGCGGTTGCTGGATCCGACAGAATATTCGTCGGCTGCGCCTGCACGCCGAGGTGAAATAGCCAGTGGGGCAATGGGCCGATCACCGGATTGAACAGCCACGCCCAGGTAAGGCCCGCCAGGAAACTCGGCACTGCCCAGGGGAGGAAGACAACCGCTTGCACGAATTTCCGGCCGCGAAAATCTCGGTTCAGCAGCAGTGCTAGGGCAAGACCTAGAGCGAATTGCAACACCAGGCTGCCGGCGGTCCACCAAACGGTATTGACCAGCGCCTGGCCTAAAGCCGGATCGCCCAGCATGCGGCGATACTGATCCAAGCCGACATATTCGGATCGGAAGGCCGTGAACCTGCGGAAGGAATAGCCAATGCCCACGACAAGCGGGATCAGCAAGACCAACAACAGGATCGTCAGCGCCGGAGTGATATAGAGCCAGGGCTCGATCGCCCGGCGAAAAGCCCGACCCAAGGAGGGTCGGTGCGCATCGCGGCCCTGGCTCAATGTCACAGACATCGGGCGCTCAGTTTTGACCCTTCTTCGCCTTATAGGCTTTCAGCTGATCGACCAGATAGGCCGCCCACTGGTCCGCCACATCCTTTGCGGTCCGTTGTCCCAGCAGAACTTGCTGGAACGTCTTGATCGAGATGTTATCGTAAAGATCGCCGAAACCCTCCAGATAGGTCGGCGGCGTCACCATCTCGTATTTCGTCGTGTCGTTGAGTTCAGCGAACCAGCCCTTGAACTTGTCACTCGCGAAATAGGCGTTCTGCTCGGCGTTCTTATGCACGGGCAGGGTGCCGACGACCTTCGACCAGGCCAGGTTATTCGCCGGCGACACCATGAACGATAGCAGCTTCCATGCGTCGTCTTTCTTTTCCGAACTGGCGAAGATCGCCCAGCCGCCGTAGCCAAGGGTCGGGAAGGCTTTGCCGCTGGGCCCGACCGGGATGGGTGCCACCGCGAAATCATCCGGTGCCATTTTGTCCGCGATGCCGATCAGAGCGTCAGGGTCCTGGTCCAGCATGGCGCAGGTGCCCGAATAGAACCCCGCCACGATTTCGTTGAAGCCCCAGTTCACGCTATCCTTCGGAGCCGAGCCGTCTTTGTACATCTGCGCCAGCAATTCCAGGCCCTGCACAGAGCCTGCATCACTGAAGGTCGAGCTGCCGTCTTTGTTGAAATAGCCCGGCTTGCCATCCATCGTGTTCATGAACATCGTGATGCCGGAGAACCCGCCCGGACCACCGCGCAGGCAATAGCCGTATTTGCCGGGAATGGCCGAAATCTTCTTGCTGTCAGCGACAAAGTCATCAAGGGTCGCGGGGGGTGCCGTGAGACCGGCCTGGGCGAAAAGCTTCTTGTTCCAGAACAGGCCGCGCACATAGAAGCCGTAGGGAATCTCATAGAGCGTGCCATGCACGGCGGAGCCGAATTGCTTCGCACGATCGCTCAGCGTGGCGAGATCCGGCGAAGCCTTCAGGTAAGACCCGAGATCGAGGAGCTGATCGTTATTGGCATAAAGCCCGAGCCAGCGATCCGGCATCTCCACGATGTCGGGAGTATCGCCGGCCTGAACCATATTGAGGAACTTCTCGAAGGCCTCGCCCCAGGGCAGAGAAGTCAGCTGAACATGCACGCCAGGATTGGCCTTCTCGAAGGCCGCGAACTGCTGCTGAAGCAGTGCCGTTCGGGCGGGGCTTGGAATGACCTCCACGACCTTCAGCGTGGTATCAGCCCAGGCGGTTCCCGCGAACATCCCCACCACAAGGGCGGCGGCAGCCGCCTTCGCGCATAGACTGCGGAGCTTGCTGGTCGTTCTGGTCATCTTTTCCCCCATTTTAACGTCGCGCTTTGAGCAGCGCTTGCTCGAGATCAGCCCATAAAGCCGCCGGATCCTCTAGACCGACATGCAGGCGGATCGTTCCCTCGGTAACCCCGAAATACGACAGCGAATTAGATCCTGGCGTTTGCTGCAGGGTCGCCAGCGCGGGCACGACCAGGCTCTCATGGCCGCCCCAGCTTACACCAATGCGAAACAGCGTGAGAGCATCGACGAAGGCCGGAACGTCGATCGTGCTATTGGCCTCGAAGGAAAAGAGCCCGGTCGAGCCCAGCAACGTCGCCCCGCCCGGATGATTCGAGAAAGCCGGATGCATGACGCGAAGAACCGACGGATGGTCGCGCAACTGCGCCGCGATGCGCAGCCCGCTTGACTCGTGACGTTGCAGCCGCAGTGGCAGACTACGCAGGCCCCGCAGCAACAACCATGCCTCAAAGGGCGAGAGCTTGGCGCCAAACATCGAATAGGTGGTTTCATTCACCCGCCGGATAAGCTCGGCGCCGCCGGCCACGACACCGGCGACCGTATCCGAATGCCCTCCGAGGTATTTCGATGCGGAATGCAGCACGAGATCAATGCCGTGTCGCGCGGGCTGCTGAAATAGCGGGGTCGCCCAGGAATTATCGACTGCTGTAAGGACTCCGTGGGACCGAGCCAGAGCCGCAAGCCGAGGCAATTCCTGCAGCTCGAAAACATTCGAGCTCGGGCTCTCCAGATAGAGAAGACGAGCGCCCGGTAGCTGTGCCGCCACCGACTCGGGATCTGTCGCATCGACATAATCCACGGTGATGCCGAAGCGGGGCAGCAGGCGCTGAAACAGCCTGAAAGTATCGCCATAGATGTGTCGGGCCGAAAGGATGCGGTCGCCGCTGCTGACGAAAGCGAGCACAGTGGCGCTGATGGCGCCCATGCCCGAGGAGAAGGCTCGCGCCGCCTCGGTTCCCTCGAGCGCGGCGACGCGGCGCTCGAATTCCATGACCGTGGGATTGTCTCCGCGGCTGTAGATCGGGCGGCTGATCCGGCCGGCGAAGGCGTCTTCCATTTCTTGGTAACTGCGGAAGGTAAAGAGCGACGATTGGTAAATCGGCGGAACGACGGGGTCGAACGGCAGGTTCTCGTCATGCGCCAGTAGGGTTGCCGCCCGCTCAAGAACGGCAGTGCGATCTGGCACGCTGGAAACCTTCGTCGTTTCGCTTAGCGGCATGTCAGCCATCGATCTCGACTTTTCGCATTGTGGCGCCGCGCATCAGATCGTGCCGCACGGTCTCCAGCAGCTTGAATGTCTCTTCCCGGGCGCCCGTAGCGTCGCCGCGCGCGATCGCCTGGAATATCGTGCGATGGAAGGGGAAGCTCGCATGGCCGAAATCCGCCATGCCCAGAGGATGCTCCCAAAACCGATGCATAAGGTCGCGCATCGCGCCCAACATCTGGGTGATGAGCGGATTGGCCGCGCTCGTGATGATGGCCTGATGAAACTCCCAATCGGATTGCGTCGACACCTCTCCGGGCTGGAAGAAGACCGGCTCCATCCGGTCGAGCCGGTCTCGGATAAGAGCCAGTTCCCCGGCACTTGCCCGCTCCGCGCATATCGCGGCGGCCTCCGCCTCAAGGGCGCGGCGAACCTCCAGCATATGTAGCAGGCTCTGGAGATCATGACCCGGTAGAGTGAGCGGCAAGTGGAGGCTGTCGGGCGAGATGGCGCGCAGAAGAAAGGTTCCGGACCCCTTCCTCATGTCGATGACGCCCAGGCTTTCCCAGCGCTTGAGCGCCTCGCGAATTGTCCCCCGGCTCACCGCCAGCTTCTCGGCAAGCGCGCGCTCGGTGGGCAAGCGCGCGCCGGGCGAAAGTCCGGCCGAGGCAATGAAAGCGGCGAGCGATGTCAGGACCGCCTGGTCGCGAGTTTGCGGCCGGATCGGCGCCAAGGCGAAATCGCTAATACCAGCCTCCCGCCAAAATTGGTCCGACAACCCGACCAAGGTTGGATCAACCGGAAGGCGGCGTCAACTCCCCGGCCCTCCTTCGTCCGTGCCCTATTGGGCGAGAAAGCCGCCATCGACGGCGAGCGTATGCCCGGTAATCATCGCCGCCCCGGGGCTCGCCAGGAAAGCGATGGCATGCGCGACTTCCTCTGGCTCGGCGAGGCGACCAAGCGGCGTCACTTCGCGAATCCGGCGCATCAGATCAGGATTCTGTTCGAGCTCGCCAATGAAGGCCGTGCGCGTCCAGGTCGGCGCGACGGCGTTGACGCGAATCTTGTGAGGCGCCCATTCCACCGCCAAAGCACGCGTCATATTCACTACAGCGCCCTTGGTCGTCTGGTA
This sequence comes from Acidisoma sp. S159, assembly GCF_009766125.1. Classification (NCBI taxonomy): domain Bacteria; kingdom Pseudomonadati; phylum Pseudomonadota; class Alphaproteobacteria; order Acetobacterales; family Acidocellaceae; genus Acidisoma; species Acidisoma sp. S159. Next base: position 93,509 of record NZ_LMUG01000091.1, read on the forward strand.
GGAAATATTCGGATAGAGGCCGCCACCTGACAGACCCAAAATCGAAGCGGTGTTGACGATCGCGCCCCCGAAGCCGCTTTTGATCATCTGGCCGGCGGCAGCCCGCGCGCATAAAAACACGCCTGTCATATTGACGGCGACCACCGCGTTCCAATCGTCAAGCGCGAGTTCAAGCGACGGCCGGCGGATAACCCGGCCGGCGTTATTGACCAGGATGTCGAACCGCCCTTCCCGCGATCCGATCTCCGCGAAGGCGGTCTCGATACCGGCTTCGTCCGTGACGTCCAGTTCAAGACCCGTGGCGAAATCCGACCCGATCTCCGACGCAGCACTCATCGCGGCGTCTCCGTCACGGTCCGCCAATACGACCCGACAGCCCAGCGACGCCAAAACTTTGCCGGTCGCGAGACCAATGCCGTTCGCGCCGCCGGTAACCACCGCTACGAGGCCATCGACTCTATAGGGATTCGGTATCGCTTCAGACTCGGACACGGCGGGGACCCCATACTGTAAAGTGCCACCCGGAAAACCTCTGGCAGATCTAACGTTGGCGCAAGGCTCGCGGGGTTCTGAGCATCCGCCCGAGTGATCCGGACGTAGGCTCTTTACGACGCCCGACGGGTGTAACCCGAGCGCCAACGGCCACGAATGAGATAGCGGATACACTCTAGCAGGGAGACGCGGACATGGTGACCAGACGGGCGATCTTCGGAGCGACGGCGCTTGCCGGCCTGGGGGTGCTTATCGGGCTGCCGCGGCGGAAACCCGCATTGGCGGCGACGTTCGAGGTGACGCATACCGACCAGGAATGGCGGGCCATGCTCAGCCCGGCCGCCTATGACGTCCTTCGCCACCAAGGCACCGAGGCACCGTTTTCTAGCCCGCTCGACCTCGAGACGAGGAAGGGCGTCTATAACTGCGCCGGCTGCGCCCTGCCGCTCTATTCCTCGGCGACAAAATTCGACAGCCACACGGGCTGGCCGAGTTTCTGGCAGCCGCTGACGAACGCGGTCGCGACGTCAACTGACACCAGCTTCGGCATGGACCGCGACGAAGTCCATTGCAAACGTTGCGGCGGCCATCTCGGCCATGTCTTCACGGACGGACCGAAGCCCACCGGCCTGCGCTATTGCATGGACGGCGTCGCGCTTACCTTCAAACCGGCGTAAAGGACCAAGATCGTGTCGATCATTTCCATGGTAAAGGCATCCCCGGCGCGCTCGGCGGCTGTTGGCCTGGGCGCGCTTCTGGTTGCTGCTTTCGGTTCGGGTCAGTTCCTGACGGCCCGCGCGGCCGATCTCGACCAGCGGCTTCCCCTCCCCGCGGTCAGTGAACCGGCGAGCACGGCGTCTTCCGAGACGGTTGTCTTCGCGGGCGGCTGCTTCTGGGGCGTGCAGGGGACATTCCAGCACGTCAAAGGCGTGACGGAGGCGATGTCTGGCTACGACGGCGGCAAAGCGGATACCGCGCAATACGAAACGGTGAGCACGGGCACGACCGGCCACGCGGAATCCGTGCGGGTGACCTTCGATCCGAAAGTCGTGTCCTACGAGCAGCTTTTGCAGATTTTCTTCTCGGTCGTCTCCGATCCGACTCAGGTCGATCAGCAGTCGCCGGATACGGGCACGCAGTACAGGTCAGAGATCTTCACGACGACGCCGGAACAAGCGCAAGTCGCGAAGCTCTACATCGCGCAGCTCGACCAAGCGAAAGTGTTTTCCGCGCCCATCGCGACGATTGTCGGCCATGACACGGGCTTCTACAAAGCCGAGGGCTATCACCAGAACTATCTAACGCTGCATCCCGACAGCGGATATATCAGCACCTTTGACCTGCCAAAGATCGAAGCCCTGAGCAAGGTGTTTCCGGAGCATTTCTCGACGAGCCCGGTCTTGATCGCCAATACTGGAAAGTCCTGAGATCTGCACGCGGGATTAGGAAGCATGCGTGCTGTTCTTCTTCTGGCGGGGCTGGGACTTTTCGCGGTTCCCGCGACAGGTTGCTTCGCTCAGAAGGCACCGGTTGTCGTTGAGCTCTTCACGTCTCAGGGCTGTTCCTCCTGCCCGCCCGCGGATGCGTTTCTGACTGACCTCGCGCGGCAACGGCGTGATGTGCTGCCATTGGCGTTTCACATCACCTATTGGGATAATTTGGGTTGGAAGGATCCGTATTCGCTGCAAGCGGCCACGAGCCGGCAACAGGACTACGCGAGTAGGCTTGGCGATGGGCAAGTCTATACGCCGGAAATGGTGGTTGGTGGCGCGCATGCCTTCGTCGGCTCGGATCGCGCGGAAGGGCTTGACGAGATCTCCCGCGCCGCAAATGCCCCGAGTGTTCCGCTTCGGCTGGCCCGCACGGGGGAGACCCTAACCATCTCGATCGCTCAGGGAACAGGGCGCGGCACGGTCGTGTTGATCGGGTTCGACTCTCACCACCGAACGCCTATCGCGAGAGGCGAGAATGGCGGGCGCACTGTGCTGGAGTCCAATATCGTCAGATCCTTGGATGTGGCTGGAAAATGGACCGGCGCCGCGCTTGAACTACAACATGCGACGCCGGCGGGGGAAGAATTCGCCGTACTGCTACAGGCTGGCGATGGCCGCATCCTTGGAGCGGCACGGCTCAACGGCGCGGGATCCTGACGGCTTCAGAATTGCTGCGACCGCTTTGCGTTGATGTCGCCGGGGCGCGATTCTCTGTTTTGAATCTCTCACCTCCACCACGTCGTCCTCTGTGAAGGCCGAGAATCCACGCCTTGCCTGCGTGACGAAGGCAAGGTGTGGATGGCACGCCTTCGCGTGCCATGACGGATCTTTTGGGTCGCAGTCCACTATTGGATCGTCATGCCCTACGCCGCCGCTCGTTTCACCACCGCGTCAGCAACGGGAGCAGCAACCGCGCGACAAGCGTCACCAATCCGCATCCCACAGTGTACCAAACAGCGACGTAAAGCGGATCGTCATGCGGGCAGGCAAAGACGAACACGAACGCACCCCAGGCCGCCGCGGCGATGCCCACCGCCAGGGCCGTGCCGCCAGTATCCGTCGGCGCCCCCCGCCGCATAAGAAGTCCGAGACCAATCACCGGCGGCACTGACAGAACGACCATTTTGTAAACGCACTGAAGGCCGTCATGCCAAGCCAGCCGGGCTGCCAAAGTTGGGATCCCGGCACGCGCCGCATCGACCAGCCATCCCGTCGCGAAGCACAAGGCGATGACGATAATGAGCAATCTCAGTCCGCGCCGTGGTGAGGTCGCCGGGTCCAATGACCAGATAGCCGTGACGCCGCCCGCGACCGCGATCAGGCCCATGCTTCCCAGCTTCCACCAGAATGACGGCAGACCCATCGCCATGTGCATATCCGGTCGCGCCTGGCCCATTCCCAGGAATAGTGCGAGCTCCAGGACGCAAAGAGCCATCAGCAGCAGCCCCTCGATTCTCGGGCTGCGGCGGCGAACAGGTTTGAGATCGCCCGCGAGGCGGTCGATCAGCTGATTATTCGGCATCTGATCGCCCTCGCACCACGGACGCCAGACGCGCCAAGCCACGATGAATATTGACTTTGACGAGTGAGACCGACTGGCCCGTTTTGGCGGCGGCCTCCTCGATGCTGAAGCCCTGCAGCTTGACCAGCCGAATTACTTCCGACTGCGCCGGTTTCAGGTCGCGCAGAAGACGCTCGAGAGATGTGGCGCTGGTGACCGCCTCCTCGTGATCGCCGACGGAGATCGTGTCGCTCAGCGCTTCCGTTGGCCGAGCTTTCATCGATCGCAGACGGTCGATCCACTTGTAGCGGGCGATCGCCGCAAGCCAGGGCCCGAATGGGCGCGCCGGATCGTAGGTATGCCGCTTCTCGTGAATTGCCAGGAGCGTGTCCTGAACAGCATCTTCGACCATCGAAGGAGGTAGGCGCCGGGCGAAATACTGGCGCAGCCAAACACGGATCTCACTGAGAAGGCGGTGATAGACCCCGCCATTTCCCGACTGCGCGGCCGCCATAAGCGAACCCCAGTCGCTATCGACCACGCGAGACTCCCGGCCTGGCGCGAGCATCACTACGACCGGGCGGACCCATCGAAGCAAGGTCGGCGACCCGGCACTCCTCGGCATTTGCGCGGCGACCATGGTCTCTCATTCGAAGACGAGGAGCCATGGGTTACACCTGCCTGTTCAGCGAGGAGCGAAGCTCGTCCGATGCTTCGCCCGGCACTCCGGCCAGGGTCAGCGCAGCGCCGCGTTCAGTTTATCGAGCGCGGCCGAGCCTGGGCACAGATCCGCTTCAACGAGCTCGTTGAACGGCGTCGAGACGGTGTTCATATAACCGTGCAAGTCGTCCGGTTCCTGATCGACATAGAGCAGACCGGTCACGATTTCCCCGGATGCGCGCCGATGCTGCAGGAAGCTGATCGCCGCCGCCCGGTCATGCACATCATAGTCGCCCGCGATCTTACGAAGCCGTAGCAGCGAGCCGTCATGCTGCTTGACCACCTCCACCGAACCAGGCGCGTAGTCGACCGTGATCTCCTCGCGTTCGGTGATGAAATCCAGATAGTTCACCGCCTCATTATGCTCGCGCACATAGTCGAAGCTTTTGGTCGAACCGACGTGATTGTTGAATGCGACACAAGGCGAGATGCAGTCGATGAAGGCGGCGCCTTGATGCGTCAGCGCCGCCTGGATCAGCGGCACGAGTTGGCCCTTGTCCCCGGAGAAGCTGCGCGCCACGAAGCCCGCACCGAGTTGCATCGCCATGCTGACAAGATCAATCGCCTCGTCATTATTGACCACGCCTCGTTTGCTTTTAGCACCCTTATCGGAGGTCGCGGAGAACTGGCCCTTGGTGAGGCCGTACACGCCATTGTTCTCCACGATGTAGACCATATTGACGCCGCGCCGCATGGCGTGGGCGAATTGGCCGAGGCCGATTGAAGCGGAATCTCCATCGCCGGAAACGCCGAGATAGATCAACTCGCGATTCGCCAGATTGGCACCGGTCAGGACGGACGGCATCCGTCCATGCACGCTGTTGAACCCATGCGAATTGCCGAGGAAATAGGTCGGCGTCTTGGACGAACAACCGATGCCGGAAAGCTTGGCGATGCGATGGGGCGGCAGGTCCAATTCAAAGCAAGCATGGACAATCGCGGCACTGATGGAGTCATGGCCGCAGCCGGCACAAAGGGTCGAGATTGTCCCCTCATAGTCGCGGCGCGTGAAACCGAGGGTGTTCGCGGCGAGGCCAGGGTGATGCAGCTTGGGCTTCGGCAGGAAGGTCATGGCGCGCTTCTCCGGATCGGCACGACGGTCGATGAAGCGTGCTCCTCGATCATTTCCACAATCATCCCCGCCGTGATGGGCGAGCCATCGTAGTGCAATACCCGCTGCAGCTTGGCCGGGTTGATCTCTAACTCGTTCACGATCAGCGTGCGCAGCTGCGCATCACGATTCTGCTCGACAACAAAAACCTTGTCATGCGCTTCGATGAAGGCGCGAACCTCCTCGCTGAACGGAAAAGCCCGAACCCGCATCAGATCGAGATGGACGCCCTGTTCCGCAAGGCGATCATCCGCCTCATGCATCGCGGCACTGGTCGAGCCATAGTAAATCGCGCCGAGACGGGTGGGCTCACGCGCCGCCCTTACCTCGGGCGCCGGAACAAGAGTCGCCGCCGTTGCGAACTTCCGCAGCAGCCGCTGCATGTTCTCTTCGTATGCCTCGGCCCGCTCGGTGTAGCGCGCGTGCCGATCCTTCGACGTGCCGCGCGTGAAGAACGAACCGCGCGTCGGGTGCGTGCCGGGATAGGTGCGGTAGGTAATGCCGTCACCATCAACGTCTAGATAACGTCCGAATTCGCGTCCGGCTTCCAGATCAGCGGCGGTCATGACCTTGCCGCGATCCATCTGGCGTGTGTCGTCCCATGTGAAGGGCCGCGTCAGCCGCTCATTCATGCCGATATCAAGGTCGAGCATGACGAAGATCGGCGTCTGCAACCGATCCGCCAAATCGAAAGCCAGCGCCCCGAATGTGAAGCACTCATGCGGATCTTCCGGCAGCAGCATCACATGCTTGGTGTCGCCGTGGGACGCGTAGGCGCAGGCCAATAGATCGCATTGCTGGGTCCGTGTCGGCATGCCGGTTGAGGGGCCGGCGCGCTGCACGTCAAAGATCACCGCTGGGATTTCAGCGAAATAGGCCAGGCCAAAGAACTCCTGCATCAGCGAGATGCCGGGGCCGGAAGTGGCGGTAAAGGCACGCGCGCCATTCCAGGCCGCGCCAATCACCATGCCGATAGAGGCCAGCTCGTCTTCGGCCTGCACGATCGCAAAGCGATTCTCTCCGGTTACCTTGTCCACCCGGTAGCGGGCGCAGTATTTCTGAAATGCTTCGGCAAGTGAGGAGGACGGCGTGATCGGATACCAGGCGGCGACCGTGGCACCACCGTAGACGGCGCCGAGTGCGGCAGCCGCGTTACCCTCGATGGAGATCCGGTCACCGACCGCGTCGGACCGCCGCAGCGTCAGGCCGATGGGGCATTTGAGGTGGGCTAGCGCGTAGTCTCGTCCCATATGCAGTGCATGAATATTGGGAGCGATCAGCTTATCCTTGCCCTTGAATTGTTCGCCGATCAGGGTCTCGAGTTCAGCAATGTCGATCTGCAGCAAGGCGGCCAGCGCGCCAACATAGATAATGTTTTTGAACAGTTGTCGCTGGCGTGGATCGCTATATTCTTTGTTGCACAGCTCGGTTAGCGGCATACCGATTACGACGATATCGTCGCGAAATTGGCTGGCGGGCCGTGGCTTAGTTGAATCGTAGAAAAGATAGCCGCCCGGCACGATGGAAGCGATGTCTTGGTCCCAGGTCTGCGGATTCATCGCAACCATGAGGTCGGTGCCTTCGCGGGCGCCAAGATAGCCGGCTTCCGAGATGCGCATCTCGTACCAGGTCGGCAATCCCTGAATATTGGACGGGAAGATATTGCGTGGCGCCACCGGTATGCCCATCCGGAGGACGGACTTGGCGAATAGCTGATTGGCACTCGCGGAACCCGAGCCGTTGACGTTAGCGAATTTGACTACGAAATCATTGACGCGTTGTAGGCTGTTAGCCGCATTCAATGCTTGGAGCATGCCGATCCCGCCTGTGCCACATCGAGAAGAAAGCGTTGCATATCCCAGGCACCGGTGGGGCAACGCTCAGCGCAAAGGCCACAATGCAGACAGACGTCCTCGTCCTTCACCATTACCCGCGCAGTCTTTAACGGACCGGAAACGTAAAGGTCTTGGGTGAGATTAACCGCCGGAGCATTGAGTCGCGTGCGCAGCTCGGCTTCCGGACCATTTTCGGTAAAGGTGATGCAGTCCACCGGGCAGATATCGACACAGGCATCGCACTCGATACAAGCCGCGTCGGAGAACACAGTCTCCACGTCGCAGTTCAGGCATCGCTGTGCTTCCGCGAAGGCCTGCTTCAGGTCAAAGCCAAGCTCGACCTCGGCCTTGATGTCGGCGAGGGCAATCGCCTTGTCCTGGTGCGGCACGGCGAAGCGCAGATCGTTCGAGACGTCGTTGTCGTAGCTCCACTCATGGATGCCCATCTTCTGGCTGCTCAGCCAGACATGCGGCGGCGGCCGGTTTTGCAGTTCCTCACCGCGGCAGGCGAGGTCGATCGAGATCGCCGCCTGATGACCATGCGCTACAGCCCAGATGATATTCTTCGGCCCGAAGGCGGCGTCGCCGCCAAAGAATACCTTCGGATGTGTCGACCGAAACGTGACCTGATCCACCACCGGCATGTCCCAGCGGTCGAACTCGAGCCCGATATCGCGCTCGATCCATGGGAAGGCATTCTCCTGGCCGACCGCGACCAGGACGTCGTCGCAGGGCATATGCACGTCGGGCTCACCGGCATTCATCAGCTTGCGCCTGCCCTTTTCGTCGATCTCAGCGCGCACCTTCTCGAACAGCACGCCGGTCAGACGGCCGTCCTCATGGGTGAACTCCTTGGGCACAAGGAAATTGAGGATCGGGATGTCCTCATGCATCGCGTCGACCTTTTCCCAAGGCGACGCCTTCATCTCCTCAAATCCGCTGCGCACCACGACCGTCACCTCGGTGCCGCCTAGGCGGCGGGCGGAGCGGCAGCAATCCATCGCGGTATTGCCGCCGCCCAGCACGATCACCCGCTTGCCAATGGCGGTGATGTGGCCAAAGGACACCGATGACAGCCAATCGATGCCGATATGAATATTGCCAGCGGCCTCCTGGCGGCCCGGAAGCACCAGGTCCCGGCCACGGGGCGCCCCTGACCCAGCAAAAACCGCGTCAAAGCCCTCATCGAGGAGCCCTTTGAGGCTATCGATTCGGGTGTCGAACCGGGTCTCGACACCGAGATCGAGCACATAGCCCACCTCTTCATCGATGACCTGCTCGGGGAGCCGAAATTTCGGGATCTGGCTCCGGATCATGCCGCCGCCGCGGCTTTCCCCGTCGAATACCACGACCTCATAGCCGAGCGGTGCGAGGTCCCGCGCTACAGTCAGGGAGGCGGGCCCAGCGCCGACGAGCGCAATGCGCTTGCCGTTGCGGGCCGTCGCTGGCGTGGGCAGCCTCGCCGAAATGTCGCCCTTGTAGTCAGCGGCGACGCGCTTGAGGCGGCAGATCGCCACCGGCTCTTCCTCGACCCGGCCTCGCCGGCAGGCAGGTTCGCAGGGACGATCGCAGGTGCGCCCCAGGATGCCGGGGAAGACGTTTGATTCCCAATTCACCATATACGCATCGGCATAGCGGCCAGCAGCGATGAGGCGGATGTATTCGGGAACCGGCGTATGCGCCGGGCAGGCCCACTGACAATCCACAACTTTATGGAAATAGTCAGGATTCCGAATATCGGTCGGTAGCAAAAGCACCCCCCAACTCCAGCCCGCTTACCAGCCTAGCGGGGCCGGGCAATCAAGCTGCTACAGGCTTAAGCCGATCTTTCGCGACATTATAATCCCGTCGCTTAGGCGGGAACACTAGGCGGAAAGGTGAACCCCAGCAACCATAGGCAGCTTGCGCCGGGCGCATGGCGGTCACCGGAAGAAGCTGGGGACTAGGTCAATCCGACGCTGTGCGGGCCACCGCGATCCCAGGCTACAGGGGGGCGCCTCAGAACTCCGTAATCGGGAGAAATGCCTCAAATTTGTTGACGGTCTTCCCCAGATATCCGATCTTCCGCCAAGCTCAACCGGACGGTCCAAAACACAATGCTCCTGTCCGAGTCGGGCCAATTCATGATAACCCTCACGCTGGGCCGGCCGACGAGACATCCTCGGCTAAGGTCAGCCAAGTCGGAGCTTATTTTTTGCCAGCTCAACCATAGACCAGGGTCGGAGCGCTCCTTTAGGTCACCATCTTCGATCAAAATCCCTTGAGTTGTTCGGATTTTGAATGCTTTATGGATCGACCTGGGAGATCTGCGTCCACGGTCGCGCCGACTAGATCGCCCGTCACACTTGCAACAGGATGCTACTGATGCGTAAACCTCGCTCTCCTCTGGCTCTAATTCTCGGGCTTGCCATGTCCGCCGCGGTTGTCACGGCGGCGTCAGCACAGGTGACCGGCTCTCCGGTCCCGGCCCCGGGCTCGGTAAACACCCTGACAGGCCAAAATGCAGGTACTGTCGGCAGCGGCGCCAACAATTCGGCCCCGTCTGGTGGACCGGCTTTGACCGGCACCCCTCACGTCAAGACCCACAAGCGCCACAACCGGCACATGTACGGCAAGAACTACAACTACATGAAGCATTCCAAGCGCTAACTCAGGATGAGCGGGCCGCGTATCTAGCGGTTCATCAGCGCAGAATCGGCGGCCGTCAGATCGCGGTGGGCATCCTTGGTGCCCACCGCGATCTGACTCAGCCGCAATCAATCCGGCCAACAGCGCAAACCCAATCCACAGCAGATCTGAAATTCCGCCCCGAGTCGCGGTCGATTTTTCGCGGCGATCGGAGTGGCCCTCGATGCTTCGGCCTCAGCCTTCGGGTGGCCGAGGGCGCTCAAGGCAACCGTCTCGAATGAGCGGAAAGACCAGCATGAGATATGCCTCGCTCTTCCTGCTCCTGCTCCTGCTCCTGCTCCTGCTCCTGCTCCTGCTCCTGCTCCTGCTCCTGCTCCTGCTCCTGCCGCCAGGGGCCACGCGCGCCGCTCAGGAACAGCCGGTGGAAGCGACCCGGGGCATGGTCGTTTCTTCCCAGCACCTGGCCTCGGAGATCGGAGTCGAGATCATGAAGGCCGGGGGCAACGCCATCGATGCCGCCGTGGCCGTCGGTTACGCTGAGGCGGTCGTCAATCCGTGCTGCGGCAATATCGGCGGCGGCGGATTCATGACCCTGCACCTCGCTGACGGACGGAATCGGTTCATCAATTTCCGCGAGACCGCACCCGGCTTGGCAACTCCGGATATGTATCTCGATTCGGCAGGCAAGGTCATTCCGGGTGCCAGCCTCTATGGCTGGAAAGCCGTTGCGGTACCTGGAACAGTGTTGGGATTGGACACCGCGCTTCGCGAATATGGCACGCTGCCTCGGGCCGAGGTGATGGGCCCAGCGATCCGCCTGGCTCGCCAAGGCTTCGTCTTGGTCCAAGGGGACACCGACCTCATCGAGATAGTGGCTCCCCAACTGCGCACGCGGCCGGACCTAGCCCAGATTTTCCTGCGGCCTGATGGCAATGCGCTGCAGCCTGGAGATCGGCTCGTCCAGCCCGAACTTGCCGACACGTTAGAAGCTATCTCGAAGAACGGATCAGACGCCTTCTACAAAGGGCGGATCCCGCAAGCGGTGGAGACTGCATCCGATGCCGCGGGCGGAATCCTGAAAGCCGCGGATTTCGCGAACTACACGATAAGCGAAAGCGAGCCTCTGAAGTGCAACTATCGCGGGTATCGGGTCTTTTCCGCGCCACCGCCTTCCTCGGGCGGAACGACGCTTTGCGAGATCCTGAATATCCTCTCCGGCTACAACATGAAGGCGCTAGGGTTCCACTCCGCCGCAGCCGTCCACGCGATTACGGAAGCCGAGCGTCACGCCTATCTCGATCGCAATACCTATCTGGGCGATCCGAACTTCGTCACCAATCCGGTTGCCCGCCTGCTGTCGCCGCAAAACGCCGCCGCCATACGCGCGGTCATTCCCGCGCAACGCGCTGGCGCATCGAACGAGCTTCGGCCCAGCACATCATCGCAGGAGAAGACGCAAACCACGCATTACTCGATCCTCGACAAGGCGGGGAATGCCGTGAGCGTCACCTACACGATCAATGGCGGCTTCGGCGCTTTCGTGATGGCCCCGGGCACAGGCTTCCTACTCAACGATGAAATGGACGACTTCACCGCGAAGCTTGGCGTGCCGAACAAGTTTGGATTGGTTCAGGGCGCGGCAAATGCCATAGCCCCAGGAAAGCGTCCCCTCTCATCAATGGCACCGACGGTGGTAACAAAAAATGGCCGGGTTTTCCTCGTGCTGGGATCACCCGGAGGGTCGCGCATCATTACGATCGTCCTGGAGACGCTGCTGGATATCTTGGACTATGATCTATCGCCGACCGCGGCCGTGAGTGCTCCGCGCTTTCATCATCAGTGGCTGCCGGACGCGATCGATACCGAGCCACTCGCTCTATCGGCGGATACCCTCAAAACATTGAAAGCGATGGGCTATGAGATACGCCCCGCGCGTCGCTGGGGCGCCATGGAACTCATCCTGGCCAAGCCGCACAAGCTTTACGGGGTAAACGATGATCGCAGCCCAGCAGGGGCGGCAGTAGGCTACTGATCACGCGGTCCCGCGATCCGACACGTACTCGGCACCAACCACCGCTTCTCCGGATTAGCCGCAGCAATCCAAGCAGGCGTGTTGGCTAGAGCAGCGACTTCGCCCGCTTCAGAACCTCCGAACAAACGCGTTGTGTCAGCTGCTCCTTCAAGGAGCTTCCGCCGAGTTGCACGTTCTGCCCGCCCGCCTGCAAGACGCCCTGACTGCCCTCGGTGAATTGGCTGGAGGAAGCCCCGCCCGAGCCTGTCACCTTGTTGACGAGAGCATCCTTCACCGAACTCGCCGACCCGCCGCTCACGAAATTGTTCTGAACGCAATATTGGAGGACACCGGCGATGTTGCTGGTGCTCGCCGAACCCACGGACGAGCCGGAGAGGCCGCCTAATCCACTCATAGCCGACCCTAGCGCACTGCCCTGGCCCGAGCCGGTGGCACCCTGGAGTGCGTTCAGCAATTGCGCCTGGGCGGGCACGCCTGGGATTGCAACGGCGAGAAGCGGCACTGCCAAGAGGCCCAGAAGCAGCTTTTTCATCGGACATCCTCGCATGGCTAGGCTCAGCAAGGTAGAACAGTGAGCATTCGACGCCCGAGGTCAAGAGCAAGAAATAATGCGATCGCCAATCTCGTGTGATCCGCCGACGTTGATGAACAGCTCTCGCGGTAGCGCTCCGCGAGCGTGTCTCATGTGATATTTGTAAGCGTGTGGAGCAGGACCACACGACAGATTACTGCTTCCCGAAGCTGGGTTCCTGAAGGCGGTCTTGTCGGTCTAACAGGATGCGGAAATTTGGCTTCCCAAATCGGCTACGAGACGATTCAATAGCCCTCAGTTGATCTGAGGACGTTTGCAAGTGCGTGGTGCCGATTATCAGACTCCTGCGATGTTCAGCTACGTCAGCCCCCAAGCATTGGTGCCACAAAATCATCCATTGCGAGCCATCCGCCCGCTGGTGAACGCCGCATTGCAGCGTCTCTCGCCGCAGTTCGATAAGATCTATGCCCCTGGCGGGCGTGATTCGATCGCGCCGGAGCGGTTGCTGCGGGCGTTGTTGCTGCAAGCCCTGTTCTCGGTGCGCTCGGAACGTCAGCTGATGGAGCAAATCACCTACAATATGATGTTCCGCTGGTTCGTCGGGCTGTCGATGGACGCGTCGGTCTGGGACGTGACGGTGTTCACCAAGAACCGGGAGCGCCTCCTGCAGGGCGACATCGCGCGCGGCTTTCTAACCGCAATTCTGGTGGATCCCCAGGTCAAGCCGCTGCTGTCGGACGAGCATTTCTCGGTGGACGGCACCCTGATCGAGGCGTGGGCCAGCATGAAGAGCTTTCGCCCGAAGGACGGATCGGGCGAGCCGCCAACATCGGGTCGCAACGGCGAAGTCGACTTCCGCGGCGAGCCACGCAGCAATCAGACACATGCCTCGACCACGGATGCCGATGCGCGGCTCTATAAGAAAGCAGCAGGCCAGGCTGCCAAGCTCTGCCACATCGGGCACGCGCTGATGGAGAACCGCAACGGTCTGGTGGTGGACACGTCGCTCACCAAGGCCACCGGCACCGCCGAACGTGAAGCCGCCATCGCGATGATCGGCGACCTGCCCGATGACGGGCGTATCACCCTGGGAACGGACAAATGCTACGATACTCAGGAGTTCGTCGCCGAGATGCGCCGGCTCGGCGTCACGCCGCATGTCACGCAGAACACCAAAGGACGCCGCTCGGCCATCGATGGCCGCACCACCCGCCACGTCGGCTACGCGGCCAGCTTAAGGGTCCGCAAGCGCATCGAGGAGGTGTTCGGCTGGATGAAGACGGTGGGCGGCTTGCGCAAGACGCGCCATCGCGGCACCGCCCGGGTCGGCTGGATGTTCACCTTTGTCGCGGCTGCTTACAATCTGGTGCGCTTGCCCAAATTGCTGGCTGCGGCGGTGTAGCCATGCCCGGAGTCTGTCCGAAGGCGTGACTCAGCCCTTCCGAATAGCGGAAACGGCTGTAATCCCCGTGCGGCACGCGGCCTAAACCGCCGGGACTCCCCACTCACCGCGGAATCCGGCCGATTTTCCGCAGCCTGCTAAACTCGCCTTAGCCACGAGGCCAGCTCATGTGCTTCAGAGGAGAAAGCTAGTGGAACAAAGACGTCTCGGCAGATCGGGTTTCATGGTGCCCGTTCTCAGCCTCGGTACGGGTACTTTCGGCGGCAAGGGTGAGTTTTTCAAAGCCTTCGGCACTACCGATATCGCCGAGGCTACCCGCCTGGTTGATATCTGCCTCGAAGCCGGCCTCAACATGTTCGACAGCGCCGATATCTATTCGGCCGGCGCGGCGGAGGAAGTGCTTGGCGGCGCGATCGCGGGTCGGCGCGAGAAGGTGATCATCTCCACCAAAGCTACTTTCCGTAATGGCCCCGGTCCAAATGATGTCGGCTCTTCACGCTTCAACCTGGTCCGCGCTTGCGAACTCGCATTGAAGCGTCTGGGTACCGACTACATCGACATTTTTCAGTTGCATGGCTACGACGCTCTCACCCCGGTCGAGGAAACCCTCTCCGCACTGGACGACCTCGTGCGCGCCGGCAAGATCCGCTACGTCGGCGTTTCGAACTTTTCAGGCTGGCACCTCATGAAGTCGCTCGCGGTCGCAGAGCGCTACAATCTGCCGCGCTACGTGGCCCATCAGGCGCACTATTCCCTCGTTGGCCGCGACTATGAATGGGAATTGATGCCGCTGGGCGTCGAGCAGGGCGTCAGCGCGATCGTCTGGAGTCCGCTGGGCTGGGGTCGTCTGACCGGCAAGATACGCCGCGGCCAGTCGCTGCACGCAAACTCACGCCTGCATGTGACCGCCGAAATGGGACCGCCGGTTCCCGACGAATTTCTCTACACGGTTGTCGAGGCGATCGATCAAGTCGCGGAGGAAACCGGCAAGAGCGTGACGCAAATCGCGCTCAACTGGTTGCTGCAGCGGCCGACGGTCGCGAATGTTATCATCGGCGCGCGGAACGAGGAGCAACTCCGGCAGAATCTCGGTGCCGTCGGCTGGAACTTGACGGCCGAGCAGGTCGCGCGGCTCGACAAGGCCAGCGAGCGGACCTTGCCATACCCCTATTGGCACCAGCGGAGCTTCACTGAGCGCAATCCTGTTCCGGTCTAGCGGAGCCCAGGCGAGAGCAATCGTTTCGCGAGCTCCTCCCACTCCTCCTCCAGCGAGACGGCGGGCATCGATTGGCCAGCCCGCCGATACCAGTAGCCTGCATTCGCTACGTCGCCTTCCTGCCGGTGCAGAAAGGCGTGAACCTGATCGCAGCGCGGGTCGCCTTCCCGCTGCTGCGCGCAGCCATGGGCTTGGTCCCATTCGCCCTTGCCGGCCCACCACAAGGCCGCCAGGGCCAGATCCACATCATCGGGAGGCACGGCGGCGGATAAACTGGCCCGGAAGGCTTCAACGCTCAACATTTTCATATTTGATTCCAGTGTCATCGGTGACGCCCGTTAGCCGGCGAGGAAGCGCTCATATTCGTTCCAAAGTGTCGTGCCCCTAAAGCCTCCGATCCGACTTGATTTTTAGTGCGCCCACGGCGCGACACGTTGACATTCACGATAAAGCGATCTGTCCTTCGTGAGAACGACCCGTTGGGCGGTTAGCCGTGCCAGCGAGCGTCGAGTGAATGATCACAAGGGGGAACATCTCGTGATGACAACATCAAGGCGTGGCTTTCTTACGGGAAGCCTTTCGATGGTGCTTCTCCCGTCTCTCGCCCTTGCTCAGTCGGGCAATCCGGTCACCGCGCCGATCGAGCAATTCAGCGCAGTTCTGCTCAACGTCATGAAGGCGGGGAACAACACGCCTTTTCCCCAGCGCTACCAGATGCTCGCGCCTGCGGTCGATGCGACCTTCGACCTTGAGCGCATCCTCCGCATCTCGGTCGGGTCCTACTGGGCAGGCCTGCCGCCCGATCAACAGCAGAGGCTGCTGCAGGTTTTCCGTGCTTTCATCGTCGCGACCTATGTGTCCAATTTTCACTCCTACCGAAATCGGCGAATTATTGTGTTCCCCGCCACACGAGCGGTCGGCTCTTTTCAGGTGGTAACCAGCACCATCAACAAGCCTAATCGCGATCCGGTGCGAATCGACTATGTCATGGGGCAGAGCGGCGGAGGCTGGAGAGTCCAGGACATCCTTCTGGATGGGACGATTAGCCGCGTGGCGGTTCAACGGTCGGACTTCGCCTCGCAACTGTCAGCAGGCAATGCAAGCCGGCTGATCGCCACGCTCTCCCAGAAAGTTTCCCTCCTGTCGCATGGCACAGTGAGGGTTTAGAGCGCCGTCCTCGTCGCTCGATTCTTTAGGATTGGGTCCGGTTGAGGACGTTTGGCGTCCCGCTCGGCACGACTTCCGAGCGGCAGCGGTGAGGTGTCGATCTATCGGCCGTCTGCCCGGCGTCGCGTAAGCCTCGCCTATCGCATGCGTGCTTGTCGGGGTCTGGCGCCCCTGCGGCAACTGCCAACACTCTTTCCATCCCGAGCCCCTGCTCGCGGCGACGTGCGGCCCCACCCTCATAGGCCAAGCCCCCGCGTCAGCTAGCCGAACGGGACCTCCGACAACCGCGCTGGAGCGACTGGACGGCCGGACAATCGGACGTAGGCGGCAGGTTTCCGCGACGTGAGGTCGATTCGCCCGCGAAGAGGCAGCGATTCCTGGACCTGGGTCAGCGACGCCTTCCGAGACAATTTCACCATCTCCGCAAAGGTTCCTGGAATGGAACTTGCAGGGACGTGTGCGGGGCGCTCCGCGAGCTATTCGGCTGTTTTCGCGTCACGTCTCAGCAGGAGGGTGTCCTGTCCAGACACAAAGACGTTTTTAAGTCGGTTGATACGGCATGTTCTTGATGCATTGTAAGAGATCTCTACGCTACACTTGGTTGTGGTCGGATAAGCGACACAGGCGACGCGGTCTGCCGCCCTGATGGGGTAGTCCGCAGCACTGGTAGCTCCGGAAGCTACCTATCCCAACCGCAATCGCGCTCACGCGGCCAGTACGCTTGGAGGGCTCTATGAATCGACAGGACGACGTTTTCCTTCTCCACGCCAGCCTCCGCGATCAGACGCGCGAGGTGGAGATGAGCCTCGCCGAGTTCCTGAACCTGTGCCGCGATGACCCGCAGACCTATGAGAGCCCGGCAGAGCGCATGCTCCGGGCGATCGGGGCGCCAGAAATCGTAGATACCTCGCGGGACCCACGGCTCAGCCGTCTCTTCCTCAATCGCACGATCAGGGTCTACCCCGCCTTCTCCGATTTCCACGGCATGGAAGAGACGATCGAGCGCATCGTCGGCTTCTTCCGACATGCCGCGCAGGGCCTGGAGGAGCGCAAACAGGTACTCTATCTGCTAGGGCCGGTCGGCGGCGGAAAGTCCTCGATCGGCGAGCGGCTGAAGGCGCTGATGGAGCGCGAGCCGATCTATGTGCTCAAAGCGGGCAAAGAGCTCAGCCCGGTGTTTGAGACGCCGCTTGGCTTGTTCGACCCGGACATGATGGCCGACGCGCTGCGCGAGCGCTATGGCATCCCTCGCCGCGTATTGACCGGCATCGCCAGCCCTTGGGCGCTCAAACGGTTAGAGGAATGGGGCGGCGATATCGAGCGTTTCCGTGTGGTTAAGCTCTTCCCGTCCCGGCGCAAGCAGGTCGCGATCGCCAAAACCGAACCCGGAGACGACAACAACCAGGACATCTCGGCGCTGGTTGGCAAGGTCGATATCCGCAAGTTGGAGACCTTCAGCCAGAACGATCCAGATGCCTACGGGTTTTCGGGCGGCCTCAACCGAGCCAATCAGGGCATCCTCGAATTCGTCGAGATGTTCAAGGCGCCGATCAAGATGCTGCATCCCCTGCTGACTGCGACGCAGGAGGGCAATTATCTGGGCACCGAAAACATCGGCGCTATCCCGTTCCAGGGCATTCTCCTCGCTCATTCGAATGAGGCCGAGTGGCAGAGTTTTCGCAATAATCGCACCAATGAAGCTTTTCTCGACAGAGTCAGTGTCATCAAGGTCCCCTACTGCCTGCGGGTGACAGAGGAGAGCCGGATCTACGAGAAGCTGATCAGCGGATCGGCCTTGGTGGACGCGCCCTGCGCTCCGCATACGCTGGAGATGCTGGCCCGCTTCGCCGTGCTGTCACGGCTGAAGCCGCATGCGAACTCGCGGCCCTTCGCCAAAATGCGCGTCTATGATGGGGAGAACATCCGCGAGACCGACCCCAAGGTAAAAACGATGCAGGAGTATCGCGACACGGCGGGTGTCGATGAGGGGATGGACGGCGTCTCGACTCGCTTTGCCTACAAGGTTTTGTCGGCGACCTTCAACCACTCCTCGAACGAAGTCGCCGCGGATCCGGTGCATCTGATGTATGTGCTGGAGCAGGCCATCCGACGTGAGCAATTCTCACCTGACACAGAGGCCGCATATCTGGCCACCATCAAGACCGAGCTCGCCTCCCGGTATGCCGAATTCATAGGCAACGAAATCCAAAAGGCATACCTGGAAAGCTACGGCGACTACGGTCAGAACCTCTTCGACCGCTATCTCGATTACGCCGATGCCTGGATCGAGGACCAGGATTTCAAGGATCCCGACACCGGGCAAATGCTCAATCGCGAGCTCCTCAACACGGAGCTGACCAAGATCGAGAAGCCGGCCGGCATCGCAAACCCGAAAGACTTCCGCAACGAGGTCGTCAAGTTTGCATTGCGCAATCGGGCCGCCAATAGTGGCCGCAACCCATCCTGGACCAGCTACGAAAAGATCCGTGAAGTCATCGAGAAGCGCATGTTCAGCCAGGTGGAGGACCTACTGCCGGTGATCAGCTTCGGCTCCAAAAAGGACAACGAGACCGAAAAGAAGCACGATGAATTCGTCAGTCGCATGGTATCGCGCGGCTACACCGAACGACAGGTACGCCGGTTGGTCGAGTGGTACATGCGGGTGAAGCAGTCAGCCTGAGCGCGCGAAATTGGACATCATCGACCGAAGACCTAACCCACACGGCAAGAACCTGGAGAACCGGCAGCGGGTGCTCGTGCGAGCCCGCGCCGCGGTGGCACGGGCGACTCGCGCTGCGATCGACGAAGGAACCTTGCGGGAAGTAGGGCGCGATCAGGCTGTCACGATTCCGGCTGATTCCCTGCACGAGCCAAGTTTCCATACCATCTTCTCCAGCGGCCAGCGACAAGTAGTGCTGTCTGGGAATCGCGAATTCTCCGCAGGCGACCGGCTATCGCGACCCTCCAGCCGCGGCGGAGGCGGCGATGGTGGTAGCGGAAGCGGCAAGGGCGGCGGTGATGGAGAAGATGGCTTCCGCTTCGTGCTCACACGCGACGAATTCCTCGATTTGTTTTTCGAGGATCTCGAACTGCCGGATTTGGTCAAAAATCAGATCGTCGCGACCGAAACCACGTCGCCTACAAGGGCCGGTGTCAGCGTGGACGGCTCACCTTCCCAGATCGACATGGCACGCAGCTTACGCCAGTCGATGGCGCGCAGGATCGGCCTGCGCCGGCCGACCTCGCCGGAGGTGCTTTTGCTCCAAACCGAAATCGCGGCGCTTGAGGAGACTGGCGACGCCGCACAGCGGCTGCCGATTTTGCAGGCCGAATTGGCGCTAGCGCTGCGGCGGCTCGCAAGGGTTCCGTGGATCGATCCTATGGACCTGCGCTACCGCCGCTACACTCAGACACCAAAGCCGTCGGCGCGTGCCGTCATGTTCTGCCTGATGGACGTCTCCGGCTCCATGAGCGAGGCGATGAAGGACATTGCCAAGCGCTTTTTCCTCTTGCTGCATGTCTTTCTGGAACGCCGATACAAGCGCGTCGAACTGGTGTTCATCCGCCACACGGAGACGGCCGAGGAAGTGGATGAGCAGACCTTCTTTACCGATCCGCGCACTGGTGGAACGGTCGTCTCCACGGCGCTCGCCGAACTCAACCGCATCCAGCGTGCGCGGTATCCGAAGGATTCGTGGAACATTTACGCAGCGCAAGCCTCGGATGGCGATAATTCCGGCAGTGACACGCAGAAGGCGGTCGCGATGCTGGAGAATGATATCCTGCCGGTGGTCCAGCACTTCGCCTATATCGAGGTCGCGGCCTCGCTGGCGCAGATCAGAGGCGAGAGCGACCTCTGGCGTGGCTATGACCCACTAGCGCATCGCCAGCCGCGCCTCGCGATGCGCCGCGTGTCGGAGGCGCGCGAGATTTTCCCTGTGTTTCGCGAACTATTCGGACGAGCGACGACAGCAGCATGAACGAAATAGCACGGGCGAAAAGCGCTTATGGACTCATCCCCGCTCTATAGCGGTACCGACTGGGATTTCAGCACGCTGCGGCGGAGCTATGACGCGATCGAGCGTATCGCCCATGAGGAGCTTGGCCTAGAGACCTACCCGAACCGTATCGAAGTCATCACCGCCGAACAGATGCTCGACGTCTATACGGCGCACGGAATGCCTCTCACCTATCGCCACTGGTCATATGGTAAGCGCTTCTTGCAGCACGAGAGCAGCTATCGCCGCGGATATAGCAGCCTGGCTTACGAGGTCGTCATCAACTCGAACCCCTGCATCAGCTATCTGATGGAGGAGAACTCCGCGACAATGCAGGCGCTGGTGATCGCGCATGCGGCATTCGGACACAACCACTTCTTCCGCAACAATCATCTCTTCAAGCAATGGACTGAGGCTTCCGCGATCCTTGATTATCTGGAATTCGCCCGGTCCTATATTATCGGCTGCGAAGACCGCCACGGAGTTGCCGCCGTGGAGCGCATACTGGATGCGGCGCATGCACTTTCACGCCAAGGCGTGCATCGGCATGGCGGCGCACGCCCGCTCAACCTGAAGACAGACCAAAAACGCGAGCGGGAACGGCGTGAATACGACGAACGCGTGTTCGACGATCTCTGGCGCACGGTTCCAGGAACTAAAGCCATCGTCGACGCGGATCCGCTCGGCGAGCGGCGGCGGCGGCTCGGCCTGCCCGAGGAAAACCTCCTCTATTTCATCGAGAAGATCTCGCCGAAGTTGCAGTCGTGGGAAAGGGAAATTATCCGCATTGTGCGGCTGATCGCCCAGTATTTCTACCCGCAACCCCAAGCGAAAGTCATGAACGAGGGCTGCGCGACCTGGGTACACCAGCGCATCATGACCCGCTTGCACGAGACCGGGCAGATCGACGACGGCGCATTTCTCGAGGTACTGCATTCGACAAGCAATGTGATCATGCAGCCGGGCTTCGACCACCCAGCCGGTGGCCCCGGTTTCAATCCCTATGCGCTCGGCTATGCGATGATGAGCGATATCGAGCGTATCTGCACGCAGCCGACGCAGGAAGACCGCACCTGGTTCCCGGACATTGCCGGCAATGGCGATCCGCTCGGTACACTTCGCTACGCCTGGGCAAACTACCGTGACGAGAGCTTTATCCTGCAATATCTCTCGCCCAGCGTCATGCGGCAGTTCCGCATGTTCCGGCTGCTCGACGACACGGCCGAGACGACTTTGCTGGTCGATGCCATCCATGACGATCCGGGTTATCGCGCCATTCGGCGCAGCCTCGCGCGCAGCTACGATCCCGGCGAAAGCGATGCCGATGTTCAGGTTGTCGATGTCGATCTTGCCGGCAACCGTCAGTTGATGCTGCAACATCGGACACGCCCCGGCCGCTTGCTCGCGCAGCATGACGCACAGCTTACGCTGCGCCACATCGCGTCGCTCTGGGGCTACGAAGTGAAGATGCAGGAAGTCGATGCCGACACCGATGCGGTCTTGGCGACGCACGTCGCCGGACCACCCGCCAGCTGACGATGCCGCCCGCGCGGAAGCGGCGGTGAGCGGCTATTCCCGGCGTCTTACTCCTTGTCGCTTACGGCATGAGTCTCGATGATCTCCCGCAACGCCGTATGCTCGGGACCGGAGCCGCCTCGCGCGAGGAAATCCTCTATCTCCATATCCGTGACCTGGCCGCCGGCCGAGAGGTTCGCTTCGTGCCGAACAAACGCCTGCCCGCCCTCGCTATCGCAAACGAGCAGCCAGCGATCACCGTTCGAGCTGCGATAGATGTCTTCAATCAGGAGAGGCATTCACCGCTTACTTTCGTACTGACGTCTCAACTGGGCATCAGGTGCCACGACGGAACCACCCAATTCTCGACCCGCACTCAGGTATGCAGCGCGCCTCTCGGCGCCTGACAACCACGGCGGAGAACCTGAATGGGCCTATCGGCAGGGATGAGCAAGGTGCAAAAACTTCCCACCCGGGTGTCGCGTTTGCTGGGTGAGAACCTAAAAAAGGCCGTCTTCCCCACACAAACTATGGCCGAGCCTCGAGCACCATATTGAAAGGCGTTTCCGTGGCTCGCCGAAACCGCGTGAAACCGCCCGCCGTCACGACCTGGCGAAGTTTTGCCTCCCCCGCTTGGGCACCGAGCCCAAGCCCAACCTCTTGCGAGAGAGACGCTGGAGTGCAAATTAAAGTCGACGCGGCGTAAAACACCCTGCCCACAGGATTGAGATTGCCGGAGAGCTGGTCGTGCGCGAATGGCTCGACGATCATCCAGGTTCCATCCGGCGCAAGCGACTGCCGCGCGTGGGTCGATGCGCCAACCGGGTCGCCCATATCGTGCAGACAATCGAAGAAAGCGACGAGGTCATACTTGCCCGGATAGGATTTCGCGGATGCGACCTCGAACTTCGTATTGCCGGAGACACCATTCTCCTCCGCGGCCTTGCGGGCGCGCTCGATCGACGGCGCGTGGTAGTCAAAGCCGGTGAAGTGTGACCGGGGATAGGCGCGCGCCATGAGCACCGTCGAAGCGCCGTGTCCGCAGCCGACATCGGCGACTTGCACGCCGCGCTCAAGCTTTTCCACGACGCCATCGAGTGCGGGAAGCCATGACCCAATGAGATTTGCGTTGTAGCCGGGGCGAAAGAAGCGCTCGGTCCCACGGAACAGGCACGCGCTGTGATCGTGCCAGCCGACACCTTTGCCGGTGCGAAACGCCTCCGACACTTTTGGCTCGTCGATCCAAAGGGCCGCCATCAACTCGAAAGCCCCTGCCATGAAGGCCGGACTGTTTTCTTCAGCGAAAACCACCGCTTGTTCCGGATCGAGATAGAAGCGGTCATCAGTAGCATCGTACTGCACATAGCCCGCGGCGGCCTGGGCTGAGAGCCACTCGCGAATGTAGCGCTCGTGCGTGCCAGTACGCGCCGCAACTTCCGCGGCCGTTACCTTGTCGCCGCTTTTCATCGCTTTGAAGAGGCCGAGACGATCGCCGAGTACGACAAGCGCACCGGTGGCGATCGCACCGAGATCTCCGACCATGCGGCCGAGAAAAGCGTTCAATTTGTCTTGGTCAAGCTGCGGCATCGGCATTTCCCTCCCAGGAGATGCAGCGCGGTCAAACCGCTTATAACCCAGCGCGCTCTTTGTAACCTAACGTTACATTTTGCCTAGCACTCAGAAGGTAAATTGTCAACAAGAACCTTGCGTTCCGCGCCGCGCGGCTTATGACTTTACTTTGGCTCAGGAAGCTAAGGTCGGCGCCCTCGGGAAGCCCGCCTACTTATAAATATTCGAGAGCACCGAAATAGTCGTTCTTGCCAACCTTCAGGCCGTTTTGACGAAGGATGTCGTGCGTGGTTGTGATGTGAAAGAAAAAATTTGGTATGAGAACCGACAGAAGATAGGTATCTCCACGCAGCGTGCCGCTGACGATTCCGGTTCTCATCTCGACCGGCCGGCTTTCACTACCCTCAAGCTGCTCCGGCTTGACGGCTTGCAAAAACAGCACGGTCTTGGCGATGCGGTTTTTCAATTCCTCAAAGCTTGTCTCTGTGTCTGGAAAGCTTGGAGCCTTGACGAGCGTCAGGCGGCTTATGCCGCCTTTTGCATTGTCACTGGCACGCTGCACCTGGCCCGCGAGTGACATCATATCAGGCGCAAGCCTCGCGCTTATCAGGACCGCTGGATCGATATTCCTCTCGGCCGCGAAAGTGGCTGCCTTGTCGAGATAGGCTGAGAGAATATTAAGTCCTCGAAGCAGTACCGGAACGGAGACGTCGTACATTGATAGCGCCATAGGCTTGCATCCTTGCTGGCCAAAATTATCGACCGACTATGACCTAACTCATTTTGTCGCTTCTCGTAGCGATGGGTTACACCCATGGCATGCCGCCGTCGATGCTTGCGTCCCAGGGCTACACTCGTCCTTCGCCCGCCCATTCCCGCCACAACAAAATCAATGCGGCCATGATCGCCGGACCAATGAAGAGGCCGATGAGACCCCAGGCTTCAACGCCTCCCAAAATGCCCAGGAGAACCCAGATGAATGGTAATTTTGTTGTGCCCCCGATGAGCACTGGCCTGACGAAATGATCCGCCGCCAGCGTAACCGCCATTCCTGTGCAGAACACCACGATCGCCCATGCGAATGACCCTTGAGCGACCAACAAGAGTGTAGCAATCGAGAAAATGACAGGAGCGCCGAAGGGAATCATCGCGGCGATCGCTGTCAACACGGCAAGTACCGTGGCGTTCGGCACACCCGCTATGGCGTAGACAATCCCCAGCAGCACGCCTTCGCCCAAACCTACGAGCACCAAACCATTGACTGTGCCATGCACGGACGCAATGATTTGCTGCCCTATTCGCTCACCGCCGCTGCCGAATGCACGAGTGGCAACACGTCGCATCTGCTCCGTCAACGCATGTCCCTCCTTGAATAGAAAGAACAATGTCAGCAATGTAAACACGAATGACGTCAATCGTCGGACGACTTGTTCGCCGATGATGCGGCTGACGCCGGCGACGTGACCTCGCGTCGTGCGTTGCACGAGCTCCTTGGCACTGCCCGGATTGCCCAGATTCTGTTGCCACCAATCATCGACCTGAGCCCGGCCGAAAGGTAGGTGCTCCAGGAATTCCGGCTCCGCGATGCCATTTTCCTGAACATCGCGGAGCCAGTCATTCGCGGTTGCGGATTCCCGGGCCAGTTGCAACCCCACAAGACCGAGCGGCACGATGAAGAGCAAGGCCACGCCCAGAGTGAATACGGTAGGCAGCAGCAGGTTGTGACGCCCGGTTCCGAATCGCGCGACGACCCTGCCATATGTCGGCCAAAGAGCGATGGCGAAGATCCCCGCCCAGGCCAGCGCGCCGAGGAAGTGCCGGAGCGTGAATAGACCAAGGAGAAACAGGCCAAGCGCCAATGCGCCGACCGCAAGCTGTTGCGCGCGGCTTCCGCCATTACCGTTTTGGCGAGCTGGGAGGGTGTTCATCGGCAGCCATCCTGGGCGGCGGCGGGGCGGCTGGTCCGCCTAGAACGTATTGCTGATCGCTGTCTCGCCGCGGGCCATCTCGCGCGTGAGCGCGTAGACATGTGCATGCATCGCACATTTCATGGCGAAGACAAGCAAAACCTCGGGTCGCGGTCTCGCTCGCATCACCCTGAACATCCGCCAACGATACTCGCGCCTCAGCTCGACCTCATTCACGCTCCAGAGCAGCCGTGCCAGGATCGCTGCGGCTTGCACGAATGCTCGCGCCCCGGATTGGGCACGCCGCCACGGGTGTTTGGACCAATACCCGCGACGGGCCTGATCGAAGCCGAGCTGCCCACGGATAAACAGCGCTTCGAACCGATCGAAATAGGGGGTTGGGGCATAGAGGCTGCTCATCAACTCTACATAACCACGACGCAATTCGTCGCGGGTCAAACGCAGCGGAATAACGTTTGTGCCAAATGGTGAGCGATCCGTCGGGTCCAGCCGTCCCTCACTGGCCAGCCGGGCGTGAAGCGGTGTCTTTGGCAGGGCGGTGAGCATGCCGGTCATCGAATGGATGATCCGAGCCTCTGAGAGGAACTGACGGTGTGCTTCAAAGATCGTAGCATCGTCGTTATCGAAGCCCAAGATCATTCCGGACCAAACTTCGATGCCCGCTTCCTGAATCGCGTGGACTTTTTCTACGAGTGATCGCTGACCGCGAAGGTTTTGCTTCTTTTTAGTTTCGATGAGAGCGGCCTCGTTTGGGCTTTCGATCCCGACGAAAACCGAGACGATATTGGCCTGTGAAAACAAGACTAGCAATTCCGCGTCGTCGGCGAGATCGAGAGAAGCTTCTGTGAAAAGTGTGAGCGGGAATCCTCTCGCTTCCTGCCAATCTCGAAGCTCACGCAAGATCGGTTTGATCGCTTTCTTATTGCCGATCAAGTTATCGTCGACGATGAAGACAAATTCCATTCCTTGCTTCTCGAGCGCCTCCACTTCCGCGATTATCTGCTGTCTCAGTTTCAATCGAGGACGGCGGCCGAATGTCACGATGATATCGCAAAACTCGCAAGTGAATGGGCAGCCGCGGGAGAACTGCACACTGCCGAATGCGTAGTTCTTCATCCTCAGAAGATCGTGACGTGGAACAGGCAAGCGAGACATATCGGTGCGGTCAAGCTGCTCGTAGCGAGTAAGATGACGACCCTCGCTCCACTCCAAAAGAAATTGCGGCCAGGTATCCTCCGCCTCGCCTACGAATATTACGTCGGCGAGATTCCCGAAATAGTCTTCTTGCAGCGTTACCCAGGGGCCGCCCACAATCGTGAAGGCATTCAGGCGCCTGAGTTCATGCAGTATCTCACGCATACGGAAGCGCTGCACGCTCATCCCTGTGAGACCAACAATATCGGCCGAGGCGCAGAGCGCGAAATCAATCTCCTCCACATTCTCGTCGATCAGCGTCACCCGATGCTCGCTTGGGCTGAGCGCGGCTAGCAGAGGCAGAGCCGCCACAGGGAAGACGGCACGCTTGCCAAAGAATGGCATTGCGTGCTCTAGCCCCCAAAAGGAGACTTCGAAGCGCGGATTGATGAGAACGATATGCGCCATGTCAAGCGTGCCCTTGACCTTCAGGAGCGGCGGACACCTTAAGACATGCGGATCGCCCCTCCAACAGCTAATTCGGGGTCACCGCTCCGCCGCGCGAGGCGAAGATAGAGGCGTCGGCATCGGAAACTGAGTTGGCCTAGACCTTATGCTGGCGAGGCTTCCGGAAACTCGGGCAGTCCATCCTGATGCGCGAGCCATGGCTTGGAATGGGACATCCAGACGGCGCGCACGGCTTTAAGCCCGGGATCGGTGTCAAGCGTGCCGGTGCGCAGCACAACATCCGGCAATTCCGGCCGCTCGGCATAGACATGCGAGCCGCAACGAGAGCAGAAGTGCCGAAACTTCCCCGGACAGGACTCGTAGTGCGTCAGCAACTCGGCGCCGCGCACAATACGAAAATCCTCCCGGCGCACCCTGGCCGCGGTATTGCGCTCCGCGGCGTGGGTCTTTCTGCACGTCTGGCAATGGCAATGCCAAAGGTCGCCATTGATCGCGGCCGCCTCATAGGCGACCGCGCCGCAGTGACAGCTTCCCAACAACGTCATTCTGCTAAGCGACTTTCAGCGCGGGCTGCACGGGCTTACGCAATCCCACCTGCTCCAGCAGCGGCAACACTCGCGCGTTGAAGAAAGGAAGTTCCTCGACATAATCAACAAACGACAGCAGCGTGCCATCAACACCGGTATCCGAGAGCTTCACCAGCATATCGGCGATCTGTTCCGGCGTGCCGACCATCGGATATCCGCCCCAGCCGGCGATGAAGCGCTCCTTGAACAACCGGTACATCTCCGGGCTGTGGTTCGCGCTTTCGATGCTGAGAATACGGCAGATGTTCTCGCAAGCCTCCCAATCGCCTTTTTCATGTACGTAGTAGTTGTAGTAGTCGCGCGCTTCCTTTTCGGTTTCGCGACAAACGACAGGGCAGGAGGTGAAGGTTCCGATCTCGCGGTCATAACGCTCATGCGCGAGCTTCTTCGTGTCGCTTACCCAGGCTTTACCCTTCTCCATGCTCTCCATGAAACCGAAGTTGATGTCGCAATATTTCGCTGTGAAATCCTTCCCCTTTGAGGAAGAGCCAGCGCAGATCAACACCGGGCGCGGCTGCTGGTAAGGCTTGGGGTAACTTTCGCCATCATTGATGGTGAAGAACTGGCCTTTGTAATCAAAGTGATCTTCGGTCCAGAGCTTCTCGACGACTTCCACCCATTCGGTGGCATATTCGTAGCGTGTGTCGTGCTCCATCATCTTCTGGCCGAACATCTCCATCTCGGGCGTGAACCAGCCGCAGACGAGGTTCAGACCGAAGCGGCCCTTAGAGATATGGTCGATCGTCGTTGCCATCTTGGCGCCCACAATCGGATGCAGTGTCGGCACATGGGTGGTCGCGAAGAAATGGAGCTTGGAGGTCGCCGCCGACAAGGAGGCCGCCCAGGTGAAAGTCTCCATGCAGTCGCCATTGAAGTTGGACGGGCCGCCGAACCCGCGCCAGCGGGCGATGGGCACCATGCATTCCCAGCCCGCCGCCTCTAGCTGGCGCGCGATGGCGAGGTTGACGTCGAAGGTTGGCCTGAAGGTCGTCTCGGCCATCGTCACCGCGCAGGCATTGGCGCAGTTGCTGCCGAAGATGCCGAGTTTCAGCTTGTTCTCGTTGAACATCGGATTGCCCGCGGCGCGGAAACGATCCAGATTTTCCATTGTCCTACCTCCCGTAGCCTTGGCTTGTCGCCTTCCACGCCTTCCGGTCGCGGCCTCGATCTGCGATCACTAGGTGATCAGCAGACAATCCGTCAATTGAATAAGCAGCGCGCCGCCTTCCAACCCTCAGAGGGGATCGAGCTGCATGGGCGCGGGGAAATAGCGGAACCCATCGCCGTCCCGGCCAACATTGCCGAAGCCCGGCCAGGCAAAGTGGTAGGACATCACAGGGATCCGCTGGTCAGCCAGCATGCCGAGCAGGCGCGTGCGCGTTTGCGCGGACTGCTTCGGATCCGCATCGTAGGCGAACTCCATGAGCGGCTTTTCCATCAACAGCACATGGTGATGCGTCAGATCGCCGAGAAAGCAGAAGGACGCCCCTGCGGAACTCACCATGAAGCAATGATGGCCGAATGTATGGCCGGGCGCCGCGATGGCTTGGATGCCCGGTAGAAACTCCTGGCCGTCTTTGAAAAACACCAGCCGGTCGCGCACCGGCAGGAGGTTTTTTCGAGCAACCTCGACCTGATTGCCGAAGGGCGAGCTCAGCCGGCTTTCATCCGTCCAGTCGATGAAGTCACGTTCGCTGATATAGATTTGCGCGTTTGGGAAGAGCGGCGTGCCATCTGGCGCGCAGACTCCGCCCGCGTGATCGATATGAGCATGGGAGAGAACCACCGCATCCACCGAAGCCGGATCGATGCCAGCGGCCCGCAGGCTTTTCTGCAATTGACCGGTGCGCGGCCCGAAGATTTTGACTTCGCCCATGCCGGTCTCGAACAGAACAGTTTTGCCGCCGATCTCGACCACCGGCACATTCTGCTCAAGCACGACATCGTCGGTCGGCAGATAGTGCCGAGCGAGCATGCGGCGCACCTCCTCCTCGCTCACCCCGACGAAATTGCTACTCGCATCACCGAGTTCCAATGGCCCGTCGGTCACTACCGAGACATCGGCGTCGCCGAGCTTGAAGCGATAGAAATAGGGGCTCTGCGGGCGCGCCGTCCGGGCGCTCGCAGGTGCGGATGGTGTTTCGCCCGGCTTGATCGATGACAAGACTTTTTCTCCTATATCTTAGTTTGTCCGTTCAGGGACTCGGCCCCGCGGAATTTAAATCTGCATGCGGATCGGCGGCGAGCGTGCGTAAAGCGCCACCACCGGCACGATAAGCAAGCCGAACACCGCCTGTTGTGCTGCGTAGTTCAACCCGATACCGACCAGGATCGTCGTCAGCACTGTGAGCACCAGCGTCCCGATGACCGTCGCACCATAGCCGCCCCAACCGCCTAACAGCGAGGTGCCGCCAATGACGACCGCGGCGACTGTCGTAAATAGATAGGGATTGCCGACATCGGCGAAACCCCCGCCGCTAAACCCGAGCAGCAACACACCTGTGATCGCCGCCATCAGCCCACTGATCGCATAGACAGCGACCCATAGCTTCAACTCCGAAATCAGCAGGCGGCTCGCCGCCAGCCGGCTATTGCCAAGCGCGTAGAGGCTGCGCCCGAACCAGGAGCGATGCATGATCATGATGAGGCCGGCCGAGATCACAAGCCACACCAAGATGATCGGCGGAAAATGCAGCCCGAAGGTCGTGCCATTGATCGCCGCCATATTGCTCAACCAGACGGGCACGACGCCATAGACTGTACCGGCGAAGGAGGAACCCAGGCTGGTAAGGATCTGTGCTCCACCCAGCACCGCGAAACCGACGCCGAGGGTGACAATCAACGCCTGGCCCTGCAACCTGAAGCTCAGCAGACCATTCACCGCCCCAATCACCGCGCCGCCAATTGCCACGACGATGACCGCGAGCACCGGCGGCAGGCCAAGATTGATGAGCTTGGGCAGCAGAATATTGGCGGCACCGATGACATAAGCGATCGAAAGATCGAGGCCTCCCAGCAGGGCGCACAACGTCTGCCCGAGCGACGCAAGGCCAAGGAAAGCCGCCAGCAGCAGCATGGAACGCAAGTTCTCCGCCGCCAGGAAATTCCCCACCAGCGCCGCGCCAATGACGAGGAGAACAATCAACACGCCAAGACCGATCGCGATGCTCCGGTTTCGCGAGAGCGCCCCCGAAACCGATGCCTGCTTCGCCGCGGGTCGCAGGGCTGCGGTCATCTGGCTGTCGCCTTTCCGCCGGTCAGGAAGATATTCGACAGAAGCGCCACCACGAGAACCGTCCCGAAGGCGAGTTGCGTGACGAAGCCCGACACTATGCCGAAGTTGAAGGTCGAGAGCACGTAGGTGATCAGATACATGTCGAGCGCCCCGACCGCCGAGCCAATGATCCCGCCTCGTCCGCCGCCAATGCTAGTCCCACCGAGCACCAGCGCGGTGATCGCGGACAGAGTGTAGTTGCTTCCCTGGGTCGGATCGCCCGAGCTGATGAGCCCCGTATAAGCGAGTGCCGCGAGCCCGGCGAAAAACCCGCCAATCGCATGCGCGCCCAACCGCACTAGGTTCGTCTGCACGCCGCTGGCATAGGCCATTCGCTCGTCGGCGCCAGTAAGGCGCAGATGCTGGTAAAAAGCCGTCCGGGTGAACAGTAGCCACGCCACCAGCCCGATCACCAAGACCAGCAGAACGGGCGTGAAGACGGTTGTGCCGCTTCCCCAGTCGCTCATCCAATCAGGCACGGAGCCGGAAGGCTTCGGCATGATGACAAGGTTCACGCCCGACAGCACCAGATAGCCGCTCAGCGTGACGATAATCGGGGCGACACGCACGAAGACAATGATAGCGCCTTGAAGAAGCTGATAGGCGACGCCCACCGCGATCACCCAGGCGATGACCGCAACCGGCGAGGTCACGTCGTTCGCGATCAGCACTTGGACCAAGGTGACGTTGAGGAAACCGATCAGCGGCCCGATGGCCAGATCGACGCTACCCCGCCCAACAAGCGCGATCGGCGTCAACGCCATAGCGGCGAGCACCAGCGGCACGACGACGATGATCGCCCCTGCGGCGCCGTCCAGCGTGAAAAGATGCGGACCACAAACCGCCGAGATGACGAGCAGCACGACGAACAGCCCCACCGCCACGCCGTAGTAAGTGCCGCCAAGGCCGAAGCGGCGGGTCCGGAGCACGGCTGCGCTCATCCCACCGTCTCTCCGGTCTCAAAGACCACCTCGGTCGGTGCATGGCCGAACATCGCGGCGAGGATCGGTTGCTCGTCGATCTCCGCACCGGCGAGCGAACGGCTCAGACGATCGTCGCGGAATACATCGACGCGGTCGGCGAAGCCGATGAACTCCTCGATCTCGCTTGAGAGATAGACCACCGACCCCCCTCCCGCCGCGAACTTCCTGAGTTCCTCGTAAAGCTCGCGCTTGGTGCCCAGATCCACGCCGCGCGCCGGATCGTTCAACACGATGACACGCGGCAGAGCGGCAAAGGCGCGGCCGATCAACACCTTCTGCTGGTTGCCGCCGCTCAGCGACGTTATTTTGTTTGATGCGGCGCCAGTCTTGATCGACAGCCGCACCACCTCTGCCTTGAAGGCGCCGACAATCGGCACCCTGCGGATCCAACCACCGAAAGCAAGATTGCGGCGGTAGAGCCCGAGGGCGAGATTCTCGTAAATGCTCAGTTGGGGAAAGATTCCGTCGCGCTTCCGGTCCCCCGAGACATAGGCGATCCCAAGCCGGTCAGCATCGGCCAAGCTTCCGATAGAAGCCTCGCCATTCGCGCCATTATCGATGACGGGCAGTCCAGACGCCGCCGGCCTGATTCCGGCGAGTGCCTTGATGAAGCCGTCCTGTCCCTGGCCGTCCAGCCCTGTCACCCCAACGATCTCGCCCTTGCCAAGCGTAAAGTCGAAGGGCTCCGCCACAGCCGTCAGGCGAAGTGCTGAGGCGTGGAGGACCCGCGCGCGCTCGGAACTGCTGGGTGCAATTTGCGCCGCGCGCGCCGCCCGCTGGCGCGACTGCGGCGTCATCAGCGCCATGAGATTTTTCTCGGTGATCTCGGCCTTCGGCAGCGTGGCGACGGTCTGGCCGTCCCGGAGGATCGTGGCGCGATCGGTGATCCGCACGAGTTCGGCAATGCGGTGCGTGACGATGATGACGCATACGCCCTCGTCGCGCAGCCGTCTGATTTCCTGGTGCAGCCGAATGGTCGCGTCCAGGTCCAGGGCGGCTGAGGATTCGTCGAGGATCAGAACCTTCGGATTCGCGAGAATTGCCCGCCCGATAACGATCCACTGCTTCACGCTCAGCGGAAGCTGGCCGACCGGCGCATCCGGGTCGATCTCCACACCCGTCAGGCGCCGCATGATCTCGGCCGTCTGGCGGCGGCGCGGCCCAGGCCTCGCGTTGCGCGCCCACAACCCATCGGCACCCACGAAGAGATTGGCGGCGACGCTCGCCTCGTCGGCGACCAGGATTTCCTGGAAGATCGTCGCGATGCCGAGCCTGCGCGCCTCGATCGGTGAGCGCGGCATCACGCCCAGGACCGAAACCTCCCCGGAATCCGGGTGCAGCACGCCCGAGAGTATCTTGGCGAGCGTGCTCTTGCCGCTGCCATTCTCCCCGACGATGGCATGAACCTCGCCAGCGGAGGCCGAGAACGAGCATCCATCGAGCGCCTTGGTCTCCCCAAACGACTTGTGCAAGTCGCGGACGACGATCTCGCCTCTAAGCATTCTCACCTTCGACGCAAGCTTGCAGTCATCTCTATATTTCTACGGCCTCAGCAGTCAAAACCCGGAGGTGTCACCTCCGGGCTTGGCTCCGATCCAGGCCTCCGGACTATTGCGCGGCGCCCGGCTTCCAGGTCAGCGGATCGTGGGGATGGGCATAGAAGCTGCCCAAGGCATCGCCGAACCACGGACCATAGGCTGGTTCCACCCAGCCATTCGCATCGACCGAGCAATCTGCCGGCACGGACTGCGTCATCTCATCATAGCTCAGCGGCTTGATGTTCCAGGTGATCGTCTCGATCTTCGGTCCCTGACCCTCAAGCACACGGATCGCGGCGTCGAAGACAAGCTCGATATCATTGCCGGGTGGCCAGAAATTCCAGCTCGTCGATACCCAGTCCTTGTGCTGGCGCCAGTAGCATGACGGACCCGTCTCGCCACCGAGCGTTATGGGCATGAGCGGACGGCCAGATTGCAGAACCGCGCGGAGCACGCCAGCTTCAGCCGCCGACTGCACGACGATCCCATCGAGCTTCTCAGGGTGGGTCGCCAGGAACTTCTGCACCTCGACCTGCGCCACCTGGTCGGTCCACTTGCCGGCGACGTCACCGACCACCTTGATGTTCGGATATTCCTTGAAGGCGCGCATCGCCCCTTTGTCGAAAGTATCCGACGACGCATAGCCGGGGATGCCGCTCACGAGAAGAACATTGCCCTTGCCACCGATCTGCTCGGCAAGCGCCTTCGTCATGTCATAGCCGCCGTTATCGATATTCTCGGTCACGTTGATCGCATAAGGCGAGGTCACGTAGCCGCTGTAGGAAAATACCGGAACGCCGCGGTCATGCGCGTATTTGATCGCGTTATTCATCGCGGTCACGTCGGAGCAGCAAATGATGATGGCATCCGCGCCCTGGCCGACCATCTGACGCATCTGCTGGATCTGCGTCGCGTTATCGAGGTTGGATTGCGTAACGACGATTTTCTTGACCAGGCCCGCCTTCTGATACTTCGACAGCACATCGCCCATGAGGCGGTCCATGACCGCCGCGCGCCAGGTATTGCCTGCGTAGTTGCTGGCATAGCCGATGGTCCAGGGTGGCCCCTTCTTCGGCTTGAAATCGCCGTAGGCGCTCGGCCCAACCGGCACCAACGGATCGAGATTCTGGTAGCCAGGCTGGAGATCGGATGGCAGCGCGCTGACCACGCTATCCGCCGCGTGCGCCGCTCGGCCCAATCCTATCAGGCTTCCCGCCAGCAACAGGCTGAGAACTATCTTCCTCAAGCTACCCTCCCAACTCTTCTTATGTTTTCGTTTCTCGAAACGCCCTTGGCCTGCTCACCATCGCCCGTTGAGGCGCCTGGTCATCCTGTCAGACACCTGCTGCGCCTTTCCGGCTTCAAGCGGCGAGGCATGATCCGGTTTCAGCCGGCGAACTACAGGCATCGCACGATCACGCGATATCGCCCGACCGTCGCAGGTCCCAGACAATCCGTCAATCTTGAATCTCGGAGGGCGCGGAAGACGCGGACGCGCCCATACGCAGATTCGCCGCATCAACGACATGCTGCAGCGCATGACAAAGATATGGACGAAAGTGATCGGCATGTTCGCACATCGGAAAATGCCCGAGGCTCGGCATGATCTGTAGATATGCGCCTGGTATGAGTGCTTCGAGTTGCCGTCCGTCGGCAGGACTTGCCGAATA
Source organism: Acidisoma sp. S159 (assembly GCF_009766125.1). Lineage (NCBI taxonomy): Bacteria > Pseudomonadati > Pseudomonadota > Alphaproteobacteria > Acetobacterales > Acidocellaceae > Acidisoma > Acidisoma sp. S159. Next base: position 128,302 of record NZ_LMUG01000091.1, read on the forward strand.
GTCGTAACCGCCGCAGAGCAATGCAACCGGAGTGCGCTTGGCATCGATCCGAGGCGCCGTCACCGCGCCATCGAATTCCAGGCTGTAGAACGCAAGGTCGCCAGGATAAACGCCTGGAGCCCCTTGTGAGTAAATCCAGGAAGCGCGGCGCCGACCGGATTGCGGGCTTTGCGGAGACATCAAGCCGCGCACGAAAGCCCCGTTGTGTAGCGCGCCATGCACGGCGACATTGTTCTGAAATGGGTTGATGCGGCCTTTGGCGCGGAAGGGCGGCTCCACAGCCACCGCGCCAAGCACAAGATCGGGCCGCTCCGCCGCGAGATGCAATGCCATGGCGGCACCCATCGATCCGCCGACGACGATGCAGGGCTCGCCGATCACCTGTTCGATGATCGCGCTACACCATTCGGTATAAAGCGCCGTGGTCAGCGTATATGGCTCTCCATCCCAATCACGCGGAGGCATCGATCGCCCGTGGAATGGCAAGTCCACCGCTGTCAGCTTGAACCCTGCCGCGAAGCCGACATCCGACATCTGGTCCAGATACTGACGGCTATCCGCTCCCGCGGTATGCAGGAGCAGGACGGGGAGACCGCTGCCAGCGGTCTCTGAGTAGACCTCGTAAGTCTTGCCGGCCGCCCGAACCGTCGTGTAGCCGCCGCGGATCTGGCTAAGGTCACGCCGGACCGGAGAAGCGGGTGCGATCGGTGAGGTCGCAATCAGGTCGAAGATGCGTTCAAGCGCGGGCCGGGCCCTCGCGATCAGCGCCCCCTCTCCCCGCACTGCAAATTCCGGATTAGCAATGTCGAGAGCCGTGAAAGCATGAAAAGTAGGAGGAGGAGGAACGAGCAAGACCTTGCGCCATGCCTCCGCATCGGCCGAGATCTCGATATCCGGCGGCCCGGAAAGCGAAGCTAAACTGAGAGCACCTTCCGCGAAGGCGAAATCCACGCCGTCCTCACCCACCAGAAGCCTCACCCGCACGGATAGATGCGGCGCCTGTCGTGGAATCTCCGGATCCGTCAGAGCGCGTGCAATCCGCTCACGAAGCGCGCCGGCGATGGCCAAAGTCCGTTCTCCCGACCAAAGTCTTCTATTGTCCAGGCGAAGTTTCGTCGCCAGCCCGCACCCGCCGCAGGCAGCGACACGGAATGGCTAGCGAGGTATAAGACAATCTGTCAAGACCGCCGAAGGGTCCCGGAGCCTACCCTTGCCTCTCGCCTTGACCGACCAGACGTTCCTCCGCCAACATATCGCTCAGGGTGTGTAGTAGACATGGCATTGAACAATACGTTGCCGGGGCATCCGCCGGTCGCTCGGAAGCCGAAAGCCAAACAGTCATTAAAGGCAGTGCAGCCCGTGAACGTGATCAGGAAGGTCAATCTGCAAATCTCGAAGCAGCCGGCAACCCTACGCCTGATCGTTGAGGGACGGTTGCGCTCGGCAATTTCGGCCGGCGATTTCAAGCCCGGACAGCGCCTCATCGAACGCGAACTCTGTGAGCTGACCGGAGTGGGCCGAACCTCCATTCGGGAGGCGTTGCGTCAGCTTGAGGCGGAGGGCCTGATCACCAATATTCCGCATCGCGGCCCGAGCGTCAGCACGATTTCGGCGGAGGAAGCGCAGCAGCTCTATGCTTTGCGCCAGTTGCTCGAAGGTTTTGCTGGGCGCTGCTGCGCGGAACGGCGAACCCCGGAAAGCTACGCCTTGCTGGCGAGCGCGGTCGCCGAGTTCGAACGTGCCGCGCGGTCGCGCAACCAGCAGAAGCTGATCGAGGCGAAGTCGCGTTTCTACGAACTCCTCATGGATGGCAGCGGCAACATCTTTATCAAGCAGGCGCTGACCACGCTGCATAACCGCATCACCCTGTTGCGCCTCACCTCGATGACGCAACCCGGCAGGCTAAAGCGCAGCAAAGTCGAGATCCGCGAAATTCTGGCGGCGATCGAAGCGGGCGACGGCGACCGCGCGGAGGCAGCGTGCAAGCATCACATCGAGATGGCCGCCGAGGTCGCCCTCGCCTACCTCGCCCGTGCCAAGACCGCAGCCTAGGCCGACGCCCGCAATCCTAGTTTAGATCACCGGCCGCAGCCCCCTTGCGCGTCCGGTTTCAGCCTCGTAGAGTGCCGGAATGAACGTTCACTCCGAACGCGCCGCGCCGAAGGATAAGCGTCGCCAGATACTGGATGGCGCCTTGGCCTTGATCGCGGAGCACGGCTTTCACGGGTCGGGAATGGCCGCGCTGGCGAAGCTCGCTCGCGTGCCGGTCGGGACAATCTATCGCTACTTCCCCAGCAAGGAAGCGCTGATCCACGACCTCTACAAGGAGATCAAGGAACAGATGATGGCGGAAATCCTGCGAAACTTTGAACCGGCTCAGCCGATACGCGAACGTTTCTTCGCCATCTGGTCGAACCTCTTCGACTATTACCGCGCAAACCCACAGAGCTTCATCTTCATGGAGCAGTATGCGAGTTCTCCGTTCCTGCGCGAGCTTCAATCCACCATGTGGGAAACCACCCCTCAGGTGTTCAAGGATTTCTTCGAGGAAGGCTATCGGGATCAGATTCTGAAACCCTTGCCCCCAGAGATTCTTTACGCGCTCATGATCGGACCGATCATCGCCCTGACTAACGCCAACGGCGACGCGGCCCGCCCCATTTCCCAAGACATCAAGCGCGACGTGATGGTCGCCTGTTGGGATTCACTGAAGCTTTGACGCTGTTTGCGATCAACGCTTTCTAATTGGAGACGACAATGCAATATCAACAGCTCGGGACCACGGGACTTTATGTTTCGCGTCTCACCCTTGGCACAATGACCTTCGGCGGCGCCGGCACGATCTTCGGCGCGATCGGCGGCCTGGAGCAAAAGGAAGCCGACGCCCTCATCGGCCGCTCGCTCGACGCCGGCATCAACTTCATCGACACCGCGAATATCTACGCCGCCGGCGAATCCGAGGTCATCACCGGCAAAGCACTTGGCAAGCGACGCAATGATGTTGTGCTTGCCACCAAGGTCTTTGGCCGCATGGGCGAAGGCGCGAACGAGGTCGGACTGTCGCGCTACCACATCATGAACCAGGCGGAAGCCAGCCTAAAGCGTCTTGGCACCGATCATATCGATCTCTACCAGATCCACGGCTATGACAGCGTAACGCCGATCGAGGAAACGCTCCGCGCGCTGGACGATCTCGTGCGCCAGGGAAAGGTGCGCTATCTCGGCTGCTCGAATCAAGCCGCTTGGCACATCATGAAAGCCCTTGGAACGAGCGCCGCGCACAACCTTGAGAAATTCGCTTCCCTCCAGGCGTACTATTCGCTGGTAGGCCGCGACCTTGAGCACGAGCTCGTGCCATTTCTTCTCGACCAGAGAATGGGGCTGATGACCTGGAGCCCGCTCGCGGGCGGCTTCCTCTCTGGCAAATTCACCCGCGACAAGGTGGGCGCGAATGACGGCCGCCGCACCGTGTTCAATTTTCCCCCGGTCGATGTGGAGAAAGGCTTCGACATCATCGAGGTCCTGCAGAAGATCGCGAAGCGCCGTGAGGCAACGGTCGCGCAGATCGCACTCGGCTGGCAGCTCCACAAGGATTATGTCACCACCGTCATCATCGGGGCAAAGAACGCGGACCAGTTGAACGACAACCTGAAGTCCGTCGACGTGAAACTAGGGGCCGAAGATCTCGCCGAAATCGACGCCGCGAGCGCGCCGAAATTGACCTACCCAGGCTGGATGTTCGCGACCTTCGGGAGTGACCGCGCCCCCGGCGCCGTCCGTGACTGGTCTAAGATGGCGAAATCGACCTTCGCCTGATCGTTCATGCTATGGGCGAGAATCGCTCAGGCGTCCGAGATGGCAGAGGTGGCGCGCATACGCTGGGCATAGACGTTGATAATCAGGGCGACCAGCAGGATCACGCCACGAATGAGGATCTTGAGAAAGCTATCGATATTGACGTGATCCAGACCGTTATTCAGCACGCCGAGAACGAATAGCCCGATGATCGTGTTGCCGATGCCACCTTGCCCGCCGAACAGGCTCGTGCCGCCGACCACCACGGCGGAGATCGAATCGAGCAGATAGGTGTCGAATTCGTCCTGCTGGGCGCTGCCGAAATAGGCGACGCCCAGCATGCCTGCCACGCCCGAGCAAACGGCCGAGATCACCATCACCGCCGAAATGATCAGCTTCACGTTAACGCCGGAATACTCCGCCGCCTCGCGGTTGCCGCCGACCATGTACACGTATCGGCCGAAGCGGGTATAGGTCAACACAATGTGGCCCAGGAGTAATGTTATACCCAGAACCACGACAATCCATGGTATCGGCCCCAGCGATTTGCTGCCTAAGGTGACGACAAGCTTCGGCACCGCATAGGCAATCTGGCCGCGCACCAGCAAAGCACAAATACCAGCGCCGATCTGCAACATCGCCAATGTCATGATGAAAGACGGGATGCCGACGCGGGTGATGCCAAAGGCATTGACCAGTCCGAGCGCCACGCAAGCCGCCAGCGCGAGCATAATGGCCGCCCAACCCGGCAGCGGGAGGTTGGCGATGTTGACGCTGGCATCCTGCAGCGTGAAGAAAGCCACGACGATGCCGATCGCATTGGCAATGCTGGCCACGCTGAGGTCAATCTCGGCGCAGAGGATAACAAAGGTCAGTCCGACCGCGATAATACCCGTGACCGAGATCTGCGTCAGGATATTGTAGAAATTGCCCAGCGTGACGAAGGACGGGCTGGCGAACGAGAAAAACGCGACAAGGAAGATCAGGGTAACGAAGGGCGCGATGTTTCTCAGCCGCGCCCGAACCCAGGCTAAAATTCTACTGCCGCCGGCCCGTCGCTTTACCTGAATGGTGTCGTCCGCCATATCTCGCTCCCTAGGCCGCCGCCAGCAGGCGGTCCTTGCTGACCGCTTCGCCGGCGAATTCGCGCACGATGCGACCTTTCTTCATCACCAGGATGCGATCGGCCAGCGACAGCACCGTTTCCGGCTCGGTCGAGACGACAACAATTCCGATGCCTTGCTCGCGCAACCCGCGGACGATGTGCACGACATCCTCCTTGGCGCCGACGTCCATGCCGCGGGTCGGCTCGCTCAACACCAGCACACGCGGCAAATGCGTCAGCCACCGCGCCAGAGCCACCTTCTGCTGGTTGCCCCCGGAGAGCGAACTCAGCGCGCGGTCCACGCCTGGTGGCCGGATATGCAGAGTCTCGGTATGGCGGGCGGCGATCCGCCGTTCCACGGCAGGATGCAACAACAGGCGCCCGATGCGGCGGAGGATGCTGATCGAAATGTTCTTGAACACCGGCGCATCCGCAAACAGCATTGCGCGACGGCTTTCCGGAACGAAAGCGACCCCGGCGGCGCGCCCGCGCGAGGTGCTGCTGAGCTTGACCGGCCGGCCGTCGATGGTGATGCGACCGCGATCAGCCGGAAGCTTGCCGAACAGGGCGCGCGCCAGGTCGAGCTGACCAGAGCCAAGATAGCCGTAGATTCCCAGCACCTCGCCGGCGCGCACTTCCAGCGACACATCTGCGTAAGCCCCGGCCAGGCTCAGCTTTTCGGCGCGCAGGATCACCGGTGCGTCGGGCTTGCTGTCGAGGAACAATGCGCCGGTGTAACTCTCCTCCAACTCGCCATGCGTATGGCCGATCATCTTCTCGATCAGCCACGGCTTATCGACCTCGGCGGTCCGCGCATCCGCCACCTTGCTGCCGTTGCGGAAGACCGTCAGGCCGTCGCAGATATCCAGAACGTCGTCGAGGAAATGGGAGATGAAGATGAGACTGCGCCCCTCATCCCGCTGCCGGCGGAGCACAGCGAACAGCAGTTGCACCTCGGGAGGTGATAGGGCGGAGGTGGGTTCGTCGAGAATGATGATGCGGGCTCCCGAGAACAGCACCCGGGCAAGCTCAACCAATTGCTGCACGCCCAGCGCCAGCGTGTCCATTTTGGCGGCTGGGTCCACGTCTATGCCCAAACGATCGAGCTGTCCGCGAGCGCCACGCATCATCGCCGGCCAATCGATGAGGCCGAAGCGGTTCGTCGGCTGCACACCGAGATAGACGTTCTCGGCGACCGAGAGACCTCGCACCGCCGAGAGTTCCTGGTGCACCATGCCGATGCCCGCCGCCAGCGCGTCACGCGGCGAGGCAAAGTGCACCGGACGGCCGTCCAGGTGCATGCTACCGCCATAGGCGGTATGCACCCCCGCGATGATCTTCATCAGCGTGGACTTGCCGGCGCCGTTCTCGCCGACAAGCCCATGGATCTCGCCGGCGCCGAGGACGAAATCGATCTCGCGCAGCGCGATCGCACCACCGAACGCCTTCGAGACCCCGCGTAGTTCCAGCAGCGGGGTCATTGGGGGCGCCTCAGATGAGGAACTGCTCCTCCATCCACATCATGCCCGGCGCATTGGCCTTGGTAACGACCGGGCCATCGGCGATGACGTTCTTCGGAATGCCGCCCGGGCCGGTCTTCTGGCCGTCGACGACCGCGGCGACGCCGGCGATCAAGGCCCCGCCATGGATGCGGCAGGAGGGGTTTCGCACCGTAGCGAGCATCCGCCCTTCCTGCACCGCGGCCAGCGCCGGCGGCATGGCGTCGCAGCCGCCGATCAGGATGCTGGTCCGGTTATGGGCCTTCATCACGTTATAGGCAGCAAGCGCCATGTCGTCATTGTGGAAATAGGCGGCATCGATCTTGGGATATTTGTTCAGCAGCGTCTCCCAGATGCGGGCGACCTTGGTGACATCCCAGTCCCCTGGCTGCGTGTCGAGCACCTTGATCTTGGGGTATTTCTTGACGATCGACTCGAAACCACGGGCCCGGCCCTGCGCGCCGGTATGACCCAGGGCGCCCTGGGTCATGATCATATTGCCCTCGCCGTTGATGGCATCGACCAGCGCCTGAGTAACCGATGCGCCCATGAACTGATTGTCCGGCGCAATGAAACTATGCACGTTGATCGTGTCGAGCGGGGCGATGAGTGTGTCCATGTCGATCACCGGAATGCCGGCATCGATCATCTTGTTCACAGGCGCGGTCAGCGTGCCAATGCCGAAAGCCTGAATCGCCACGAAATCCCACTTCTGCGAGGCCATATTGTCGATCGCCGCGCGCTGCTTGGGAGCGGAAAGCTCGCCGTCGAACCAGGTGACCTCTACGTTGAACAGCTTGCCCCAATACTCGGCCGCGCGCTTGCCCTGGGCGCACCAGGTAGCCTGCAGCCCCGCATTGGAGAAGGCTGCCTTCAGTGGCTTGCCGGAACGGCCGGCAGCCTCCGCTAAAGCGGGCGAGATGCCAAACCCCGCCATAGCGACCGTAGCCGCGCCTGCGGAGAGGCCAGCGAGTTGCAAAAACCGGCGGCGCTCGGAGCCCGCCTCGATAGTGTCATCGGTCATGACCGTTTTCCCCAGAAAGGCCGATGCTCCGTGATCGGGCACCGTGCTCGTTGGTCGCCGGCCCCAGGCTAGTGCCGGGTTGGCGACATGTTGCGTCGTTAACTCATGCTAGTCTAAGTCGTTGGCGATCCACAATAAGGCGGCCGCGCTCCCTTGCGGCATGGCTCCGATTCAGAAGCAGACAATTGGCGGATCACGCAAGCCTATTCCGCGCCCACGCCGCGTTATCTTCGGGTTCAGTCGCTGCAGCCAGGGCGGACTCTCGACTATAGGAGGTTGCGAGGGGCAATCGGCGGACCGCACCGATGGTGGCGGGTCCAGACCGGAGGGTCAAGGGTGCAGTCGCGCCGCCGCCATCTTCCCGCGGCGGATAGCTGGCAAGGGCGCGTCCGGTCGGCGGCATTCATTCGTTGGAGATCTCGGCTTCGCACCCCGGGTCGTCCCCTCTTCGGGGGGAGGTAGAACCGATCGCTTGTGATCGTTTCGCTGCTTCGCCGCATCACAGGGTATTTTTATTGGATCGCTCGCGCCGGGCTGTTGTTGCGTTCCGATAAAGATGACAGAATTTCGCGAATATCCTTTCATCGTCAGCAGGAACCAGAACCTCATGAAAAAGAAACAATACTCCCGACTTCAGGAACGAGGGCCAACGCGAGACGGCCGCCCAAGATCATCTTGAGGCTGATCGAGCCCGCGTCCAGGCCATCGGCTGGTAGCGCAAACGGTAGGAACCATTTAGGCTTGATTGCGTCTCCACCGCAGCCGCGAGCGAGCCGCTTGTCCAAAGATTGTGAGCTGGAATCATGAAGAAACTCAATACCGACGCAATTCCCACGGAAAGCGGCTGCAACTACCCGCCGCCCTTCGATGCCCCCTGTCTCGGATCGACTTGGCACCGTCTCGGACGCGCCGCGGGGCTAACCGCCTTCGGTGTCAACCTCTCCCGAATTCCGCCGGGCGTCTGGTCCAGCCAGCGGCACTGGCACACCCATGAGGATGAGTTTGTCATGGTACTGGAGGGCGAGCTGATCCTCGTCACCGATAGCGGGGAAGAGACGTTCGGCCCGGGCGACTGCGCGGCCTTCAAGGCCGGCGATCGGGACGGACATCACCTGATCAACCGTTCAAACCGTGATGCGGTAATCTTGGAAGTCGGCAATTCCGACCCGGAACATGATCGCTGCGTTTATTCCGATATCGACATGGTGGCAGAACCTGGTGTCCAAGCTTATTTCCATCGTGACGGCACGCCTTATCCGCTGAACAAAGTCTAGCGCCATCATGTGGTGAAGCGGCTCCGTCTCGACGCAGCCCGATTTTCGGCGGGCTTTTTCACGCCGCTTCAAAGCCTGCGCGGATGACAAATCTCGCCGGTCCGCTCGAAATCATCCCATATGACCGTAGTTCCGTGCGACTCGACCAACTCGTCGAGCGCCACACCAGATTTCGGCCTGTCCCGTTTCATCGAGCAGTTCGAGAACGAACCGCTGTGCCTCTTGATCGTTGCGGCACTGTATTTCCAAGCCCAGCACTTTGTGGGATTGGCCATTCAGCACATAGACTAAGTAGTTGTTTGTTCCCTCCGGCTTGCAATCAACGGTTGTCCCAGACACTCCTTCGGCTGACGTCAACTCAGATCCCTCCGAGAATTTGAGCCAGCTACTCATCATGTGGATTGGATTGCGAATCAATTTTTGCAGTCTTGGCACTGGCTGTTCGAGCCGTGTCGCGGCGCTTCAGGCAAGCCTGCGTTACTCGGGTCAACGTCGCTCAATGAGCGGTCCATCTTTTTCTCGTCTCGACTATCGATAAGATTTTCGTCGATACCACTTGCTTGGAGCGAGAAATCCTAGCGCCCGTCACGCGAAAACCCTCACAACACTTACATAGCGCGGTTAGCCTTTGGCTTGCGCCACTGATGAGTCGGTGTGATATCGTTACGCTCGACCTTATTGGCTCTGCCGTTGGAAACGGAGTCTGGCGGAATATCATCGACGAGTCGGCCGACCATATGAGCCAGCCACATTAGCAGAAAGTAGTATAGCGGGGGCACCTATCGTGGCAGGCGCCCGTCTAGGCGATCTCTGACATACTCTGCTGTTGCCAGGTGGAGCAGGTTGACTGGCCGGCGCAAGCCCTTCTGGCTAGATTGTCCCGGTCGCAGAAACCAAAACTATTGCCACGGCGGCAACAAAGCCTGCATCTCTTTTGTAACTCTGCCATCATAAGGCTGCCCGAAATCGCTACTCCGACTTTCTCGCTGTTGGGAGACCTCCGCGGAGGATTTGATCCAATGTTGGAGCATTGACGTCAAATTTTGGATCGCCCCATGTTGAAGCCACAAGAAGTCATCCGAGCCTTTATTGATCGTCTCCAAGCAGGCGAACTCATTGAGGTGGGGATGGGCCCCGACGATGACTGGTTTCTCGCCAGATTAACTGGGCACGAGTTGAGTGAGAGACTGTGGATCGACGAAGAGGGATTAGATCTCGCACTCCAGATTGTCGACGAGCTAACCGCAAAAGGGGAACTGGAGCGCGATTTGTTTTGCTCTCGCTTCAAAAGGCCCAGCGTCATGGGTTGGGCGCAGGCGACGCTCTGAAGCGCCTCAAGCTCTAGCGAAGAATGCGCCAAGCTCGTCGAAGCTGCTCGTCCAACCCCCGTTCATCGATACCATATTGGCGGCGAAGGTCCGGAGCTCGATTTCAGTGGCATTGAGCGGCGTCCAGGTCAGCGTCACGCGTGTGCCTGTTCGCCCCTCCGCAAAGACTACCGTGGTCAGCATTTCCAGAGGCCAGTTGCCCTCGAAAAAGGCGCCCGAACGACATTGGCGTGCTCGTCGGAGAAGGAGTGCACCCAGACCAGTCGCGAAAGTGGCGTTAAATCAGCCGACGCTTCCGCGCTCTTTGCCATGACTAGTCCCCTCCCTTGTCGTTATTGGTTGCAGTCAGAAACTCATCGAGGCGATCGAAGCTGTCGTCCCATAGGGTACGGACGTGCTCGAACCACGTGGTCACCTCATTCAGCGCTATGACGTTGAGGTGGCGAGGGCGCGACTGCGCCGCCTGCCCGCGCTCGATCAGCCCAGCGCCCTCAAGTATCCTGAGGTGCTTGGATATCGCGGGCTGAGTGATCGGGAATGGCTTCTGAAGCTGCGATACGGTTGCATCGCTTTTCGCCAGACGAAGCAGAATAGCGCGACGCGTTGGATCGGCCAGCGCGGCGAATTTGAGGTTGAGCGATTCTTCCATTTCCATCCGGTTATATAACCATTCGGATATGGAAGGGCGCAATACCTTAGCGGCGCGGTTTATCGCCCAGGATGGTTAGGCCGCCGCACCTTTCGTGCCGATCTTGTCCAGGCCGGCCATGGCGTCCTGCGGCAATTCGAGTTCGGCGGCCGCGAGGTTTTCCCGCAGGTGTCCGATCGACGATGTGCCGGGGATCAACAGGATGTTTCCCGCGCGGCGGAGTAGCCAGGCGAGCGCGACCTGCATCGGTGTCGCACCGAGGCGCGTCGCCACATCGCTAAGCTCGTTCGACTGCAGCGGGGTGAAGCCACCAAGCGGGAAGAACGGCACGTAGGCGATCCCCTCGGCATCGAGCTGGTCAATCAGGTGGTCGTCCTCCCGATGGGCGAGATTATACTGATTCTGCACGCAGACGATCTCCGCAATGGCGCGACCCTCGGTAATTTGCTTGGCCGTGACGTTGCTCAGGCCGATATGGCGAATAAGCCCTTGCCGCTGAAGGTCGGCGAGCACCGTCAGCGGCGCTTCGATCGAGCCCTCGGCAGGACCGTGAATGCCAAACATGGAACGCAAATTAACGACATCGAGCACGTCCACCCCTAGATTGCGAAGATTGTCGTGAATCGCGCGCGTCAAATCCTCGGCCGAGAAAGCGGGGTTCCACGAGCTGTCCTCGCCACGCCGCGCCCCGAGCTTTGTGACGATCACAAGATCCTCCGGATAGGGATGGAGCGCCTCTCGGATAAGCTGATTCGTGACGTGCGGGCCGTAGAAATCGCTCGTGTCGATATGGTCCACCCCTGCCGCTACCGCCTCGCGCAGCACGGCAAGTGCGCCGTCGCGATCCTTCGGTGGCCCGAAGACGCCTGGTCCGGCGAGTTGCATGGCGCCGTAACCGAGGCGATTTACGCTGCGCTTACCCAGGGAAAATGTTCCGGCTTTGCTGGTATCGACCATGCGATGTCTCCTTTGATCGATCGTGCATGTAGACAGCTTCGCCCTGCGCGATAATAGGTCTCAATCGGCACAGGCTGTTCGGAGTGGCGAACAATGACGGCAGACCTCAGCGACCTCGCCGCGTTCATGGCGGTTGCACACGCGGGCGGGTTTCGCGATGGCGCGCGGGCGAGCGGAACCAGCGCCTCCAGCCTCAGCGAAGCCGTACGGCGGCTTGAGGTCAGGCTCGGTGTTCGCCTGTTCAACCGCAGCACCCGCAGCGTCGCGCCTACCGAGGCTGGCGCACGCCTGCTCGAGCGGCTCGGTCCCGCTCTGAGCGAAGTCGAAGCGGCGCTGGACGTGGTGAATCGCTTCCGCGACCGGCCGGCCGGCACGCTCCGCCTGAACGTCCCGGTCAGCGCCGCCCGGCTCGTCTTGCCCGCCATCGTGCCGCCCTTCCTCGCCGCCTATCCCGATATCCAGCTGGAAGTGGTCGCCGAGGACGACTTCGTCGATGTCCTGGCGGCGGGCTGCGACGCCGGTATCCGCTACGACGAGCGGCTCGAGCAGGACATGATTGCAGTTCCGATCGGGCCGCGCAGACAGCGTTTCGCGACAGCGGCATCGCCGGCCTATCTCGATCGGCACACGCCCCCTGACCATCCTCGCGATTTGCTGGAGCACATCTGTCTGCGCGGTCGCTTCACGAGCGGCGCGATGACAGCCTGGGAATTCGAGCGAAACGGGGAGATCGTGCGGGTGGACCCGAGCGGTCCGCTCATCGTGCGCGCCGGTGCAGCCACCGACCTTGCCGTGGACGCAGCCTTGGCCGGCACGGGCATCATTCACCTCTTCGAGGACTGGCTCCAGCCGTATCTCGGAAGCGGAGCCTTGCTTCCGGTTCTAGAACCCTGGTGGCAAGCCTTCTCAGGGCCGTTTCTTTATTACCCAGGGCGCCGCCACCTGCCCGCACCGCTCCGCGCCTTCGTGGATTTCATCGCCACGCATCGTCCGCCGCTTTGTATTTCGGCATCGCCAAAAAACTGACGGGCAAGCGCTGGCACCTAGTCCCTATCGCTCCTCCAGCCTGCCATGCTCTTACGCCGCATCGTGAAAGATGATCCCAAGCGTATGGCGGCGTCCCTCCCGAACCTTGCTGACGCCATGACGAAGTGCCACGCGATAGTCGCCGCGTGAGCCGCGTACCGGCCGGCTATTGACCGCGAACAGCACGGCGTCGCCCTTGGTGAGCGGCACGACGGCTGGCTTTGTCTGCATCCGCGGCCGCTGCTCGGTGAGCACGAATTCGCCGCCCTGGAAGTCCCGTCCGGGTCCCGACAGCAGCGTCGCGATTTGCAGCGGAAAAACATGCTCCCCGTAGAGATCCTGATGCAGACAATTGTAGTCTTCCGGACCGTAGCGCAGCAGCAGTGGCGTCGGCCGCGTCTGTCCGGCGCTGTGGCAGCGATCGAGAAACGCTTGATGTGTAGCCGGAAAGCGCACCTCGATTCCCATCCGTTCGTGCCACCGGTTCGCGATGGGCGCGAGGTGCGGATAGAGATCCGAGCGCAGATCCTGAATGATCGGCGGCAGCGGGTAGGAGAAGTAGCGATATTCACCTTGCCCGAAGCCATGCCGCGCCATAACGACACGACTGCGAAAGCCGTCCTTGGAATCATAGAGCGCCGCGATACGGTCGCAGTCCGCGTCACTCATGAGACCAGCCAGGACGGCCCAGCCTTGCGCGTCGAGATCGGCGGAGACGGTGGCCCAATCGATGGACAATGGCCGCGCGTCCAAAGCAAGAACGCTCATGCTGCGGCCTCCATTTGCAGCAGCCGCCGCTTGCGGCCCACACCCCAGCGATAACCCGAGAGGCTGCCGTCCGCTTTGATCACCCGATGGCAGGGTATCGCCACCGCGAGTACATTCGCCGAACAGGCCGCACCGACCTCTAGCGCCGTCATAGGCATTGGCAAGGTTTTCGCGATCTGGCCATAGGTGCGGGTCTCGCCGGCCGGTATCGCACGCAGCGCCGACCAGACGGCACGCTCGGCATCCGATCCGCGGATGTCCAACGCAGCATCCAACGGTGTGCGCGGATCGCTCATCACCTTGATGACGCTGACGAGCGCATCTGTGACCATCGCCTGATCTTCGGCGAAATCGGCGCCGGGAAAGGTAGCGCCCAGTTCGTGACGGAGGCGCATCTTGTCATCGCCGACAAGAATGCAAGCGATGCCGACGCCGCTGACGGCGACCAGGACTGTGCCAATAGCCGTCTCGCCGAAGCCGTAATGCAACACGTCGTTTAAAGTTATTGCCATGATTCTACTCCTGATTCGCGAAAACCACCATCGCGCCTAAGCCGATGCGGCTCACTCCGAACCTTGCTTTCAATGTAAAGAAGCCGGCGGCTGGTCAGGCCGCAACCGACTCACGCGAAAGGAGCGCGCGCTTGCGCTCGACGCCCCAGGCATAGCCCGACAGCGCGCCGTCGTTGCGGACGACCCGATGGCAGGGGATTGCCACCGCGATGTTATTGGCCGCGCAGGCACCGGCTACCGCGCGCACCGACTTCGGCGATCCGATCCTCGCGGCGATCTCGGCGTAAGAGGCCGTACGCCCAGCCGGGATTTCGCGCAGCGCCTGCCAGACGCGCTGTTGGAATGCGGTTCCGCGAACGTCGAACGGAAGGTTGAGGCCCAGCCTAGGCGCCTCCACCAAACCGACCACTTGCGCGACGAGCTTCTCATAGTCCCGGTCGCCGCCAACAAGTCGCGCCTTGGGAAAGCGATCCTGCAGATCCTCAGCAAGCAGGTTGGGATCGTCCCCGATCAGGATCGCCGCAACGCCCTTCGCGCTGGATGCCACAAGTATTGCGCCGAGCGACGACTCCCCGATGGCAAAGCGGATCTCCTCGTTCGTTCCGCCAGCCTTGTATTTGGTCGGCGTCATGCCGAGCATGCTCGTCGATTGCTCGTAGAATCTTCCGCTCGAGTTGAAGCCCGCGTCGTAGATCACCTCGGTGACACTGTGATTCTTGTCGAGTCCCTCCCGGACCCGCCCGGCCCGATGACCAGCGGCATAGCCCTTGGGGGTCAGGCCAGTGACGCTCTTGAACAGGCGGTGAAAATAACTGGGGCTGAGTTCGACTGCTTGGGCAAGCGCGCCCAACGAAGGAACCTCTTCGCTCTGCTCGATCAGACGGCAGGCCTTGGCGACAATCGCCGCGTTCTCGGCATCTAGCGACAGCCCATCGGGATTGCAGCGTTTGCAAGCCCGAAAACCCGCTGCCCGCGCGTCTTCAGGCCTGTCGTGAAACCGGACATTCCTGCGATTGGCCTTACGCGAAGCGCAGGACGGGCGGCAGTAAACGCCCGTGGTCGCCACCGAATACCAGAATTGGCCATCAGCGGTCTTGTCACGCGCCAGCACGCGCTCCCATCGCAGGTCGGCGGCCGGGACGCTGCGATCGGTCTTCTCCTTTAAGGTCGTTTCCATGATCCGTCTTTCACCTGGATGACTATGCCACGACCCTGATCAATATCTCTCGGCGCTACACTCCGGCTCTTGCTTTCAAATCCAACAATGCCGAAGCGATATCACCCGCGAAGGCTCTGCTCAGTGGCCGATCTGGCCGACGTGGTATCCCAGCCGGGTTTCGACATCCCCGGGGCGATGAAAGCCGCGCTCCATCAAAGTCTTGATCCTCGCCCGGGCGGCCGGGCGCGCGACGGAGGTAAGAAATGCATCCCACTCGGGCGCAATCTCAGCGTCTGGCGGCAGGCTCGCGATATTAACCAAACGTTTTGTTTCCGCGATGGCCTGCTTGTCGAAAGAGGCGATGCGCGTTGCAAGTGCATCGACGAATGCATCGAGTTCGGCATCCGGCAAGGCACGATTGACGTAGCCGTAAAGCTCCGCCAGATCGCCTGGAATATCATCTGCGCCAAGCAGAACTTCCAACGCCCGTCCACGGCCGATCAGCCGGGGCAACCGTGCCATCGGCCCACCGCCTGGCACCAGCCCGGCACCGACTTCCCATTGCGACAAGATGGCCTTCTCCCGACTTGCGAAACGCATGTCGCTGGCGAGCGCAAGCTCGCTGCCGACCCCGGTGGCGCGCCCGCGTATCGCGGCGATCGACACCACCGGGGCACGGCTCAACCGGACCAACATGTCAGGAAGCTGCTGCAGGCCTGTTGGCCCCGGGGGCAAATCCGTCGTGTCTTCAGGCTTGGCGAGAAAGTCGTAATGGGTCAGGAAGAAGCCGTCGACGGCGCTGTCGAAGACGACGACCCTCACCTCTTCATCCGTTTCGAGCGCCGTGACTATTTCATTCAACTGCGGAAGAGACTGCGGGCCGAAGATATTCAGGGGGGGAATGTCGAGCGTCACCCTCCAGTAGAATGACGAGTGTCGAGTGAGGCGAATCTGCCCGGAGGTCGATGAAGCTGCCTCAACCTGAACCACGTTAAATCTCCCCGAAAAGGACTAAGCGGGTTTCCCTGTGACGCGAGTGAGTAACGCCTTAGCTGCGGCGGTCGAGGATGCAGGGTTTTGCCCGGTCACCAGACGATCATCGACGATTGCAAAACTTTCCCAATCGGCCGCCTTCTCATAGAGACCGCCCAGCCGCTTCAACTCATCCTCGACAAGGAAGGGCACAACTTTGGTGAGCTGTACAGCTTCCTCTTCACCATTGGTAAAACCCGTCACGCGCTTGCCCTTTACAATTGGCGCGCCTTTGTAGGTAACCCGATGCAGTACTGCAGGTGAGTGGCAGACAGCCGCAACCACTTTGTCGGAATTGTAGAAGGACTCGATCAAGGCGATTGAGACGGGATTATCAACAAGGTCCCACATGGGGCCGTGACCACCTACATAGAAAATCGTGTCGAAATCTTCTGCTCTCATATCGGCGAGTTGGGAGGTTTTAGAGAGCGCTGTTTGCGCCGCCTTGTCCTGTTTGAATCGCGTCATGGCGGAGGTTTGATTTTCCGGCAGATCACTCTTCGGATCGATCGGCGGCTGCCCACCTTTGGGTGACGCAAGCGTCAGCTGCACACCGGCATCCTTGAAGACAAAATACGGGGCCGCGAATTCTTCAAGCCAAAAGCCGGTCTTCCGGCCGGTATTGCCGAGCTGATCATGCGACGTTGTCACCATGAGTATTTTCATGTCTTTTCTCCGTTGTTCTTGGTTTTGTACATCCCGATGAATCGGCAGGCGCTTGAGGATCTCAGCAGAGGCCTGGAAGACTAGCTAGTGCACTATGGTATCGCCGATACTTAGGTATCGACTGGACGCGAAATTGATGTCGCCAGCGCCCGTTCCCCTTATTTCGCGGGCAGAAACTCTGTGCACGCTAGCGCTGTTCATATTACCCGGTCGTGCCTTGATGGTCGAGAAGCGCCACATTTCCCCAAGCACATCAGGCCTGACGCATGAGGCCAGGTTCCTGGTCATCCACCCAACACCGTATCGGGCTTGCCCACGGCACGGCACCAGTTCCGTTGCAGCTTTGGGATTCGTGTCCGCCGGCCTTTTGAGGTTTGAGGCGACCTCGCTGCTGGACCAGGCACGATCGCAGGCGATGGGCAACGCCGCCAACAGCAGCCGCTTGGCGGCTAATTCTCTGCACTTCTCAACCGCTTGAAGCGCACCGCTGGTGGAGGGGGTTGGATTTGAACCAACGTAGGCGTTCACCAACGGATTTACAGTCCGTCCCCTTTAACCACTCGGGCACCCCTCCAGGGTGGGAGGGCGATTTCCCTCATTCGCCGCCCGTTGTCAACGACAGGCACAGCTTTCTCCCGGCACGCCTATGTGGCGGCCAGGAAGCGCCTATAATGGCGGGATGAAGCCCCCTCGCCCCTCGCGCCCACACGGCAGCACCCCGCGCCCGTCACAACCCGGAACGCGCCCGCCGCGCGCCGATCATGCCAACCCCGGCTTTGGCCCAAGGCGCCCGCAGGATGCCCCGCGGCCGCGCAACGCCGGCGGGACTGGTGGCAGCGGTGGCGGCTCCAGAGCCGAGCAGCCGCGCGGCGAGTTTCGCGACCGGCAGGACACACGGGACCCCCGGCGCCCTCAGGCCGACCGCGCGAAATCAGGCCCACGCCCAGGAAAACCCGCGCCACATGGCCAGCGGCAAGCCGCCCATTCCGACAAGCCCACCCCGCGCCCTGACCGGACTCCGTTCCACGCTGAGAAACCCGCCCGCGCCACCGAACGCGTATACGAACGTCCTGTCCGTGCCGCCGAGGCGAGTCCTACGCCCGCCCATACCGCTGCTCCTCACCCTGCACGTTCGTCGGGCGCCGCCGCGCCACGTGGAACGGTTTGGCTCTACGGCCTCCATGCGGTTCAGGCGGCGCTCACTAACCCCGCGCGCAGGCTGCGACGGCTGGTGACGACGGAGGAAGGCGCCACGACGCTCGCCAGTCGCCTGCCAAGGCCGTGGTCCGTAACACCGGAGACGGTCGATCGCGCCCGCCTCGATGGCCTTCTCGGGCGGGATGCCGTGCATCAGGGCGTCGCCCTCCTCGCCGACCTGCTTTCGCCACCCGTCCTCGCCACCGTGCTGGAGCGGCCGGGACCCATCCTGGTGCTCGACCAGGTGACGGATCCGCGCAACATCGGGGCGATTCTCCGCTCCGCCGCGGCCTTCGGCGTCGCCGCCGTCATCCTCCAGGAACGTCATGCGCCGGAGGAGACAGGCTCGCTCGCCAAGGCCGCCTCAGGCGCGCTTGAGAGCCTGCCGCTGATCCGGGCCGTGAACCTCGCGCGCACGCTGGTCGTGCTCAAGGCCGCCAACTACTGGGTCGTTGGGCTGGATGCCGAGGCACCCGCGAACCTACACGGTCCGGCCTTCAACGAACGGAAGGTCGCCTTGGTGCTGGGCGGCGAGGGCGCCGGCCTCCGCCGCCTCACCCGCGAATCCTGCGACGAGTTGGCGAAGCTGCCGATGGCCGCTGGGGCGGAGAGTCTCAACGTCTCCGCCGCCGCCGCCGTGGCGCTCTACGAGCTGCAAAGGCGGCCGTAAGAACCGCCTCACGTTGCGCTAAAGCGTGATTGCTGGGTCTAAACCGTGAGCCAAAGATCCGTCATGGCACGCGGGGCGGCCCCCCGCGCGCCATACACGCCTTGCTTCGTCACGCAGCGAAGGCGTGGATGATCTGCCTTCGCCGAGCATGACGTGATGGAATGGTCTCGGGTCAAGCCAAAGCCATCCCACCGCTAAAGCGCCGTGTAGCCACCGTCGATGAAGATCGTCTCGCCGTTGATCATGTCGGAGGCGGTGGCGCACAGGAACAGCACGACGTCGCAGACCTCGACCGGCTGAGCCACGCGCCCCGCCGGGATCTTCGCCACCATCGGCCCGAGCTTCGCCGGATCGCCCCAGACCTGCTCGGCCATCGGCGTCAGCGTCACCGTCGGACAGATGGCGTTGGACTGGATGTTGTGCGGCGCCCACTCCGCCGTCATGACCTTGGTCAGCCCGTTGAGCCCGTTCTTCGACGCCGCATAGGCACCATGCTCGGTCAGAGCGACCGAACTCGTCTGCGAACTCACATTGACGATCTTGCCGCGTTTCTGCGCGATCATCGCGGGCACCAGCGTGCGCGCCAGCAGCCAGGGCGCCCGCAGGTTTACCGCCTGGATGAGGTCCCATTCGTCGATGGTCTGATCGACCAGCATCTTGGGGAAGCTGACGCCGGCGTTGTTGACCAGGATGTCGATCGTGCCCCAGGCCTCCAGCGCCGCGCGCCCGACCCGCTCCGGCTCCTCGCGCTTGCCCAGATCACCCGGCAGCTTGAGGCATTTGCGCCCGTTGGCCTCCACCTTCGCGGCGGCGGCGGCCAGACCCGCCTCATCCCGCGCGACCGCCACGATATCGGCGCCGGCCTCGCTCAATACCGCGCAGAGCTCGATGCCGATCCCGCGCGAGGCGCCCGTTACCAAGGCCTTGCGGCCAGCGAGGGAAAAACGCTGCTTCACATCCATCTCGCGCGCCTCAGAAAACGATCTGCGTCTTGACGACCTCGGGCGAGCCCTGGGCCGCGAACTCAAAAGCCTCGACCGACTGCTCGAAGGGGAAGGTGCGGGAGATCAGCGGCTTCACATCCACCTTGCCGGACGCCAGCAGGGCGATTGTGCGCGGATAGACATTGGCATAACGGAACACCGTCTCGATCCGCGCCTCCTTGATCTGCGCCGACACCACGTCGAACTGTACCGGGCCGGGCGGCATGCCGACCAGCACCACCGCGCCGCCGGGCGCCACCAGATCGAAGATGCCGTTGAAAGCGCGCGGACTGCCGCTCGCCTCGAAAACCACATCGGCGCCCCAGCCTGCGGTCACTTCCTTCACGCGATCGGCGGCACTCGCCTCGGAAACGTTCACCGTGCGAATCCCGTCATAGCCGGCGGCGATCTTCAGCTTCTCCGGCTGTACATCGGTCATGATGATCTCGGAGCAGCCCGCGGCGAGGGCCGCCAGCGCCACCATCATCCCGATCGTCCCGGCCCCGATGACGACGGCGACTTGCCCCGGCAGGATATGCGCCTTGTTGACCGCCTGCATGCCCACCGCCAGCGGTTCGACGAAGGCGCCCTCCTGGAAGCTCACATTATCCGGCAGCTTGAAAGTGAGGTTCGCGGGGTGGATGACCTCGGGCGCCAGGCAGCCATGGATCGGCGGCGTCGCCCAAAACCGCACCGCCGGATCGAGGTTATAGAGCCCAAGCTGCGAGGCGCGCGAGGTCCAGTCCGGGATCCCTGGCTCCATGCAGACCCGGTCGCCAAGGGCGAGGTTCGACACCCCGGCCCCAACGCCTATCACCTCGCCCGCGCCCTCATGGCCGAGCACCATGGGCTCGCGAACGACAAAGGGGCCGATGGCGCCGTGCAGGTAGTAATGGAGGTCGCTGCCGCAGATACCGACCGCCTTCATGGCGATCTTTACCTCGCCCGGGCCAGCCTCCGTCGGCAGCTCGATCTCGCGCAGTTGCGCATCACGGATCTTCTCGAGCACCAGCGCTTTCATGACGATTCCCCTCATCCGGCGGGCGATCGCGCCCGTCCTCTTCGAGGTTCATCATGGACCCGTGAGAGGGCAGGCGCCAAGCGGGCCTGCCCTCTTCTCGGCGACGCAAGCTATCAAGCCAGTCTGATCAGCCCGCGGTCTTGGGCGTCACAGCCACGAAGATCGGCTGTCCATTGCGTAGGATGCGGAGCGCCAGCGCATTGCCGTTGGTCTTGATCGCCTGCCGGATGGCCTGCGCCGCCTGGTCGGGCGAACCCACGTTGCTGCTATTGACGCCGAGCACGACGTCACCCTGCTGTAGCCCCGCCTGATCGGCCGGAGAATTCGGCACGACCTGGGCGACAACCGCGCCATCGGTCCCGTCCGGCACGCTAAGCTGATCGCGCAGGCTGGGGGTCAGCGGCGCCAGCGCCAGCCCAACCCCGCCGCGATGGGCGTTCGGCTGCTGGTTCTGGGCGTTGTTCGCGACGCGGGTCTTGAGTTCGGCGACCTGTGCCGAAATGTCCTCGGCCTTGCCATTGCGGATGATGTCGAGCGCCGCCTTGTCACCCGGCACGATGCCGGCGATCTCGACCGCGAGGTCACGCGGATTGTGGATGACCGTCCCGTTCACGCTCTCGATCACGTCGCCGGGCTGCAACCCGGCCTTCTGCGCCGGGCTATTGGGCTCGACCGCCGCGACAAGGGCGCCGTTCAGCGGACCCTTGCCGTCGCCGGGCAGCCGCAGCGCCTGGCTCATCGAGGCATCGACCGACTGCGCCGAGACGCCGAGGAAGCCGCGCGTGACATGGCCGACCTTCTCGATCTGCGCCACAACCGACTTCACGGTGTTGGACGGGATGGAGAAGCCGATGCCCACGCTGCCGCCGCTCGGCGACAGGATCGCGGTATTCATGCCGACGACCTGGCCGGACTGGTCGAACAGTGGCCCGCCGGAATTGCCCTTGTTGATGGGGGCATCGACCTGCAGGAAGCTGTCGTAGGGGCCATCGCCGATATCACGGCCTTCCGCCGACACAATGCCCGCCGTTACCGTCCCGCCGAGACCGAAGGGATTGCCCATGGCGACGACCCACTGGCCGGTCTTCACCTTGCTCGAGTCGCCGAGCTCGATGAAGGGCAGCTTGTGGTCGGCCTTGATGCGCAGAACCGCGACATCAGTGCTGGGATCGCGCCCGATCACCGTCGCCGGCAGCTTGGTGCCGTCGGCCAAGGTGACGGTGACCGTCTTGGCGCCTTGCACCACGTGGTTGTTGGTCACCACGGTGCCGTCCTCGTCGATGATGAAGCCAGAGCCTGCGGCCTCGACCATCTGCGGCCGCTGACCCTGCATGCCGCCGCCGCCGGGACCCTGAGGCATCATGTTGAAGGGGAAAGGCAGCGGGAACGGGAAGGGCGAGGCCTGCGGACCACCGCCACCCTGATCCGGGCCAGCGCCCTGATCACCGCCGCTGCTGTCGCTGTCATCCGTAGCGGCACCCGGCGCCAGATCAGACAGCACGGTCACCACGGCCGGCTTCACCCGGCTGGCGAGTTCGGTGAAATCGGGCAGGACCTGGCCGGCGCCCACCGGCGGCTTGCTGACATCCTCGGCGAAGGCGCCATGGCCCAGCCCATAGCTGCCGAGGGCCGTGGCGGCGAGTAGCGCGATAGCGAGCGAGGACCGGCGTAGCGTGGAACGGCGGGCGGGCATGAGCGTCGTCTCCTATGGTAGCGAATCGGCACCTTCATGGCACCGTCAGGATCATCCTGTCGCCACACATAGGGCAACGCGCCCGATCGTTACTCCTTCGAGATCGTGAATAGCGCGTCATCTAGGCTCACTTCGGCTCGCAGGGCGGTCTATCCGCGTCTGCCCCTTGACTTGCGGGGCGGCGCATTGTGTCTAGCGCGGCTCGGTCGAGCGTGCAGGGGCGTAGCTCAATTGGCTAGAGCGCCGGTCTCCAAAACCGGAGGCTGTGGGTTCGAGACCCTCCGCCCCTGCCAAACGGCCCGCGCCGCCCGGAAATCCGTCCGGCCGGCGCATTTTTCTTGAGGATTGTACGAGTTGCAGATGAACCTGGGTTGGGTGGGGCGGCCGTGAATTTCGATCCGGTGGGTTTCCTACGCGATGTGAGGGCGGAGGTCGGGAAGGTCACCTGGCCGAGTCGCAAGGAGACGCTCGTAACGACCGCGATGGTGCTCGGTATGGCGCTCATCGCGGCGGTGTTCTTCTTTGCCGCGGACCAGATCATTGGCCTCGGCGTGCGCACCTTGTTCAGCAGCGGCGCCTAGGGGGAATTGGGTCATGGCTAAGAGATGGTATGTCGTCCACGTCTATTCCGGCTTCGAGAAGAAGATCGGCCAGCAGATCAAGGAACAGGCGGCCCAGAAGGGCCTCGCCGACCAGATCGATGAGATCCTCGTGCCCGCGGAAGAGGTCGTCGAGGTCCGGCGCGGCCAGAAGGTCAATTCCGAGCGCAAGTTCTTCCCGGGCTACGTGCTGGTGAAGATGGAGCTGACGGACGAGGCCTGGCATCTGGTCAAGGACACGCCCAAGGTCACCGGCTTCCTGGGCAACCGCAACAAGCCCACGCCGATCACCGAGGCCGAGGCCGAGCGGATCATGAAGCAGACCCAGGAAGGTGTGGAGCGTCCGCGCCCCTCCATCCTGTACGAGATCGGCGAGCAAGTCCGCGTGGCGGACGGCCCCTTCACCAGCTTCAACGGAACGGTGGAAGAGGTCGATGAGGAAAAGGGGCGCGTGAAAGTCAGCGTCTCGATCTTCGGCCGCTCCACCCCGGTCGATCTGGAATACAACCAGGTCGAGAAGGTCTGAGTCGGCGGCGCCAGCCTGACTGCTTGGGTCCTACTAGGCGCACAATCCACGCCGTTCCGACGGGCGGCCATTCATCTCGTCATGGCACGCGAAGGCGTGCCATCCACGCCTTCGTAGCGGAGCCTCCGGCAAGGTGTGGATGGCATGCCTTCGCATGCCATGACGGTGAGTTCGAACTACCCGCGCACCGCCTCCTCGCCGCCCAACCGCCTCACGCTTGACCCTTCGCGGCCGCCCTCCGCCGCCGCGCGGAGGCATAGACGGACAGGCCCACAGCAACGATCAGAATTCCGCCATTGAAGAAATACTGCACGTAAAACGCCGCCCCGAGCTGCTGCACGCCCGAGAACGAAAACGCCAGGATCAGCACCGCCAGCAGGGTGCCGAGCACATTGACCCGCCCCGGCTTGATCGAGGTCGCGCCCAACAACGTCGCCGCGAAGGCCGGTAGCAGATATTCGGGACCCACCGATGGCGTTCCCGTCTGCAAGATGCTGCCGAGCATGATGCCGGCCACCCCGCTCAAAACCCCCGACGCGATGAAGGCGCCCATCACATGGCGCTGCACCCGAATGCCGGTAAGCTCGGCGGCCCGAGTGCTGGCACCGATAACATAGAGACTGCGGCCCACCGGCAGCCGCTCCGTCACCACCCACAGCAGGATCGCGGCAATCGCGACATAGACCGCCGGCAGCGGAATGTGCCGGTAGATCTCCGTCAGGCCGGTAAACCGATCCGCCAGATCCATGCCGACGATCTGCTGGCCGCCGCTATACCAATTGGAAACACCATAAAGCAGCGTGCCGACACCCATCGTGGCGATGAAACTGTCGATCTTGAACCGCGTGACAAGGAAACCGTTCAGCGCCCCGACGATAACCGACAGCACCAGCACGATGAGAATGCTGAGCGGCCAGGACAGGCCATTCTGCACCTGCAGCCCGATCACCAGGATCTGCGCCATCCCCAGGTGATAGCCCACCGATAGATCGAATTGCTTGGTCGCAAGGGGGATCATCTCCGCCAGCGCCAGCATCGCCGTTACCGACTGGCCGACCAGGATGGAATTGATATTCGAGGCACTCAGGAATGTCGTCGGATGCAACACCCCGAAGACCGCCATCACGATGAGGAAGACCACCGCCAGACCGTAGATCGCGACGAAATCCGACAACCGGCGCGGGCTGCGCGCGATCGGCCGAATAGCTGCGGTTTGAGCGGGGTTAACCTGATCGGGCATCTCGGGCATCCTAGGCATTCAGCGTGGCGGGCGCATAGTCGGAGGCCGCGAAGTCCTCGCCAAGCGACGAGCGCGCGATCAGGCTGTCCATGGTCAAAGCCGCGCCTGAGAGTTCCCCGGAGATTTGGCCTCGGCCCATGACCAGTGCCCGGTCGGCCAGCGTCGCCACTTCCTCGAAATCCGAGGACACGATAAGCACGGCGGCGCCCGCTCGTGCAGCATCCCGCACCATGGCGTGAATGGCGAGCTTGGCGCCGATATCCACGCCTGCCGTGGGCTCTTCCAGGATCAGCAACCGCGCACCCGCGGCCAGCCAGCGAGCGACGAATATCTTCTGCTGATTGCCGCCGCTCAGCCAATCGATCAGCGCATCCGGATTGCGCGGCCGCACATCGAAGCGCTCCATCACCTCGCCAGTCCGCGCCCGATCCGCCGCGGGCGACAGGAAGGCTAGGCTGCCGGTTTTCACGATGCTCTGGCTCGGGAAAAGATTCTCGCTGATCGACATCCCGGCGAGCGCACTTTCCCGGCCACGGTCTCCCGCGAGCAGCGCAATGCCGCGCGCCATCCGGTCGGTGATCGTCTCTCGCGGCGGCAGAAGCTCGCCCCCAAGATGAATCGTGCCCGACCGCGTCTCCAGCGCGCCGAATATGGCACGCCCGATCTCATCCTGACCCGCGCCCCGCAAGCCAACCAGCGCCGCGATCTCTCCGGCCGCGACCGAGAAGGTCACCGGCCCGAAGCCATGCAGCCGCAGCGCCTCCACGAAAAGCAACGCGGGCTTATTTGCGGTAGGCTCCGCATGGCCATGCGCGAACTCAACCGCACGGCCCAGCATGTCCTGCACCAGACTGGACGGCGTTACGCTCGCCATCGCCGCGCTGCGCACCAGCCGTCCGTCGCGCAACACCGAGACGGAATCGGCGAAGCCGAAAAGCTCGTTGAGGCGATGGCTGACATAGATGATGCCGGCGCCAGTCGCGCGCAGCCGCCGCAGCACATCGAGCAGATGCAGCGCATCAGGCTCCGGCAATGAAGCCGTCGGCTCGTCCAACACGACGATATCGGCCCTGCTCGCAAGCGCGCGGACAATTCCAAGCAGCGCCTTGCCCGCGGCGTTGAGACTACCGACAGGCGATTGCGGATCCGGTGCCTCGATCTCCATGCGATCGTAAAGCTCGATCGCCTGCCGCCCCACCTGCGGCCAATCAATAAGCCCATGGCGCTTGGGGAAGCCTGCGACCAGCGCCACGTTCTCGCCGACGCTCAGATCATCGACCAGGCCGAGATCCTGATGCACGAAGGCGATCGGCAAACGTTGCGTCACCGGGTTGACCGCCTCGCCGCGCAAGGCGATCGTACCTTCCTCGGCACCGTAAACACCCGCGAGAATCTTGATGAGCGTCGATTTCCCGGCGCCGTTCTCCCCGATCAGCGCATGGATCTCACCCGCTCGTAGAGTGAGATCCACATCGTTGAGCGCGTGGGTGCCGTAGAAGCGCTTGCCGAGCCCCGCGATCCGCAGCAGCGGAATATCATCCGCCATCGGCAAGCGCCTTTCGCCTCAGCCGAGCCTCAGCAGCCCGTCGCTTGGCCGAGCCAGATCTTCTCGTAATGGCAAGCGAAGTTGTTGCTCGGGATAAACTGGTTCTTGTTTCCGCCTTCAGCCTCAACATTGTCCTTGGTCACGATATAAGTCGGCTGCGTGAAAACCGCCGGCGGCTCGCCGACCATCGCATGCACTGCCGCATCCACCGCCTCGAAGCCGAACAGAGAGGAAGGCTCAGGCACGTCGGCGACCTGATACTGGCCCTTGCGGATCATCTGATAGGTGGCCGGCGGCCCATCGGCGCCGATCAGATGAATCTTCTCGGGCGAAGCACCGGCCGAACGCAGCGCGGCGGCAGCGGCGGTGTAATAGCCGTCACAGCATGTCGTCATGTACCAGCTATCGCCGAAGCGCGAGAGCAGGCCCGAGATGGTCGAAGGCATACGCGTGGGATCGCCGATCGGCTGGTTCACCACGGTCAACAGTTTGCAGCCGGCGCAATGCTGGATCGGCTGGATCGTCGCCTGAGCCTTGAAGCGCGCGATGGCGTAGCTGTTATCGACCATGTGAATGTCATGCGCGGTTCCGTTGGAATCAGCGATGACATAAGCGGCCTCGGTCTGCCCGATCTCGGCTGGATTGGACGCAATGTTCTGGTAAAGGCCGAGCTTCGGTGCCGGACCCGGGAAAGCGGTGGCGTGAATGCCGATGACCGGAATGCCGCGCTTAACCGCGTCCTGAATCGGCTGCTGCAGCGCGTTGGCGTCGGCCGGCGTGATGATGGCGGCAACATTCAGCGACAGCGCTTGCTGAAACGCGGCAAGTGTTCCACCCACGGTCCCTTGCCCATTGAGCGTGACGACCTTCCAGCCGAGCGCCTTCGCCGCCTGCTCCACGCCAAGGCCCCAATAGACATAGGGCGTATAGGATTGATCGCTGGAGACCCAGGCGATGGTAAATTGGCCGGTCGGCGCGCGCGGTCCGCTCGTCGGTCCTTTCCACTCGGTCTGCGGCTTCGACCTTTCGGCCACCAGCGCTTTCGCCTGATCGACGCTCAGCGTGGGGTCGATGACCGGCGCAGGCCATTCCGGGAAGGGCTGCGCGCGAGTCGCCGCATGCGCGCCCACCGCGCCCAAGCCGAAGACGGAGGCGCAAAGCGCCGCGGCGGCCAGACGCTTGATCGCGGAGGCCTTCTTCAAGGGCAGTTTTGTCTCGAACATCATTCTTCCCACTCGCTCCATTGCTATTTTGTCGGCTTCTGTCGGCCGATCGTCGCGGCAACGCACTCGTCTATTCGGCGGCCACCTTCAGGCTGGGCGGCGCATGAGGTTGCAGGTTCATCGAATTCTGCAGGGCACGCAAATGGTAAAGCGTCGTGTCGGTCTGCAATTCGACCATGTCGTAGGTAATGACCTCTTCCCTACGGACATCGCGCAGTAGCTTGGCATCCGTCAGCAAGCCGAGCGGCACGACATTATCGGCCTTGGCCGTCTCGTAGAGATCGTTGAGCGCATAAACCGAGGATCCGCCGGCGCCCTCCACGGTCTCACCCGCCGTCAAGGCGCGTTTGGCGGCACCGAAAACCTCCGTCACCAGCCCGAGCTTGGGCACGATGGTCGGATGGTTGAAGGCCACCGCATTGACGATCGAGAGCGGGATCTCGTTCGTCACCAGATGATAGGGCGTGTACATGTTGTAGTAGCCGTCCGAGCCGGTGACATCGAGATACTGCAAATCCTCCTGGATTTGCTTGTGGTCGGTATGCACCACGATGAAGGTGCCCGGCGTCACGGATCGGTCAAAGTCGATGCTGCCGTCTTCATGCTTCAGCGGCCGGGCGTAATCGACCACGCCGCGCGTATTGAGGATGCCGCCCTCGCTTTTCGGCCTGAACAATTGCGGGATCTCATTAACCCCCGCGATCGGGCCGTGCATGCCGCGAATATCGGGCACCAAACCAGTATAATTCGAGATGCAGGCCATCTCGATCATCGTCTTGGTGGCATCGCGGAAGGTCACGAGGAAATGCGGGTTCACACCCCATCGCTTCGCATCCTCGCCAACGCTGTCGGGTGTCGCGAAACGGTCGAACAGCCCGATGCTGGAAGGCGCTTTGCCCACCGCCACAATCTCAAAGCCGAGCCCGGCATAGCGATCATAAAATTCGGCGATCAGGCCCGGCTCATCACCCGATGACACCGTGTAGACCACGCCCGCTGCTTCGGCCATGCGATGCAGGATGGGTCCGACAACGACATCGGTCTCGACATTCAGCATGATGATGTGCTTGCGCGCCTGAATCGTCTGCAAAGCCACGCGCGCCCCAAGCTCCGGGCTGCCCGTCGCATCGACAACCGCATCGATTTCGAGCTGCGGCACCAGGGTCGCATCCTGCGTCACCACCGGCTTGTTCTGGCGGATGGCATCCTGCGCTGGCCCCACCGCGTTCGCGACAACCACATCCTCGCGCCGGTAGCCGGAAAGCTCGAAGGCGCGGGTCGCGCGCTCGGTGCTGAGATCGGCGATCACCGCGACGCTGATGCCGCGCATCAGCCCGATCTGGCAAATCGCTCCGGTGCCCATACGTCCGGCACCCACGAAAGCCACTTGGATCGGCTTGCCCCGCGCGTGCCGCTTATCGAGAGCCTGCTTGAACATGGCGCCATCCCCCTCCATCCCGACCACGGGAACGGCGTCTCCGCGCCGTCGATAGATGTCATAATGTCTGACAGCCTCAGCCTAGGCAAGGCGGCAGTCTAGGCGGCATCGGCCTTTCCCATGACCCGGCGAAGCCGCCCCGCCGCCGCCGTCAGATGAGCCAGCATCGCCTCCTCCGACCCCGGCACATCCTTGCGCCGCAGCGCCCGGACGATCGCGTCATGCTCGGAGAAGGTCACGGCCTTGGTTTCCGGCACGTAATAGGTCGCCGGATACCACATGCGAACAATGGTCTGGATCGTCGACACCACGCTCGAGAACAGCGCATTGCCACCGATCTCGGCGATGCGGATATGAAAGTCGCTGTCGATTTTGGTGAAGGCGGGATCGTCGCTCTGATGATCCCGCATGAGGGTAATGTTCTCGGCCAGCGCCGCGGCATCCTGCGCCGTGCAGCGTTTCGCCGCGCGGCCGGCACAGGTCACCTCGATCGTGGTCCGCACGTCGAACAGATCATCGAGGTTCCGCTCGCTCAGCAGCAGCCCCCAGCGAAACGCGCCCGAGAGCAGCTCGGAAGTCGGCTCGCGGACAAAGGACCCCTCGCCCGGCCGCGCTTCCAGCACGCCCAGCACGGCAAGGCTTTTCACTGCTTCCCGCACCGTGGACCGCCCGACCTGGAACCGCGCCGCGAGTTCCTTCTCCGACGGGATCATGTCGCCGGGCTTCCAAATCCGCTTCATGATCAGCCCGGCGATGGCGTCCACGATCTCCTGCGGCAGCGTGGCGCGCGCCACTGGCCGGATATGGTCATCCGCCGATCGTGGCGCGAGCCTGCGACGGCCCGGCTTCGCTAGCTCGTCCAAGACGGAGACCTCAGACTGTCGCGCCTAACTGCCACGGCGCGAATTCGTCATCCCCGAACCCGAGCTGCTCGCTCTTGGTTCTCTCGCCCGAAGCGATACGCAGGATCATTTCGAAGATGCGTTGCCCGCACTCCTCCACCGTCTCCACGCCTTCCGCGATCCCGCCGCAATTGACGTCCATGTCGTCCGGCATCCGGTCGTACATCGGCGTATTGGTGGCGAGCTTCATCGAAGGCGTCGGCTTGCAGCCGAAGACGGACCCGCGCCCGGTGGTGAAACACAAAACATTGGCGCCGCCCGCGACCTGACCTGTAGCGGAAACCGGATCGAAACCCGGCCCGTCCATCACCACCAGCCCCTTGGCCGTCACCGGATCGGCATAGCCCACGACATCGACAAGGTTCGTCGTGCCCGCCTTCACCACCGCGCCGAGCGACTTCTCGACGATATTGGTGAGCCCGCCGGCCTTGTTGCCGGGCGACGGGTTATTGTCGATCTCGCCGCCATTCTTTCGCGTGTATTCGATCCACCATTCGATCCGCGACAACAGCTTGCCCGCCACTTCAGGGCTCACCGCGCGCCGCGTCAGCAAGTGCTCGGCGCCGTAGATCTCCGTCGTCTCCGTCAGGATCACCGTGCCGCCATGCCGCACCACAAGGTCCGACGCGTAACCGAGCGCCGGATTGGCGGTGAGGCCCGAGAAGCTGTCGGAACCGCCGCATTGCAGCGCGACCTTGAGATTCGAAGCCGAAACCGGCTGGCGCTTCACCGCATTGGCGACCGGCAGCAACGCCTTGATGCGCTCGATCCCCGCCATGATGCTAGCCCGCGCGCCGCCGGATTCCTGGATCACGAGGGATGACATCGCCATGCCCTCAGGCAGGCTCTGGGACTGTAGCAGCGGCCCAACCTGATTGACCTCGCAGCCCAGGCCGATGACGAGGACGGCGGCGAAGTTCGGATGCGCCGCATAGCCCATGATGACGCGGCGCAGCGTATCCATACCATCGCCCGTCAGCGCCATGCCGCAGCCGGTCTTATGCGTCAGCGCCACCACGCCATCGACATTCGGGTAGTCGGTGAGCAGGCCACGATCCCCGGTGATCGGATTGGCACGGAAGGCTTCCGCGATGTAGCGGGCGGTGCCGGCGGAGCAGTTCACGCTGGTCAGGATGCCGATGTAATTGCGCGTCGCGATCCGCCCATCGGGCCGCACGTAAGCATCGAAGGTCGCGGGCTCCGCGATATAGTCGGTGGGACGCGCATCGGCCCCCGGCGAATGGTCGCGGGCGAAATCGTGGAACTCGCAGTTCTGCACATGCACATGGTCGCCCGGCGCGATATCCATGCTGGCGAAGCCGATCACCTGCCCGTAACGGCGGATCGGCTCGCCCTTGGGAATGGCCGCGATCGCCACCTTGTGCCCGCGTGGAATGCGCCGCGTGGTGGTGACGCCACGATCCGGCAGGTTCGTCCCCGCCTCGATTTCCGCGCGCGCGATCGCAACGTTGTCAATGGGGTTGAGGTGCATCGTGGTTGAGAGGATATTGAGCATGGCGCCGACCTTTCCGGAACGCGGCGAGTGGCCGACCCGTCGCACTGCATCAGGATATCAGACATTTGCCCGGCCGGGCAACGTTACGGTCTCCGCAGAGAAGCATTCCTCCACCGACGAACGCCCGGCATCAGCCCGCCCCCGCGCGAGAAATCCAGCCGCCATGAGCCGCCTTGAAGGCTTGCAACGCCGGCTGCATGTGGAGCACGCAAAGCGACTCGAAAGCCGCGCGGTCCCCGCTCTCCATCGCCGCGATGATCTGGAAATGCTCCCGCCGCGACTGCTCGGCGAGCGCCGGGTTCGCGATGGCGTAGCAATGGATTGCCGCCGTCTTCGTCCAATACTGCTGGATAAGCTCCGCCAGCTGCCGGTTCCGGCAGGCGCCGAAGATGATCCGGTGAAAGGTGTCGTTCGCAACCGAGGCGGCATCGAGGTCGCCCGCCGTCCCGCAGCGAACATAGACATCGTTCACCTCGCGGAGCTGGCGGATGAGGTCCGGTGATGCCGGCAGCAGGATCCGTCGCGCCGCCTGCTGCTGGAGGATCGTGCGGATGTCGTAAAGCTCATCGACCTCTTCCGCCGAGTAGTCGCTGACGACCGCACCGCGGTTCTGCCTTCGCTGAACGAGGCCGGCGCGGTCAAGCTCCTCCAGCGCCGCCCGTATGACATGGCGGCCAACGGCGAAACGCTCGCTAAGCTCTTCCTCGACCAGCCTCTCGCGCGGCTTGAGGCGGCCGAAAACGATATCGTGCTGCATCGCGCTGACGATCGCCGGCAGTCGCTTGTCCCCGGCCCGTGCCGTTCGCGCGGTTTCATCAGTCGCCGGTTCCACCGCCTTCGCCTCCGCCCGCCCGCTCAACTGATCGCCCGATCGAGATGGGTGTAACCGCCATCCGGGCTCAGCCACTGCCCGGTGAAGTGCGATGCGCGGGCAGACAGCAGGAACACCACCGTCGCGGCGATTTCCTCCGGCGTCGTCATGCGGGCGCCGAGCGGGATCTTCGCGGTGATCGCCGCCAGTTTCTCCGCCGGATCGGGGAAGGTCGCGATCCAGTTCTCATAGAGCGGCGTCATGACCTCGGCCGGCAACACGGCATTCACCCGGATGCCGTCGGCGGCCAGGTCAGTCGCCCATTCACGCGTCAGCCCGAGCAAACCGGCCTTGGCGGCGGCGTAGCCGCTCGTCCCGCCTTGCCCCGTCACCGCCGTCTTGGACGCGATATTGACGATGGCGCCACGGCTTGCCCGCAGATGCGACAGGCAGTGATGCCCCATGCTATAGCAATGCACGAGGTTGCGGCGGAGCGAAGCCTCGAAGGCCGCCGCCCCCGCCTCCAGCCCGACACGGTCGTTGACGCCGGCATTATTGACCAGCCCGTCGATCCGCCCATGGCGCGCTATCAGTGCCGCCACCACCGCGCCACAGGCCGCCTCATCCGTCAGTTCGACCGCCTGGAAACTGGCCGCAGGCTGCGACCCCTGAAGCGCCAGCATGAACGCGGGCGGCGGTGTGTCACGCGCGAGGATCGCCGGAATGGCGCCCTCCTCCGCCAACAAAATCGAGATTGCGGCGCCGATCCCGGACGCCCCTCCGGTGACAATCACAACCTTGCCGTTCAGACCGAGATCCATTTTCCGC
The DNA here is from genome assembly GCF_009766125.1 of Acidisoma sp. S159. Lineage (NCBI taxonomy): Bacteria > Pseudomonadati > Pseudomonadota > Alphaproteobacteria > Acetobacterales > Acidocellaceae > Acidisoma > Acidisoma sp. S159. The sequence goes on from NZ_LMUG01000091.1 coordinate 161,289, forward strand.
GGTTCTTCCTAAATCAGGCCGACCAGCCGCCGTCGATCATCTGCGTGGTGCCCGTGGTGAAGCCGGACTCGTCCGACCCCAGATAAACCGCCAGCGCGGCGATCTCCTCTACCTTGCCAAGCCGCCCCATCGGTTGCCGCCCCACGAAGGCGGCGCGCGTCGCCTCCAGCGTTACCCCCGCCGCCGCCGCCTGCGTCGCGATGCGCTCATCCAGCGAGGGCGACTGGATGGTGCCGGGGCAGATCGCATTGCAGCGAATGCCGCGCGCCACGTAATCCACCGCCACCGATTTGGTCAGACCGATCACCGCCGCCTTGCTCGCGCCGTACGCGGCGCGGTTTGCCACGCCTTTTACCGAGGAAGCGGCGGACGCCATGTTGATGATCGAGCCCCGGCCGCCCTCCAGCATGCCCGGCAGGAAAGCCTGGATCAGGTGGAACATCGCCGTCACGTTGAGGTCGAAGGAGAATTTCCACGCCCGGTCGTCGCAGTCGAGGATGGACCCCGCATGCACATAGCCCGCGCAGTTGAACAGGATATCGAGGCGCCCGACCTCGGCCGCCGCCTCGGCGATCGCCTCGGGTGACAGCACGTCGAGCACGCGAGTCGTGCAGCCCCTCAGCGTGCGGAGCGCCTCCGCATTGATGTCGGTCGCGATCACCTCGGCGCCTTCGCGCGCGAAAGCCTCCGCCGTCGCGCGGCCGATGCCCTGGCCAGCCGCCGTCACGAGGGCCCGTTTACCCTGCAGCCTCATCATCCGTTTCCTCTCTCGCCAAACGCCCCCGAACCGGGCGCCGATTTCCGTGAAGGGCTTCAGCCTCATCCCGGCATAACGCGGGTCTTCTAGCACAGGCGGTTCGGTTGACACCTGGGCACCCCTCGCGCAGCCTGCGACGCGCGTCGCGCAGGGGGAAAACATGGCACATAACGACAATCAAGACGGGCCGAAGCGCCTTCGCAGCCGCCGCTGGTTCGACACGCCCTCCGACCCCGCGATGACGGCCCTCTACCTCGAACGCTACATGAACTTCGGCCTCACCCGCGCCGAACTGCAAACCGGCCGCCCCATAATCGGCATCGCTCAGACCGGCTCGGACCTCTCGCCTTGCAATCGCCACCACTTGGAACTGGCGAGCCGCGTGCGGGACGGTATCCGCGAGATGGGCGGCGTGCCGCTCGAATTTCCCTGCCACCCGATTCAGGAAACCGGCAAGCGCCCCACCGCCGCGCTGGACCGCAACCTCGCCTATCTCTCGCTCGTCGAGATCCTGCACGGCTACCCGCTGGACGGCGTGGTGCTCACCACCGGCTGCGACAAGACCACGCCCGCCTGCCTGATGGGCGCCGCCACCGTGAACATCCCCGCCATCGTGCTCTCGGGCGGGCCGATGCTGGACGGCTGGTTCAAGGGCAAGCTCGCCGGCTCCGGCACCGTCGTCTGGCATGCCCGCAAGCTGCTGGCCGAGGGCGAGATCGAATACGAGGAATTCATGCAGATGGTGGCGGCCTCCGCCCCCTCCGCCGGCCACTGCAACACCATGGGCACCGCCAGCTCGATGAACGGCCTGGCCGAGGCTCTCGGCATGTCGCTTCCCGGCTGCGCCGCCATCCCGGCGCCGTATCGGGAGCGGGGCCAGATCGCTTACGAAACCGGGCGGCGGATCGTCGCCATGGTGCATGAGAATTTGCGCCCCTCCGACATCATGACCAAGGCCGCCTTCGGCAATGCGGTGGTGGCCGCCGCCGCGCTGGGTGCTTCCTCCAACTGCCCGATCAGCATGGTCGCCATCGCCCGCCACATGGGCGTCGATCACAGCCTGGATGACTGGCAGCGCCTGGGGCCGGAAATTCCGCTGCTGGTCGATATGCAGCCCGCCGGCCGCTACCTCGGCGAATCCTTCCACCGCGCGGGCGGCGTGCCCGCCGTGATGAAGGAGCTGCTGGCCGCCGGGAAAATCGACGGCACCGCCATGACCGTCACCGGCAAGACCATCGCCGAGAACCTCATCGGCGTGCCGGATGGCGACCGCGAGGTCATCCGCTCCTATGCCGAGCCGCTGCGCGAGGAGGCCGGCTATGTCGTGCTTTCCGGCAATTTGTTCGAGACGGCGGTGATGAAGACCAGCGTCATCGACATCGAGTTCCGCGAACGTTTCCTGAGCGACCCCGAGCACCCCAACGTGTTCCTCGGCAAGGCCGTCATCTTCGAGGGGCCTGAGGATTACCACGCGCGGATCGAACAGGCCGATCTCGGCGTCACCGAGGATTCGGTTCTCATCATCCGCAACGTCGGCCCGGTCGGCTATCCGGGCAGCGCCGAGGTGGTGAATATGCAGCCCCCGGCGGTGATGCTGAAGCGCGGCGTCAACGCCTTGCCGACAATGGGCGACGGGCGGCAATCCGGCACTTCCGGCAGCCCCTCGATCCTCAACATCTCACCCGAGGCGGCAATCGGCGGCGGGCTCGCGCTGCTGAAGGATGGCGACCCGATCCGCATCGACCTCAACGCCCGCCGCGTGGATGTGCTGATCCCCGACGCCGAGCTGGCGGCGCGGCGTGCCGCCTGGGTCCCGCCCAAGCTCGAGAACAAGACGCCGTGGGAGGAGATCTTTCGCAGCATGGTCGGCCAGATGGGCACTGGCTCCTGCCTGGAACCCGCCACACGCTATCTCAACATCATCGAGACGCGCGGAGAATCGCGGAACAATCACTGACCCATTCGCCTAGACGATTTCGTGTGGGAATCGTCAAGGTTGGGCTTACCCGCTACGCCTTAGGCGGGCTGCGACATCTCAGCCTGGGCGCTGAAACGCCCGGGGTTTTTATCCGCCGGGTACAGTCGTGATGATCGACGGCGGCCATCTTAGAGTCTGTCTCTGAATGATGTCCGAATGACCGCGTTCGACCCTTGCAAGATGTTTGAAGGCTAGCACCCGACGTCCCTAAAGCGGACATCGATCATCTGCCTCAAGTCAGGTGAGCAGAGCTGCCGTCGCGCAGCGCGCCAGTCAGCGTCGGCCGCGTTCCCGTTGCTTGACCCGAAGGGCTCATCTGCATTTGGTTCCAGATCGCGGCGTCTCTCTGATAAAAGTCTGGCCGAAATTGCAGCACACCGTGAGTATCGACGAAAGCGGTTTCGTAGACCACGAAGACAGGAACCGGCACGGGCAGATCGTTTCGAGTTGTGCCGCCTTTCTCTATACCGGCATCAATCTCGCTCGTCGGTTGGTTCATTAATAGGGCGGCCAATTCCCGGGGGTTTTGCACCCGGATACATCCGTGGCTCAGGCGGCGGTTGGCCCGGCTGAAGATGTCGCGATCTGGGGTATCGTGCAGATAAACGTCAAAGTGATTTGGCATGTCGAACATGAGGAACCCAAGGCCCGCGTCAGGGCCGGGAAGTTGCTCCACTTCGCCACCTGGGAGTGCGACCATATTGTTCGCCACGAGATAGTTTGGATCGAGCTTGGCCTTAGGCAAGATCTCCTTCGCAGCGATGTCACTTGGGATCACCCATGGAGGGTTATAGTAAGCAGCATCAATCTTGGTGCTGAACTCGGGACTCTGATTGATTTTTATGTCTTCTCCGACAACCACGCGCGTCGAGAAAACTGGATTGTCAGCGCTATAAAAAACCAGTTGCTCATCGGCTACATTGACCCACACGCGATCCGCAGGAAGCGATCGGGGCAACCAGCGTTGGCGCTCCAGGTTCACCACAATCGTGTGCAGGCGGCTCCCATGGACACCATTCCGGAATTGCTCCGTCTTCAATGCTTGAAGCAATGCGGTATAGGTTGGCGTGGTCGGCGCCAATGCATCAATTGCCGCTGCAGGGTCAGGGCGAGTAAGAGTGTTATCGACCGCGGCTGCTACATCGATTGGCTCTGGTTTCAGAACCTCATCGTCGCCACGGCGTTCAGGAGGCACTACTCCGCGGGCCAGTGCGTCGGCGTAAGAGAGAAAAGCGTCCGAGAGCAGTAAGTCTCGATCGATCGACGACAGATTCGAATTTTGTCGCAGTAGCTTTGCATGGAACCAGTCGGGGTTCAGACCCTGATCGCCAGCACCCATAATGGCGTCGATGAGTGCATTGGCCTGAGCCTGGTGATTCTCCCAGACAGGTTGGAAATTGTGGCGAGCATAGAACTGTTGGAGCAATCCCACATTCAAACTAGTGTTAGCGACAATTAACTGATGCTGGCCGTTGAGCTTGTTGCCAAGCTCGGTGTCGGAGCGCGCCCCTAGCTCTGACGCGGTATCAGAGCCGGAAGCGAGACCGCCAGAACCAGGCGTCACGCTAGTGCCGCAACCGGAAAGCATGCAGACAACGGCGAGCGCTAGAATAGTGCTTCCGACCGCAAGGCTTTGCGAAGCCTTGGCTCGAACCGAAGGCAATAATTCTTGGACAACCAATTCGAGCTTACCCCTACCTATGCAACGACACATTTGACTCTTTAGGAAGAATTCTCTTTAAAATCTGTCTTGTCTACGCCGTTCAATGAAGGAGTAAGACGATGTCGGCCCTTTCCGAGAAAGCAGTGGATAAGTTTAGGCTGTGGCGTCATGCCGCAGCGGTCGCCGCCGCGATCCCGATAATTGCCCTCGCGGCCTGTGCCTCGAAGCCGCCGCCCCCGCCGCCCGAACCTGCTCCAGCCCCGGTTGAAGCGGCTCCTCCGGCACCTGCACCAACGCCCGTCCCGCCTGCCAGAGGCTGATCAGGCCATCGAACTGAAGCACGATTCTCTCTGATATTCGTCTGCTCCCCAAGGTGAAGACTTTCACCTTGGGGGCGATCGCATCGGGGGTCTAAGCGAGACGAGCCTCACCGTCTCGGCTGCCGGTATCCTTGGGCCTTTTTTGATGCCCAAATTTGGTTTCAGCAAAAGTCGCTGACGTCCTGGCGAATGACGGCTTCGAGATTGGCTATACTTAAGAGCCGACATGCCGCTTGCCACCAACAGCCGCCCTTGGTGCACTGCGAGAGTCAACCCGACATTATCCAGAGACAGGCTCTTAGAGTCCTGGCCCGCCGTGCGGAATCTATAAAGTCTAAGTTATGTAGAGTCCGTTGCTCATGGTCGCATCAAGCCGACGCAGGAAGCGCTCATTCGGATTCTCTATTCCGACTGCGCACCTCACACCGGAACGGCCAGGTGCCTGCGTCAGGCGGAATCAAGCGATTCAGCGGCTCCGATGACTGGCTTCGAGATCTTGCGAGACGGGAGCTCTTCGCAATCCGTCAAGGCGTGTTTAAATTCCTCGGACTTAACCTAAAGAAAATTCCTATCTCGTCGACAATCTTAACTGACGACGGTCCGCGCCTGACTTCGGGCAATAGGCGTCGATATGCGTATCGGACTAGATATTGCAGCCGACTCGGATAAAAGGCTCTGTGCCCGAATCATTCTTGTCACCGGCGATACTGATTGTATCCCAGCCATGAAGCATCGCCGCAAGTCCGGCATTCAGATCGTGCTAATCGTCTTTCCCGACAATCGACCGGCACCCGAGCTTCTTGAGCAGACCGATTACAAACGCAAAATTCTCTGGCCGTTACAGAACTGAGGGCCGCTCGCTCCTCCTCCTCATCCTTGCTGCCACCTTGGTCCGTCTCGCCATGGGCTGGGCGCTCGGGCTTGGCATCGACGAAACCTATATGGTCGCGGCCAGCCGGCATCTGGCGCTGTCCTATTACGATCACCCGCCGATCTCGTGGTGGCTCACCCACGCCGCGATGGCGCTGACCGGCAGCCAGGCCCCCCTCGTCGTCCGGCTGCCCTTCATCCTCCTCTTCGCCGTCTCCACCTTCCTGATGGCGCGGCTGACGACTCTTCTCTTCGACGATCAGCGCGCCGGGTTTTGGGCCGCCCTCCTCCTCAACCTCTCGCCCGTCTATACGGTCACCGCAGGCGGCTGGGTGCTGCCGGACGGGCCGCTCGACTGCGCGCTCCTCGGCTTTGCCATCTGCGCCGTCAAAGCCATCCGGCTCGACGATAAACCTTCGCCATCCTGGCCATGGTGGCTCGCCACTGGCGCCTGCGCCGGCCTCGTCATGCTGTCCAAATACAACGGCGCGCTCGTGCTGATCGGCTTGCCGGCCTTCCTCGCCACCACGCCGACTGCCCGCCGCTGGCTGGCCCGGCCCCAGCCCTGGGTCGCCGGCGCGCTCGCAGTCCTGCTTTTCACGCCGGTCGTCATCTGGAATGCGCGCCACGGCTGGGCTTCGATCGCCTTCCAGGGCAATCGCGCGGATGGCCTGCGCTTCCAGCCCTTTGCGCCTTTGGCCGTCTGGGGTGGTGAGGCGCTTTTTGTCCTCCCCTGGATCTGGCTGCCGCTCATTCTCCTCTGGCTGAGAGCCCTGCGCCGAGGCCCCACGGAACCGAAAGGATGGTTCCTCGCGCTGATGGCGGCGGTGCCGATCCTGCTTTTCGCGGTGGTCTCGATCTGGTCATCCGGCCACATCCTGTACCACTGGTCGGCACCAGGCACGCTGATGCTATTTCCGTTGCTCGGCGCGGAGGTCAGCCGCAGGATTGCCCTCGGCGCGCCGCGTCTCCGCCGCGTTGTCACCGGCACTGCCGCGTTCATCCTGCTCGGCGTGTTTTTGGCGGGCACTGAGATGCGCTTCAATTGGGTGGCTGCCCTGCTCGGCCCGCAGGTATTGGCCAAGGCGCGCGACATCGAGGGTGGCGTCGACTGGACAGGCCTGCGCCCGGCCCTGGCATCGCGCGGTCTGCTCTCCCGACCAGGTCTGGCTATCGGCGTCACTCGTTGGAATGACGCGGGGAAGGTCGACTACGCCCTCGGCGGCAAGGTACCCGTGATCGTTCTTGCAGACGACACCCGCGAAAACGGCATCACGACCCCTGCGGCGGCCTTCGAGGGACATCCTATATTGGTCCTCGTTCCGCGTGTTGCGCCCGAGGAAATCGTCGCTAGACTTCGGCCTTACTTCACGCGGCTCTCCGTTCTGCCACCCGTTGAGGTGACTTTCGCGGGCTATCCGCTGATGCAGGTATCGGTTGTGCTCGGCGAGAATTTCCACGGGTGGTCGGCAGTCAGCCACCATTAATCGCCCATACGTTGCAAACTCTCGCAGAGATGAGTCATATCCTGCGATGGATAGTCGGAGTTGAGCCTTGGACACGCACCAGACGAAGCAGGGCGAGCACCTGACGCGCCCCTCGCGGGAAGAAGCCGAGGAAGCGGTGCGGACATTACTGCGTTGGGCGGGCGAAGATCCAGTCCGGGAAGGGTTGCTGGACACTCCGGCGCGCGTCACCCGAGCCTATGAAGAATACTTCAAAGGTTACGCTATCGACCCGATAGCGCTATTGCAGCGAACCTTCGAGGAAACCGACGGCTACGATGAAATCGTCTTGCTCCGCGACATTCGTTTCGAGAGTTGCTGCGAGCACCACATGGCACCGATCATCGGACGTGCCCATGTCGCTTACCTGCCGCATCACCGCGTGGTGGGCATCAGCAAGCTCGCGCGAGTGGTCGATGCCTATGCCAGACGCCTGCAAATACAGGAGAAGATGACGGCGCAGATCGCCAATACGATTGCCGAGGTATTGCAGCCGCTCGGCGTCGCGGTGGTGATTGAGGCGACGCATCAATGCATGACGACTCGCGGCGTGCACAAGCCTGGCACGAGCCTGATCACGAGCCGCATGCTGGGCGCGTTTCGCACCAATCCGGCGACGAGGGCGGAATTCCTCGCCATGGTGCAGCGGCCCGGCCTGAACTCCAGCAACGCGTAAGGAACGTCACCGCGAAGACGCTGGGGCGCGGCTGAGCCGATCGAAGATCGCCGGATCAGCCTGGCCCGCGGCGAGATCGATCGCGGAATATCCCTCGACATCGCGGCGCTGCGGATCAGCGCCCGCCTCGAGCAGAAGCTCAACCATGGCTTGCCGCCCGAACATGACCGCGAACATGAGGGGGGTCCGCCCCATATCATTGGGCGCGTCCACCTCGGCACCGGCAGCGATCAACTGCCGCGCGATCCTCTGCTCGTCCTTGAAGGCGACCCCGCCAAGGGCTGTGCTGCCTTTCGCATCCCGTGCATCCACGCCCGCCCCGGCCTGCAGCAACAGCGCCACGGCCTCCGCCTGCCCGTTGTAGGAGGCGATAATCACCGGCGGAAAACCACGCGCATCCAGCCGGTTGGGATCTACCCCCTGCCGCAGGAACTCGGCCAACAGCTCAACCCGCCCCTCGCGCATGGCGCCGTAGTAGAGCAGCTCGATTTGCTCCTGGGTAAGACTGCTGCCCGTCGGCCCAGCGCCGCTATCCGTCAAGGCGTCGCCCCTACGAGCAGGCGCACATTGCTCTCGCCCATCTCAAGAACCTCAACCCGATCGCCTTGCGTGATGGTCCCGGCGTTTTCGGGGATGAGGTTCTGCCCGAACATCGCGCCGCCCTGGGTACGGCGGATGCGGCCGAGGGTGCGCAGCGGCTCGGTCTTGTGCGGGCGCTCGCCCGTCATCTGGTCGATGGTCACCACCACGCATCGCGCGCAAGGCGACGCCACGCGGAAGACCACGTCACCAATCCGGATCCGTCGCCACTCATCCTCGGCCCAGGCCGCCGGGCCATCGACGACGATGCCGGGACGGAACCGGTTCATCGGGACGGGTGTCCGCAAGAGGCTGTTGAGCGCGGCTAGAGAGCCCGTATTGGTGAGAAGAACCGGGAACCCATCGGTAAAGGCGGTCCTATCCTCCGGCCGAGCGAAAGCCTGGTCGGCGGGACGGGCATTCACATCGTCGAGATAGACCAGACCGCATTCAGCCCCCAGCGCATCGCTCAGCCAGGACGCTGCCAACGGTCCGGCATCGAGGGCCGGGACGTGGTCCTTCCAGACCCGAACGACCCGCCGCTCGGCATCGGCCTCCGGTGGCGCGAGATGGATCGAGCGCACGCCCTTCCGCGTCAGGGCCAGTCGCTCGCCGTAAATCTCAGCCACAATCGTCGCCATCACCGGGTATTCGCGTTGGGTCAGCAAGGCGCCATCGGGCCGTACCACCATCCAGCGGCGGTCATGCACAAAGCCCCAGCGGGCGACTTCCACCTCCGCCCTCTCCAGGCCGCGAAGGGCCTTGACCGGGTAGATATGCGCGGATGCGACGTGGTGCTCGGTTTCGGACAAGCTCCTTCTCCTTATTCTCCGCCTGAGATCAGCGCGGCGCGGCGGTGTCGGGTGCCCAATAGAGCAGACGCTTGAGCAGCCGGTCCACGATCACCCACAGGATGATTGCGACAACCGATAACACGAACAGGGCGGCGAACATGACGTTGGTCTGGATCCGCGCATTGGCGTTCATCATCACATACCCAAGGCCCGCGGAAGCTCCGACCCATTCGCCGATGATCGCGCCGATCGGCGCCACCGCCGCGGCGACCCGCAAGCCGGCGCCGAAAGCGGGAAGCGCCGCCATCAGCCGGACATGCCGCAAGATCGCCCAGGGCGAGGCGTCCATCGTCCGAGCGAGCTCCAGCCAGCCGATATCGGTGCGCCGCAACCCGTCATAGAAAGCAGCGGTGATCGGGAAGAAGATCACCAACACCGCCATCACGACCTTGGAGCTCATGCCGAAGCCGAACCAGAGAACGAGCAACGGCGCCAAGGCAAAGACCGGAATTGCCTGGCTGATCAACAATAACGGCATCAACCATCGCTGAAGCCGTTGCGAAAACACCAGGAGCAGCGCGAGGCCCGCCCCCAGCACGGTGCCCAGGAGAAGGCCGAGCACGATCTCGCTGAGCGTCGTGAGCGTGCTCCAGAACAGGATCGTCCGTTGGCTAACCAGGGCCTGGGCGACGCCCCAGGGATCCGGCAGCATGAAGGATGGCACGGCGAAAAGCCGCGTCGCGCACCACCAGACCAGGAGCAACCCGAATAGCGTGACGATCGGGCGCAGTGCCGCCCCCGCATGTCTCATTCGTCGTCGCCCGCCGTCAGCAGGCGCATGAGTTCGCCCTGCGTCCGCAACAACCCCGGATCATCCGGCGGCCTCGGTGCCTCGCCCGGCACCGCGATCGGCACTCCGAGGCGCGCGGGATGCCCCGACAAAACGATTAGGTGGTGGCTTATCCGGCAGGCCTCCAGCGGGTCATGGGTGATGAGGAGCGCGGTGCGACCCCGCAGCAATTCGGCCGCCAATTCCTGCACGCGGGCGCGGGTGATGGTATCCAGCGCGGAGAAGGGCTCGTCCATCAGCACGATCGGCCGGTCCTCATAGAGCGTCCGCGCCAAGGCCGCGCGCTGGCGCATGCCGCCGGATAGCTCGGCCGGCAGCGCTGCCGCGCGCCCGGCCAGCCCGACACGATCAAGCAAATCCATCGCCCGCGCCGGGTCCGGGCGTTGCCGCCGTAGCCGGCTGCCCAGCATCACATTGCCGATCACGTCGAGCCAGGGAAACAGCAGGTCCTGCTGGCCCATATAGGCGATCCGGCCCGCGAGCGGCCGCCCGTCGCTCGCTTGAACGCTGCCGGATTTCGGCATCAGAAGACCTGCGGCAATCTTCAGGAGGCTGGTCTTGCCCACGCCGCTGGGACCCAGCAAGGCGACGAATTGTCCCCCGGGCACCACCAGGGACAAATCCTCGAATAATGGCTGGGCGCCGTACCAGAGTGTCAGACGCTGCAGCATCAAGCCGGGGACTGTCACAAGATTCCCCCGGGATCCGACGGGTGCTTCAGGGCGCCAATTCCGGCACTCGCTCGAAGAGCGCCCGCGTGAGTTCATCGCGCCGATCGAGCAGGCTGCGGTACCAGCGCACGCGGTCGCGCACCTGATAGGCATCCATGCGTGATTCGGCGACCCAGACTCGCGCCGTTTCCGCCAAACCACGCGCATAAGCGGGCGCCATGACCAGCCGCGTCAGCCGCTCGTGCAGCTCCTCCGGGGATCGGAACAGCAGGCCGGTCTCGCCATCCCGGATCGAACCTTCATAGACGGTCGGACTTGCCAAGGCCGCCACGCGGGCCGCTCCCGCCTCGATGAATTTCAGATCCGATTTCGCGCGATTGAAGGGTGTGTCGCGCAGCGGCATGAAGCTGATTTCAGCCTGGCCGAGGAGCGTCAGATAGGTCTGATAATCGCTGGTCGGCGCAAAGCTTTTATGCAGAGTCTGCAAGGCATCGAAGAACTCGCGATCGTGCAGTACACTGAATCGCAGCCGATCGCCCATCGTCTCGGCCACCGCGTTCAGCACCGGCATGAACTGCTCCCAATCCAGCCGGCGATTGATCGCGCCGAAGAACAGCGTGACGTGATCCTCCGACTGAAAATTGGAGAGCGGCCAAAGCTGCGAAACACCATTCGGGAAAACGGCGATCTCCGGATTTTGCGAACTCAGCGTCGCCGCCAGCTCGGCCGTCGTCGTCTGCACCGCATGAGCCGCACGGAAGTTGAGCAAACGCTCGTCGAGCAATTCGGGCAGAAAATCCGGCCGGTCGTCGAATTCCGTCACGATCAGGTAGCCGCGCTGAAGCAGGTAGCGGAACACCGCGAGGCCCGGCTCACCAACCAGCAATGGCCGGTGCAATACACAGATGGCGGGAAGCTGATCGGTCGCGGGAGGAAACTCGCCCACCTCGCCGACCTGAACAGCAACCGAGGGATCCGTGTGCAAGGCCCGCATCGGATTGAGGACGCGGATGTCACTGACGCCGCCATAAGGCTTGAGCATGGTCCCGCGCACGGCGAAGGTGCGGGCCGGCGTGCGCCGGGCGCGCCAGACATATTGCATCGGTGCCGCGCGGGAGATGTAGCTCTCGCGATCGACACCACAAGCCGCCAGCGCGGGCGCCATCACATCGGCGAAACGCTCCGCCGCCTCGCGATCGAAGATGCGTGGCCGCACGTCGCAAAGCGCAAGTCCGGTCTCGGTCAAGGCACGCTGCATGGATTCGAAGGTGAACCAGCGCAGATGGGTGCGATCCAGCAACCCCTGCTCCTCATAGGCAAAGCTGCCGTCGATTAGCCTCCGCGTAACGCTCCAATGCGAGACGTTCGGCACGCAGATCAGCACGACGCCACGCGGGCTGAGCAGCGCCACATGTTCGCGCAGCACCCGCCAGGGGTCGCGCAGATGCTCCAGCACGTCGCCATAGATGATGCAGTCATAGCCGTCCGGCGCGGCGAAGGGCGGCGGCCCCGCCTCAACGTCGAGCAACGCGACCTCGGTCAGACGGGTCGCCGCGAGCGCCAAGGCCGACGCGTCGGTGTCGATGCCGAAGACGCGGGCGCGCGGATTGCGGAGGCGATAGACGCCGCCGAGTAAGCCGGTATGGCAGCCGACATCCAGAACGGTATCGGCATCCAAAGGGATGCGGTCGAGGAGATCGGGGTTGAGGTTGTCCGGGTAACGAGACACCGCGGTCTCAGCGGCCTCTTGAGTCAGTCCCAAGTCGCAACGTCCTTCCCTCGCACAGGCGCCCCTATAGGCGATCTCCCGCCGCAGCGGTATCGCGACGTCATTCCTCCTCCCCTGCGTGCTCCCGCGCATGCCCAGCTCGCATGGGAGGAACAGCCTGCGGCTGCTAGGCAGTCTGACGCAGCCGCGCGCAAGAACCCCCGATCAATAGACCGAAGAGATTTCCGATGGATGTAACGCCCACCGCTTCCCACGTCTCCTCGCGAACGACCACGGTCACCGCCATCGCCGGGGATGGGATCGGGCCGGAGGTGATGCAAGCGGTCCAGCGCATTCTCGCCGCCGCTAGCGCCAAAATCGCCTGGGAAGATGCCGAGGCCGGCGCCGCCGTCTTCCGCCGCGGCATCGCCTCGGGCTGCCCGCAGGAGACCTTGGATTCCATCGCCCGCACCGGCCTCGCCCTGAAGGGACCGCTGGAAACGCCGGTCGGCTTCGGCGAGAAATCCGCCAACGTCACCCTCCGCAAGTTTTTTGAGCTCTACGGCAATATCCGCCCGGTGCGGGAACTGCCCGGCATCCGCACCCCCTTCTCGGGCCGTGGCATCGACCTCGTGATCGTGCGGGAGAACGTCGAGGACCTCTATACCGGCATCGAGCATATGCAGAGCGCCGGCGCCGCCCAATGCCTCAAGCTCATCACCGAGCCGGGCTGCGAGCGCATCATCCGCCTCGCCTTCGCGCTGACCCAGGCCGAGGGGCGCAAGAAGCTCGCCTGCGCGACCAAGGCCAATATCATGAAGATGACCGAGGGCATGATGAAGCGGGTCTTCGAGCGCGTGGCGCCCGAATATCCCGATATCGCCGCCTCCCACATCATCATCGACAACTGCGCCCACCAGCTTGTCATCGCGCCCGAGCAGTTCGACGTGATCGTGACCACCAACATGAACGGCGACATCATCAGCGACCTCGCCGCCGGCCTGGTGGGCGGCCTGGGCGTCGCCCCCTCCTCCAATATCGGCGACAATGCCGCGATGTTCGAGGCGGTGCATGGCTCGGCGCCGCAGATCGCGGGGAAGGATCTCGCCAATCCAACCGCGCTCCTGCTCTCCGCCGTCATGCTCCTCCGGCACATCGGCGATTTCGCGGCCGCGGAGAAGGTCGAGCAGGCAGTTCTGGTGACGCTGGAAGAAGGCCGCAATCTTACGGGAGATATCGCGGCGAAGGGCCAGGGCGTCGGCACCACCGCCTTCACCGATCAGATCATCGCCAATCTCGGCCGCGACAGCAGCGAGGCTTCGCGCCAGTATCAGCCGCTCAAAATGCCGGTCTGGCCGGATGTCGTCTGGCACCACCCCTCAGCCCATCGCGAGATGATGGGCCTCGACGTCTTCATCGAGACCGAGCAGCGGCCGGATGCTCTGGCGCAATCCCTTCAGGCAGCCGCCGAGGGCACCGAATTCAGCCTGACGATGATCGAGAACCGCGGTGCCCAGGTATGGCCGGCGCGCACCGGCAAGCCCTTCCTGGTCGACATCTTCCGCTGCCGCTTCATGCTGGACGTGCCCTCGGAGGGCAAACCCTCCGACATCGCGTCCCTGATGGGCCGGATCAGCGCTCACCACCACTGGATGCATGTCGAAAAGCTGCAACGCTTCGACGGCGCGGACGGGTACACGAGGGCACAGGGTGAAAACTGAGGCGCGAGCCAAAGTCCGTCATGGCACGCGAAGGCGTGCCATCCACGCCTTACCTTCGTCACGCAAGCGAAGGCGTGGATCCTCGGCCTTCGCCGAGGATGACGTGGTAGAATGAGCAGGGTTCAGACCAGAGACGTCACGCCCTAATGCCCGGAGGACGCCGCCTCGAAATCCGGTGCCGCAATACCCGAACCCTCGAGCTGCTCCACCAGATCCGACTTCAGCCGCTCCAGCCCCGCATCGTCCTTGGCCTCGGCGCGCGCCACCAGAACCGATTGCGTGTTGGAAGCCCGCAACAGCCACCAGCCGTCAGCCGTCTTCACCCGCACGCCATCCGTGTCCGATAATGCCGCGCCCTTCTGCCGTAGCCGCGCCGCGACCTCCTCGATCACCACGAATTTGCGCTCGTCATCGCAATCAAACCGCAACTCGGGCGTATTCACTACCCGCGGCAGCGCATCATGGATCGCCGCGAGGCTGTCCTTCGACCGCGCGACAATGCCGAGCAACCGAACGCCGGCATAAAGCGCGTCATCGAAGCCGTACCATTTGTCGGCGAAGAAGACATGCCCCGACATCTCTGCCGCCAGCGGCGAGCCCGTCTCAGCCATCTTCGCCTTGATCAGGCTATGCCCCGTCTTCCACATCAGCGCCTTGCCACCCGCCTTCTCGATCTCGTCGAACAGCACCTGGCTCGCCTTGACGTCCGAGATGATGATCGAGCCAGGCTTCTCGCGCAGCACATCGCGCGCCAGGATCACAAGCAACTGGTCGCCAAACAGCACATTGCCATTGCCGTCCACCGCGCCGATCCTGTCCGCATCGCCATCGAAGGCGATGCCCAGATCAGCCTTGCTGCCGCGCACCGCCGCGATCAGCGCTTCGAGGTTCTTCGGCACCGTGGGATCGGGGTGATGGTTCGGAAAATGCCCGTCGATCTCGGCGAAGAGGATTTTGTGCTCGCCCGGCAGGTGCTTGATGAGTTCCTGCAGAACCACGCCCGCGGCGCCATTACCGTTGTCCCAGACGACCTTGAGTTTCCGCTCGCCGCCATCCCAGTCCTTCGCCACACGCGCCACGTAATCGGCCTGCAGATCGACCGTCTCGGCCTTCCCGGCGCCCTCCGCCACCACATCGCCGGCCGCGGCGAGGCGACCGAGTTCGAGGATGTCCTTGCCGAAGAAGGGCTTCTTGCCGATCATCATCTTGAAGCCGTTATATTCCGGCGGGTTGTGGCTGCCGGTCACCATCACCGCCCCATCCGTCCCGCGCGTGAAAGCGGCGAAATAGAGCAGCGGCGTCGGGCCGAGGCCCACGCGCATCACATTGATGCCGGAAGCCTTGAGACCGTCGACCAGCGCCGCCTCAAGCTCTGGCGAGTGGGTGCGTCCGTCATAGCCGACCGCCACGATCGAGCCGCCCTTGCGGGCAATGAGGCTGCCGAAAGTTCGTCCGATCGCGAAGCCATCCGCCGGCTTCAGGGTTTTGCCGACGACACCACGGATGTCGTATTCGCGAAGAGATGTCGGATCGAAGCGGTGCGAGAATCCGGCGGCCATGACGAGTTCCCCTTGATTTTTTTATGACGTGTAGTTCTTGAGGAAGGCGCGCACGTCATCGGCCAGATCTGGGCGGGAAAGCGCGAATGCAAGCTGCGCTTCCAGAAAGCCCACCTTGTCACCGCAATCGAAGCGCCGCCCTTCCAGTCTCAGCCCATGGAACGGCGAGCCGCCGATCATCTTAGCCATCGCATCGGTCAACTGCACCTCGTTGCCAGCGCCACGCTCCATCTTGGAGAGATGCCCAATGACCTCAGGCAACAGCACGTAGCGGCCGATGATCGACAGGTTCGACGGCGCGTCTTCCGGCTTCGGCTTCTCCACGAGGCCCTTGACCTCGACCAGCCTGCCGTCATCGCTACCGATATCGAGAATGCCGTATTTGTTGGTCTGGTCGGGCGGCACCTCGATCACCGCCACCACGCTTCCCTCGGTCTCGCGATAGGCGCGGGCGAGCTGCTCGGTGCAGGAGGTTTCCGCAAGCACGAGATCATCGGGCAGCAGGATCACGAAGGGGTCGTCGCCGATAAAGGTCCGGGCGCACCAGATCGCATGGCCGAGGCCCAGCGGTTCCTGCTGCCGCACTGTGGTGATCGCGCCGGGCGATAGCCGCATTGCCTCAAGTCCCGCGAGAGCCTCGGTCTTGTTGCGCGCCTTGAGCGTCGCCTCCAATTCGTAAGAGACATCGAAATGGTCGATCAGGGCGGTCTTGCCGCGCCCCGTCACCATACAGAACAGATCGATCCCGGCGGCGCGCGCCTCATCTACCGCATATTGGATGAGCGGACGATCGACGACCGTCAGCATTTCCTTCGGCATCGCTTTAGTTGCAGGCAGAAAGCGCGTGCCGAGCCCCGCGACAGGGAGCACCGCTTTCCGCAACGGCTTAATGGGCATGGCGAACCTCAAGGTCTACGGGGATCAAATGAGAACATGTCCGCCACGCCTAAGGCGGCAACATGATGAGTGGCATGCGCTGGGCGCCCCGGCAAGACCGGGCATCATGCAAAAGTAGTAGAGGTGGAGTGGAGCCCATTACCAGTCACCGCCTCTCACTTTCGTGAATTGGCGTCCGCGGCCGCCACCGCGCTGATGTTGAGGATGGCCCGCGCCGTCGCCGTCGGCACCAGAATGTGGATGGGCTTAGCCGGCCCCAGCAGCATCGGCCCGACCTGCAACCCGTTCCCCGCCGCCTTGATCAGGTTGAAGGTGATATTCGCGGCGTCCAGCGTCGGGAAGATCAGCAGGTTCGCGGTGCCCGTCAAACTGCTGTCCGGCACCGCCCGTTCGCGAGTCGCTTCGGCGAGCGCGGCATCCGCCTGCATTTCGCCATCAACTTCCAGATCGGGCACGCGCGCCCGGATCAGCGGCAGCGCCCGCCGCATCTTCCGCGCGGTATCCGTGTTGCTCGACCCGAAGGAGGAGTGGGACAGCAGCGCCACCTTGGGCGTGAGGCCGAAGGCCGCAACCGCCTCCGCCGCCAGTTCCGTCATCTCCGCGATCTGCTCCATCGTCGGATCGACGTTCATATGCGTGTCGCAGAAGAACAACGGCCCCTCCTGCAGGATAACCGCGCTCAACGCATAGATCCGCTTGCAGCCGGGGCGCAGCGGAATGATCGGCAGCGCGTATTGCAAATGCCGCCACCAATCGCCGTAGCCGCCGCACAGCGCCGCATCGGCGAGCCCCTCCGAAACCATGAGCGACGCCGCGATGGTGCTGTGGCTGCGCAGCCTGATCGCGGCGGCATCGGGCTGCACGCCACGCCGGCCGGCAAGGATCTGATATTTCCGCAGCAGCGGGTCGAAGACCTCGTGATCCAGCACGGGGTCGAGCACCCGGACAGGCCCATCGAGATCCAGCCGCAACCCCATCTCTCGGACCTTCAGCTCGATCCGCTCGCGCGAACCGATCAGGATCGGGCTGCCGATGCCGTCATCAACAACGGACTGTACCGCCCGCAGCACCCGCTCATCCTCGCCGGCGCCATAGACGATGCGGCAGAGCGACTTCTGCGCCGCCTGGAAGACCGGGCGCATAAGCTGGCCCGAGCGATAACTGAACCGCTCCAGCTCTCTCTTATACTGAACGAAATCCTCGATCGGCGCGGTCGCTACCCCGCTCGCCTTGGCGGCACGGGCGACGGCCGGTGCGATCTCCAGGATCAATCGCGGATCGAAGGGCTTCGGGATGATGTATTCCGGCCCGAACAGCGGCGCCGAACCGCCATAGGCCGCGACCACTGCCTCGCTCGCCTCCATTCTCGCGAGCCCCGCCAGCGCCTCCACCGCCGCCTGCTTCATCTCCTCATTGATCGTCGTCGCTCCCGAATCGAGGGCACCGCGGAAGATGAAGGGGAAACACAGGACGTTGTTGACCTGGTTCGGGTAGTCGCTGCGGCCGGTGGCGATGATCGCGTCGGGCCGGTCCTCCCGCACATATTCCGGTAAAATCTCGGGCTCGGGATTGGCCAGCGCCATGATCACTGGCCGGGGCGCCAGCTTGCTCAGCCATTCGCGCTTCAACACGCGCGGTGCGGAAAGACCGAGGAAGATATCGGCGCCGTCCAGCACCTCTTCCAGCGTCCGCGCCTCGGTATCCTTGGCGTAGCGCGCGAGGTTAGGCCCCATGCCATTGCGCCCGCGATGCACCACGCCGTCGACATCGGTAAGGAAGACGTTCTCGACCTTCAATCCCATGACAACCAGAAGATCGACGCAAGCCAGCGCGGCGGCGCCGGCGCCGGAACTCACCAGCTTGACCTCCTCCAGCGTCTTGCCCTGGAGCTTGAGGCCATTCGTCACCGCAGCCGCGACGGTGATCGCCGTGCCATGCTGGTCGTCATGGAAAACCGGAATGTTCATCCGGGCGCGCAGCTCGGCCTCGATCCTGAAGCACTCCGGCGCCTTGATGTCTTCGAGGTTGAT
This sequence comes from Acidisoma sp. S159, assembly GCF_009766125.1. NCBI lineage: Bacteria > Pseudomonadati > Pseudomonadota > Alphaproteobacteria > Acetobacterales > Acidocellaceae > Acidisoma > Acidisoma sp. S159. The sequence goes on from NZ_LMUG01000091.1 coordinate 179,867, forward strand.
CGCGCCGAAGGTCGGCTCCAGCGCCGCCACTACGTCGATGAAGCGATCGGGGTCCGCCGCATCGACCTCGATGTCGAAAACATCGATGCCGGCGAACTTCTTGAACAGAACCGCCTTGCCCTCCATCACCGGCTTGGACGCAAGCGCGCCGATATTGCCGAGGCCGAGCACGGCGGTGCCGTTGGAGATGACGGCGACCAGATTGCCCCGCGCCGTATAGAGCTTCGCGGCGGTAGGATCCGCGACGATCGCCTGGCAGGCGGCGGCGACTCCCGGGGAATAGGCGAGTGCCAGATCGCGCTGCGTCGCCATGCGCTTGGTCGGCTCGATCGCGAGCTTCCCGGGGCGCGGATAGCGATGATAATCGAGCGCGGCCTTGCGGAGATTGTCGTCCATTTGCGTTTCCCCCGGAGGCTTGCCGCTCTTGTCGCTCGGCACCTCGCACGCCCTATAAGATCAAGCGAGGCCAGGGGGCGCAATGCACCCCGGCACGCCGCGCCGAGGCTTCATCAAGGGAACACGGATAAAGATGGTGCGGTCGAGAAGACTCGAACTTCCACAGGGTTTCCCCCACAAGCACCTCAAGCTTGCGCGTCTACCATTCCGCCACGACCGCATCGTGGGCGCCGGGGTATAGCGAATGATCGATCAGGCTTCAATCGCCCTTCCGCCCGCGCCATCGCCCCTATTCCGCGTGGCTGCGCCGCCCCCGGCGCTGCGCTGGGAAATCGCTGACGGCTACGTCCCCTATCCTGAGGCCGTCGCGCGGATGGAAGAGCGCGCCCGCGCTATTCGGGCCGGCGAAGCCGAGGAGCTCGCCTGGTTCGTGGAGCATCCGCCGCTCTACACAGGCGGCAGTTCGGCGCGCCCCGAGGATTTGGCGGATGCGAGCCGCTTCCCGACTTTCGCCTCCCGCCGCGGTGGCAAATGGACCTATCACGGCCCTGGCCAGCGGGTCGCCTACCTCATGCTCGACCTCGACCGGCCTCATGGCAGCGTTCCGCCGCGTGACCTCCACGCTTACGTCCATGCGTTGGAGGAATGGCTCATCCTCACCCTCGACCGCTTCAACATCCGTGGCGAGCGGCGGCAGGGCCGCGTCGGCATCTGGGTCGCCGACCGCGCGGCGGGCACCGAAGCCAAGATCGCCGCCATCGGCGTGCGCGTCACCCGCTGGGTCACGCTGCATGGGATCTCGATTAATCTCGACCCACAGCTGGACCACTTCTCGGGCATTGTTCCCTGCGGCATCCGCGAGTATGGGGTAACAAGCCTGCATGCCCTGGGCATACCCGTGGGCATGGCTGAACTCGACGCCGCGCTGGCGGGGAGTTGGCCGCGTGTTTTCGGCGCGGCCTTGGCTGCGGGCTAAAACGGGTTTCTAGGGGGCGTCGGGAGGATCGTGCGATCGATCGGACTGGCGCCTCCGTCAAGGATGGGGACGTGGCATGGCCTCGGCGGCCGAGCAGCTTGCGGCTAACTTAAACTTCGGCACCTTCGCCAAGGCGACCGAGCTCAAGAAACGGATTTGGTTCACCCTGGGGGCGCTCATCGTCTTCCGGATCGGAACCTACATTCCGGTTCCAGGGGTCGATCCCGCGGTCATGAGCCAGCTCATGACCCGCACCGGCGGCGGCATTCTCGGCATGTTCGACATGTTCTCGGGCGGCGCTTTGGGGCGCATGACCGTTTTCGCGCTCAACATCATGCCCTACATCAGCGCCAGCATCATCATTCAGCTGATGTCCTCGGCCATCCCATCGCTTGAGGCGTTGAAGAAGGAAGGCGACAGCGGGCGGCGCCGGCTGAACCAGTACACGCGATACCTCACGGCGATCATCGCGATCTTCCAGTCCTACGGCATCGCCGTCGGCCTCGAATCGATGCGAGGCTCGCTGGGACCGGCGGTGATCGACCCCGGCATGTTCTTCCGCTTCACCTGCGTCGTCACGCTGGTCGGCGGCACCATGTTCCTGATGTGGATCGGCGAGCAGATCACCGCCCGAGGAGTCGGCAACGGCGCGAGCCTCATCATTTTCGCCGGCATCGTGGCCAATCTGCCGCGCGCTTTCGCCAACCTCCTGGAACTCGGCAAGACCGGTGCCCTATCGCCGATCTTCGTACTGCTCTTCGTTCTGGGCGCCGTATTGATCATCGGCTTCGTGGTGTTCATGGAGCGGGCGCAGCGGCGCATCGTCATCCAGTATCCCAAACGCCAGGTCGGACAGCGGATGTATGGCGGCGACTCCAGCCACATGCCGCTCAAGATCAATACCTCGGGCGTCATCCCGCCGATCTTCGCCAGCTCGATCCTGCTGATCCCGGCGACGATCATCGGCTTCTCGCATATCACCGGAACCGGCCCCGCCTGGGTGCGATGGCTTGCCGGCTCCCTCGGCCACGGGCAGCCCGTCTATATGATCCTCTACGCGGCGCTGATTATCTTCTTCTCCTATTTCTACACCGCGGTTGTGTTCAATCCGGAGGAGACCGCGACAAATCTCAAAAAGCAGGGCGGATTCATTCCGGGCATCCGGCCGGGCGCCAATACCGCGAGCTATTTCGACCGCATCCTGACGCGTCTGACGACGATCGGTGCCCTCTATCTGGTGGTAGTCTGTCTCGTGCCCGAGTTCTTAATCGGGCATTACAGCCTACCCTTCTACTTCGGTGGCACGAGCCTGCTCATCATCGTGTCGGTCACTATGGACACGGTGACGCAAATCCAGTCCCATCTCCTCGCCCATCAATATGATGGCCTCATCAAGCGGGGCCGGGGGCGAGGGAGGGGACGGTGAAGATCATCCTGCTCGGGCCGCCGGGCGCCGGAAAAGGCACCCAGGCAAAGGGCCTGCAGCTACGCCATGGGCTCGCCCAAATCTCGACCGGCGACATGCTGCGCGCCGAAGTCTCGGGGGGTACCGAGATCGGGCTGCGCGCCAAAAGCATCATGGAGAGCGGCCGCCTGGTGCCGGATGAGATGATCATCGCCATGCTGGAACATCGCATCCGGCATGAGGACTGCCGGAACGGCTTCATCCTCGACGGCTTCCCCCGCACCGTGCCCCAGGCCGAGGCGCTGGACGAAATGCTCGCTCACAGCGGCACCGGCATCGACGGGGTGATCGAACTGCGCGTGAATGATGCGGTGCTGGTGGAACGCATTGCCGGCCGCTTCAGCTGCGCAAATTGCGGCGCCAGCTACCACGATGAGTTCCGCCTCCCGAAAGTGGCGGAGACCTGCGACATCTGCGGCAACCACGTCTTTATCCGGCGGCCCGATGACCGGCGGGAAGTCGTGGCCGCACGGCTGGAGGCTTACAACCGTCAGACGGCGCCGCTCCTGCCCTATTACGAGGCCCGGGACCGCCTGCGGATTGTCGATGGTTTGGCCGATATCTCCGAGGTTGCCGCGACCATAGAGGCGACGCTCGAGACCCTGCCCAGCGTCGAACCCTCCCATGCGCTCACGCAGAGTTGATCAGGCGCGATTGACTCTCTGACCCCCGGCGATATATTCCGCCGCTCGGCCGAGGGGGTTTTCCCCCGACGGGCCTTTTTTCTCGGCCATTCCGGGATTGATCAGCCGACCGCGTGAGCGCTCGGCGCTTGAGGAGTGTTTCATCGTGGCGCGCATCGCCGGGGTCAATATCCCGACCAATAAGCGGGTTGTGATTAGCCTGCGTTATATCTACGGCATCGGTCCGACCAAGGCGCTGGACATCTGCACCCGCCTCGGCATCGCGTCCGAGCGTCGCGTGAACCAGCTCTCGGACGACGAAGTGCTGAAGATCCGTGAGCTGATCGACCGTGAGATCCGGGTCGAAGGCGATCTTCGCCGCGAAGTCGCGATGAACATCAAGCGCCTGATGGATCTGGGTTGCTATCGCGGCCTCCGTCATCGTCGCGGACTGCCGGTTCGCGGCCAGCGCACCCACACCAATGCCCGCACCCGCAAGGGCAAGGCCGTGGCGATCGCCGGTAAGAAGAAGGTCACGAAGTAGAGGCGCCTCGGGGTCTCGGCTTCTTTAATTATCGCCTCGCCGCGCGCGGCTCCTCCGCTGCGGTGGGCGCTTCAGATAGACAGGAATATCCATGGCGAAGCCCGCCGCGAGCTCTTCTCGCCCCCGTAAGAAAGAGCGCAAGAACATCAGCTCGGGTGTGGCTCATGTTGCCGCAACCTTCAACAACACTGTCGTGACAATCACGGATGCCCAGGGCAACACCATCGCCTGGTCGTCCGCCGGTAGCCAGGGCTTCAAGGGCAGCCGCAAGTCCACGCCCTATGCCGCCCAGGTCGCCGCCGAGGATGCCGGTCGCAAGGCCCGCGACCATGGCATGGAGACCTTGGAGATCGAGGTCAGCGGTCCCGGTTCGGGCCGTGAGAGCGCGCTGCGTGCGCTGCAGACCGTCGGCTTCCAGGTGAGTTCCATCCGCGATCGTACCGCCGTGCCGCATAATGGCTGCCGCCCCCGCAAGCGCCGTCGCGTCTAAGCTTTTCGATTGCGTTCATTCACCGCGGCGCGGTCCCCGTCTTCGATAGGGGCCGCGCCCGGTCTGTTGTTACAAGAGGCGAACGTGGTATTGCAGAGAAATTGGGAATCGCTGATCAAGCCCGAGAAGCTCGAGTTCGAGCCGGGTAACGATCCCTCCTGCGTCGCCACCGTGGTGGCGGAGCCGCTAGAGCGCGGCTTCGGCATGACGCTCGGCAACGCGATCCGCCGCATCCTGCTCTCCTCCCTGCAGGGCGCCGCGGTGACGGCACTCCAGATCGACGGCGTGCTTCATGAATTCAGCACCATCCCCGGCGTTCGTGAGGACGTGACGGATATCGTGCTGAACGTGAAGCAATTGGCGCTTCGCATGCACGGCGAAGGCCCGAAGCGGATGATGCTCTCGGCCGTTGGCCCCGGCGAAGTGCGCGCCGAGCAGATCCAGACCGGCCATGATATCGAGATCATGAACCCGGAACTCGTCATCTGCACCCTCGACGAGGGTGTGAAGCTGGGCATGGAGTTCACGGTCAACATCGGCAAGGGCTATGTCGCCGCCAGCGCGAACCGCCCCGAGGATGCGCCGATTGGGCTGATCCCGGTCGATTCGATCTACTCGCCGGTCAAGCGCGTCTCCTACAAGGTCGAGCCGACCCGCGTCGGTCAGGTTACCGACTATGACAAGCTCCTGCTCACGCTGGAGACCAACGGCGCAGTGACGCCTGAGGATGCGGTGGCCCTCGCTGCCCGTATCCTGCAGGACCAGCTTCAGCTCTTCATCAACTTCGATGAGCCGCAGCAGCTTCGCCTGGAAGAGCAGCAGGACGACCTGCCGTTCAACCGCAACCTGCTTCGCAAGGTCGATGAGCTTGAGCTGTCGGTGCGTAGCGCGAACTGCCTGAAGAACGACAATATCGTCTATATCGGCGACCTCGTTCAGAAGAGCGAGCAGGAGATGCTGCGGACACCGAACTTCGGCCGCAAATCTCTGAACGAGATCAAGGAAGTGCTTACGGCGATGGGCCTCGCGCTCGGCATGAACGTGCCGGGGTGGCCGCCTGAGAATATCGAGGACCTCGCGCGTCGCCTCGAAGAGCCGTTCTGAAGTTTAGGCACGCAAAGGTCAAAGGACTGAAACCATGCGTCACGGTGTACACGGGCGAAAGCTCAACGTTACCTCCACCCATCGGAAGGCCATGTTCCGCAACATGGCCGTGGCCCTGCTGAAGCACGAGCAGATCACCACCACGCTGCCCAAGGCGAAGGAGCTTCGGCCGGTCGCCGAGCGGCTCATCACGCTCGGCAAGCGCGGCGGTCTGCACGCCCGCCGCCAGGCGCTGTCGCTGCTGCAGGACGACATCATCGTCAGCAAGCTCTTCGTGGCGCTCGCCGAGCGCTACAAGACGCGGCAGGGCGGTTATACCCGCGTCCTGAAGGCCGGCGTCCGCTACGGTGACGCCGCCGACATGGCGGTGATCGAACTGGTCGAGCGTGACCCTTCCGCCAAAGGCCAGGACAGCGGCCCGGTGCAGGAAGTCAACGCTGACGCCCAGTCCCCGACCGCCGAGGATTGATTTTTCGGCAGCCGATACGACTGAAAAAGGCGGACCCGCAAAGGTCCGCCTTTTTCGTTTCAGACCACGGTTCATCCCCGCTCATCGTCATGGCACGCGAAGGCGTGCCATCCACGCCTTCTTGGTGGGGCGAGCAAAGGCGTGGATGCTCGGCCTTCGCCGAGCATGACGATGTGACAAGGACGAGCATGACGATGTGGACGAGGAGAGGTCAGTAGTGTCTCGCGCGCCAGCTTCCCCCGACCTCTTCGGTGCCGAAGCCGAACCCGCCGCCACCTCTCCGACGTCCCACCGTCGTGGCGGCAACGCGAAGCCGCGTCCCCTCGCCGACCGGCTGCGGCCCGCGACGCTCGCCGATGTCACCGGCCAGGATCATCTCCTGGGACCCCAAGGCACCGTTACCCGCATGCTCGCGCGCGGCTCGCTCGCCTCGCTCATCCTGTGGGGACCGCCGGGTGTCGGCAAAACCACCATCGCGCGCCTCATCGCCGAACAGGCCGATCTCCTCTTCTCGCAGATTTCCGCCGTCTTCTCGGGCGTCGCCGACCTCAAGCGGGTCTTCGAGGACGCCGCGCGCCACCGTCGTACCGGCCAGGGCACCCTGCTCTTCGTCGATGAAATCCACCGCTTCAACCGCGCCCAGCAGGACGCCTTTCTGCCCGTGGTCGAGGAAGGCATCGTCACCCTGATCGGCGCCACGACCGAGAATCCGTCCTTCGCCCTGAACGGCGCCCTCCTCTCGCGCTGCCAGGTTCTTGTCCTCCGCCGGCTCGACGATGCGGCGCTCGGCCAGCTTCTCGCGCGGGCGGAAACCGAGGTCGGACGCGCCCTTCCGCTCGATGCCGAGGCGCGCGCCAGCCTCGCCGCGATGTCGGATGGCGACGGCCGCTATCTGCTCAATATGGCCGAACAGCTTTTCTCACTGCCTGACGACACGCCCGAGATGGATGCGGCGGCACTCGCCGATCTGCTGTCCAAACGCGCCGCGCTCTACGACAAGGATCGCGAGGAGCACTACAACCTCATCTCCGCACTGCATAAGTCGCTGCGCGGCTCGGACCCTGACGCGGCGCTCTATTGGTTCGCCCGCATGCTGACGGGCGGCGAGGATCCGCGCTATATCGCGCGCCGCCTGCTGCGCTTCGCCGCCGAGGATATCGGCATGGCCGATCCGCAGGCTCTCACCCTCACGCTGCACGCCTGGGAAACCTACGAGCGGCTGGGCAGCCCCGAAGGGGAACTCGCCTTGGCGCAAGCTGTCGTCTACCTCGGCACCGCGCCGAAATCGAACGCGGTCTATGCCGCCTTTGGCGCGGCCCAACGCGCCGCCAAGGCCACCGGCAGCCTCATGCCGCCGGCTCATATTCGCAACGCCCCCACCAAACTCATGCGCGAGCTCGGCTATGGCGCGGGTTACGAATACGATCATGGCGAGGAGGAGGCTTTCTCCGGCCAGAACTACTTTCCGGACGGGATGGAGCGGGGAAGCTTCTACAGCCCGACCGACCGTGGGCTGGAACGCGAGATCGGCCGCCGCCTCTCACACTGGGCCAAGCTCCGCGCCGAACGGCAGGCCGGCCAATGAGCCTCGTCACCACGCGCCAGGTCACCGAGGACGAGGCCGAGATCCGTCTCGACCGCTGGTTCCGCCGCCACTATCCGGGCTTGTCGCAAGGCGCCATCGAGAAGCTCTGCCGCACTGGCCAGATCCGCGTCGATGGCAAGCGCGCGCCGACATCTTTGCGCCTGGTTGCCGGCCAGGAAGTGCGCGTGCCGCCCCCCGCCCTCAATGCGACTGAGGCGCCAACGGAGCGCACGCCCCGCGCACTAGACGAGCGAACACTCAAGGACCTCGCCCGCATGGTCGTCTATCAGGACGACTGGGTCATCGTCATCGACAAGCCGCCGGGCCTCCCGACCCAAGGCGGCCCCGGCATCACCCATCATCTCGACGGCCTGCTCGACGGCTTTCGTTTCGGCGCGCCGGACCGGCCGAGGCTCGTCCATCGCCTCGATCGCGACACCTCGGGCGCTCTGCTACTCGCGCGGACGCCCGGCACCGCCGCCAAACTCGCCGCCGCTTTTCGCGGGCGGAGCGTCAAGAAGACCTATTGGGCCGTCGTGCATGGTCTGCCGATCCCAATGGAGGGCCGGATCGACCTGGCCCTTACCCGCACGCAAGGTTTGGGCGGGGCCAGAAGCGCCATCGCCCATCCCAAGGATCCCGAGGCGACCCGCGCCGTCACGGAATTCGAGACGCTCGATCATGCCGGCCGCAAGTTCAGTTGGCTCGGCCTCTATCCCGAGACCGGGCGCACCCATCAGCTCCGGGTGCATTGCGCCGCGATCGGCCATCCGATTCTCGGCGACATGGCCTATGGCGGCGAATCCAACATGGAGACCGTCGCCGGTCCGCTCCATCTGCACGCCCGCGCCTTGACCCTGCCGCATCCGGCTGGCGGCACGCTCAGCGTGGCCGTGCCACCGCCGGCGCACATGGCCGAAACCTTCGGCCAGCTCGGCTTTCCCATTCCCGCGGCACCAGCTGCGAAGTGGGAGCGGTAGAGCCGACTAACGCGTGATGATCTAATGCTGAACCGCGACCCAGAGATCCGTCATGGTACGCGAAGGCGTGCCATCCACGCCTTCCTCTTCGTCACGCAAGCAAAGGCGTGGATGCCCGGCCTTCGCCGAGCATGACGTTGGTGGATCGACCACGGTTCAAATCAGAGACGAGCCCCGCCTAACGCAGGTCGCGGCCGAAGTGGCGGTAGTATTTATCCGTGACGAGATCGCTCTGCACCACCACCGCGACATCCGTTGTGTTGAACTGATGGTCGATCACCGCCCCATCTCCCACGAAACCGCCGAGCCGGAGATAGCCCTTGATGAGCGGCGGCAGTCCGGCCAGCACGCTGCGCGAATCGATCGCCTCGGGGTCCATGCGCTGCATATCGACATAGCGCTCGGGCAAGGCGCGCAGCCTGATGGCCGGCGGCGCGAGATGGTTGGCGAACAGGTAAGTCAGGTCAGGCGCTAGAACATCGACATCCGTGCCCGGCAGGCTCGCGCAGCCGAACATGAGATCGATGTTGTGGATGAAGATATAGGCGGCGATGCCGCGCCATAGCAGTTGCATCGCCGCGCGCCCGCGATAGGCGCTGTCCACGCAAGACCGGCCAAGTTCCAGTACCTGCCCCGGAAAACGCTCCAGCACGCCGATGTCGTATTCGCCGGCGGTGTAAAACCGGCCGACCGTCTTCGCGGCGCTTTCGCGAATGAGGCGATAGGTCCCCACCACGCTTTCACGGCCATCGCCGAGGTCGTGATCCACCACCAGCAGGTGATCGGCCACGGCGTCATAAGCATCGCGGTCGCGGCCCGAGGCCAGCACGACGGGATCGGGCAAGGCGCCCATTTCCTCGTAGAACACGCGGTAGCGCAGCGCCTGCGCCGCATCGATCTCCCAATCCGCCCGGGCGATCCGCAGTCCCAGATTTCCGGCCCGAAGCTCCCCAATACCGACATGCCGCGCCGCCAGAGCCTCGGATAGATCGTCGGTCGTGCTCACGACGCCGGATCCCGCGGACTCAGATCCGCATCATCGCCAGCCACCGGCACGGCCTTGGCTGCCTCCTCGCGCGCCGCGCGGCGCTGTGCCTTCCGCGCCGCACCTTCCGACGGCCGGTCGATGCGCCGATGGCCGAACAGCTCAAGCCTATGAGAAGCGAGGTCGAAACCGAGCCGCCCGGCGATCGCCCTGATCGCCTGCTCAAGTTCCGGATCAGTAAACTCAATGACCCGGCCGGTATCGACATCCACGAGGTGGTGATGCGGGCCGGGGCTCGTCGGCTCGTAGCGTGCGCGGCCGCCACCGAAGTCGCGCCGTTCCAGGATGCCGTTCTCTTCCAGCAGCCGGACCGTGCGGTAGACGGTAGCGATCGACATCTTGCTGTCTTGCGCCACCGCACGCCGGTACAGCTCCTCGACATCGGGGTGGTCGCCGGCCTCCGACAACACCTGCGCGATGACGCGGCGCTGCCCCGTCATCTTCAGACCCTTCTCGATGCAGAGGCGCTCGATGCGCGAGTTCATCGCATGGCTCGCCGATACGGCGCCGGCCTTGCCGGCGGCAGGACGCGCGACCTCCGAGGGCCGGTCCTGGGCCGGCGCAGTCGAAAGCGGGGGGACGGAAGCGGTCCTCATCCCGCTAGTTATAAGCGAGGCTGAGTGCCCGGCATAGCGCCGGACGCTCAGCCGCCGCGCGCGCTCTTGCCGATGGCCGGCTTCATGGAGGTGCGCGGCTTGGTTCCGAGTCCGATTTTCTTGGCGAGCGAGGAGCGCTGACGCGCGTAGTTCGGCGCGACCATGGGATAGTCGGGCGGCAGGCCCCAGCGTTCGCGATACTGGTCGGGATCCATGTTGTAGGCGGTCTTGAGATGGCGCTTCAGCATCTTCAGTTTCTTGCCGTCTTCAAGGCAGACGATGTAGTCGCCAAATACGGATTTCTTCACCGGTACCGCCGGCTGTGGCTTCTCGATAACCTCGGGCTGCGCGCCGAGCCCAAGCAGGGCGCGATAGACGTCCTGGATCAGGCTGGGAAGGGCGTCGGGGGGGATGGTATTATTCGATGCGTGGGCAGAAACGATCTGAGCCGTCCATTCAAGGACGTCGGCATGGGCAGTCTCGTCAGACATTCGTCTCTCTCCATATCGCGGCCACGTTTACCTGGCCCAGTGGGTTCTGAGCACCGACATCAACCGGAGCCCCCGCAACGTTGTTCCAGAAGATGTCAGGATTTGCCTGATGACGTTCGCGACTGGATTCGCTAATTCGCTGAAGGCTTTATAAGCAGATCAACTCGGTGGAATCAATGCAATCCAGCCTCTTCAAGTAATATCTTGCGTAGTATCAAATAGTAAAAGACGTGGTTGCGATCTGGATCTCGTACACGAGCCTCAGACGACGTAATGCCTAAGCACCGCGCGCTTTACCCAAGGGAACGAACTTTGAACATTGCGTCCTCAGAGAAGCTTCCGGGGACGATGCATGTCGCAGTGGTCCTTCCGCCGCGTGAGGGATTTGGTCCTGACACCGCTGGTGCGATTGGTCTCCTTCAAGCCAGGCTCGCGGGTGTCAATGCCGCAGCGCAGTCTCGGTTCAGCGTTGTCGTTCTAGGTGTAGCTAAGCCGGGCGCTGTTTTCGCCGTTCCGTTCAAGCGCATCGATAACTCGGGATGGTTTGGCGGCGCAACGAGCCGTTACGCGCGCGGCATCCTCCGAACGCTCGACGCGCTCGCGCCCGACCTGGTTGAGATACACAACCGGCCGGACGTCGCGGCGCGCATCTGTCGCCGGTTTCCCGCTCACCGGATGGCCCTGTTTCTGCACAATGATCCGCGCCGGATGCGAGGCGCCTCCTCGCCGCGCCGGCGCGCGGCTCTGTCGCGAAAGCTGGGCCGGATAATCTGCGTCTCGGCTTTTCTGCGGGATTGCTGGATGGAGGGCGTAACAGATGTACGGGCACCCGAGATCCTCCCCAATTCCCTCGACCTCGCGGCGCTTCCGACACTGCTGCCGACAACGGAACGCGAGCCCACGATCCTCTTCGCTGGCCGCCTCGTGGCCGATAAGGGCGCCGATATTTTCGTCGCCGCCTGTGCGCTCGCTTTGCCGCAACTGCCGGGCTGGCGCGCCGACATGATTGGCGCCGACCGCTTCCGCCCCGACAGCCCTGAAACACCCTTTACCCGAGGCCTCCGGCGATCGGCGGCAGAGGCCGGTGTCTCCCTGCTCGGCTTCCGAAATCATGGAGATGTCATGACCGCACTGAGCCGAGCCGCCATTGCGGTGGTGCCCAGCCGCTGGCAAGAGCCCTTCGGACTAACGGCTTTGGAAGCCATGGCCTCCGGCTCCGCCCTCGTCACCTCAAGCCGTGGTGGTTTGGGAGAACTGGCCGAAGGCACGGCGCTCATCGCCGATCCCGAGGATCCGGCGGCGGTGGCGGAAGCCATTCTGTTGCTCGCCCGGGATATCTCGCTGCGGGAAAGGCTCGCGGAAGCGGGTCGGCAACGGGCCGCGAATTACGATCTGGTCCCGGCCCGCGCGCTGCTGGATCGCATAAGGACGGATATGCTTCAGCCGTGACCCGCTCTCTCTCTCCCCGCTTCCTCCTTGCCACCGACCGCGTTGCCCTTGTGGCGCTGCTGCTGGTGACGCCCGCGCTGCTCAATGCGCGCGCGCTTGCCGATGCACTCATCAGCGTCGTGGCACTCCTCTTCCTGCTGCAATGCGCGCGGGAAGGACATTGGCGCTGGCTGCGGCTCGGCTGGGTGCCTTTCGCCATCGCCTGGTGGGGCTGGGAGATGCTGTGTTCGCTGCCGCTGCCGCCCTTGTTGCAGGGAAGCTGGCATGTCTTTGGCCAAGCGGCGGCGATGGTGCGATTCCTGGTCTTCGCCGCCGCGCTGGAGCATCGCTTCCTGCGCGATCCCCGCCATCGCCTCTGGCTGCTCCGGATGGTGCAAGCGGTCGCGGCCTATATCGGCATCCAATGCCTCTACCAATACGCTACCGGCCGCAACTTCTTCGGCTTCGGCCGCTGGGTCGATGGCGAACTGACTGGCCCCTTCTTCAAGCCGCGCGCCGGTCCGGAGCTCATCCGCATCTTGTTCCCGGCGCTCCTGCCCCCGGTTATGGCGCTGATCGCCAGGCCTAGCTGGATCGCGCGGTTCGCTGGCGTCGTGCTCGCCGCCCTTGGCATCGCCGTGATGGTGCTCATCGGCCAGCGCATGCCGGTCCTTCTGACGGCGCTCGGCCTCATCGTCGCGGCACTCCTGCTGCCACGCCTCCGTCTCGTCGCCATCGCAGCGCTCGTGGCCGGAGGCATCGTCCTCGCCGCCTCCCCGGTCATCTCGCCACCGACCTACTACCGGCTGGTCGAGAAGTTCACGACCCAGATGGAGCACTTCAAAACCACGCCCTACGGCTATCTGCTCAGGCGAGGGGATGAGATTACCGAACAGCACCCGTGGTTCGGCCGTGGCTTCGACGGTTTCCGCACCGGCTGCCCGATGCATCGCTATTTCCGTGGCTGGCAATATCCGGAAGTCGCCGACATCGGCATGGGTCCCGACATCTGCAAACAGCACCCGCATAATTTCTACCTGCAGGCCAGCACCGATGGCGGCTATCCCGGCCTCGTACTGTTCGGCCTCCTCGGCCTCGTCTGGCTCCGCGATATGGGAAGAGGGCTGTGGCGCCGCCCGGATGCGCTGCGAGCCGGGCTTTTCATCGCCGCCCTCATTCATCTTTGGCCGATCGCCTCCACCAGCGCCTTCACCAGCCTGCCGGTAAGCGGCTATTTCTTTGTCATCCTCGGCTGGGGATTGGCAGAAGCGCGCTGGCGACGCGTAGCCGAGCCCTCGCCCCAAACGTTAGTGCCGCCTATATCAGGTAGCGCGCCTTCCCGTCCGTGACCGGAGCCGAGACAATGCCAGACACCAATCAAGCCGCCGCCCTCAATGCCGCCGCCGCCAGCGTGACCGATCTCATCCCGGTCACCGTGCTCACTGGCTATCTCGGCGCGGGCAAAACCACGCTGCTCAACCGCATCCTGACCGAGAAGCACGGCAAGAAATACGCGGTGATCGTGAACGAGTTCGGCGAACTCGGCGTCGATAACGACCTCGTGGTCGATGCCGACGAGGAAGTCTTCGAGATGAACAACGGCTGCATCTGCTGCACCGTGCGCGGCGATCTCATCCGCATCCTCGGCGGCCTCATGAAGCGCAAGGAGCGGTTCGACGGCATCATCATCGAGACCACCGGCCTCGCCAATCCGGCCCCCGTCGCGCAGACCTTCTTCGTCGATGAGGGCGTTCGCGCCCGCGCCCGGCTCGATGCGATCGTGACTGTGGTGGATGCGAAGAACCTGCCCGCCCGCCTCGCCGACAGCGCCGAGGCCGCCGCGCAGATCGCTTTCGCGGATGTCATCCTGCTCAACAAGATCGACCTGGTGACGCATCAGGAACTGACGGCGGTGGAGGCCCGCATCCGGGCCATCAACGCCCTCGCGCCGATTATCCGCAGCGAGCGTTCGGGCGTGCCGGTGGATGCCGTGCTCGGCCGCAACGCCTTCGACCTCAGCCGCATCCTCGCCCTTGACCCCGACTTCCTTGAATCGGACGAGCACGAGCACAACGAAGACATCGCGAGCATGAGCTTCACCGTCTCGCGCCCGATCGACCCGCAGAAGTTCAACAGCTGGATCGGCGCGCTGCTTAACGCCAAGGGCGGAGACATCCTGCGCACCAAGGGCATCCTGGACTATGCCGGCGAGAGCCGCCGCTACGCGTTCCAGGCCGTCCACATGATCGCCGACGGTGACTTCATCGGCCCCTGGAAGGATGACGAACCGAGGCAAAGCCGCCTGGTCTTCATCGGCCGCGATCTCAATCGCCCGCAGCTGCGTCGCGGCTTCGAATCCTGCCAAGTCGCCTGAGGCACGCATGAGCCAGACGCTGGACGCCGAAACGCTCCTCCAAACGCGCGGCGCCCACCGAATGCTTGACGCCTATGTCGTCGGCGCCGCCTTTGAGCGCGGCGGCGAATTCGCGGCTTTCGCGCTGGGTGACGGCAGCCTGCATTTCGCGAGCCTCGGCGAACCCAAGGAGGACTGGAAGAACTTCGTCGTCCATGACGGCGCCATTCTCTCGGTGGCGTCCGATGTCGTGGCCGGGGCAATCGTGACCGGCGGCGACGACGGCGACTTCCGCCGCACCACGGCGACTGGCGAATCGACCACCCTCGCCGATCTCGGCTCGAAGTGGGTCGAGCATGTCGCGGCCTACGCGCCGGGGCGTGGCCGGGAGCGTGATGCCTCCACGCTCTGCTGCGCCGCCGGCCGCCAGCTCCATGTCTTCGACGCGGCAGGCCAGCGCCTGAAGGTGCTGGAACATCCCTCGACCGTCACCGGCATCGCCTTCGACGCGCGCGGCAAACGCGTCGCGGCCTCGCATTACAACGGCGCCAGCGTCTGGTTCACCGGCGCCAAGACGGATACCCCCCGCCGCCTGGAATGGAAGGGCAGCCACACTGGCATCTCGCTCCATCCCGATGGCGAGGCGGTGGTGACCACGATGCAGGAAAATTCCCTGCACGGCTGGCGCCTGTCAGACGGGCAGCACATGCGGATGAGCGGCTATCCGACTAAGCCGCTCTCCATCTCCTTCTCCCGCACCGGCCGCTGGCTCGCCTCATCCGGCGCCGATACCGTCGTACTCTGGCCCTTTTTCGGCGGCGGTCCGATGGGCAAGGCACCCACCGAACTCGCGGGCGGCGGCAGCGTGGTCGTCACCCGCGTCGCCTTCAATCCGCGCAGCGAGGTCGTCGCGGCGGGTTTCGCCGATGGCCGCGTCATCCTCGGCGAGATCGAGGGCGGCCGCATCCTGCCCGTCATGGCACCGGGCCGCGGCCCCGTCTCGGCCTTGAGCTGGAACGAGGGCGGCAGCCATCTCGCGATCGGCACGGAGACGGGCTTCGCGGGGATCATCGACCTGAGCAAAGGCAACAAGTAAGTCGCTGGCTGCCTTGGGCTTCCCATCGCGGGGTCTGAGGCGAGATGTCTCTGGCTTGAACCGCACCCCAGAAATTCATCATGTCACGCGAAGGCGTGCGGGGCACCCCGTGCCATCCACGTCTTCTTCACGAAGCAAGCAAGGCGTGGATCCTCCCCCTTCGCGGAGGATGACGTGGAGAAATGGGCAATGTTCAGAATTCGATCCTAGCCGTCTAAAAGCGAAACTCGACCGCTTTCCCCATGCGTGCCCGCAAGGCATCATCCCCAATCTGCTTTGGGGGAAGAACACATGACTAAATCCGGCAAAGTCCGGCGACGCCTGCGCCTCGGCATGGTTGGCGGCGGCCCGGGCTCCCTCATCGGCCCAGTGCATCGCCTCGCCGCCCGGATCGACGATCGCTACGAGTTCGTCGCCGGCGCGCTCTCCTCCAATCCCGAACGGGCGCGCCAAGGCGGCCGCGAGGCGCACCTCGCCCCGGACCGCAGCTACGAGACCTGGCAGGCGATGGTGGAAGGCGAGCGCAACCGTCCCGACCGGATCGACGTCGTCGCCATCGTCACCCCGAACAATGTTCATTACGGCCCGGCGAAAGCCTTCATGGAAGCCGGCTTCGACGTCATCTGCGACAAGCCTCTGACCATGACGGTCGAGGAGGCCGAGGATCTGGTCGAAACCCGGCGCCGCACCGGCCGGCTCTTCGCCGTCACCCACACCTATGCCGGCTATCCGATGGTGCGGCAGGCCCGCGCCATGGTCGCCGCCGGCCTGCTCGGCAAGCTGCGCCTCGTCAATGTCGAATACGTACAGTCCTGGCTGACCGAGTCGCTGGAGGCGACAGGCCACAAGCAAGCCGCCTGGCGCACCGACCCGGCGCAATCCGGCGCTGGCGGCTGCCTGGGCGATATCGCGACCCACGCCTATCACCTCGCGGGCTTCGCGAGCGGCATCACACCGGAAGCAATCTGCGCCGATCTCACGAGCTTCGGGCCAGGCCGCCAGCTGGACGACAACGTCCACCTGCTCCTACGCTATGCCGATGGCGCGCGCGGCATGATCTGGGCGAGCCAGGTGGCGCCCGGCAACGACAACGGTATCCGCTTACGCATCTATGGCGAGAAAGCCGGGCTGGACTGGCAACAGGAACAGCCCAACGAGCTGATCTTCACCCGCTTCGGCGAGCCGCCGCAGCGCTTGACCCGCGCCGGCCCCGGAGTGGTTGGTGTCCCCGCACCCTATATCCCGCACGGACCCGCCGGACATCCCGAAGGCTATTTCGAGGCTTTCGCCCAGCTCTACACAGATGTCGCCGACCAGATCGCGGCGCGCGACGAAGGCCACGCTCCGCCTCCGCAGTCACTTCTGGTTGCCTCAGTCGAGGAAGGCGCCGCCGGAATGCGCTTCGTGCGGGCTGCGCTGGAGTCGAACCGCCAAGGCGGAACCTGGGTGCCCCCGGGCTGAGACTGTTCGGTGGAGCAGAATGCCTCTGGTTTGAGCCGTGCTCATTCCACCCCGTCATACTCGGCGAAGGCCGGGCATCCACGCTTTTGCTTGCGCAACCAAGGCAAGGCGTGGATGGCATGCCTTCGCATGCCATGACGGATCTTTTGGTCCCGGTTCAGTAATAGATCATTCTATCGCTAAGCCGCGAAGCTCCAGGCGCCTTCCTCGGCCGTCGCCGCCCGGGACCGCAAGCCCTGGAAGAGGTCGCGCCCCAAACTCTCGGCCAGACTATCCTCGGGGAAATCGGGCAACCGGCGAGCCGCCCATTCGCCGGCGGCGACTTCGGCATTCAACTGGCCGGCCTCCGCATCCAGCAGCACCATGTCGCCGTTGCGCAACCGGCCGACCGGGCCGCCCATCATGACCTCGGGGCACAGGTGGATGACCATCGGCACCTTGCCGGAGGCGCCAGACATCCGCCCATCCGTCACCAGCGCCACATGGAAGCCCTGGTCCTGCAAAGCGCCGAGCACCGGCGTCAGGCGATGGAGTTCGGGCATGCCGTTCGCCCGCGGCCCTTGATGCCGGACGACACAGACGAAATTCCGCTGCAGCTCGCCGCGCTTATGCGCCGCCACCACCGCCTCCTGCGTGTCGAAGACGATCGCCGGCGCCCGCACCCGCCGATGCTCCGGCGTGACGGCGGACACCTTAATGACACCACGGCCAAGATTGCCCTGCATCAGCCGCAGCCCGCCATCGGGCGAAAACGGCTTCGCCACCGAAGTCACCACCGCCGGGTCGGCGCTTTCCTTCACGCCATCGCGCCAGACCAGCGCGCCATCCTCCAGCACCGGCTCCGTGCGGTAATGCGACAGACCCCGGCCGGCGACCGTGGTCACGTCCTCATGTAGCAGCCCAGCGTCGAGCAGCTCTCCGATGAGCAGCGCCATACCGCCCGCGGCGTGGAAGTGGTTCACGTCGGCCTTGCCATTGGGATAGACACGCGCCAGCAGCGGGGTCGCGGCCGAGATCTCGTCGAAATCGTCCCAGGTGATATGGATGCCAGCGGCACGCGCCATCGCCACAAGGTGAATCGTGTGGTTCGTCGAGCCGCCCGTTGCCATCAAAGCCACGATGCCATTGACCACCGCGCGTTCATCGACCACCTCGGCGATCGGGATGTACTGGTTGCCCCGCGCCGAGATCTCCAGCACGCGCTTCGCGGCATGCGCGGTGAGCGCGTCGCGCAGCGGCGTATTGGGATGTACGAAGGCCGCACCCGGCAAATGTAGGCCCATGACCTCCATCAGCATCTGATTGGAATTCGCGGTACCGTAGAAGGTGCAGGTGCCGGGCCCGTGATAGGCCCTCATCTCGGAATCGAGCAGCGCCTCCCGGCCGACTTCGCCCATCGCATATTGCTGACGGACTTTCGCTTTCTCGGCATTCGAGATGCCTGAGGTCATCGGGCCAGCAGGCACGAAGATCGTCGGCAGATGGCCGAATTGTAGCGCGCCGATCACCAGTCCCGGCACGATCTTGTCGCAGATGCCCAGCATGAGCGCCGCGTCATAGACGTTGTGTGACAGCCCGATCGCCGTGCTCATGGCAATCACGTCGCGGGAAAACAGCGACATTTCCATGCCCGGATTGCCCTGCGTCACGCCGTCGCACATCGCGGGCACGCCGCCCGCCACCTGCGCGACGCCGCCCGCCTCTTTCGCGCCGCGCCGGATAAGCTCCGGGTAGTGCTCATAGGGCTGATGGGCCGAGAGCATGTCGTTATAGGAGGTGATGATCCCGATATTCGGCGCGCTGCCATTGGCGAGGCGCAGCTTGTCACCCGCCGACATCGGGGCATAGGCATGGGCGAGATTGGCGCAGGACAGCCCTGACCGCGCCGGATGTGCTTCCGCGGCCTTGCGCGTTCGGACAAGATAGGCGGCCCGGGACGCGGCGCTCCGCGTACGAATGCGGTCCGTGACGGATGCGATGCGGGCGTGAGTAGTGGTCATGGCGGGGCAATACCCTCCGGCTGTCAGACGCAAAGGTCATTCTAGCAGCGGAACCGAGCGCGGCTAAGACGCATCAGGCCGCCCGCGAAACATGGACGGAGCCGCGCCCTCAGAAAGATCGTCCGCCAAAGGGTTCGCTCGGCCCAGCGGTCACTGTTTGAAGATGACTGCCGGGCCGTTGAGATTTTTGGTCGGAGTGAGAGGATTCGAACCTCCGGCCCCTGCGTCCCGAACACAGTGCTCTACCAGGCTGAGCTACACTCCGGCCGAGCGGCGGCATATAGCGGCAGGGGCGCGCCCCGGCAAGCGGCGCGGCGCATAGGACGATCACGCGAGGATACAGAGAATGGATCGTGCCTGGATCGGGATCGGAGCCCTTTACGGCTTGCTGGGTGTGATCCTCGCGGCGCTGGCCGCGCATGCCCTGCCCCAACGCCTATCCGCCGGCGATCTCATTCTGGTCCACACAGCGATCGAGATGCAGATGTGGCACGCGCTCGCGCTGATCGCTTGCGGTGCGCTATTGCGTGGTCAGGGTGCAACGGGGCGCCTGCTCCCGCTTGCGGGACTGGCCTTCGCGTTGGGCACACCGCTGTTTTGCAGCGCGGTCTACGCCCTGGCGCTCGCGAAGCTTCGGCTGTCGGCCGTCGCCCCGACCGGCGGCTTCTTGCTGATGGCCGGCTGGCTTCTGCTGGCCGTTTCGGCGCTTCGCAAAACGGCGCCTTCTTCAAGGGCACCCAAAGCCAGCCCCGCGGTGATCTGAAGTCCACGGCGGGGCTGGACAGGACTAGGGCCGCGCCCGCCGGCACGGCCCGCATGGCGTCAGGCGGTGACCAGTGACGCTTCCTGCTTCCGCTCGGAGCCGAGCAGCTGGAGCATATCGTCGGCGACAAAGACCCGCCCGCGCCGGTTTCCGTTGAAGCTGCTGAGGATGCCGATCTTGCCCAACGCGACGACGGCCGAATTGGCTGTTTGGAACGAAACGCCAAGTTGCCGCTGGATCCCACCGACCGTCATGACGGGATTGCCGAAGGCGAGCCCGGCAACGTCCCTGGCACGCGAGTCGGAGCGGAGAAAAGCGAGCTTGCCTTCCCATTTTGCATGCAGCCGCGCCATCGCCTGGATCGTGCTAATCGTGTGGTTCGCGGCGGCCGCCACGCCATCCAAAAAGAAGGAGAGCCAGCGGTCCCAGTCATTGCGAAGATGCACCGCAGCGATCGCTTCCTCGTATTCCTGTCTGTTCTCGTAGAGAAAGCCGGACATGAAGAGCGGCGGATAGCCCGCGCCGGCGCTCATCAATGAGGGGATCAGCCGGCTGACAATGCCGTTGCCGAACTCGAATGGCGCAATGCCCTCGACTTGTGCGACGAGCAGAGCGATTTGCAGGATCAGCGGCATTGACTTCGGCGCGGCGACGAACTCCTCGACGTCGGCGAGGCATTGTTCCAGCCGTGAGGCCGGTGGCGGCACAAACCGCGCGACCTCGATGCGGTGGCCGCCGATCCATGTCTGACGGCTGCGAAGCTCGCCGGGGATCCCGTTGACGGCGGCCGATCCGGTGGCAATGCGGTGGGCATCCCGCAGGAAGGACAGCGTGACGGCAAAGCCACCGCTGGTCTGGCCCATGCCGAATTGCAGCGCTTTGATACAGTTAACCGCCTGGCGCAGCTTCGCCGCAGGCAGTTCCTCCTCCTCAGATGCCTCATAGGCAAGAAGGCTGACCAGATCGCAATCCTCATGGGCGAAATGGGCGGAAGCTATGGCCTCGCTGCGGCCGAGAACGAACTCTGCGGAGCGCGCGAGCGGGAATCCATCGGCCGTCAGCCGCAGCATGGCAAGGGCCGAAATCGCCTGTTCCAGTGGAAGCAGGACATTCGCCACCGAAACTTGACGCGGTAACGGTGCTGGCACCAGTGCCACGACGCCGGGCCGGCCTTCAACATCCACAACACTACGGCGCCGGTCCGCGGACAGATCGCTTAACTTCATTCGCCCCTCTCTCCGTCTCGCCGCAAATGGCGACTTCAGCAGGCCTGACAGATGTAGCGGGACGGCATGTGCTTTTCGTTAGTTGCCCCTAACACTGAGCAGAGGTGCCTCAGGACTACGACCGCTTCACAGATCAAACGCAGTTCTCGCGCAAAAAAAGGCCCGCACTGGGCGGGCCTTTCAATGACAGAGGAACAGGAACGGAGAAGCGAGAGCGTTAGGTCTCGATCTTATGCGAGACGCCGATAAGAGTAATGGTCGTTCCGTCGGTCAGCTGAATGACGTCGGAAGTCCCGTAGCCCGCCACTTTCTCGATGGTCTCGCTTGCCACTGGCTTGTCGCCGTAGCCAGGGCTGAAGACCAGGGCGTCTTTGCCCACCTTGAAGCCGAGGATGACTTCGGTTCCCTCTGTCTGATTTTTGACGAAAGCATAGACGTCGTCGCCGATGCCTCCCAGAACCGTGGACGCGCCGGAGCCGCCTATAACCGTGTCAGCAGCGGCGTTCAGGCCGATAAGCGCGTTCCCGCTGCCAGTCTTCATCAATTCGGGGCCGGTGCCAGTCACGCCGACCAAGATCGAGATAGCGGGGGAAGCGCCGGAGCCGGAAGAATTGCCGGCGTACATCGTGACGGGGCCAGAACCGTTGGCGAATTCCCAAGTCGAACCGCTGCCGCCAACGAGTGTCGTATTTTCGGGCCCAGCGCCCGCGATAAGCACGTTCTGCCCGCTGCCAGCCTCGAGCAAGGTGTTGGCGCTGTACGAGCCAAAAAGGGTCGTCGGCCCGGAACCACCGAGGATGGAAACGGCGCCCGAGCCGCCAACGAAATACATGGAGCCGCTGCCGCCGTGGACATTGACGTCGTTGCGACCCGCAAAGATCAAGGTAGAGGCGCTGCCGGTGTTGATGGTGTCGGCACCGGCAGCGAAGATTGTATTGCTGCCAAACGTGAGGTTTAGGACAGTGCCATTCCCCACACCATTGTCCTGCAGGAACGTCATCTGATTGTCGGCGCCTGTGGTGACCGTGTCACCGAAGGTGCCATCGTAGACCGCGTTGTACGAGCCCGGCACGCTTACGCTACTATTGGAGAAAATCCAGAGGGATGCGTTGGGCGAAACGGATGAATCCTGTAGCGACGACCCATCATAGATAACGCTGCTGGCGCCCAGCGAGGCTCCCGAACCGAAGAAATTCGCGTAGTTGCTTTTTCCGGCCGATTGCGGCTGGGGCAGATACCCCACGAAATTCATCTCTACCAGAGCGCCGCCCTTCACCGTCACTGCGCCAACCATCTAGGGTCAGGACCCATTAATTGCTTGCTTCGGCTCGGCGCATTGTGATTCTGGAGATGGCGGGAGGATACCGTCA